>NZ_BHZE01000008.1 GCF_003851885.1 Thermaurantimonas aggregans | reverse complement strand
CACTTCAAAAATCAATTTTTTGAAATATCACTACCAAAAACCTGCTTTAAGTCTAATTCATTTTTTGTAACATTAAATACCATTTAAAAACTGATAAAAAAAAGCTGCCCTCTTTTAGGACAGCTTCATGTTTTATCAGTTATACTAATTTATCGCACCACAAGTCTCTGCGAAGCTACACCGTGAGTGCCTCTGATGTTTACGAGGTAAATACCAGAAGCAAGATTAGAAGTCAAAATTTCTACACGCTGCTTGCCTTCGCCCACAAAGCCCAGAGATTGAGATTTTACAATTTTACCGGCGATATCGCAGATTTCGAGCGAGTAGTTTCCGGCATGAGCATTTTCAAACAGCACAGTAAGTGCTGTATTTCCATTTGTAGGGTTAGGAAATATTCTCACATTTGAAAGAGCATTTGCATATTCATTCTGGCTAGTATTGCTCGTAGTCAATTGATAAGAGAAATTGAAATACTTGTAAATAACTGGAAGCAAGTCATTACTGATGTCCCCGTTTTGATATTCTTGAACTACTACAGGAACTCTCAATCTTGGCTGAGTCAAATTGGTAGAGTCAATTAAGAAGTGGCTTAAACAGTGTTGATGACCAGCACCTTTAAAGTCAACTGCTTGATCCATGAAGTTAATAATGGGATAAAGTGTAATAGAATTGCCTTGTACTCTGAAGCCCCTTGCTTTCACATCAGGGAACACATTGCCACCAGTTGGATTACCCCAAAGGTTAAAATCTGTATCGCCCCAAGTAACTACAAGGTATTGTCCATCTTCAGTTCTGGCTATTTGAATTCTATTGTCTTCTGCAAGGTTAGCACCAGATCCATAAAGACCCCTAAAAAAATCCAGAGTATCTAAGAAAATGGCTGACCAAGTATTACCTCCATTGGGTGAATAGATATCAACGGCATAGTTGAAAGCAGAATAAATGGAGAATGGACTACCTGATCCACCTGTACTTGTAATAGTAGATACAGCAGCAGGGTTGATATTTACCGCAAAGTGCGGGTTGTTATTCGCATCTACTGCTACATCGATATTGAAAGCGGTTGAAATGTGATTTATGGTCCAGTTGTTAGCGGCACCATATGCTTGCATAGATGCGAGAACGCTACCAGTCAAACCATGTGAAAATTGAAGAGTTTGTAAGTTAATTGGGAAAGGACCGGTCCAAGTTTGTCCGCCGTCAATTGTTTTCATGTAAAGCGGATGAAATGCCATTACAGGGGCGAAATTAGTATCTTGTGAGTAGCCAATAATACCGAGATATCCCACTTGACCATTTGGGCCAAATGCAATTTTCACGTCTGCTATTTGTTTGGCTCCTGAAGAATCAGCTCCCATTGGGCAATGGATGAATTGATTTGTCCAAGTAAATGATTTTGTGGCGTTGTTCCAAGTTCCTACGGTAAGTATTAATGTGTCATCATATGCGGTACCTATTCGTTTTTCTGCAATTCCGAATACTTTCTGGGTAGCATTTACAGCTGTAAAATCATTCGGTACTTGAACAGCAAATGAGGGGCTAGATGTAAATGAGCTGAAACGTTGAGTGTTCAAGTTAGCGTTTCCTGATACTCTTGAACTACCAACTACGATTCCTCCCCAGCTCGAATTTGAGTTATCAAGTACTGGTGCGTAAAAAGCCACATACAAACTATCAGGGTTGGTATTTCCCGTCGGATTAAACAATACACCTTGTGGATAACGAGCTACCTCTGTGGAGGGCGTTGGGTTCCACAGAGGTCCTTGATTCATATTCCATGTCAGTCCTCTGTTTGTAGAATATCCATATCGAAGTGATCCAGTCGATACGTCGTTAGTGATTGCCGGATTTGAGCGATGAACCATACCGACAGAGTTTAAAGAAGGCAACGCCCATACATAGGTTTTGGCGTCGAACATAATTCCATACGCATTACCTCCATCACCGATGGAAATCCCGAGGTTTGCAACTTTAGATGCTGTTTGTTGATATGGTCCCCACAAACCTGCATCCACAAAACCTTTAATGGGTGGATATTCAATGGTCTCAGGGATTACTTTGTTTTGTGCTACTGAAACTGTAACAACCATGATTGCTGAAAGTAGTAAAGTTCTCTTCATTTTTGATAAGTTTATATTAGGTTATCACAAAATTAAATAAAATTTAAAAGCTTGAAATTTTTTGACTAACAAATTTTTTTATTTCAAAAAATGATTGACTATCAATACCATGGCCAGCGTGATAGCCATAAAATCTGTGTGATAAGTTGTTTCTTTCCAAAAAATCAGCACTCCTTTTTGCCCAATCGAAGGGTATAATGGGGTCTTCAGTGCCATGGGTTATTAGGATTTCGAGGTGTTTCAGTCGTTCATAGGGCATACTTTCGGGGAGTAGCTGATTATTGATGTACCCGCTCATAGCTACGAGGGCACTCAGGGATTCGGGGTAGGTGAGGGCTACCGCATAGCCGAGAATGGCTCCCTGGCTGAAGCCCATCAGTATAGCATTGCCCGGCTGGAGGCCTGTATCCTTCATGGTGTTTTGGATGAAGGTGTGGATAAGTTCTTTCGAAGTATGGGCTTCCTCCAGATTCTGACCGATGACTCGGCCATCTGCTGAAAAATCAATGTTGTACCAGCAGTACCCGCCCCATAGAAGGCGATAAGGGGCTCTAAGGGAGTAGATGTGTACATCGCCCGGCAGCTCATCAGCAAAGGAAAATAAATCAAGCTCATGACTGCCATAACCATGAACCATGAAAATGGCGCCCCTAGCCGTTTTAAGACTTGGCTTTCGATATTGGTAAATCAATCCGGTCTTATGCTCTATCATAATTCATAAGTGATATTAAAGGACGTTCGACGAACAAATATTGATATTTTCAAAAGCGTCGATTACTTTTTTTCAATCATTGAGTATTTTTACTCATTGATTTAACATTCGTTTGAATGATAAAAAAAGCTACTCTAACGGCCGTTTTTTGTTCTTTTTTATTGAGTATCAGCGCTCAGCTCGTGGTGAACAATACCGGCCAGTACCAGAATGGCATGTGGCTGGTTAAAAATATTTTCGTCCAGGACTCTATGATTGTTTTTTGGTTTGGTCCGCAGCCTCAGTGGCCAAACACTAACCAGATTGGTGCTTTTAATGGTGTAAATACAAATATTGGAATCGATACCGGTATAATCATGGTTACTGCCCCAGCTACAGATGCGTTGGTCGGGGGTAATGCTACTGGACCCGGAGGTCCGATGACTGATGCTCAGCTACAGGCCTTACAACAGCAGATGGGCATCTCTGGTGGTCTGTTTAGCATTGCTCGTATTGAATTTGATTTTATTAGTTATGCAGATTCGTTGGAATTTGAATATGTTTTTGCCTCCAAAGAATATCAAAGCTTTACATGTACGGCCTTCAATGATGTATTCGGATTTTTTCTGACAGGTCCTGGAATCAACGGCACCCCGGCTAATCAGGTTACTACACAAAACATTGCTTTAATACCCGGTACAAACATTCCGGTAGCAATTAACACATTAAACGGAGGTGCGCCTACTGGCGGTGGCAGCGCATCGATATGCCTGGCTGCAAACCCTAACTTTGTTGCTCATAGCATCTATTTCAATAATGCCCCTACGGGTACTTCATACAATGGCGCAACCAAACCACTTAAGGCTGTGGCATCTGTACAATGTGGAAATTATTACAGAATCAAACTCGCCATCGCAAACGTAAGCGACAATGCTCTAAATTCTGCCGTGTTTTTACGAGCTAATAGTTTTAAAGTTCCAAAACTGGAAATGTACCATACAGGCAACAGCCCGGGATATCTTAACAAAGGTGACACTATTAGTGAGAGTTGCGGGGCATTTCCAATCGTTTTTAAGCGTACTTTTAACACACAAATACCCCTCACCATAAAATTTAACACAGGCGGAACTGCAGTGGCAGGAACCGATTATGTGGCTCTTCCTGATTCATTTGTAATAGCAGCTGGCAAGGTGTATGATACTCTCTGGGTAACACCTATCAACAATAAAATACCCCAACAACCCCGTCTCTTGTCATTCAACACCTATTACGCGTGGAGCCCTTGCTACCAATACCCACTTGATACCGTACGTATTTGGATTCGCGATCCTAAGCCTATGAACGCCGGAATTCTTAACAAAAGCGGCTATGATACGGTGTATTGTCCAGGTGATTCTATCCAGTTGGAAGTATTAATGACTGGTGGTGAAGGAAGTACTTTTGGTTGGTGGTTTGACAACGACACCAATAAGTCCCGGTTTTTTGTTGTACTTCATGATACGACTTTATATTATTATGTTACTGATTCCTGTTACTCTGATACACTCTTGCTATCGAAGACCCTATATGCCAATATGGATAACCAAATTAATATTGAAACACTCGACTACGGCATTTGCCAGGGTGAAAAAATTCAAATAGAAGCAAATTTCACAGGAGATAAACCTCCTTTTACCTATGGCTGGCAAGGTGGGTTTCCACAAGATACCCGAATGACGGTGCAACCCAGCGATACAACAGTTTATTATTTCACAGTAACTGATGCATGTGGTAATATTAAAGTAGATTCCACCATAGTATATGTCTATCCAGAGCCTGAAGCTGCCTTCAGAGCCGAGCAGATAAGTTTTGTAGAGTTAGCGGTACAGATGTTTAATAACAGTAAAAATGCCACCTCCTACTCTTGGGACTTTGGTGATGGAAAAACTTCCATTCTTCCCAATCCGAAACACATTTATTCAGCACCTGGCTCTTACACAATAACACTGGTAGTTTCTAATGAATTTGGTTGCCAGGACACCTTACGTAGAAACATTAATGTTCAAAGAGACTTTCTCATTTACATTCCTAATAGCTTCACGCCTAACGGCGATGGTAAAAACGACGTGTTTCAAGTGATAGCTGAGGGTATTGAAGGATATCAAATTCAGATATTCAACCGCTGGGGGCAGATGGTCTTTGAGTCAGATGATATTACCAAATCTTGGGACGGAAAATATATAGGTCAGGACGCCCCTCAAGGTCTATATTTGTATAAGATTTTAATATCGTTAAAAAACGACGTAAAAGAAGAACGCTCTGGCACAATTCATCTAATTCGATAAAGCAAAATGAAAAAACTTCTTGGACTTTTTTTAGCAGTTTCAGGAGTTTTAAGTCACTCCACTTTTGCCCAGCTCACAGTGAGCCAAGCAGCCCCATTGTACTCACCTGTACCTAATCTGATTCAAAATGTACTTATAGGTACTGGAGTACAGGTGAGCAATATTATCTCTGTAGGTAATTCAGGTATTGGTTTTTTCAATGGAGTGAATTCTAATATTGGTCTAGATAGCGGGGTTGTAATGTCGACTGGTGGTATTAACCACGTGGTTCCTAATGGACCAGCCACACCGGTAGGAAATGCAGGAGGAAGCGACTCAGATTTACAGGCTCTTTTGGTATCAATGGGTTTACCTGCATCTTCAATTAACAACCTGGTTCGCATCACCTTCAATTTCGTGCCGATGGGTGACTCAATCAAATTCCGTTATGTATTTGCATCGCGAGAATACCCTGGATTTACCTGCTCATTGTTTAATGATGTTTTCGGATTCTTTGTAAGCGGCCCCGGAATCTCGGGTCCTTTTTCAAATAACTCGATTAACATTGCGCTTATTCCTGGCACTAACATTCCTGTGGCCATCAATACAGTAAACAGTGGGGTACCAAGTGCAGGTAACCCTGCTCCGTGTCTGGCTGCCAATCCAAACTTTGTCGCTCATTCTATTTACTTTGTCAACAATGCAGCCATGACTACGGTGAATATGCCAGGATTCACTGTGCCGCTTACGGCTGAAACCAAAGTGAACTGCGCTCAGACCTATACCATAAAAATGGCAATAGCTGACGTTACGGATGGAGCTTTGAATTCTGCCGTTTTCCTTGAGGCCGGTAGCTTTAAAGGTATTGAGCCTGAACTGCAAACATCAAATCCATTCCCTAATGCACCCAACGACAGTACCTTGATCGAAGGTTGCAACTATGGTCTGATGAATTTTGTAAGCCAGTTTCCGGCATCAGATACTACTTTTATTTATTATAATGTTTCAGGTACAGCTATCAATGGGGTAGATTACGATTCATTGGACGGAACTATACGATTCGAGCCAGGTAATACAGCAAAAGGTCTGATTGTTTATCCATTTGCTGATTCTATAAAAGAAGGAGTTGAAACTGTAATCATCACTACGGCAGATAGCGGATGTTTTACTGCCGGAGTAACGCGCACATTTTATATCATAGACAATGAACCCATTTATGTAAGCAAGTTGCCTGATACTCTATTTTACTGCGAATTGCCTTTTGAATACGTACTCAATGCAGCACCTGACAGCGGAGGTATCCCACCCTACTTTATAGACTGGACGTACCGCGGTGTAGTATACCAGACCAATGACACCTTATGGGAGTCTAAAACCTGGGCTGAAAAAGATTCCGTAGAGGTCTTTATATACGACAATTGTTTTTCAGGGCACACCTATCGAAAAACCATTTATTTAGTAAAACCTGACACTTGTCCGCAAGACACTACACCACCACCTCCACCACCTCCTACTGGTCCAGAAGAAATCACAATCCCTAATGTATTTACACCAAACGGTGACGGGGTGAATGATATTTTTATTATCTTAAAACTCAATACGCATCCGTCAGCACAAATCAAAATATTCAATCGCTGGGGCGACGTAGTCTTCGAATCGCCAAATTATCAGAACTGCGATGATGCGAATCCCGCTGCCTGCTGGAATGGCCGACGAAGAAACACAGGCGAACCGGTACCTGACGGGGTGTATTTCTACGACCTAATTGTAGGTCAAGAAAAGTATAACGGTACCATTACCATCATGAGATAACAAAATCTTGTTCCTAATTTTAGCCGGTTGTTTCAAACAGCCGGCTATTTTTGTTTTATGGGTAAGAGATTTTCCATTCGCGTGTATGCCATCATCGATTTAGATTCAGCCAATCATATCCTTGCTACCAGAGAATTTTATAAAGGCGTTGAAATGGTTAAATTTCCAGGTGGTGGAATGCAGTGGGGAGAAGGTATTTTTGATGCTCTGCATCGCGAGCTAAGCGAAGAGTTAGGTCTGGAGCTGTATGATGCTGAGCAATTCTATGTGTATGAAAAACCGATAATCTCCGTTTTCGATCCGGAAATTTCGGTTATACCAATCTATTACAGAGTATATCCTAAACAATCGTTTGAAATTAGAAACAACGAAATCCTTCAACTGTTACCACTTTCTGTATCAGAAAGTTCCATTAATCTGCTTACTTTCGAAAACGACAGGCAAGCGATGCTATACTACTTGAAAAATTTTTCAAAAAAGTAAGTGTCAAGTAACATTCATTTTGCTGAGTTATTATCGTTCTTCTTTTTCAATTTTAATTTAACCCATTACAAGATTATAAATTTTTTAAAAATTCTTCCATTAGATGCTTCAAAAATGACAGAATAAACTCCCGCAGCAATAGTTGGATTTAGCTCTACGGTAGTTTTTTCATTTTTAGTTAAATAGATTTGATGATCCATAATAATTTGACCTGTAGCATTTATAACTTTTATCCGTGCATTAACTGAAATTTCTTTTGATAATACATTGATTTTGCGATTTTCGAAAAAGACCTGAAGGTTTTTCGTAAAATCGATCTGTTCTTTATTTGAAAGTGCTTTAGGGCTAATTCTGAAAATAAAACGATCGATGTAGGCAGTATCAAATGTGAAGTAATAGGGACCAGCATTTAAGTCGTGAATATTTCCAGTTTTTTTATCAATTAAGTAAATGTCATATGAATGGGTGAGTTTTGAATTGTCATGTGTAATGTAATACTGTGTTAGATGCAAGTTTGATTGGAAATAGATATCGAAATCTTTTTGATTTATTGTGTTGGGTAAAGAAAATGTATTTACGGCTAATGCTGCTGTACCTGAAACACAATACATATTTGGATTTGCTCCTCCGTTTTTAAGTTTTAAAGCATCCCACTCTTCATCGTATCCATCAGTAGCATTTTGGTGAATGGAAAGAACAACTACGTCTGATTTTGAAGAATCCGAAGTTTGATAAGCACGTAAGATAAAGTAGTCCTCTACACCAGTAGATAGAGGTTTATAACGAATAGGAGCAGTTGTGGGTATTATTCCATTGGTCATAGTAATAGGTCCGGAGTGCAAGCTGGCCGGTAGAGCTGTGGTTTTAATCCAGAAAGCTTGCATCGGTGCTATATAAGGGTCATTAATACCGCCTCCGCTGTAATACCTGTAGATAGGATTTCCGCCGTTGTGATCGTAGATGTAAAAGGCATTTGCCACGTTGGTTCGGTTTAATGTGCTGAAGTCGAGCGCACAGGTGAGTGGATTGCCGACCAGATTCCAACCGGTTCGGTCCGTTGGATTGTTAGAGAGAGTAAAGTTTACAACAGTGTCAGCTGTTTGATGGGTTAAGGTAGGCACACTCACTGAGGTAAGCGGCAATCCAGTAAACGAACGTACACCTGAAGATGAATATATTCCATACTGCCCCACAAATCCAAAATAACCCGTTCCAGCTGTGATGGCTGCAAGATTGTTAGGAATGTTTACCCAGTTTTGACCATTCCATGAGTAAAAATTCTTGATGTTTGGGTGGCCGGCATCGGTGCCAATTGATCCAAAAAAGGCAGCACTTGATGCTGTTAAGGATTGGCTCAACATGTTCCAACCTTCGGTGAGAAACTGTTTTTGTACCACCTGACCAATACCCGAAATCGCACCTGTGCACTTCAACATAGCATAATCACTTGCTGAAGTGGCTTCTAAAGTTATTGTGCCGTTAATTATCAAATTTCCTTGTGAATCAAATGAAGTATAAATAGATAAATTCTGACCAGTGTTGATGGTAACTGGTACTGCTGTTGAAGCTTCTATCCGATATGCAGCAATATTTTTATTAATAGTGATGCCAGAAGTATTTTCAAAACTCAGAAGTACATTATTATTAAAGGTTAGATTTCCAGTACCATTCAATTGCTGTGGACTAGTGCCGGTGAAACGCAATGTAGCGTTCGAGGGTGGATTGAAGTTTAAAGTGGCGCCTGTTTGTATGAATATATTTCCTTTGACCTGATTATCCGCTTGTAAATTAAAATTCACAGTACCGTTGGTGATGATCAAGGAGTCGATACTTACCGGTGAAGATCCATAATATGTAGTTGAGCTTGTAATATCTACCTCAAAGTCAGCATAATTTCTATTAGCCATTGCAGGCGCTGCTCCGGTACGCTGCACGAATCTACTACCTGGTTGGAAAACAACGATCGAATTAGGAGCACTTACTCCAAAGGGATTACCTCCTGATTCGTAAATGTACCTAGACCCGTTTTGAAAAATTACCGAATTCAGCGTTGAATTTGATGTTCCAAATGCAT
Source organism: Thermaurantimonas aggregans (assembly GCF_003851885.1). GTDB lineage: Bacteria > Bacteroidota > Bacteroidia > Flavobacteriales > Schleiferiaceae > Thermaurantimonas > Thermaurantimonas aggregans. Next base: position 106,092 of record NZ_BHZE01000008.1, on the reverse strand, counting down.
TGCCAGTAAATCCCGATGCTGCCCGAAAGGAGCTTCCATTCTTAAATACTATTTGAGCTTGATTATTGATTGACGGCAATAGTCGATGCCCTCCACCGGTAAAAACAATTTCACCGCTGATTTCAGCAGTAGCTCCTGCGTCTATTTGAAGTGTAATAGTTGGACTCCCGGAGAAGGTCAAATTACAGGTCGAACAAACACTCAAATCTTCGCCTGTAGAACCCTGAATGATTAATGTAACGGAAGATGTAGATGAAAATGAAACTTGGGCTCCTGATTCTATAAGAATTTTCCCCGTAGTGTATGGCGATGGAATGCTGTCAAGAGCGATGGAAGATGACACAGCAAAAATGAGAATATCGTTGTTAGATGGTGAAAGTCGAGGTGGAGTCCAGTTTTGTGCATTACTTAGTTGATTGTTCAGGGTACCGGTCCATGTATAAGTTTGACCATAAAGTTTTGTAAAGAGTAGAAATATTGTCAAAAAAACTGGCGATAATCTGCTGAATTGTTTCATAATTATCTCCAAATTATTGAATTCAAAAATAAATTAAAATTTTAAAACATAAGATTATTTTTACAATAAAGTATTGTTTATATAAATAAAATTTTTTTATTTTTTCTTTAAAGTAAGAATGAACATAAAAAAAGCGGGAATAGCTTTAAAATATACAAGCTAAACCCGCTCAATGTGGATGATGTGATGTCTTTATTAGAATTCTACAATCAACCCAATCGACGGCAAAGCAGGACCTGTAGCACTGTTAGGAATAAGACGCGTTAGATAGCGGGTTGGGTCGTTGGGATTGACGATGGGTTGACCATTTTCATCGCGCACCGCATCAAATCGCGGAGCACCCTGTGGAGCTAAGCCAAGGGCATTCTGAATGTCGAAGTAAACATTTAAGTTGTAACGAGCAAAAAACCATTTTTTGTCGATTCGTGCGTTCAGGCGATGAAAACCTTCAACGCGCTCGGAATTGATGCGGGAAAAGTCCAGAAATCCAAAGGAATTGTTCTGAAAGTTAGGAATAAATCCCGATTTGATGGTATCGATTGGCGTGTAAGGTGCCCCGCCCAAGTATTGGTATTGGAAGCCGATTTCCCAATTACGGCCAAATTTCTTTCCGAACGTGGCAGTGGCTATAAGGCGGTTGTCCCAAGCTGATGGACGGTATATGCCGTTTTTGTCTTGAAACTCGCTGCGCACTGCAGTAATGGCCAGTATGCCAAAGAAACCTTTATAGAGTTTCTGTTGGTAACTCAATTCTACTCCATATGCTCTGCCCTGATTGTCGAATGTTGCCGGCGCGTTGCCGATTACGCCAAAGTCACTGCCCAGATTGGCGAGCGATACACTGTCGCGCAAAAGGAAGGGGTAATTGAAATACTGCTTTAAAAATCCTTCAACAGCTACTTTGGCTGTAGTGCTTGGAAACCATGAAATACCTGTGATGTAGTGATCAGAACGGATGTAGCGGGCCGCAGTATTAACGAGGTTGCCGGCATTGTCCCGAAAACCAAGGGTAGGGAAGGGGGGCAGTTGGTAATAAATTCCCCAGTTGGCATTCAGTGCCCAGCGGTCGGTGAGGTTGTAGGCAAGGGATACACGGGGTGAAAACTGATTGAGCGGATTGCTCATGTGGTCGTTGAAGTTAAGGCCTTCGGCGCGAACTCCTGCTGAGTAGTCGAGTCTGCCCTTCAGCGCTGTGCCCGATACTTGTGCAAATGCGCCATACTTGTAGCGCACCAGATCGGAGGCGTAATCAAGCACAAATCCATTGGCAAATCGGCGATCAGTAGTAGATGTGGAATATTTTACTTGCTCCAAAAGTCCGCCAGTGGTTACTTTAAGCTTACCCACGCGAGCCACGTTTTCTATGCGAAGTTTGTTTTCAATCTCCCGGCTTTGGTAATCCAAGAGTTTTTGCATATTCTCATTGTTATCGGGGTATTTAAACGATTCGTTGTTGAGCATAAACCGACTTAGTACCACGTTGGTAAATGAATTTTTGCCAAAGTAGGTATAACGTGCACCGATGGAGTAATTCCACTGGTTGAAAACAGGCAAATAGGCAAGGATGTAGCGTTGCTCTTCGGTGCTGTTGGCATTTGGATTCAGTGGAGCGTAGTCTAAGGCACCTAGACCCAAAAGCACCAACTGACTCTTGTCGCTTAGCTTGGTTCGAGTTTTAAACTGAAAGTCGTTGTATGTGGGCAAGAAGGGCAGCTCGAGCAGCGAAAAGAGAAATTGCAAATACGACCTGCGGGCTGAGGCAATGAAAGTTGTGTTGTTTGTTAAAGGTCCATCTACGGTAAGACCTGCTTCAGACGCACCTACTTGAAAGACGTATTTCAATTTCTCTTCGTTCCCCTCTTTTAGCTTGATGTCCATTACCGACGAAAGGGCGTTGCTCCTTTCTACCGGAAAGGCGCCTGTGTAAAAGTCAACCTCTCTAATGGTTTGCACGTTAATGAGACCTACCGGCCCTCCGCTACTGCCTTGGGTACCAAAGTGATTGATAGACGGAATCTCAATGCCGTCGAGGTAAAAACGGTTTTCATTAGGTGCGCCACCGCGTATGATGATGTCGTTTCTAAAATTTGGAGTGCTGGCTACACCTGGCAGCGACTGAATAACGCGTGAGATGTCTTGATTAGCCCCAGGATTGCGCTGTATTTCATTGATTCCAATAGTGTTGAGCGAGACAGGGCTCTCTTGCGAACGGTTGAAACTGTTTTGAGCAGTTACGGTCACCTCGCCGATCTGGGCAGTGTTCTCCCTGAGTTTAAAGTTTACAATTGCCGGCCGCGCCTGGCTCACTTGCACTTCAAATTCGGTTTTTGGCAAGTAGCCGATGTACGAGGCCTCAATATTGTAAAGTCCAACCGGCACACCCGTAATTTCATATTGACCTTTTTCATTAGTCGTTGAACCTTTGTTTAATCCTTTTATTACCACATTTGTAAAAGGGAGAGGTTCATTGGTAATAGCATCGGTCACAGTACCCCGAACAACGCCCGTTTGTGCATGTAAAAAACTTAAAAATAATATTTGAGCAACAAGTACGGTGAACTTTTTCATGTTTAATGTTTTATTGTAGTAAATACTATTAAATTGAAATAATGTTTGAGCGAGTTTATTATAAAATTATAAAATGTGATGACCAAATATGACCTAATAAAAGAGGTGCTTGAAAAGCTCGATGCATTCTGGGACGATGCTTCACAAACAGATAAAAACCTATCTGCCTTCGGTAGGTACATCAATGCTTCAGAAACTGACGATATCCACTTGCGCTACATCCATTCGAATGCCGGTAAACTTTCATCACTTGGCTACCTGCTCGCCAAGATGTGCCGTTATGCTCGCTTTTACAACAAAGAATTGCTCAAATACACTGAATTTTCGACACCTGAAGAATTTGGCCTGGCTGCGAGCCTTTTGCACGGAAAAACACCACGCAAATCTGAATTGCTCAGCCGTGAGGTAATTGAAATACCTACCGGCATGGCTACCATTAAAAGGCTTGTTACAAAAGGTATCGTGATGGAAATAAACGACTCAGACGACCGACGCGCGCTTCGCATCGGTCTTACGCCTTACGGACGCGAAAAGGTACTCGAAGCCTTCAAAATACTCTATCCATTAAACGAAATTATTGCAGGCCCATTACAAGACAGTGAAATCGAACAACTTATGGAACTGCTCACTAAGCTCGACAATTATCATTTTATAAATCACGAAAATAATCTAAATAAAATACTGTCTAATTATGAGCATGAACAGCCTAAGACCTGAGACCATTGCTGATAATACCATCGTAGAGATCAGTTACGAATTGAGAGAAGGCGGTCCACAAGGCCCTTTACTCGAGATAATGAGTGAAAATTGGCCTTTGAAATTCTACTTCGGCGCTGGTGTGATGTTGCCGGCATTCGAAAACAATCTTCGAGGACTCAGAGAAGGTGAGCGTTTCTCCTTTACCCTCACTACTGATGAGGCCTACGGGCGTATAAAACCCGATCTGATCCGGGAAATCAATTTAAGTGAATTACCTGAAACAGAATACTTCCCAAACCGCGTGTACGAAAAGGGCGATTACGTTCAGTTTCAATTCAGCCCTTCTGAAAATCCACTTACGGGTGTAGTTACCGAGGTTTTGCCAAATTCAATTGTTGTAGATTTTAACCACTCCATGGCCGGTAAAGACTTGCATTTCTCAGGCCGGGTACTTTTCATAAGGCAACCATCGGCCGATGAAGCGGTTCAGAAGCGCTACATCGAGCCGAATGGTGTGCGAAGCAGCAGTCGTCTGTCAGACGGTAGCGATAAATATTTATTTGACTAAACTTAAAATTGAAAAACCATGATAGTAGAATCACTCGAAAAACTGTTCAATCAACAAATTACAGTTGAAAATGCAGCCTCTACTGACTATTTAAAACTCGCTGTTTGGTGTGCTTCAAATGGTTTCGACGGGGCATCGAAATTCTTTTTTAAGCAAAGCGACGAGGAGCGTGGCCATATGCTCAAGCTCGTGCACTACCTGCTCGAGCGAGAAGGTAAGGTAGTGATCGAACCGTCTAAAAATCAAGAACAAAAAATTGAAGGCATTTTCGACGTTTTACAGGCTTTCTATCACAACGAACTCAATGTGACAAAATCTGTCAATGCCTTGGTAAGCGCTGCAACGGCTGCTGGCGACTATGGCGCCTTGCAGTTTCTCCAGTGGTACGTACAAGAGCAACACGAAGAAGAGACTCAAGCGCGCTCGCTGATCGAAAAAGCCAATCTTATTGGCAGAGAAGGTCCGTACAAATATCTCATCGACCAGATGCTCGCAGATGCAGCAGCTGAATAATGAAACCCAAGTGATCGATATTTATATTCTTCGGTATTTCTTATAAATACCAATATTGAAATTAAAGCCGAGTCGCAACGTCACTCGGCTTTTTTGCCAATTTTCCATTCCGTAGGCCAACTGAATTTTGAAGATTTTAAAAAGATTTTCGAAACCTAAAAATGGCTCAAAATAGATATTTTCTGTCTCGGTGGAGAGTAAGTTAAGCCCGGCTACGGTGTGAATATTCAGCCGGCTGAAGCTCTTCCAGTTATTAAACAACGCTCCGCCAAATCGATGGATGTAGTGAAGCTCAAAAAAGTACTCATCCGTGCTAAAATCGTAATACCTCAGCGTACGAAACTGTCTGATATCGCTCCACCGGTCAGTGGTGGGCTGCAAAAAGAGTGTTTGAATGCCGTTAAAATGTTTAAAATCAACAAAAGGCACATTGCTTTTGCGAACAAAACGCCCGTATTGCACATCTAAAGTACTCACGCCATATCTGGATATTCGCCTTTTGAGCTGCAAACCAAGAGTAATTTGGTCAAAATCAACCTGCGAGTTGAGCGCTTTTATCCCTTTTCGGTAGTTGAGAAAATAGGTGGGACTTTCTGATTTTAAAGGAGTTTTGCGTCTATTCACATCTAAATAATATCGACCCGGCTGCCAGCTAATGTCCACATCGAGTGTCATTCCATAGTGATTTGCAAATCCATTTGCTGTAATCGCCGGTGGATGATCAGGGTTATTTGGCAAAAAAGCACCTGATTTCCAAAAGGGACTGCGATCCAAGGCATTGTTAAGCGATGATCGATGAGAATATTCAGCTAAAAGGCGGATATCAAATGACTGAATCGATATACTAAAAACACCCTTTAAAAAAGATTTTTCGTAGTAGCTGGCATAGTTTTCATTCAAAAAAAGTGAATAAAAAGAGTTGATGATTGGCAAAATCGGATCGTTTTCATTGATTTGAAATATGGTATTTCCAAAAGTGATTTCGCCCTTTCCGTTGTATTGATGTAAGAAGTTCCAGGCAAGAGATTGTTTCCATCTCAGATAGTCCATTGTAATGGATGGCCGTACCTCAACGCCATATGTGAATTTGCTTAAATCTGTGCTCGAAATACTTGCACCTAATCGCATGTAAAAAGATTCTACTGCATTAAAGCCAAAACCTCGCCAAAAGGGTTGAACTAATACTAAATTCTTACCTCCACGTATTGGAAGATTTAATCCTGAAGTTAGAATGGTTTTAAATGGATGTTTTACTGCATATTTAAATAAGGAATCCTGAATAAAACCCTGTTCTTTTTTGAGATAATATGTAATATCTTCCTCGCGTATTATTCTTTGCTTTGGAGTCAATTCAATTTCTAAAAAATCAGCCGTATCTTGTATTTCAATTTTTGTGAATTTTTGAAATTTGTGTTCGAAATGCTCTGCTAACTTTTCAGCATACACTTGTATGACGTGTCGACCTGTATACTGCTGTATGCTGTAGTGAAAGGTATATAAATAATAAAAAGGAAAATAGATGTCTTTAATCTTTTTACAATGAATTTCAATCAGCAGGCTATCTGCTAAATTTAGCTTGTTATTGCTTTCCGCTTTTAATTGAAGTTTTGCAATTTGACTGGTAGCAGAGTCAATTAATACAGTGCCCGAAAAAAAACTTCCAAATCGGTTTTTTGGATAGAAAAAGTATTGGTAAAAAATACCCGAATCACTTTTTATTTTCCCTTCAAACGAATATTGGTAACTTCTAAAATTCTTCCATTGAAAGGGAAGTAAATAAAAGTTGGCTTCAATAGTGGGAATTTGAACATACCTGTCATAAGGATTTAATAAGTATTGTGAAACCGATATTATTGGATAATCATGCACCTTTCCGTATTCCGAAAGTTTGTAAATAAATTCTCTATGAAGAGATTTGTCGTGTTTTATAATACCTTCGGCCAATCGAACATACACCAATCCTGTATCAGAGATATTAGGCAATAGAACTCCACCTAAAAATGGAATTTTCGATGGATAATTGTCAATAAATATCTCTGATGATTTTGTAAAATGAAGATCTATTTTTGATATTTTTTTATCAAATTCATTGGCATTGTTTAGTGTACGAAATAATACTTTATTGGCTGGTTCTTCATCTACTTGGTTATGCGTCTGGGCAATAGACGAAAGGTATGCTATTAAACCAATAAATAGATAGAGAAGTCTCGCCACTTTATAGTGTATTTTCAAAAAGCTGTGCTACGCTCTTATACGTAATCGGATGGTAGTTTTTAGCTGCTTCTTGAAAGATGGATTTTGCCAACTGAATTTGGTTATTCTTTATTAATTCTCTATAGATAGGTATGACAAATTTTCTTCTTCCCGTTTGTACGGTAAATTGTTTCATTGCATCCCAGGCTTGCCTGTAATTGGTTTCAATACAAAGCAAAAACCATATGGCTAGTATTTCAGAATTTTTTGAATGCGTAAAGCGAAAGTGATTGTCTAATTTTTTGCATAATTCTTCATCTATTTTGCCCTTGAGATTTTGCAAGAAATAAATATATTCTAAAGCAGTCCATCGGCTAGTGATTGGTACAACTTTAGTTTTTAGAAATGATACAACGGTACTTTCTATCGCCGAAAATTTGGTAGAATTCGGTTTTACGATAGTTGACGGTAATCCTGGTTCATATACCCAAGATTCTACATTGATTTCTTCCCATTCTTTTTTCTTTAAAAGATTCGATTTTAGATATTCTAAAAAATCTTCTGTGGTAATGCTTTTGAATTTATGTTCATCAAAGTATTTTTTTAAAAACTCGTCAAAAAATTTTCTTCCTACTTTTTTCTCAACAGTGCGCAAAAAGAAATAACCCTTTTCATAGGCAATAGGGCCTACAGCATCATCCGGATTTTTTCCATCGAGTTTTGCCTTTAAAGTAGTTTCATCTGGTGGTAGGGTATTAATAGCCTCCAACAACTCGTTGTATGAAAGTTGGGCAAGCATTTCCGCATATTCTACCCCGTAGAGTTGCTCCATGATTCGCAATTCAAAATAGACGGTAAATCCCTCGTTAAGCCAGAAGTCGTTCCATGTCGCATTGGTTACGAGATTGCCCGACCAGGAGTGTGCAAGCTCATGGGCTATAAGCGATACCAAGGATTTATCGCCGGCTATTACGGTAGGAGTTACGAAAGTGAGTCTTGGGTTTTCCATACCGCCGAAGGGAAATGAGGGAGGTAAGACAAGTAGGTCGTACCTATCCCATAAATAAGCGCCATAAAGCGTTTCGGCAGCGCTGATCATTTTTTCTACATCACTAAATTCATTTTGGGCAGCATCGATTAACTCTGGCTCGGCATATATGCCGCTGCGATCACTTATGGCTCTGAATTCGAAATCACCCACAGCCAACGCCATCAGATAGGAGGGAATCGGCTGCTTCATCGAGAAGGTGTAAACCCCATCGGGTGATTTTTCTTTTGGATTTTCAGCGCTCATCAGGGCAAGCATTCCTTGCGGTACTTTCACCCGGGCGCTGTAGGTGAAACGGATTGAGGGCGAATCCATACAAGGAAGCCACGAACGCGCCAGTATTGCCTGGCTCTGAGTAAAGAGAATAGGATAGCGCTTGCCAAGTGTTTGGTTCACTTCTAGCCATTGCAAGGCGGCAGGATGTTCCATCGTTTCGTATTCGATGGCTATTTTTTGGACGTTCGGATGGAGCACTATTTTTATCCATCCACCTCGTATGCTATCCACTTCGTGCTCTTCGAAGGGCAGCAGATGTCCGTCTTGGTCTTTTACAGAGAGAATTCGCAGCCCGTTTTCATCTAAAATAAGCGTGTCCTTCTGGTATTCAAGCGTCCAAGTGGCTGTGGCTTTTATTTTGCGATGGGTGAAATCGATTTCTGCATTCCAATCGAGGTGGGTAAGCCTTGTGCCCGAGAGATCGGAAAAAGAGTGTGGATCTGTGATTGGATTCATTACTTGTGTTTTTTGAATTTTATGATCACAGCTGATCAGCTGTATAGCAATAAATAGCAGACTTAGCTGCAGTTGTTTCATGTGTCAAGAGGTATAGGGTAGTAAGAGCGTAAAAATACACTGAACAAAGCTCGAAACTTAGCCGTGAAGATGAGAAATAGCCATTCAGATTTTAATTTATCTTAAAAAACTTCAGGAAAACTGCCGACCAGCCAATGATCATCAATACGCCACCTACTGGTGTGACCGGCCCCAACCATCGAAGGGAAATACCTATGAGATTTTGAAGATTTAAAAAATAAATTGACAAGGAAAACAACAGAACACCAACAAGAGCGAGGTACAGTCCTAATGCGATATTAGGCTTCTGAGTTTCAGAAGTTGTGTACAATCCGAAGGAAATGAACAAAAGGGCATGAAGCAGTTGATAAAAAACACCAGTTTTAAAACTTTCAAGCTGGTTAGTAGTCAAATGAGCTTTTAAAGCATGGGCAGCGAGTGCGCCTAATACGATGCCTGTAATTAATAGAAAAAGCCCTATAAGTAGAAATCTTTTATTTTTCATGTTCGTTGATAAACTCTAACAAAGATTGTTTCGAGATTTCAAAATCGAATACCGAAGTGAGTTCTCGATAGTTTATTCTGTCTAATGTGTTAGGATAGCAGTCTCTTAAAAGTTGTAATCGGGTCAAATCGTAGGTCAGCAGTCTTGCTAATACTTTGAGTTCTTGGGTATTTGTTTTGCGTTTTTCTACATATTCTCTTATGAGCATCATACGCTCAAATTCGAATTCTGCTTTTTTTACTGCCTCTACGGTTTTATCAAAAGGCTGAGGTTCATCAGCGGCTGGTAGGTTATCTAAGGCGCTAGTGTCAGGTTTACTATGTAAATTTTGAGGAGAAATTTCAGTCGTTTGTCGCTGGGCAGTATCTGCTTTTTGAGGTTGTGAACTTTCGCTGTTTTGCGAAGGTGAGGGTGGTGAAGTTTGAGCAGCGAGAGCAGGTCGATTGGTTAGAACACTCGATAGATGGACGTTTGTCTTTTCTTTAGAAATTTCAATAGAATCTGGTAGGGTATTTAAAATACCGCGGTAGTATAGCGTGTATTCTCCGCTTTTTCCCTTTTCAATTACAAAATGATGATTGTCGGGCGTGGAGGGAATCTTTTTTTGTAGGAGAACCGAGTCTTTTTTCAGCAACACAAAAAAGGTGGTCTGATCTTTTTTGACAGGAGTGGCTGAGGCAGTGGTCCACTTTCGCGCATAAAAGAAGGAATCGATGCCAAAAGAAAATTCGACTTTATCTGGCGAAGTGACCACAATATGCTGGCAGAACAGTTGGGATGCAAACAGCATCCCAACGGCAATAAGACTAAAGCTCAGTCGCATAGACTTATCGAGCAATGTTAACAGCTCTTGTTTCGCGAATTACAGTCACTTTTACTTGACCAGGGTAGGTCATTTCGTTTTGAATGCGTTGTGAAAGCTCGAAAGAGAGCTCTTGAGAGCGGGCATCACTTATTTTTTCACTTTCTACCATTACACGCAACTCTCTACCGGCTTGTATGGCATAGGCTTTTGTGACGCCTTCATAGCTCATTGCCAGATTTTCGAGGTCTTTTAATCGCTGTAGATAGCTCTCCATCACCTGACGACGTGCACCGGGTCGCGCACCAGAAATAGCATCGCACACCTGAATGATGGGCGAATAAATAGAGGTCATCTCTATTTCGTCGTGGTGAGCACCTATAGCGTTGCACACATCGGGTTTTTCGCCGTATTTCTCTGCCCATTGCATGCCGAGTAGTGCGTGCGGCAGATCGGTTTCTTCCATGGGGACCTTACCGATGTCGTGCAGAAGACCGGCGCGCTTGGCGATTTTAGGATTCAAACCGAGTTCAGCGGCCATTACAGCTGAGAGGTATGCCACTTCGCGTGAGTGTTGTAGTAAGTTTTGACCATAAGACGAACGGTACTTCATTCGGCCTACGATTTTTACCAGTTCGGGATGCAACCCGTGAATACCGAGGTCGATTACGGTACGCTTGCCTATTTCAGCGATTTCGTCTTCTATTTGTTTGGTCACCTTGGCCACCACTTCTTCGATGCGGGCTGGGTGGATACGACCATCGGTTACCAGGCGGTGCAGCGATAATCTGGCAATTTCTCGTCTAATGGGGTCGAAGCAGGAGAGGATGATGGCATCAGGAGTATCATCTACGATGATTTCTACGCCAGTGGCAGCCTCAAGGGCGCGAATGTTCCGACCTTCGCGACCAATGATGCGGCCCTTTACTTCTTCGTTGTCGATGTTAAATACCGATACGGCATTTTCGATGGCTACTTCAGTGCCAATGCGTTGGATGGTTTTGATCACTACTTTGCGGGCCTCTTGGGCAGCGGTCATTTTTGCCTCTTCTAAGGTGTTCTGAATGTAAACAGCCGCTTGGCTCTTAGCTTCGTCTTTGAGCGTTTCGATCAGTTGTGCTTTGGCCTCTTCGGCGGTGAGCCCACTGATGACTTGCAGCTGGTGGATTTGCTGCTGGCGCAGTTTTTCTACTTCCTGATTTTTGCGCTCCAGAGCTTCTGTTTGTCGCTCGATTTGTTCCAGTTTGCGGGCCAGTTCCTTTTCTTTTCTATTGACTTCTTCGAGTTGTGCATTTACGCGGGCTTCTTTTTCACGCGTCTTTAGTTCTGTTTCCTGTATTTTCTTCTCGCGCTGGGATACAGCCTTTTCGTGTTGGTCTTTCAGTTCGAGAAATTTCTCTTTCGCCTGCAGAATTTTCTCTTTTTTAATGGCCTCAGCTTCTTGCTCAGCTTGGCGGATGATAGCAGAGCCTCTCTTGAGTAATCTTTTTTTAGCAATTGTGCTATTTATGAACCATCCGGCTGCTACACCGGCGATAAGGGAGGATAGGGCAATTACGATTTCCATAACTTTAAATAACTTAAAATAAAAAAACCCGCACTGAATGCGATGTCTAAACCCCGTTAGACACGTTTAGGATGCCGGTGTAGCTTCAAGCTTTCGCTGGAACCTGAATGGTTCACCTACTAAGCAGGTAGGTTGCGACCTGCTTTAGTCTCACCAGGCTGTGCTCCTTATCGGATTTTCTGTTGAGTTTAGCACATAGTTCTTCAGTGCGGGCAATGTGGTATATAAAGAACGTTAGGCCGACGGAATGTCTTGCACACCTGAGTCGAGCATGGAGTAAATTTCAGAGAGTTGAAACTCGAGATTTTGAGCTTCTTCTTGCTGTTTTTTCTCGGCAGTAAGCAGTTTGTTGGCAAGCTGCAAGGCACACATGGCAAGCAGGTCTTGCTTTGATGCCACGTCATAGCTACGCTCGAGTGCACTCAAGCTGTCTTCAATGAGTTTTACAGCATTGCGCACAGTCTGCTCATCTGAGCGCTTAATCTTGAGAGGATACCAGCGCCCAGCAATTTGTACTTTTATTCTAAGGAACTCTCCTGATTGTACGTCCATAGTTTATTGCTCTATCAGTGCAAGGCATTTGTCGATCTCCCGCACTAATTCGTTAATTTTTGATTTGGCCTGAAGAGAATGGTAATGTTCGCTTCGGTCCAAATCTGTTTGAAGGGAATTTTGGAGCTCTAGAAGCCGCGCATTTTCGCTTTGTAATTCTTGAATGCGCTTCTTCAGTCGAGCTACCTCTGCTCTCAATCGAAAATTTTCATCTCTGAGGTAATTTAATTGGTTATATGCCTCTGAAGCTTTGTTTTTCAGCTTAATAACCAGTAATTCCAGAGAATTCATCTTCGATTTTCACCTTCGTTGCAAAGGTAGAATGTTTGTTTCGCTTTACAAAGCAAATAAAGCATTTCTTTAATCTGTTTTTTTAAATATTTGATTTACAAAATATTAGCTTTCTTTTGTAACTTCTGAAATTCTTTACTCTTTATTGACTTTTTTGTAATTACAGTGTAATGAATCACTCGTTCAAAGGATTAAACCACAATTGATGTAGTTAAAATACTACAAAAATACCATTTTCTTCGAGCAAATTGTAAAATTTATGGGCCGACTACAAGTCCACCTGCTGATTCGAAAAAAACTTTTCCAGCTGTTCGGCTATTTTTCGATCGTTCGACAGTCGAGGTAGCTTATTCTGCCCTCCGAGTTTGCCGATGGATTTCATGTATTGGTTAAAGGCGTTTTTTGGAAGTGTTCTTATCACTGCAGGGCGAAGGATTTTTCCAGTGATGAGGTCTTTGTAGTACACGTTTTTGTCTTGCAAGGCTTGGTCAAGTGTAAGAGCGAATGCAGACATGTCAGCGGGCATTTCATCAAATTCAATCCACCACTCGTGATACGGAAGTCCGCCTTCAGGTGGGGTAACTTGCGGGGCCACAGTAAATTCGTTAATGCGCCCACCATGTGCTTTAATAGCCTGATTTATAGCATATTCTACTTCACTACCAATAACGTGCTCGCCAAAAGCCGAGATAAAGTGCTTAATTCTACCGGTTACGCGTATGCGATAGGGTGAGGTCGAAGTGAACTCGATGGTATCGCCTATGTTGTAGCCCCACAGTCCGGCGTTGGTATTTAGAATAACAGCATAGTTTACTCCCGTTTTTACTTCGCCTATATGGTATCTCGGAGGATTGGATTCAAAAAATTTGTCAGCTGGAATGAATTCAAAGAATATTCCGCCGTCGAGCAAAAGCAAAAGATCACGATTGTCAGGCTGATCCTGGTAGGCAATGAATCCTTCGGAAGCTGGATAGAGCTCTAATGTGTCTATAGTCTTGCCGATGAGTTTATCAAAAATCTTTTGATATGGCTCAAAAGCCACTCCGCCAATCACCATGAGTGAAAAATTTGGAAATACTTCGCTTACGGTGGCTTTGCCAGTGTAGTGTAGCAGGCGCTCGAAATACATCTGCACCCAGGGGGGTATGCCGCTAATGAGGCGCATATCTTCCTTTACTGTCTCGCGCACGATGGCTTCTACCTTGGCTTCCCAATCTTCGATGCAATTTGTATCCCACGAGGGCATGCGGTTGCGCTGCAGATAGGCAGGTACATAGTGGGCTACAATGCCCGATAAACGACCGGTTTTGATGCCATTAGTATCTGATAATATTGGACTACCTTGTAGGAAGATCATTTTGCCATCCACAAAGTCGACCTTTCCGCTTCGGTGTATGTAGTGCAAGAGCATGTTTCGCGCCCCAGCGATGTGATAGGGCATAGATTCTCGACTGATGGGGATGTACTTCGTGCCTGATGTTGTACCCGATGTCTTGGCAAAATAAAGGGGTTTGCCAGGCCATAAAACATCTGATTGACCGGCCTTTATTTTTTCAATATAGTTCTTCAGCCCTTCGTAGTCGTTGATGGGTACGCGCTTTTTGAAGTCGTCGTAATTTTTGATGCTAGTAAAGTCGTGGTCTTTGCCGAATTGAGTGTGTTTGGCTGTATTAACAAGTTTATGAAGCCAGCGCATTTGAACTTCCAGGGGGTGGGACGCCCAGCGTTCGGTAGAGCGCACCACATGGGCTGCATAAAGTCGGGCAAGTGTTGATTTCAGTGACATTTGCCTGGGTTAGAAGTTAATGAACAATTGAGGATTGATGGGTTGGCCTTTTTGCCACAATTCAAAGGCAAAAATGGGTCGGCTATCTGCATCTTTAGAACTTTCAACAAATGAAATTACTTCACCCGTTTGCACAGTTTGCCCCTTGCGTTTCAGTGGAAATGCAAGATTTCGATACACGGATATCAAATCGTTGGCATGCTGAATGATTACAATGTGATTCCATGTTGGGTTAAATTCTGAGAAAATCACTGTGCCGTCGAGTACCGATTTTACCGCTTCCCCATTGCCTGTGGCAATTTCGATGTGATAGCGTTTATTTTCAGAGTCAAAAGCCTGAATGACACTTCCTTTTACCGGCCTAAACAATAGCAGAGCGGCTATAAATTGCTCTCTACTAATGGGCTGGAGGTTGTACATTTCCTCCTGTTCAATTTCGTACCGAAGCAAGCTATCGTGCTTGCCAATACTCAGATCGATCTTTTTCTTGTTTTCCTCAGTCAGTTGGCGAATGTTTACGGAGTCCCTATTCAGCTCGATTTCGCCATTTATTACCGCTCGAATTGTTTTCAGATATTGATCGGTGTAAGCCAACTGCTGCTGTAGTGAGTCTGCAAGACGAGCATTTTGTATGGCAAGGCGCTTCAACTCTGTACTCGAATATCCAGGAATGTATTCTCGCAAAGGCGTAAATGCGATAATAAACGTAGTAGCAATCACTAGTAGCAAACTGCCTCCCGCTACTACTGTGAAAACGAAGGGCTTCGTGAGCTTGATGGAAAAGCGCTCCTCGAAGTTTTCATCGTTGAGGATTACCAGACGGTAGCGATTTCTGAGCGATTTCGATATGCGGGCGCGTAACGACATTGCTGCAAAGTTATCCAAAAGTTCATGCTACATTAAGACACGAGCGTGTTTTAAGGACTTGGCAAGAATTTAATCTAAAATATTTTTCTGGTAAATTTGGTTTAGCGTTTTGAGGATTTTTAAATCCTTCAAAGGTGAATATCGCGCAAAATAATCAGTGGAAATGAAGGAGTAATTTGAAATGCCTAAATTGACAATGTGATCTGATAAATTTACAATGCTTTTTTGCGCTTCTCCATGTCCTATTAAATGTAATTTTCCCATTAAAATATCTTTGATGTCCTTGCTCTTAATTGTAATTTTTTTCTTCAAAAAGGGAAAAAATGCAGGAACTATAAAAACTACAAAAACAAAGTCGAAAAATCGCTTTTGTAGAGGGATATCATTAAGGTCATTATTTATGATATTATCTGAAAGATTGATTACTACTTCATCACCTACAAATGTAGCTTCTTTTGGAATTTTATAAAGCATTTTTACGGAAGTATCTTGAAGCCTCTCAGCCAAGGAAATAGCTTTCGAAAAAGAGATTGATTCTGAATCAAAGAGCACGTAATCAGGCCTGAAAGCCGATAATAAAATTTTATAAGAATCAAACGAAGTTTCTAGTACCTTTTCATTAAAATAAGCTGTATTCCGGAAGTGCTTAGAGCATATGTCGAGCTCATGTTCTGAGTTTGTAATAATCCAAGCTACTTGATCTCTTTTTGTGAGGTCGGGTTGAATGATTTTTAAAAATTTCAGAATATTTCTAAAAATAAGCACCCAAAACAAGGCTGACAAAGTACCTAAGACCATTATGGCACGCGAAAAGCGCCAGTTTTCAGGACTCAAACCGTAAAAGAGAATTATGATCAAAAAACCGATTCCTAAGCCTCTAAGAGCATCTGAAAGTTTTTGAGTTTTTTTATACCCACCTGACAGGTGAATACTGAGCATTAATACGAGCGAATACAGCGGTAAAATACCATAAACGTATTCTGGTGGATATTCTCCTCCGGAAATAAATCGGTGATTCTTCTCCCAATAGTCGTGAATGTACCAAAATCCGGCATAAAAAGCAAATAGTTCTACGAACGGAATTCCAATGGCTTGAATTAAGCGCTTTAAGGCAGCTCCAAAAGCTGTAAGTATTATTCCAAAACTTATTAAAACATGATAAAAAAAGGCATTTCCTTTTCCAAAATATTTAGCCGAAAAAATGGCCATTGCTTTATAAAAAATATACACATAATTGAGCGAGCCTTTTTTAGTGCTTTCGCCCTTAAAATGGATAATTTTATCTTCTGCAATGTAATAGTTTTTAAAGCCACTTTGAAGTAATTGATATGAAAAATCTATATCTTCGCCATACATAAAATATTCCTCTGGTAAATAGCCAATGCGCTGAGCTACTTCTCTACGCACCAGCATAAAGGCTCCTGCCAGAATTTCGACATACTGGTTTTCAAGAGGTGAGGTATGCCCGAGATAATATTTATTAAATACTTTCGACCGAGGGAATAGCTTGTAAATACCGCTTATTTTAATTAGAGAAACCCAAGGTGTAGGCATACCTCGCTTACTCTCGGGCAAGTATCTACCATCGCCGTCGAGCATCCGAATTCCAGCAGCCCCCACTTCTGGATGTGCCTCCATGATACGCTTACAGGTGTCAAAAATTGTTTCAGGCACCACCGTATCCGGATTCAGCAAGAGCAAGTATTGACCCTTTGCCAATCGAAGCGCTTGGTTATTGGCCTTTGAAAATCCGACGTTTTCTGTGTTTGCCAAAAGTCTAACCTCTGGAAAACACTCAGCCACCATCTGTACGGAGTCGTCGGTCGAGGCATTATCTACCACCCAGACCTCTACGGTATGCTTACCAATGGCCTTAAAAACTGCGTGTAAACAAAGTTTCAGATAGGCAGATACATTGTACGAAACAATGACCACCGAAAAGTCAGGCCTTACCTCCATGCGCCGGGAGTTGTAATCTGTGGCTGTATGTAGCTTAGGTACATTAGCCGATATAGGTCAAAAATCCATAGCGTGGGATGGCCATCCGAAATATGACTCTCCAGTTCTTTGCCGAAAAGCGAATACAATACCCTCAAAATCACGTGAAGCCCTGTTGATCGCACTCGCGCATATACCTTGTACATGGTCACTTCCTCATCCACCTTGCCCGATGCCATCATGCGCGACAGATTTTGCAAGGCTTCTTTGGTCTTCTCCAAAAAAACTTTGTTGCTGTCGATTTGGCTGTGGCAAGCGGCATTGTCGATGTGCAGAACAGGCACGAAGTTGTATTTCAAGTCATACCCCATCATTGTGTCCTCATGCCCATAGCCTACGATTTCGGTATGCTTTGGGAGTTTGATGTATATTTCTTTGGGAATTAAAAAGTTAAACGTTATGAACGAACTGTAGGGAGCAGAATTGCGGTCAGCGGCAGCCACTACCTCGCTGCGCAGGCCATATCGATAGCGCAATTTCTTCTTCTCTGTTTTTGGTAGCGTTGCACAGTAGTCCACCCCTCCACAAATCACCACACCAGGCCTCAGATTTGATATGTAATTTTTTACAAATGACCGATGAGTAATTACTGCATCTTCGTCTAAATACAGTAGCCATTCGTACCGAGCTTTCGAAGCCAGGTAATCCCGATTGCCTCTTCTACCCAGATTTACGGGGTTAATCGATGCGTGTACATGTTCCAGCTCGTTCAGCTGAGCATAGGCTGAGGTCATCTCAGAGTCAGGGTCGTCGTCAGCCACCAATATTTCGAAGGTGATGCCCAACTCTAAACACTGGCTGTGCAGTTCGCGTACTGTAGTTGTCGGATTGTAGTTGTAGGTCGGTATCAGTATCGATATCATAGCTACCTGTGTACCGGCGTAAAGATAGATAGCCAATTCCCTTGACTCAGCATTTTTGAATATCCTATAGGCAAAAGGTTTTAACACCATTATTATTTAGAGCTTGTTCCCCGGGTATGTGCTTTGAGCACCTTCTCCAAGGGGCGGGCTCACCACTCATATTCGCCTTGTAATTGGAAGCATCACCACAGGTCTAAACCATCCCTTCTTTATGATAATGTTTTGGTTTGTCTGTGTTAAAAGCTTTAAAGCACCTTTATTTTTGGTAATCTGTATGCCTTTTGGGGCCTTTCAACAAATGGCAGCAAGAGTATTAGTCGTCTGAGCCAATTAGCCTCGCTACGGCTTATCAGCAGTGGCTATACGTTGCAATCCATTCTGCTATCCTCAGCCTATCGGCTTTGAATGGGTCTAATTCGAAAAAAGCTCAATGAAACGAGTATAAAAAAGGACAAACTCACTCCGGCTTGGCCCAGGATTATTGTTCGACTTTACACAATTCCTCCGTTAATGTGCAGTGTTTGTCCGGTTACGAAGCTGCTTTTTTCCGAAGCTAAGTAGGCGATGGCATATCCGATCTCATCGGCCGGACCAAGCCTGCCTTGCACGCTCTTATCTCGAAAGTAGGGTAAGATATTTTCCGGTATTTGTTCGATCATTCCGGCATCCATGTAGCCGGGGGCTATACAATTTGCAGTGATTCCAAAGGCAGCCCAATCAGCAGCCAATGCCCTCGCTAAGCCCATCAAGCCTGCCTTTGAGGCAGCATAAGCCGCAGTGCCTCGCACCATGGTAGAGCCTACGACCGACGATACAAAAATCACCCTGCCGAAACCAGCCGCTCGCATATCAGAGAAGAACGATTGTGCCAAATAGAATGGAACAGACAAATTCACATCCAAAGTTTCTTGCCAATCGCGTTCTTTCATCTTGTGGGCTGGTGCTGATCGACTGATGCCCGCATTTGCCACAAGCACATGTATCGGGTCAGCGATTTTTTTTCGCAATGCTCGTACATCGTCGGCCGTGCGAAGCGACAAGCGCACTACAACAGCGTCTATCTTTTTTTCGTCTATAAACTCCATTAAAGCTTCAGCTTGCCTATTTGCTTGCAGGTAGAGTTTGTACCCAGCCTCTGCCAATACAGGGATGATTGCGCGACCAATTCCGCCAGAGGCACCGGTAAGCAAGAGATTTTTTTTAGGCTCGTCCATATGGTGTGTACATTGTTATACCTTTTGTTTTAAATGCTTCCATCATTACGCGAAACATGCCTGCTGCATCTGTCAGCAAGGTGGGGGCTTCGCCCAATTGCACTCTTTGCATTACCGATTTTTCCACAAACATAGGTATCAATGCATCGCATTGTCTCTTGGCCGATTGAACCGGATTGTGAACTTTAATTCGATGTATGTAGGTGTCTCCCTTTAAATCTGTTACTTTTACGTTAAACTCTTGGGAATAATACACCGGATATGGAAAATCATCTACTGCATCTTCCAGCAGGTGTAAGCTCGTGCCTGCTTGAGCAAGGGTGACGCCCACATACAAGATTTTTCCGCCCACCTCTGTAAGTCGATAAAAGGGCGAATAGCTGTCGTAGGGCGTGGGTCTGCCGCGGTGGCCTTCGGTAAGCCATACAGACAGCGGTCCGTATGCGCTTACTGGTTCCGTGGGGCTAAGCGAGCGCACGGTATTGGGCATTTTTCTGAAGTACTCTGTGATGGCACCCATAGCCGACGGATCGTTGCGTGCATCGAAGTGCGGATGCTGGCGCACATAATCGAGCTGAAGTGCCGGGTTTGGCGATGTAGGCATCAAAATATTGCCATTCGTGCCGATCACTTCGAGCAGAGCATCTATCAGGGTTCGAGGTCCGTTTTCTAAATAACCCAGCCGGCTCATGGCACTGTGCACCAATACGGAGTCTCCCTGTTTTATGCCTATTGCTTTGAGCTGGTCGATAAGCACTTTTGTTGTGATTATATCTCCTTTTTTTGCCTTATTTGCAAGGGTTTGACGTACTTTTTCTTTTTTGTACTTTCTGTAAATCGAAAGCAAAAAGTCAGGGGTAAGTGCGCGTAGCAGGTCTCTCATGCTCTAACCCGTTTATTAAATTGTTGTACAATAGGGCATCAATTAAATACTTCACTCCCCAGTTTGGCAATCTAAAGGGTTCATAGCGTCCCCAAATCGGCGTACTACCTGTCAGTGCCCCTTTTAAACTAGGGTTGCGCAGATGTGTCAGTTGTTGTTGCAGCAGATAGTTAATCAGACAATTATAGGAAGCTTGCCAGTGAGTGTCGCCAGTTTTTTGATGAAGTTTGGCAAAGACAATAGCCACCTGTGCTACACCGGTGTTACAGATGCTCCGGTATCCTGTCCAATTTTTATCGTATCGACCTTTCAGTATTTTTTCAGCTTTTACTTTTTGCGCGATAGTAGAGGCTGTCAACACTGCACTTTGGAATATCTCTTCATTGCCACTTTGTATAGCTACGTCTAAAAGACCGTCCAGTGTGTAAGCAATGGTGTGCAAAATTGGCTTGTCGTTGTGCTTCAGGGTATTGTCTGCATCTACAAGCCATCCATTTGGCAATTGCTTGTTTTTAACTACCCAAATCGCATTTTTAAGTGCTGCTTTCCTATAATTTGCTGTGTTGGTTAATTCACCCAATTCATACAAAGGAGCAGCTACATAAGTATCATATACTCGTACAGCATTCATATACACATGTTTATCCCAGAATCCGTCTGGGTGCTGAATTTTCACCAACCAATCTGCCGCTCTTGTAGCAGCATCGAGGTAATCTGTCTTTTTTAAAAAAAAGTACCCTTTAAGTAGCCCACGAAGTACCTGACCGGTGTTAAACACGATTTCCGGCCTGTTTTCACTAACGTAGCCTCCGGCCCAGCCACCTGATGGTTTTTGTATGGATACAAGCCAATCGAGTGCCTTCTGAGCCGAAATAACTATCTTTTCGCTATTTCTGAGTTGAGGCCATTTAAGGAGGGTTTCGGCAATATATCCCGTTGTTTCAGGATAGGAAGAGGTCCATCCGGTGACAAAGTCATAGGTTGCAAATCCGCCATCTTTTCCTTGCATCTGGTTGTTAAGAAGCCAATCCACCGCCATCTGCACAGCGCGTTCCACTGTGGCTTGATTGGGTGCCTCTGTGTTTTCCATCGTTGGTGGGCGCAGAGTGTGCATCAGCGCGCTTAGCTTTGACTTCGAGGTTAACGTGTAAAAACCATATTTAAAATACCTAAAAACAGAAGTTACCACCAGTAAGGCTGTTTAGTGATGAGGCACAAAGGTACATGTGACCTTTACGAGTAAAACCGAGCAATGAGGTATGAACTAAACTCCTGCTGGTATCAGCTTTTTGGCCAGATATTTCGCTGTATATGAGCGTTCGCACTGCAGAAGTTCTTCGGGTGTACCTTCAAACAGCAGTTCACCTCCTCCTGTCCCTCCTTCAGGCCCGAGATCTACAATCCAATCGGCGCATTTGATTACGTCGGGGTGGTGCTCAATGACTACAATGGTGTGGCCCTTAGCGATTAAGGCGTTCAGAGCGTCCAGTAATTTTTTTACATCGTGAAAGTGAAGCCCTGTGGTAGGCTCATCGAAGATAAAAAGCGTGGGCTCGCTGTTTCCTCCATGTGCTAAAAAAGTGGCCAATTTTAGTCTCTGCGCTTCACCACCACTTAGGGTACTGCCCGACTGGCCCAGCTTTACATAGCCCAGACCTACATCAATGAGTGGTTTTAGCTGATTGGCAATTCTGTCTGCACCAATAGAACGGAAAAAGTCAAACGCATCGTCGATGGTCATTTCAAGCACGTCGTAAATCGACTTGTCTTGAACCTTAACTTCGAGCACATCCTTTTTGTAGCGCTGCCCGTTGCATTCTTCGCACACCAAGTGTACATCAGCCATAAATTGCATTTCAACAGTAATAATTCCTTCACCCTCACAGGCCTCACACCTTCCGCCTGGCACATTAAACGAAAAATGCCGTGCTGAATATCCTCGCATCATCGATAACTTTTGATTGGCGAAAAGCTCTCTTATGCCGTCAAAGGCCTTGATATAGGTTACCGGATTGCTGCGCGAAGATTTTCCGATGGGGTTTTGATCGACGAATTCTACTTTTTTAATGAATTTTTTAGGGATGTGAACCGCTTTGTGCAAACCTGGCTTTTCGCCCGGAAGATCAAGGGCTCTCAAAACAGCCGGATAAAGAATTTCGTTGATGAGCGTCGATTTTCCCGATCCGCTTACACCGGTTACCGCATTTAGGCAGCCTACAGCCAAACGAGCAGTTACAGATTTTAAATTGTTTTGATAGGCTTCCTCAATGACAATGAAATCAAGCGGCTTGCGACGCACTTTAGGGATTTCAATTTCCAATTTTCCGGTCAGATACTGTGCCGTGAGGCTGTCTGCATTTTTCAATTCTGAGGGTTCACCGGCAAATACTACTTGACCGCCAAAACTTCCAGCTCCGGGTCCCATATCGATCAGGTAGTCAGAGGCGAGCATCACATCTTCGTCGTGCTCTACTACGATTACGGTGTTACCAAGTGCTTTTAGGCGCTTTAAGATGCCGATCAGCCTTTCGGTATCTCTGCTGTGCAGCCCGATGCTGGGCTCGTCGAGTATGTACATAGATCCGACCAAGCTACTCCCAAGCGAGGTAGTCAGCTGTATGCGTTGCGTCTCCCCACCTGATAGAGTGTCGCTGCGTCTATTTAATGTTAAGTATCCAAGGCCAACATCGCAGAGATACTGAAGTCTTGAAGTAATTTCTATCAACAGTCTTTCTGCGATTTTTGCTTCGTGAGGTTCAAAAGTCCAAGAATTTATTAACCTTAAAAGCTCATCGGCTTGCATTTCAGCTAGTTGAGAAATAGAATACCCCTGAACTTTTACATAGTGAGCTTCTTTTCTAAGTCTGCTTCCTTTGCAATCGGGGCAGGTAGTGCGCCCTCTGTAGCGCGAAAGGAGAACTCTGTATTGAATTTTGTGAAGATTAGACTCAATCTCTTTAAAAAAGTCATTAATTCCTGAGAAGTACCGTGACCCCTTCCAGAGCATGTCTCTTTGCTCCGGAGTAAGCATTCGGTAAGGTTTGTGGATAGGAAGACCGGTTTTTTCCGCTCCTTTGATAACCTCTGCCAGCCAGGTGCGCATTCCTTCGGTGCGCCACGGGGCTACACATCCGTCGAAGATCGATAGGTTTTGATCCGGAATTACCAGACTTTCATCAATACCGATTACACTGCCCCAGCCTTCACACGTAGGGCACGCACCGTAAGACGTATTGAAGCTAAAAAGGTGTACCGTTGGCTCTTCAAATTGGATTCCGTCTTCTGAAAACTGATTGGAAAATACCTGGTTATATTCCGGGTGGTCGGGAAAAATTAATTCACAGCTTCCCCTACCTTCGAAAAAAGCCGTTTGTACCGAATCAGCTAAGCGGCTTAGCTCTTCTTCGTCAGCAGGCCCTGTTGTACCTCTATCCACTACTATTTTTATGAGGTTTTCTTTTTTAGGTTCATAATCGTCAATTTTAATAACATTCCCTTCGTCGAATAGTCGTACATACCCCTGTTGTTTCAAAATTTTAAGTGCGTCAGCAATGCTTCTTCCTTCCCCGGGTTGGTAGGTGAAGGCAAGTAAAAATCGCATTCCTTCTTCGAGCGAGGTCACGTAATCAACTACATCTGATACGGTATGGCGTTTTACCAGTTTTCCGCTGATAGGCGAATATGTCTTACCGATTCGAGCAAACAACAGCTTTAAATAGTCATAAATCTCTGTACTGGTTCCTACTGTACTTCGGGAGTTTCTGCTCGTCACTTTTTGTTGTATGGCAATAGCCGGGGCTAGACCCGATATAAAATCCACATCGGGCTTGCTTAGCTTACCTGTAAATTGACGGGCGTACGACGAAAGGCTCTCTACATAGCGTCTATGCCCCTCAGCATATAGCGTATCAAAAGCTAGTGATGATTTTCCACTGCCTGATACACCTGTTATAACCACAAATCGAGATCTCGGAATAGATACAGATACATTTTTCAGATTGTGCATACGGGCCCCACGAATGGTAATGAACTCCTTGCCCTCCCGTACGTATTTATCGGTCATTCGTTTCTGCGTAAAAATGAAAGCAAAAGTATAATAAGCCTATTTGCAGAATTGTTTAATAGTTCTTTTATATTTGTGAAAACAAATTCAAAAATCTGTAAGCCTATCGAAAAAAACTACTTCTAATACTAATTATTAGGTTTTAAATCACTTTAAATGAAGTAGTTATGGCTTACCACAATCTTACCGATCAGCAACTCATAGAATTGTATCTTTCTGGTAATGAGGGTGCATTTGCACATCTTCTTTCGCGCCATCAGAAGAAAGTGTACCAATACATCTTGTCGAAAGTGAAAGACGATGATTTGGCCGACGACATTTTCCAAGATGTATTCATAAAGGTTATAAATACATTGAAGCTCGGCCGGTACAACGAAGAGGGAAAATTTATAAATTGGGTATTGCGCATCTCGCATAACTACATTATCGACCATTTTCGGAAGACAAGCAAAACCAATTTTGTAACTGAGACTGCAGACCAGAAATCGATTTTTACCCGCATTAAAGCCACAGTGCCCAGTTGGGAGTCGCAAGTGATCTGTGAACAAACCGAGGCCGACCTAAAAAAGCTCATCTCTATGCTTCCACCCGATCAGAGACAGGTGCTTGAAATGCGTATTTATGAGGATTTGAGCTTTAAAGAAATAGCCGAACTCACAACAGTAAGTATCAATACAGCCTTGGGTCGAATGCGCTACGCACTTATCAATTTGCGCAAGCTCATCAAAAAACACAAGGTAAAAATTGAACTTCCTGTATCTGAGTGATTTAAAATCGAATAGCCAAGCCGTTAAAAATTGGTTCGATTTGTAAAGAAGTGAATCGACTTTCAATAAAAACCTTTCGCTTTTTGTGAAAAATAACATATTGATAAACATCAAAAACACCTAAAAATGCACCCTGAAGTATGAGAGATAATCCAAAGCCACGAAATCTATCGGGCGAGCTGTAGGCAGTGTTCCTCGAAAGTTCGATTAAAGCAATGCCTGCAGTGATATAAGCAACGTCGAGACCTGTATTGAGCATCAGAGAATTTTCAAGGTCAATGAGGGAATTTGCCACAGAGCCAGTTGTAGAGCTAATCTGCGGCTTTGTAAAAAAATATCCGGCAGTTGCAATTCCTACATTTACAACATTCCAGGCAGTATTCATCTGGTGGAAGTAGTAGGTGCTGCCGGTAGTAGTACTCATGCCGGCTATGCCCAAACCAATGTTGCCCAGTGCCCAGCCACCAAGTATCAGCATGTTTTGCCTAGTGGTTTTTACTCGCCAAAAATCAACTTCTGATGGTGTGTATTGAGCATGAAATAAAAGCGGAAGCGGCAACAAAAAGAAAAGAAACAGGCGTTGCATCATAAAAATCCGGAATTCTCTAACGATTTTTCGAACATAACATCTGTTTCCGGATTTGGTTTAGAGAGTGCTTCCACCGCCATGCGGTCGCAGAGTTCGTTGTAGTGATGATTGTTGTGGCCTTTAACCCAAAACAGTTTAGGCTTAAACTTTTGATAGACTTTGTCAAATTCTAGCCAAAGATCCACATTTTTAACCTTTTTCCAGCCATTGCGCTTCCAGTTGGTAAGCCAATGCTTGTTAACGGCATCCACAACATACTTCGAGTCAGAATAGATTTCAATCGGCCGACCTTCAGTTTTGATCGCTTTAAGTGCATCGATTACAGCCATGAGTTCCATTCGATTGTTGGTGGTAAGCCGAAAGTGTCGCGAAAGGATTTTTTCTTTGTCCTTAAAGGTCAAAATCGCCACATAGGCACCCGGACCTGGGTTACCCGAGCAAGCGCCATCGGTGTAAATCTTAATGACAGGCTGATAGCGATCAGTCATCCAACTCTTGCAGTAAGGATTCAATTACGCCCGGATAGTGCGAGTGTTCAAGCTGTTGCACTTTATAGGCAACTTCTTCTGGTGTATCTTCAGGATCAATATCTACAGTAGCTTGAAAAATAATCTCTCCGTCGTCGTATTCTTCGTTAACGTAGTGAATCGTGATGCCGGTTTCTTCCTCGCCGTTTTCTACGACGGCCTCGTGTACACGCATGCCGTACATGCCTTCACCTCCGTAGTCAGGCAACAATGCAGGGTGTATGTTCACTATCTTGCGTTCATATGCTTTTAAAATATCTGACGGAATTTTCTTTAAAAAACCAGCAAGGGCAATAAAGTCAATTTTTGCTGAGCGCAATCGAGACAATACGTTTCCGTTCTCGAGGTCTTCTTGCGTGAAAATGTAAACTGGAATTCCCAGTTTTTTCATCCTGTCAATTACTCCGGCTTTTTTATTATTCGTGCAGACGAGAGTAACTCTACCTATTTCACTGTCAGTAAAATGCTTTGCAATCTTCTCAGCATTGCTACCACTCCCTGAGGCAAAAACCGCTATTCGCTTCATTCAACACTTTAAAAATCGCGACAAAAATATTTCTTTCACTATTAGGAAAAGTTGCCTTCAACGAGTTTTTTTAGAATGGCGTACAGTTGATAGAACTCCATAGGCTTTTTCAGAAATGAATTGAAGCCAATGGCTTCACAGCGCTCTAAGGTTTCAGGCAATACATCGGCCGTAACAGCTATGATAGGCACATTGCTCGAAGTCGCATTTCCCGAACTCAGCCGAATAAGTTCAGTTGCTCTGAAGCCATCCACCTCCGGCGTGTGTAAATCCATCAAAATCAAATCATATTTCTTCAGGTTTACTTTAATAACAGCTTCAGAGCCATTGTTTGCCACATCGTAATTGAATCCCAATCGCTCCAATATGTTTACAAGTAATCGCTGATTTACGATATTGTCTTCTACTATTAAGATGGTGTAATTTTTGTGATTTTCTGAATATTCTAAAATCTGATTTCTCTCTTCTTCAATTGAATTTTTCCTCTGATCCTCTGCATTGAATTTTATGACATTAACCGGAATTTTTACATAGAAAATAGTTCCAACTCCTTGTGTAGATTCAAAGTAAATTTCTCCACTTAGTAGTTCGACGAATTTTTTTGTAATAGCAAGCCCTAAACCTGTACCGCCAAACTCTCTGCTAATTTGAGAATTCTCTTGTTCAAAAGTATTGAAAATTTTGTTTTTAAAATCTTCTGAAATGCCAATGCCTGTATCATGAACTTCTATGTTTAAATTCTTATCTTTTACTGAAATGATCACTTTTACTCCTCCAATTTTTGTAAACTTTATGGCGTTGGATATAAGATTATTTAAAATTTGATTTAGTATAGTACTATCCGATTGAATGATAATGTTTTCATCAAATTCTTTTTCAATTTTGAAATAGATGTTTTTCTCTCGAGCTTTTAATTTAAAAATAGATTCGATGTTTGATATAAACTTATTCAAATTGAAAGAAACAAAATTTACAGGAAATTTTCCTTCTTGTATTTTCGAATAATCCAGAATGTCGTTTATTAGGCTCAGTAAATTTTTAGCGGCAAAAAGGATAGTCTTGGCAAACTCTCGTACTTTGTCGTCAAGCTCTTCTTGCATCAATAGCTGTCCGAAACCTATAATAGCATTTAAGGGTGTACGAATTTCATGACTCATATTGCTGAGAAACATCATTTTGGCGTCGGCAGCTTCTCGAGCTTTTCTGTTGAGTTCAAGCAAATCGGCTTGAATATTTTTTAAAGGGGTGATATCAACACCTACTCCGAGGATGCATTTTTCATTTTCGTCAATATTAAAAGGAATTTTGTGTGTAAGATACCATAAAACACGATTGTCAGGAGTAGTAAAAGTTTCTTCAAAAATATGTAATTCATTCGATTCAAGTACTTTTAAATCATGTAGTTTCCAGATTGCTAACTCTTCCTTTTTCACATGTAAATCTTCGGGAGTTTTATTAATGATAACATCTGGCGAATCGTATCCAAACATTTTCGCAGTCGCTTTGTTTGCCATGTAGATACTTCCGTCTGCTCTCTTGATGTAAATTAACGTCGGGCTTATATCAAGGATTTTCTCGATTAGTTCAGTTTGTTTTTTTGGTTCTAATTGGGATTTTATCTTATCAGTTACATCGATCGAGAATCCTAAAATTAAACTTTCTTTTTCATCCAAGCGGATTAATTTTTTTCCTCCATAAATGTACTCAATTCCCCATGGGGTATTGAGTTTTTCTTCAAAGGTATGCTCACCTTGTTCAATTGCTACGATATCTGTTTTTCGATATTCACTTGCTAAATTCGAAGGATAAATATCGTAATCGATTTTTCCTACAAATTGATCTTCACTTATACCTATGTATTTCAATGTATGGGTATTACCGAAGAGATATTTGCCTTCAAGGTTCTTAAGAAAGACACTAATCGGAAGATTGTTTAAGATTTCACGATATAGTTTCTTTTGTTTTTCTATTTCATTTTCTGCTATTTTTTGCGAAGTTATTTCCGTACCATATCCTAGTAATAACAGTGAATTTTTTCCTTCTTCATAGAATGGTTTTACTTTACGGAGGAAGTATTTTTTTTCTCCGTTAATTGTAAATTCTTCTGTCCACTCGATTTCCCTTCCGGTTTCAATAGATTTCATCAATTTTTCTCTTCGTTGTTCGTATAATTCCTGAGGAAAATTTCTAAGTTCAAAATACTCTTTATCTGATTTCCCTATTATCCATTTTCTTCTACTATCGTCTTTAATTGCATATTTATTAACAAATCTATACTTAAGATCACTGTCGAGCACTACTACATCTGAGGGTATTACATCTAAAAGGCTTTCATAAAACAATTTTTGTTGCTCCAACAATGAATTGTTTTCCTTGATCAATGTAATATCAAGAGCGTACATTCTGAGTGTTTCACCTGCTTTATCTTTTTTTGCAATAAAACGGTAAAATTTATTCTTAAATTTTATTTCTGTTTCCGATGCTTCATCATCAAATACAGTGATGATAAAATCCATCCAGTTTGATGGAACATAATTTCCTGTATTTAATCCAAATTCATTTGCACATTCTGAATTTGCATATAGAATGAGTCCGTTTGTATTAATTTCAAAAATAGGTATAGGACTTTCCGCTACAATATCAGCAAGTTTGTTAGCATTGATGAGCAGTTTTTTATATTCTGTTTGATCCGAAACTATCAATAAAACAGAGGTAATAGTATTTTGTACTGTAACAGGCAAGTAATGTAATTGAATCCAAAGGTCATTGTGGTTTTTTAACTTTATTCTTTTTTCTACAATAGTTTGTTGTCCATTGAAAGCCAAATCAATAGCTTTTTTTACCCTCTCTGTATCGGTATCGAATGTAAATTCTAAAATGCTTTCGCCTTCTGCAATTTTTTTATCAAATAGGGATTTGACTATAGCGGCAAATCTGTTGTTTAATGATTTAATCCTATACTCTCGATCTACTTGAATTACAAGCTGTGGAATGGTATCTATGATCGTCTGAATATTGGCTTGATTTTCTTGTAACGCTTTTTCTCTTCTGATGTTTTTATATGATATAATACCGAGCAAATAACTCAGAAGCAGAAAGGCTAAAACAAAGTTGAGAAGATAAAATATTTTGTATTCTAACGTGAATAAAATATTCTCTTTAAACGACAAAAAAACTATAATTAAGAGAAAAGCAACAAATACAATTAATGATACTAATCGCCTAAATTCTTTTTCGTGAGAAAAGGTTAACACAAATGTGTATGCCATTAATGGAAAAATGTAAAAACTTACTCCATTGAGGTATTTTTTGCTTATAATAGATGCTACAATTACGCCAGCTATCGAGGCAAAAAAGATGATTCGAGATAAGTTGAATTGATTGTAAAAAGTCAATAAATATGATACAATCATAAGAACCACTAGCAATGCTGCTAGATAGGCTACTTCATATATTCCCAAATAATAAATTACAGGAGTATAAATAGCTATTGAAACTGCTGCAAAAAAGGTGTAAGAGCGCAGCAGTTTCTTGGTAAACTGTATTTCAGACATGATTTCTTATGTGCTTCTAGTCAAATACAAATGAAAATATTATTTGGGATTAATGGGTTGTTTTCCCGTCAATATGTCGAAAAACATTATGAAATCAGATGCTAAACTGTAACCTGGATATTTAAAAGTGGCGGGTTTATTTTTTTCAAAAAAGAAATGTCCGACCCATGCAAATCCATATCCTAATACGGGGATAATGGCAAAATAGATCCAATTAAATGTATATAAAAACATAAAGAAGCTTATAAATACCAATCCGGTACCAATAAAATGTAATAATCTGCAGGTGGGATTTTGATGCTCTGTGAGGTAAAATGGGTAGAATTCTTTCAGCGATTTGAAATTTTTATCCTGCTCCATAGTTTTGCTTTTTAGTACAAAAATAAAAAAATACTTTTATGCTAAAAAATGTCATTAATGCTGCCATGCTGTTTAGCTTTTTAAATCTTTTCGGTCAAATTCAAAACTTTGGACTCGTACTGCATGGCGGAGCTGGCTACATGGCATTGAGAAATAATCCGGAAAAGGTAAACGTGTATTTAGCAGCACTAAATGCAGCTTTAGATTCTGGGTATTCGATGCTTCAGCGCGGTGAATCGGCCGAGCAAGTTGTAATACACGTAGTGATGATGCTTGAAAATAATACTTTGTTTAATGCAGGTAGAGGAGCTGTACTCACCGAAGAAGGTATAGCGGAATTAGATGCATCTATCATGACGGGATATGATCAGAAAGCTGGTGCAGTGAGTGGATTGAGGCATGTTAAAAATCCGATATTGGCTGCCCAGGCGGTAAAAGACAAAACCCAACACGTAATGCTATCGGGTGCAGGTGCTGAAAAATTTATCTTTTCAATCGGACTTGACAGTGTTCCTAATTCATACTTCATTACTGACGATATGCGAGCGAGATGGGAAGAAGCCCTCAAGAACCAAAAATATGGCACCGTAGGATGCGTAGCGCTCGACAAAGATGGCAATCTTGCCGCAGGCACTTCGACGGGAGGAATGCTGATGAAAAAATTCGGCCGAATAGGCGATGCACCCATCATAGGTGCAGGTACATATGCCAAAAATGGTTTAATTGCTGTTAGTTGTACTGGGCATGGCGAGTACTTTATTCGCACCTCAGCAGCTTACCAGGTAGCTGCTCGAATGCGTTTTGGAAGGCAGAAAGCTTCGAAAGCCATACGAAGCACTTTAGAAGAAATTAAAAATCTCGGCGGAAGTGGAGGTATGATCGCCATCGATGATAAGGGTAACCTTTATCACGATTACAATACGGAAGGGATGTTTCGCGCTGGTCGCAACAGCAAGGGCAACCGCTTTGCGAAGATTTATGAATAACTCGCTTGTTTACTTGACGTTTATTGCTGAACCTGCTTTTTCAGTAATCGAAGATTAAGTACTTCCACAAATACGGAAAAGGCCATTGCGAAATAGATGTAACCTTTTGGGATGCCTTGGTCAAAACTTTCCATGAGTAGAGAGACACCTATCAGCAATAAGAAACTAAGTGCCAAAATTTTGATGGTGGGATGCTTTTCGACAAAATTGCTAATCGACGCTGCAGAGATCATCATTACACCTACAGCAATTACGATAGCAGCTACCATTACCCATACCTTATTGGCCATTCCGATAGCTGTAATGACACTATCGAGCGAAAAAACGATATCTAACAATAAAATCTGAACAATAACCGACGAAAAAGATAAGGCCTTAATCGAAGTCGTGTGGCTATCAGACCCACCTTCGAGTTTATGGTGAATTTCGGTGGTGCTCTTGTAAATGAGAAAAAGACCACCGGCCAAAAGAATTATGTCACGCCCTGAGAATTCTCTGGTTTCTGGGTGAATGAAATCAAATGGAAGTTCGAAAAGTGGTTTAGTAAGCCGCATCATCCAGCTCAGCGACAGTAGCAGTAATATTCGAGTGGCCATAGCAAGGGTGAGCCCAAGTCTTCTGGCTTTGGCCTGCTGATGTACAGGAAGTTTCGACGATAAAATACTGATAAAGATTATATTATCAATGCCTAGTACGATTTCGAGAACAGTAAGTGTGACTAACGATGCAATGATTTCCATAGGTGTCAGGCTATTTAAAGCGGCTCAAAAGTATTAGAATTTTTAAGAGATAGGAATTCTGAATTCTATCTTTCTCAATACAGATGAGCTAAATTTTGAAAACTGAGAACAATTCTTCAAAAGAGGAAAAGAATGTATGTATAAATTTGATTATCAGTATTTTAAATTGGAGAAATTCAATGAAGTCACCTCCGTTGATTTGTTTTATGCTTCCAAATTAAATTCTACTTTTGCCAAATAAATTCATTTAAAAAATGATTAACAAAACGGTAAAAGACGCAGACGAAGCCATACAAGGTCTAAAAGATGGTATGACGGTAATGTTTGGTGGTTTCGGGTTGTGCGGAATTCCGGAAAACAGCATAGCCGCTATACGGAGAGCTGGAATTAAAAACCTCACATGTATTAGCAACAATGCTGGTGTAGATGATTTTGGATTGGGCTTGCTTCTGAAGACCAGACAGATCAAAAAGATGATATCGTCGTATGTGGGCGAAAATGAGGAGTTCGAACGTCAAATGCTGAGCGGTGAACTGGAGGTAGAGCTTATTCCGCAGGGCACCTTAGCCGAGAGGTGTAGGGCAGCTGGGGCAGGTATTCCTGCTTTTTACACTCCTGCCGGATACGGCACTGAAGTAGCTGAAGGGAAAGAGGTAAGAATTTTTAACGGTAAACCACATATTTTAGAATATGCCTTTGAGGCCGATTTTGCTTTTGTAAAGGCTTGGAAAGGTGATACGGCGGGTAATCTTATTTATAAGGGAACAGCCTTAAATTTTAACCATGTTATGGCAATGGCTGGCAAAATAACCGTGGCTGAGGTGGAGGAGTTAGTGCCGGTTGGTGCTCTAGATCCCAACTTTATCCATACTCCAGGAATTTTTGTACAGCGCATTTATCAGGGGGCTCATTATGAGAAGCGCATTGAGCAGCGCACTACCCGAAAAAGACCCGTTTCACTTTAAAGTTTGCTAAATGAAGTCAATTTTTCGAGTCGCGATACTCGATATGTATTTGGGTGAACCTAATCAGGGCAAAAAAGGCATTCACAGCATTATTACCGAATTCTGTGAACGGCGAAACCTTCATCCAATCGTTGTAGAATACGATACACGAGGATCGGCCCTAGTACCAGGCTTAAATTACGATGCTTATATATCGACAGGCGGCCCTGGTAGCCCAATCGACAGCGAGGGCAGCGAATGGGAAAAGGCCTATTTTGACTTTATAGAACAACTTAGAGCACACAACCGGAGAAATCCTGATCAACCAAAGTTGTTGTTTTTGATCTGTCACAGCTTTCAAATTTTTGTACGCCATTACGGGCTTGGAAAATTGTCAAAGCGCAAATCCACCTCGTTCGGAATATTTCCCATTCACAAAACTACAGATGGTAAAATGGACCGTTACTTAGTACAGTTGCCCGATCCTTTCTGGGCTGTGGATAGCCGCGATTACCAAATCACAGAGCCCAACGAGGTGGCCCTCAATCTGATGGGCAGCAAGATACTCTGTATTGAAAAGTTGCGACCTCATGTGAAACTGGAGCGCGCTGTAATGTGCATGCGCTTCGATGAATACATCTTTGGCACTCAATTTCATCCGGAAGCTAATGTAGAAGGTATGCTGAACTACCTTCACAATCCGGAAAAGAAAAAATTCATTATCGACACGTATGGAGAAGATAAGTACTATGATATGCTAAAGAGCATAAATGACTCTGATAAAATTCTTCTTACTCGCAATACAGTGTTAATGAATTTTCTGAATGAAGCACATCAAATAAAAGAAAAAAATTCTTCTGCCCATGTACCTCAAATATAGACAAGCATTTAATGAAAAATTTTCAGAAGCTTCCTATCAAAAATTTTTGCAAAAGCTTAACAAAGAATTTGATTATTCTATCCCCTTCAGAGTAGCGGAATCACCCGTTTTTTTTTCGAAGAAAGAAAAAGAAATCTTTCTGACGGCAGCTGAAGAAATACTCCATCAAGTCCTATCTCTTGATTTGAATAAAATAGCAGAAGGAATTATTCCTGAAAATAAGATTGTGCCCGGCAATGAAAAACGCCCTCACTTTATAGCCATCGATTTTGGTATTACTCTTTCTCAGGAAGGAGAAATTATTCCTAAACTCATTGAGCTACAGGGTTTTCCTTCCTTATTTTACTACCAGCCATGGCTCTATCACCACTATTTGGAGCATTACGATCTACCTCGTCATCTGACTCCTTTTTTTTGTAAGGCAGGTGAAGTTGAATATTACGACACTTTAAAACAAATTATTCTTGGAGATTCTGCACCTGAAAATGTCATTTTACTCGAAATAGAACCTGAAAAACAAAATACTGCTATTGATTTTATTGTTACAAAAAAAGTACTTGGAATAGAGTATATATGTCTTTCGAAAATCCTTGTAAAAGGCAACAAACTCTATTATGAAAAAAATGGCAAAGAAATAGAGATAAAGCGTATATATAACCGCATTATTTTCGATGAATTAGATCAAAGAAAAGATCTGAAATATTCACTCGACTTTACTAAAGAGTACGATGTAGAATGGATCACGCATCCGAATTGGTTTTTTAAGATTTCTAAACTTCTGTTGCCACATATTGATTCCAAATTTTCTCCTAAATGCATTAAGTTATCTGAAGTAAAAGAAATTCCCTCAAACTTAGAGGCCTTTGTTTTGAAACCGCTATTTAGCTTCTCAGGCAGTGGAGTAATATTTAACGTAACACCTGAAGACATTGTGTCCATACCTGATCATCAGAAAGACAACTATGTGCTCCAGGAAAAAGTGACTTATGCTGAAATCATTGCTGATCCGAGTGATGTTCAAAAGTCAAAAGCTGAATTTCGCATTCTCTACGTTTGGCCTGATGAGGAGGAAAAACCAAAACCGATGATCAACCTTATGCGTCTAAGTAAGGGCGAGATGATCGGCGTGAAATACAATAAAAACAAAACTTGGGTGGGGGGATCTATTGGCTTATTTGAGGAGTAAGCCCTTTAGAATAAGAGAGATACCAAAGATACCCAAGACGATGCTCACTATGGTATTTAGCTTTTTCATGTGGGAATGATCGAGGTATTTTCTCATCTTTCGGGCAAATATAATTTTTATTAAATCTACACTAAAATATGTACCTAAAGTGACAGAAAAATACATCAGCATTTTTTCAGATTGATAGTCATATCTGTTGCCTACAAGTACGATACTGGTCATCCAATATGCTAAAACTCCAACATTCATAAAGTTTATTAAAAAACCCTTTAGAATATTTTTCGAATAACTGCTCTGTATTTCTATTTTTTGAACAGCGATTTTTCTTTTTTTTAGAAAAGATAATACTGCATAAAAAAATATAATTGCTCCCCCAGCTACATAGATGTAGTTATTACCAGTAATATCGCTTAGCAGTTGCTCGCTTCCATATGAAGCAAGGGCAATTAGAAATATGTCAGAAAGCAATACACCAGAATTAAAAGCGAGTGCTTTAGCTGCACCACTGTAAATACTCGTTTCAATCAATAAAACAAAAACAGGACCCACCATAAAACTCAAGGTGATCCCCAAGATTACTGCGGCTATGATTAGCTCTACCACTACACGGTGGGATTATCAATTCTTTTGCTGAGCTCTTGAATTTTTTCTTCTAAATTTTCTACTTTTTGTTGTAATTTTTTGTTTTCGTTTTCTACTTCAGCGATTTTCTTATCTCTGTCTGAAAGATCGGCGTTTAAATTTTCGATTTCTGCAGTTTTTTTATTAAGATCGGCTGTCAATGATTCGATTCGATTGTTTAATTCTGATATTTCATCAATGAGTTGTTTTTTTATCTTCTCATATTCGGTTGATTTGATGTAATTGTATGCAATAAAGACAAAAAATGCTAAGGCAAAAATGTAATTAATAATTTTAGAGGAAGAGAGAGCTGATGCAGCTATAAAACCAAAATAAATTGCTAATAAAATAGCTATAGATCCTGTGATTAGAGTAGCAAGTTCAAGCTTTTTAGAGTCCATGAATTTATAATTTTTGGCGAAAGTAACTAAAAAATTTACTCAATAAGTGAAAAATCGATTTGTTTTCGTTGCAAATCTGCTTTCTTCACTTTTACGCGCACTCTGTCTCCAAGTTGGTATTTTTTTCCTTTTCGGGAACCTATGATCTGATAATTTTCTTCGTCAAAAATGTAGTAGTCGTTTTTAAAATCGCCAATTCGGATCATTCCTTCACATTTGTTATCGACCAATTCGACATACACGCCCCATTCTGTAACACCTGAGATTACACCCTCGAATACCTGGCCCATCTTGTCCATAAGGTATTTTGTCATCATATATTTTATTGAGGCTCGTTCGGCATCAGTTGCGAGTTTTTCGCGAAGCGAAGCGTGTTTGCAGCGCTCTTCCCATTCGTTGCGGTTTTTGGCTTCACGACCCTCGAGGTGCATTTGCAGTATTCGATGCACCATTACATCGGGATATCGGCGTATGGGTGAGGTAAAGTGCGTGTAATATTCGAAGCCCAGCCCGTAGTGGCCTCTGTTTTTTGTGCTGTAAACAGCCTTTGCCATTGATCGAATGGCTAAGGTTTCGATCAGATTTTGTTCTGGTTTTCCTTTCACTGCTTCGAGCATGGCGTTCATGGTATTAGTTATTTGCCGTCTGCTCGAAATATTGAGTCTGTAACCAAATTTGGACACAAAATTTTGAAGTTCAAGGAGTTTGTCAGGGTCTGGATCGTCGTGTACGCGATATACCATCGTTCTGCCTGATGCTTTGCCTTCAGGAGTGCGACCGACTTCCATCGCCACGTATTTATTGGCTAATAGCATAAATTCCTCTATTAGATGATTGCTGTCACCAATAGATTTTTGATACACGCCGGTAGGGTTACCTTTATCGTCTAATTGGAATTTTATTTCCGATTTGTCGAAGCCGATAGAGCCTGCCTTAAAGCGAGCTGCTCTCAGCTTTTTGGCAATCTGATTTAGTGTGGCTAGTTCAGCAGAAAAATCCCCTTTGCCAGTTTTGAGGATTTCTTCAGCTTCTTCGTAGGTAAATCTTCGGTTTGAATGTATTATCGTCCGGCCAAACCACTTTGAAAAAACTTGTCCGTTTTCATCCATTTCGAAAATGGCAGAAAAACAAAATTTGTCTTCGTTTGGGCGAAGGGAGCATAGGAAATTGGATAACTTTTCCGGAAGCATAGGCACTACGCGGTCAACTAAATAGACTGAAGTGCCTCTGCGGTAGGCCTCCTCGTCGAGTCTGGAGCCGGGTTTTACGTAGTAGGTGACATCGGCTATGTGCACTCCTACTTCCCAACGTCCGTTGTCGAGCTTGCGAAGCGAGAGGGCGTCGTCGAAGTCTTTAGCATCGGTGGGGTCGATCGTAAAGGTGGTGATGCCACGCATGTCTTTTCGGCGAGCGATTTCTTTTGGGTCCAGTGTTTCGGGAATTTGCTCAGCCTCGCGCTCTACATCTGGAGGAAATTCGTAAGGTAGGTCAAATTCAGCGAGAATTGCGTGAATTTCTGTTTCGTGATCACCCGGCTGGCCGAGTACTTTTACAATCTTGCCAAATGGACTTGTTGCCAGCTCAGGCCAATCGGTGAGCTGAACAACGACTTTGTCGCCGTCTTGAGCTCCATTTCGGAACTCTTCGACGATGTAAAAATCGGTGTAGACTTTTTTGTTGTCGGGCACTACGAAGCCATATTTTTTTCCGGCTGCTACATAGGTACCTACAAATTCTTTTTTGGCTCGCTCGACTATTGAGACCACTTCACCGTGTGGCAATCCTTTTTTTAGGTAAGCATATATGGCTACTTCTACTCTGTCGCCGTTGAAGGCGTGGTTAAGGCTATCGCGATGGATAAATATGTCGCGACTTCGTGATCCATCGGGTTCTGGGTCGGGAATTAAATAGGCGTGGCCAGCTGAAGTTATTTCAATAACTCCAGTAACAGTGTGAGCTTTTGGACGATATAAGTACTTGCCATCGGCAGGTGATTCGATGAGCTTTTCTCCTACCATCTCGTCGAGGCATTGTCTTATATGCTGCCTGACGTTTTTTGAGGTAATGCCAATCCTGGCGCTAATTTGTCTGTGATTCAGAGGCCTGCCGGCTTCTATGCTGAGTGTTCTCAGTATTTTTTCTTTGAGTTCAGTGTAGTCAATTATCGGTTCTTGTTTCTTCTTTTTCTTGCTCATTTGTCGTGTTTTTTTCGACGTGTAGAATCTTGCCTAAAGCTCTACCGTCTTTTAATACAAGGGTTATTTCTTGGTTTTTAAATAATTGAGAAACGCTTTTGATGGCTGTTTCTCCGGCCAAAAGGTACGCATAGCCTTTTTTTAAAATGTTTTCTGGATGTTGAATGCGAATAATTCGCGTTATGGTTTGTAACTCCTTTTGCTGGTTAGATACGTAGGCGACGAAATTTTTTTGGATTTTTTCGATGGCTTCGGTTAGAGTTGATGTATGCCATTGAAAAACTTGTTGAGTTGATAGATGCATGTTTTCAACGGTTTGTTCGATGGCTGACTTCATCGATGAAAGTTGTCGGGTGCTGGAATTCTTTAGGTGTGTCAACAGATTGTTGAGATGGTTCTTCTGCTGTTGGATATGTAATGAAGTGTATTTACTGATACTGTCAGCCGTCCAGACCAATTCGGATTCTCGGGTTTTAAAAATGTTTAGATAATACTCGGCAAGGGCAGTGGGCGTAATGGCATTGTAATAAGCTACCATTTCAGCCACAGTGAGGTTAGTGGAATGGCCTATACCGGTAAGCACGGGAATAGGGAATGTTGCAATGTCGTGGCAGAGGTCGTAATTATTGTAGCAAGACAGGCCTGCTTCGCCACCGCCCCCGCGAATGATCATGACCATGTCGAACTCTTTTGCTACGCTTTGAATCCTTCGCAACTGTTCGCGAATGGAACTTACCGCACCTTCGCCTTGAAGTAAGGCGGGAAACATCATGAAGAAAAGCCCGTAATAGGATATGTAAGGTTCGATTACTTGCCTGAAGTCAGCCCAACCCTTACTGGTTTCTACGGAAATGATTGCCACATTTTTTGGTAACTCGCGTATTGACTTGTTTTTATTCGCCTCAAAAATGCCTTCGTTTTTCAGCCTTTCGATGGTTTGAATTTTTTCTTTTTCAATAAGTCCTAGACTAAATGTGGTGTCGATTTGGTGTATGCGCAGGCTTAAACCATGAACGGCGTCGTAGGTAATAGAGGCTTCAAATAGTATTTCGATGCCTTCAGTAAGAGGTTGATTGACATTGCGTTGAAAGGCGGATTGAATTTTTAATAAATCGCTTTTCCAAATAATCCCTTTCAGCTGTGCTACTATTCTGCCATCGTCTTTTTGCACAAGATCGGGGTATGCGTGGCCGCTGTATTTGTAGTAGTTGAGTTTCATGAGCTCAGCCCGTACCCAAAATCGAGATGTGTAGCGTGTATCGAGTGTTTTCTTTATGCTGTTGCACACCTCCAGCAATGAAAAGATGACTTTATCACCGGTTCTTTCGGGCATTTTGGTTGAAACTTAAGTGGTGAAAACAAAATAAAGGAAATTTTCAATAAAAAAGATTGTTTTTAAATTATTGATATTCTTGAAATTAAGCTATTAGTTGTTCAAAACTTTTTAATAAAGATTTTCAAAATCTCGTTTTTAACTGATTAATTGTGTAAATTTGTTGCAATTTAAACTTAGTCTACTATGCATTCCAGAGACAAAAAGCGCAGAAGTAGTATCGGAAGGCTGCGTCCAAAAAATGTCTCTGCCTCGTCAGATACTCAAGAAAACGAATTGGCTGAGAAATTACTTGTCATTGGTGCAATTGTACTAATTCTGGTAATTGCCTATTTCTTGAGCAAGTAACCTTCCGTTCTTCTTTTGCAAAATCCCCATTCTAAAAAGTTCTGGATGCCCAACTTCCAGGACTCATGGTTGTGCTGGCCATCTTCTATTTCTAAATAGTGGATATCGTAATAGGGTTTGTAGCCTGTGCAGCAGAGTTGAGCAATGAGATCGAGCTGGTCGTCAATTACATCGATTATCCCATTGTTGTTGCGGTCATCTTCTTCCTCGCGTGTGCCTGCCATAAACCAAAATCGAAGGCCGGGCTTGTAACCCTGTTTGCGCACCATGCGGTGGATGATTCGGTCTTTTTTTTCGTCAAAACCTCTGAAATACGCCTTTTTACGCCACCAGAAAGACCCGCTGAAACAGCCTGCCAGACCAAATACACTGGGATTTTGGTACACAAGGTCGAAAGCCGACAGTGCACCCATCGAAAAGCCCATAACAGCGCGTTTTGAACGGTCGCTTGTGATGTCGAAGGTATTGTAGATCATGGGGAGCAGTTCATTAAGTATAAATTTATGATAGGCACCAGCACCTTTGCCTCGCTTCATGTAATCAGCACTGTAAGTGGTGCCGTATTCATGCAGTCGGTCAGCTGCGTGTATGCCTACGGTGAGAGGTGTTTTATGGGGGTGGTTGCGAAAAAAGGTTTCTAATTCGCTTTTGAGATGCAAGGCTTCAGCATCCTGTCCATCGTTCATCAGCAGTAAGCCAAGAGTTCCTTTGTGCTCAGGTACATAAAAATCGATGCGCACCTCGCGTTTAAGATTTTTTGAAGTGATGGTGTGCTTTTCAACCGTGATGGGCGATTTTGAAACAACCTTTTTCATTTTAGGCTCTCTTAACGATAGACCAGTCAAAGTAAAGCAACTTTGCACAAAAAAATTGAACCTCTATGCTCATAGCCGAATGGTTTATGAATATCGAAGAATTGGACTTTGTAACCGACCGCTTGGCTCGTTTATTACACCTCTCGCCCGAAGTAGCTGATTTTGTAATACTGCTGATTGATTTAGGGATACTGTTTGTTATTACCGGCTTTGCCTATTTGATAAGCAAGCGGCTGCTGCTGCGCGTTTTACACCGAATTGTATCGCGTAGCGAAACGCAATTCGACGATATTTTACTTGAAAAGAGGGTTTTTAATGGTTTGGCGAATCTGGTGCCGGCTATTATAGCCTACTACTCGCTGCCTCTGCTGCTGCGCAATTATGCCTTTATGACCAAAGTGGTGGAGGCGAGCATCAAGATTTACGTAGTGGTGCTCATCGTGAGTGTAGTGCACAGATTTCTGAGGGCACTTGAAGTGATCTTTATGGGCATTGAGAAATACAAAGACAAGCCCGTAAAAAGTTATCTGCAGGTAGCTGCCATTATCAATTATATTGGAGGAGGTATTGTTCTGATTTCCATTATTACTGGTTCAGATTTCAACAGCATCCTCCTGAAGTTAGGTGCTCTTACGGCTGTGCTGCTTTTGGTGTTTAAAGACACCATTTTAGGACTGGTAGCATCGATACAGATATCGGCAAACGAACTATTGAAAGTAGGCGATTGGGTAACGGTAGATAAGTACGGAGCCGATGGTGAAGTTATTGAAATAAATCTGACCACAGTAAAAATCAGGAACTGGGATAAGACAATTACCACTGTTCCGACCTATGCCTTTATTTCTGACAGTTTTAAAAACTGGAGGGGTATGCAGAGCGCCGGTGTTCGTCGCATCAAGCGCTCCCTCTACATCAATATGAATACGGTAAAAATCTGCAATCAGGAGATGATAGAGCGCTTTAAGCGTTTTCAGCTCATAACTCCTTACATTGAAGAGCGACTTCGACTGATCGAAGAGTACAACAAGGCAAACAACATCGATACATCGCACCCCATCAATGGCCGGCAAATGACAAATCTCGGTGTATTCAGGCAGTATGCCCTAGCCTACATTCGAAGTAAACCCGATATATCAACGGCTGAGCCAATACTGGTTCGGCATATGCAGCCTACTGAAAATGGTCTGCCTCTGGAGATTTATTGCTTTACTACACATACCGCCCTGCTCGAGTACGAAACGCTACAAGCTGATATTTTCGACCACTTGATCGCAGCTGTGCGGTATTTTGATTTGGAACTGTTTCAAAATCCCACAGGTACGGATTTTCGATCTTTAGCGAGAAGTTAAAAAAAGGTGGCTTTTGAACGTAAGTAATTTACATTTTCATAAAAGATTACACAATGCCATAAAATGGAAGGTAGGCACAGTCTCTTCAAGCGTTAGAAAGGATTTTTATGTTTTAATACACTTGAAGTATTCGAATGAATTTTAAAATATTGTGTTGCTCATAATCCTAAGAATTTGAATGTTTTTTGTGCGAAATGTGGCCTGAAAGTTCATCGCAAGTATTGGCTTCGTTTTCATGAAAAAACAGATTTAACAGGTGTTGAAAAATCTTTACCTCGCTTCACGCGGGAAAGTCTTATATTAATCGATATAATTGATTTTCAATTTTATATATAAAAAATACTGACTTTCAGATGTTTCTCATTTTTGATACCGAAACCACAGGATTTCCTAAAAGATGGGACGCGCCAATTACGCAGCTCGACAATTGGCCGCGTGTAGTGCAGATAGCTTGGCAGCTTCATGACGAATGGGGCAATCTGCTGGAACACCAGGGCATAATTATCTATCCCGATGACTGGGAGGTGCCCTACGATGCGGAGCGCGTGCACGGCATTTCTACCGAATTAGCCCGAAGGGTAGGTAAGCCAGCCCTAGAAGTGTACCAAAAGTTTTTAGACGTTTTGGCAAAAGCAGATGTAATTGCCGGTCACAACCTTCAGTTTGACATCAACGTAATTGCCTCTGAGCTCTACCGATATGGGTTTAACTACGAGCTGCTCACCTCTAAAAAGCGCCTAGATACTTGCGATGAAGCAACGGCTCTACTCACTAAATTGCCCGGCGGCAAGGGGGGGAAGTTTAAATTTCCGAACCTTACAGAGCTGTACACCTACTTGTTTGGTGAAACCTTTGCAGAGGCACACAACGCTACAGCCGATGTAGAGGCTACGGCTCGCTGCTTCTTCGAGCTAATTCGACGTAAACACTATTCTGAGCTTCAGCTGAATAAGCCAAAGGGGTATTTAAATGAATTCTTAAAGTACAAGCCTCAACCCTTTGCACTTTGGGGCTTGACGCACCAGAGCCTGAAAAAGGCAAGTGCAGAGGTATCAACAGCACCTGTGGTAGTTGAGCCAGAAACTATAGCCACCGTGGATGCTGGAAAATTGGGAGGGTTTTTTCACCTCTTCAACAAGTCCCGGTTTTCCATTCTCTCATCGACCATTGAGGTGAGCGATCTGGTTCAAAAGGCAGCTGAGATGAATTTGCCCGCA
This sequence comes from Thermaurantimonas aggregans, assembly GCF_003851885.1. GTDB lineage: Bacteria > Bacteroidota > Bacteroidia > Flavobacteriales > Schleiferiaceae > Thermaurantimonas > Thermaurantimonas aggregans. Next base: position 62,465 of record NZ_BHZE01000008.1, on the reverse strand, counting down.
GTAGGAATAGCCGACACGGGGAATATGATGGCAGCATTTCAGTTTATGTCAAAACTTAAAGAGATAAATACCAGCAGGCCTGATGATCAGAAAATAAAAGGCATCATCGGTTGTGAGCTCGAACTGGTGAACGACATAACTGCCAAAGCATACCACGAGCGAAACCCGCGTATTGTGCTCTATGCTAAGAACAAATCTGGCTATGCAAATCTTTCGAAGTTGGTGTCGATAGCCAACACAGAAGGCTTTTACTACAATCCCCGAATTGATAAGAAACACATCTCGCTATATAAAGAGCATCTGATTGCCTTGTCAGGGACACTACAAGGCGAAATACCTCAACTGATATTAAGCCAAGGAAAAAAAGCTGCTGAAGAGGCTTTGCTCTGGTGGAAGGAACAGTTTGGCGATGATTTTTACATACAGCTGAATCGCCATGGATTGGAGGAGGAGCAACACGTAAACCAAATAATGCTCGAATTGGCACGCGAGCACGGTGTAAAAGTGGTAGCCACTAACAACAATTTTTACTTGAACCCAGATGAGTTTGAACTGCTCGATGCCCTCATTTGTGTGCGCGATGGAAATCTGGTGTCAAACCCGATTGGCAAGGGGAGGGGTTTTCGCTTCGGCTACACGGTAAATTCCTATTATTTCCGTACACCCGATGAGATGGCAGAACTGTACGCTGACCTGCCTGAGGCACTTTACAACCTGGCTGAGATCGCCGAAAAAGTAGAGAATTACGACCTAAAGCGCGAGGTGCTTTTACCTAAATTTGAAATACCGGATGAATTCAAAGATCCGGAAGACGAAAAAGACGGTGGAAAGCGCGGGGAAAATCGCTACTTGCGCTACTTGACCTACCAAGGAGCTAAGAAGCGCTATCCAGTTTTGACCGACGAAATACGCGAGAGGCTCGACTTTGAGCTCGAAACTATTGAAAAGACCGGCTATCCTGGATACTTTTTGATCGTGAGTGACTTTTGTAGGGCAGCACGTGAGATGGGAGTAATTGTGGGGCCGGGTAGAGGTTCGGCAGCCGGTTCGGCAGTGGCGTATTGCATTGGCATTACCAATGTCGATCCCATTAAGTACAACTTGCTTTTTGAGCGCTTTCTCAATCCGGAACGCGTGAGCTTGCCCGATATCGATACGGACTTCGACGACGAAGGCCGAGAAAAAGTTATCAAATACGTAATGGATAAATATGGAGCCAATCAGGTGGCCCAAATTATAACTTATGGCACAATGGCGGCCAAGAGCTCTGTGCGCGACTGTGGTCGTGTGCTGGGACTTTCTCCCTCAGAGGTCAATGCGCTTTCGAAAAAAGTGCCTTCGTCGCTTTCCTTGAGTGAGCTCTTTAAAATCGACGAAAAAGACCTACGAGAGCGCTTGCGAAGCAACGAGCTGCCCGGCGCTTTGGAAATACGACAACTCTACAACTCTGATAAGCTCGAAGGCAAAGTGCTGCGCATGGCTGAGAAGCTCGAAGGTGCTCTTCGAAACACAGGTATTCATGCCTGTGGAGTCATCATTACACCTACCGATGTGCGAAATCTGGTGCCGGTAGCTCGCGCCAAAGATTCAGACATGTGGTGTACCCAGTTTGACAACAACATTGTGGAATCTGCCGGCCTGCTTAAGATGGACTTCCTTGGGCTGAAGACCCTAACCATCATTAAAGACGCATGTAGGATGATTAAAAAGCGCTTCGGCATCGACATCGATCCCGATCAAATTCCTCTCGACGACCCAATTACATATGAGCGTATTTTCCAAACGGGTGATACAATCGGGGTATTCCAGCTGGAATCGCCAGGTATGCAGAAGTATTTACGACAGTTACGACCTACTACCTTCGAAGATATAATCGCGATGGTAGCGCTTTATAGGCCCGGCCCGATGGAATACATCCCTGACTTTATCGACCGCAAGCATGGCCGAAAGCCTATCGAGTACGATCTGCCAGAAATGGAGGAGTATCTCCGTGAGACTTATGGTGTAACCGTGTATCAAGAGCAGGTGATGCTGCTTTCACAAAAATTAGCTGGCTTCACCAAGGGCGAGGCTGACGTCTTGCGCAAGGCAATGGGTAAAAAGCAGAAAGCCGTGCTCGACAAGATGAAGCCTAAGTTCATAGACCAGGCCTCAGCCAAGGGTTTTCCTATCGATAAATTGGAAAAAATCTGGACTGACTGGGAGGCTTTTGCCTCTTACGCGTTCAACAAATCGCATGCTACGTGTTATGCGGTGCTCGCAGTGCAAACTGCCTATCTGAAGGCACACTATCCGGCAGAGTTTATGGCTTCCACCATTACACATTATCAAAACGACGTTAAGACCATAAGCTTTTACATGGAAGACTGTCGCCGGCATAAAATTCCCATTCTCGGCCCGAGCGTGAACGAAAGTGATATGAACTTCTCAGTGAACGCCAACGGCGAAATACGCTTTGGACTCGCCGGAATGAAAGGTGTGGGCGAAGGTGCCGCGCAAAACATCATCGAAGAGCGCCAAAAAGGCGGGCCTTTTAAGTCCATTTTTGACTTTGTAGAAAGGGTAGATCAGCGCACCATTAACAAGAAGGTGATGGAATCGCTGGCATTAGGTGGGGCTTTCGACGATTTTTCGGAATGTCATAGAGCAACTTTCTTTGAGGGAGGAGACGGCAAGTCTTTCATCGAAACGCTTCTCAAGTACGGCCAATCCTTTAAAAATGCCATGGCGCAGGCGCAGATGTCGCTCTTTGGCGACCTGATGAGCGAGAGCATACAAAAGCCTGCAATACCTTCGGCAGAGCCATGGTCTACTTACTATGCCTTACAACGCGAAGCTGAAATCAATGGTCTGTATCTTTCAGGGCATCCCTTAGACGATTACAGAATTGAATTTCAAAGTTTTGCCAACACTACCACTGCAGCGCTGGCAGAGCTCGAAAATTTTGTAAACCAGGAAATACGAGTGCTTGGAATTGTGAATAATTACATTCTCGACGAAGACCGGAATGGCGAGCGTACCTGTCGTTTCGAACTCATGGATTACGAGGGTACCTATACGTTTAGATTGCGCAGTCAGGCATACAATAAATTTGGCCACTTTGTACAAAACGCTCAGGTAGTGCTGGTTACTGCACTTATAAAACCACCTTTTCAACGAAACGACGGTCAAGTCGGGCAACCTTACATCGATATTACCAACATCGAACCTGTAACTGAACTGAGCGCTAAGGCTCAGCGATTGAACATCTATGTCAATCCTGAAAGTCTTGAAGAAGATGTGATTGCGAGCGTGTACAAAACCCTTTCTAAAAATCCAGGAGACAAGGCCTTGCGCTTTATTATCGAAGATGATAATTCGGGGATTAGTGTTCATACCCTTTCTAAGATGAAAGTAAAAATCAATCGAGCTATCGTGTACGAGCTCTCTCAAATACCTGATTTGAAGGTATTTCTCAATTGAAATCAAAATTTAACTCTAGTACAGTTAAACAGACAGCTCGAAGATTTAAACGCTGTTTAAAAAGAGAAAAGGCCGCCACTATCGACGGCCTTATTTTTAATTATTTGATATTCATTCAGTAATAAAGATTTATTGACTTACTTTCACTGTCTTTGCTCCTTCGATTATTTCGTCGACAACTGCCGGATCGAGTAGGGTTGTGGTATCGCCCAAATTGCTGATGTCACCCTCGGCCACCTTGCGCAGGATGCGACGCATAATCTTGCCTGAGCGCGTTTTAGGCAAGCCTGATACAAATTGAATTTTGTCTGGACGGGCGATCTTGCCAATAGCCGCTACTACCGATTCGATGATTTCAGCTTCTACCAGGTCGGGATTTGTTACTGGCTCAGCTGTAACTACAAAGGCGTAGATGCCTTGGCCTTTGATTTCGTGTGGGTAGCCTACTACAGCTGATTCTACAACTTTTTTGCATAGGTTTATTGCATTTTCGATTTCAGCAGTACCAAATCGGTGTCCGCTTACATTAATCACATCGTCTACACGGCCGATGATGCGATAGAGGCCATTTTCATCGCGACGGGCACCATCGCCGGTAAAGTAATACCCTTTAAAAGCTGAGAAATAGGTCTGACGACAGCGCTCGTGGTCTCCGAAGGTAGTACGCAGCATACTTGGCCATGGGTGCTTGATGCAGAGGTAACCTTCTACGTCGTTTCCTTCGATTTCGCGTCCATCGGCATCGAGCAACACTGGCTGAATTCCGGGCAAGGGTTGTCCGGCATGGGCAGGTTTGAGTTTGGAAATGCCGGCAAGAGCCGATATCATGATGCCGCCGGTTTCTGTCTGCCACCAGGTATCAATTACAGGGCAGCGCTCCTTGCCCACGTGAATATGGTACCAGTTCCAGGCTTCTTCGTTGATGGGTTCTCCTACAGAGCCGAGCACGCGCAAGGAGTCGAGCGAGTAGGAAAGTACGTGATCGAGCCCTGCTGCCATCAGCGATCGAATAGCTGTGGGGGCAGTGTAAAAGATGTTAACGCCGTATTTGTCAATGACTTGCCAAAAGCGACCTGCATCGGGGTAGGTGGGTACACCTTCAAACATTAAGGTAGTTGCACCGTTGAGCAGTGGGCCATAGATGAGGTATGTGTGCCCTGTAATCCAACCTACATCAGCTGTGCACCAGAAAACGTCTGACTCTTCGTACTGAAAGGCGTTCAGAAAGGTATAACCTGCATACACCATGTATCCGCCTACTGTGTGAACCACACCCTTGGGCTTGCCAGTAGAGCCTGAGGTGTAGAGGATAAAGAGCATGTCTTCAGAATCCATAGGTTCGGGAGGACATTCTTTGCCAACATGCTGTAGTTCTTCGTGAAGCCACACATCGCGACCTTCCACCATATTTACAGCCCAGCCAAGGCGTTCGGTTACAATTACACGTTTCACGGTGTCGCATCCCATAGCGATTGCTTCGTCCACTACACGTTTTACTGGTATTTGCTTGGCACCGCGGTTAAGCCCGTCGCTGGTGAGAACGGCCACTGCTCCGGCATCTTTAATTCTATCGGCTAGTGAAACTGCTGAGAAGCCAGCAAATACAACCGAATGCACAGCACCAATGCGCGCACAAGCCAGTACAGCGATAGCCAGCTCAGGAATCATGGGCATGTAAATTGCCACGCGGTCTCCTTTCTTTATTCCGTTGCGCTTTAGCACATTGGCATATTGATTTACACGTTCATACAGTTCGCGATACGTAAGACGCACAAATTTTTCCTTTGGGTCATTCGGTTCCCAAATAAGGGCGAGTTTGTTGCCGCGCTTTTTCAAATGGCGGTCTAGGCAGTTGTACGTGATGTTTGTTTTGCCTCCAATAAACCACTTGACCGAAGGCGTGTAAAATTCCCATTCGAGGGTTTTATGCCAGGGTTCAAACCAGTGGTATTCTTTTGCAATTTGATCCCAGAAGCCTTCAGGGTCTTCTACGCTACGGCGGTAGGTTACTTCATACTGTTCGGGCGATGATATTCGAAAGTTCATCATGGTGTTGGGGGTTTTTGGGGTTATACTTAAAGTTTTTTGTTAGTATCTTGATCTTCAGTTTGTTTATGTTGAATGGCGTCGGCGAGTAGCTTGATTTTTTCCATTAAATGTTTGTTTGAGAAGGGCTTGGTGATGTAAAAATCAGCTCCCATTGCCAATCCGCGCTCAACGTCTTCTTGCTTGCTTTTAGCAGATAAGAAAATGATGCGTACATCAGAGGTGTCAGGTTGTGCTTTGATGCGACGGCATACCTCGAAACCATCTACATCGGGCATCATAATGTCGAGAACTGCGATATGTGGATGTTCAGAAGCAGCTATATCAAGGGCTTCTTGGCCGTTGCGTGCAATAAAGAGTTGATAACCAGCCTTTCGAATCAGAAAGTCAAGTGACATTATGATGGCTGGTTCGTCGTCAACTATCAGTATTTTAATGTCAGAATTAGTCATGATGCTGATAATGAATAGGTAAAGTAATGCAAAACCGAGCACCGGAAAGTTGGTCTGAATCTTCTACCCAAATGCGTCCGCGATGCAGCTGAATGATCTTTTTACTGATGGCTAATCCTAGACCTGAGCCTTTAGGCTTCCGTATGGTCTGGTTTGGAGCTTGATAAAATTTTTCAAAAATAACTTGGCGAAGCTCTGGCTTTACGCCCGGTCCGTTGTCTGAAATATTGATTTTAATCTGATTGTCAATTACATAACCAGATATTAAAATCTCACCTTTTTCAGGTGAACAGTATTTGATAGCATTGCTGAGCAAATTCAGGATTACTTGAGTGATTCGGTCGCGGTCGCCCCATATTTCGGGCAGACGTGCTAAATCAGTGCGCACAACGATATTTTTCTGATTGAAAATTTCTTCTAAACTGTGTATACATTCTTGAATTACCTCACTAATATTAAATTTATCGATTTCCAGCTTGTGTTTTCCGCTTTCAAAGTTTTCGAGGTCTAATACTTGTGCGATGAGGCGGCTCATTCGGTCTGTTTCGCGACTTATGGTTACCAGATACTGTTGTCTTACGTCATCAGGCAAATCTTGATTATCGCATAATATTTCTACCAGCGATTTTATAGCAGTAAGGGGTGTGCGCAGTTCGTGCGTAACGGTGTATAGAAATTCGTCTTTGCGTTCGTCTTGTTCCCGCAGGCGTTTATTGGCTTTTTGCAGTTCGGTAGTGGCATTTTGCAGTTGTTCGGAGGCTCGTCTTAGTTCTTTATTCAGTCTGATGAGTTCTTGTGATTCTTTTAAAATTTCTACCACTTCATCGAGGGTAATTTTTTCTTCTCTTGCGATGGAGCTGATAAGCAGTCGCGCTGAACTGCTTCCGATTACCGCTGCAAGTGATTTCTCCGCATAATTCACAAGTCGAGCATCGGCTGGTGAATCATCGATCATAGAAATATCGTTGTATCTGTACACAAACTGACGGATAATTGCATCCGTTTGATGCTTGCCTAAAAAGCGCTCCAGCAGCTGCCTTACGTCGCGCACCTTTACAGAGCCTTTCCATACAACCGACTGCTCTACAGCAGAACCGTATTTAAAAATCTGTGTAAAAATTTCTGCTTGATTAACCTCTGATAAATCGGGTTTATATCGCAGAGAAAGCACTACGAAGAGACCCACATTCAGCAACATACTCCAGAAAAATGCAATGCCTATGGGGGAAACATCAGACATTCCCATAAACTGTAAAGGCGATAGAAAGCTTAAACCCATTGAAGCCAAAGCAGCTTCAAATGCTTTAATACCCTCTGGCGAAACGAAGGAGGGCAACAGAAGGATGTAAAACCATATAAAAAAGCCGGCAATTAAACCACCTATGGCACCTCGCTTATTGGCTTGTTTCCAGTACATGCCTCCAATGGCACTTACTGCAAACTGAGATACTGCAGCAAAGGAGATTAGTCCAATGGATACCAGAGAGTATTTACCTGATAAAAATCGATAGTACAAAAAGGCCAAAGCGAGGATGGCCATGATTGAGATACGGCGGGTATAGATGGGTATACGATTTTCGGCAGGAAAGAGTTGCTTTAACCTTTCATGACGGATAAAGGCGGGAATTAAAATGTTGTTGCTCAGCATACGGCTTAGAGCAACCGTACTTACGATGATCATACCTGTAGCTGCCGAAAAACCGCCGATAAACGTAAAAAGAGCTAATCCGGGCATATCAAATTTTAAAGGCAGGGCCAATATGTACAGTTCAGAATTTTGATCGGGTAACCATTTGTTGCCCGCGGCAGCTATGGGCACTACAAAAAGATTGATGAGCAAAAGGTAAAGAGGAAAAAGCCATGCGGCTTTATGTAACTGGCCCTCATTGTCGTTTTCCACAATGCCCATTTCAAACTGGCGCGGCAGCATCAAAAAAGCCAATGCTGAAAACACCATCATGGCAAACCAGCTGAAATATTCGGTTGAAAGCTCTGCATTTGCTTTCGAAAAATAGCGTTCTATATCGCTAAGCTGACCGTCGATTCCCGGTTCGAAGGCATAAAACGTCACAACCAGACCTACAAGTAAGAAGGCTAAGAGCTTAATAAGCGATTCAAATGCGATGGTAACAACAAGACCGGCATTCTTCTCTGATGTAGCAATGCGACGGGTGGCGAAAAGGACAGTAAACAGCCCGAGCAATGCGGTTAGATACAAGGCCGGATCGCGGAATAGTGGCAATGGATTCGTATGGGTAGGGGTATCAAAAGCCGTTATGGCTTGGTAGCCCAAAGAAATAGCCCGAATCTGTAAAGCAATGTAGGGCACTATGCCGAGTACGGTAAGGAGGGCCACAAGATTTCCTGTAGCTATTCCCTTGCCGTAGCGTGTTGTAATAAAATCAGATACAGTATTGATTTTTAGTGATTTGCTTATTCTCAGCATCTTTTTGTACACCACAGGCATCGTTACAGCTATTATTGTTGGGCCGAGGTAAATGGTCAAAAAATCTAAATTGCCACTTGCAGCACGGCCAACGGAACCGAAGTATGTCCACCCGGTGCAATACACGGCTAAGCTTAACGAATAAATGTATGGACTGGAGGAGAGCAAGACTGCAAGTGTCTTTCGACGATCAATGAATGCAGCTATGCCAAAGAGCAAGCTTAAGTAAAGGGCCATGCTGACTATGACAATAGCTGTATTCATGGACTCGCTATTATTCCGAGGTTTTTGATTTAGTCAATTTTATTGTCAGAAAAACGATTACAACCCAACTACCGAAAAAGTACAACATTTTCTTCCATACTTCCTCGATATTCATCGCTGAAGTTACTAATGGGTAATTCCAAAGCAGAAATCCGCCTATGGCTAAAAGGATTAAGTAAAAATTACGTTCTGAACGGTCCATATTAAAAAGGTATTTAGAAAAAATGGGAAGCACAAGCTTGTGCTTCCCGAATTATTTAGTGAGCATGAGCTTCACCAGCACCTTTGGGAATTCGAATATCTTCTACCAGCTCTTGAATGTGTAGCGGTGGAGCAGGTGTAAACTTGCTGACCACAAAAGCCACCAAAAAGTTCATTACCATACCGAGAGTGCCTATACCTTCGGGAGAGATGCCAAACAACCAGTTGTCAGGTGTATTTGCTTCAGGATTGATGAATTTAAAATAAACGATGTAAGAGAGCGTAAACACCAAACCCGAGATCATTCCTGCAATTGCTCCTTCTTTGTTCATGCGCTTAGAGAAGATGCCCATTATGATGACCGGGAAGAAGGAAGACGCAGCAAGACCAAAGGCAAAGGCTACTACCTGAGCCACAAAACCTGGAGGATTGATGCCAAAATATCCGGCAATTACCACAGCAAAGACGGAAGCAATACGAGCTGAGAGCAACTCCTTCTTTTCGCTGATCTTTGGAGCGATGGCATTCTTGAGAAGGTCGCGACTAAAGGCAGTAGAAATCACCAGAAGCAAGCCGGCGGCAGTACTTAAGGCTGCAGCAAGACCTCCAGCGGCTACCAGACCAACTACCCAGTTTGGTAGACGGGCAATTTCAGGATTGGCTAGCACCATAATGTCCTTATCGATGGTGAGCTCGTTGGACGAGGGGTCTTTGCGATACTGCACTTTGCCATCGCCATTCTTATCTTCATATTTAATCAGGCCAGTTTTTCCCCAGTTGCCCACCCAAGCTGGAAGCTGATCGACTGGCTTATCGTTGATGTTGTTGATCATATTATACATGCCAAAAGCACCAATGGCTGGAGCTGTGGTGTACAAAATAGCTATGAATACCAAGGCATATCCGGCAGACTTGCGTGCATCGCGCACTTTGGGCACGGTGAAAAAGCGCACAATCACGTGCGGCAAACCGGCAGTACCTACCATGAGAGCAGCAGTGATGAAAAGCACATCGATCATGGGTTTGCTGCCGTCGGTATAGGCATTAAATCCCAATTCGGTGAGCAGTCCATCGAGCTTGTCGAGCAGATAGGTGCCGTCTGAAAGCGTGCTGCCGAATCCCAGCTGCGGAAGCACGTTGCCCGTCAGTTGAAGACTTATAAATATTGCCGGCACCATGTAGGCGAAGATTAAAACGCAGTACTGTGCCACCTGTGTGTACGTGATGCCCTTCATACCACCGAGCACAGCGTAGAAGAGCACAATCACCATACCTATGATTACGCCGGTATTGATATCTACCTCCAAAAATCGGCTAAATACAATGCCGACACCTCGCATTTGGCCAGCCACATAGGTAAAGGAAATAAATATGGCTGCCACCACTGCCACCAGGCGTGCAGTTTGTGAGTAGTAACGATCACCCACAAAGTCGGGTACTGTGAATTTTCCAAATTTGCGTAAGTAAGGAGCAAGTAGTAGTGCCAACAATACGTAACCTCCTGTCCAGCCCATCAGATACACCGAGCCGTCGTATCCCATGAAGCTGATCATCCCGGCCATTGAGATGAAGCTGGCTGCACTCATCCAGTCAGCAGCGGTAGCCATTCCATTGGCTAAGGGAGAAACACCGCCTCCGGCTACGTAAAATTCTTTGGTAGATCCGGCCCTCGACCAAATGGCTATACCGATGTAGAGGGCAAAAGTGATTCCTACGATGATGTAGGTCCAGGTTAAAATATCCATGGCTTTAATGTTTTAGGGTTAGTCTTCGTTTACTTCGTACTTTTTGTCTAGTTCATTCATTTTGCGCACATACAAGAAGATGAGCACAATAAAGGTGTAGATCGATCCTTGCTGTGCAAACCAGAATCCAAGTTTAAAGCCACCGATCCGCACGGCATTAAGTGCATCTGCGAAGACGATGCTCAGCAGGTATGACACTGTAAACCAAATGACAAGCAGAATGGAAAGGTAACTGATGTTCTCTTTCCAGTACTTTTCGAGTGTTGCGTTCTTTTTCATGTGTTTTGGGTTTTTGAAGGGTTACAGAAAAACTTGAGTTTGAAGGATGAATTCGCTTTTAAAGCCCTCTTGACGATTGCCGTTACCATCAGGAATGTGGGGTCTTGCAGAATATTGCAACGTGATTTTCGCATGATGACCAGCAATGAAATAGTTTAGGCCAAGGTCAATAGAATGTACTGGATTGCCAATGCGCTGCAAGTTGTGTAAAGTGTAAGCTCCAAACAGTTGAAGTCTATCCACACTGGCTTTAGTATTTGGGTAGTGGTTTAAGATAGGTTGCCCATTGGAATCAAATGAATGCTTTTGCTTTTTTGACAAAATGTTTTTTGGCAGCAAGTATCCAACTTGGGTATACCAAATCTGACCCGTTCCTACAAGTGGACGGGTGTTGCCAAATCCATTGATGCTCACGGGCCCGGTGTAGTTTGGATCTTTTAAAACAGAGGCTTCATTCATTATACCCACAGTTCGGTAATAATTGGGTCCCCAGTTGTGATTGTACAGCACCGAATAGAGCGTGATGGCCTGATTGGAGGCACCCCCAAAAGGCATGTCAAGAAATACATCTACACCTGCTACGTTAGCTGTATTGCTCTGCTCTACGGTGTCTTCGCCTCTTAGTATGTAGTGTTTCGTAGCATTGGGCATTGTTTGAAAGCCGGCACCTACATTAAAAACTTTTTTCGTTCCAACATATGTACCCACAGTGAAGGGCAATACGTTTGATTCTTTATCAAGAAATTGCCACATCAAATAGCCTGACTTAATCCAGCTGTTTGATCCAGAGTTGTTTTCTACAGCTCTATCGAGAATAGGTGTACCGTTAGTCGCGCGCGGCAGTTCTAATGTAGTAGCAAAGGGTTTAGATATATGAATGCGGTAATCAAGGCGATCAAACACTTTGCCCTTAGCATAGGCACCGAAATAGCGAGCAAATTGATCAGCAAATTCAATGGTAAACCAATTGAAGATCGGAGCATCTACGGCCATGAAGTTTAAAGTACTGGCGCTGGTCATACGCGATACCCCGTGCCAGTAATGCAATCCTGTTCCTATGTACAAGGAGTTTTTGTTGGCTTTTTTGGTTGTAGGATTTTCAGTGGGTATTACAGCATATTCATTCCATACATCGTGGAAGAAGATACCCGGTTTTTTGCCGCTGGTATATGTACCACCGTTACCAGTCATACCTCCCATCGGAGCACCACCGTTTATAAAAGTTTGGTTGTTGATGCCGAAGTGCGTCAAAATGAGAAAGCGGTGATTTATTTGAGCATAAGCAAGCATACGAGCCCTACGAATACCCAGGTCGTAATGCCATGTAGTAGGTTGGCCATTCACCATTGAGCCCGGATTCAGTTCCATAGCACGGGTCCAGATCTGATTCCAAATGATAAAGCGCACATACTTCGAACCGCTTTGATCGATGTTGATTTTGAGTCCCGATCCGTACTCTTCTGAGCCCTGGCCGTAGGCCGCTTGGCTCAGAATCATGCTAAAAAAGATGATTTTGAGGGGTTTGTGTGCTTTCATGTGTTTTGGGTGTTAGGGGTTTTGTGTTTTCTATGGCTAAAGTACCCCTGGCGAATTCTTAAACTACATTTAACATATATAAAATGTAAATAATATACATCAATCTCTGAAGCGATCCCATTTTATTACCATAAACTTATCCCCAACTTCTGTAATGATTAAGCCATGCCCTTTAATGCTCTCCTTCTCTGCAATAAAATCTTTAAGCTCTGCGTGACTTAAAATTTTATATGAAGGGTGATAACGTATGTCTTCAAGCTTTTTTACCCCATACTTTTTGACCCAATTCATAACTGTAACATGACTAACCCCAAGTAAGCGCTCGATTTCTCGATAGCTCAATCCTTCCAGATAGAGTTGCAATCCTTTGATGATGTAATAGTCATCGATTGTTTTACCCATTTTAGCCACTGTGTAGTAATACCCACACGATTTGCATTTATATCGCTGTCTTTCAGATACTACTCCAGCTTTTACCACTTGAGTTGACTGGCATCTCGGACAGGGTGATTGTATTTTTGACACCATTTATATATATTTTTTTTGCATAAATATATAAATTTAGCAAAAAAATCAAAAGGAAAGTTAATTGATTTTTTTAAAACATTGATAATCAATCTTTAGGGTATTTAAGGAATTGTTTTCTTACAATTTACAAATACGGAATCTTAATCCACCTTATTTCATTTCTACATTTGTTGCCACTTAATCATTCCTATTCTGTCGAAATGAGTGTATTGGTCAATAAACATTCGCGAGTAATCGTTCAAGGTTTTACCGGTAAAGAAGGTACTTTTCACGCCTCTCAAATGATTGAATACGGCACTCAAGTAGTTGGTGGTGTCACTCCGGGAAAAGGCGGTACAAAGCACCTCGATCGCCCCGTATTCAACACCGTAGAGCAGGCAGTAAGAGAAACCGGAGCCGATGTGTCCATCATTTTTGTGCCACCCGCTTTTGCCGCCGATTCCATTATGGAGGCCGCTGAAGCTGGCATCAAAGTGATAGTAGCCATTACTGAAGGCATTCCGGTAAAGGATATGGTAGTAGCTAAGAATTACATCAAAAGCCGTGATTGCGTGTTGATCGGACCGAATTGTCCGGGCGTTATCACTGCAGAGGAGGCCAAAGTGGGAATCATGCCGGGCTTTGTGTTTAAAAAAGGCACAATCGGTATTGTTTCAAAATCAGGAACTCTTACTTACGAAGCTGCTGATCAAATTGTAAAGGCCGGATTGGGAATTACCACAGCTATAGGTATTGGCGGTGATCCAATAATCGGAACACCTACCCGCGAAGCTGTTAAAATGCTGATGGCCGACCCAGAAACTGAAGGCATAGTAATGATCGGCGAAATCGGTGGCAATTACGAAGCACTCGCAGCTGAGTGGATAAAAGAAAACGGCACTAAGCCTGTTGTAGGCTTCATAGCCGGCGAAACAGCACCTAAAGGCCGTACCATGGGACATGCCGGGGCTATCGTAGGAGGCAAAGACGATACTGCCCAGGCTAAAAAGGCCATCATGCGCGAATGTGGTATTCACGTAGTTGACTCACCAGCCGAAATCGGCAAGCGTATGGCCGAAGTACTAAAAGGATTGTAATATAGAGACTAAAAAATAAAAAAACCGCGTCCATGGATGCGGTTTTTTTTATTTTCATTGCTTCTGATTAAAAAATCAAAGGAGTTTAGACGGGTTATCTGATTGTACTTCCTTAGTGTGCATATGGATATCAATTTCGAGCTGAGCAAATTGTCTAAACATATGCATCACACCGCAATACTTTTCTTCTGAAAGTTTCACACATCGAGTGAGTTTTTCTACATCCAAATTTGCTCCAATAAAGTGGTATTGAACTTCTACTTTTCTGTAGAATTTTGGGTGTTCTGTAGTGAGCTCTCCTATGACACAAATTTTGAAAGCGTCGACCTCAAGCCTCATTTTTTTCATGAGCATCACCACATCAATGGCTGTACAACCGGCCAGAGACGCGAGCATGAGGGGTTTGGGGCGTAATCCTTTTGAAGAAAAGGTATCTAAAGATTCTGTTTGAACGAGAAGAGTGTTGCCATCAGGCAAATGAATATCAAAAGTCTCTTCACCTCTCCAGAAAAGTTCTACTTTGTGATGCATTTTATGGGAATTTTAGAAAGTAAAAGTAGATGAACCCAATGGTGTGAAATTATAATTTTTATCACAAAAAAACCCGGACGAAAGTCCGGGTTCAACAATCAAAGTAAAATACATTTTAAGCATCTATTTTGGCGTATCGAGCATTCTTTTCGATGAATTCTCTGCGCGGGGGCACATCGTCGCCCATCAGCATCGAGAAGATTCGATCAGCTTCTGCTGCATTTTCAATGGTTACTTGTTTTAGTGTACGTTGTTCAGGGTTCATGGTTGTTTCCCACAGTTGTTCTGCATTCATTTCACCGAGACCCTTGTAACGCTGAATGGTCACGCTGCCCTCTTTATCGCCCCCTAATTCGCGAACGAGTTGGTCGCGCTGAGCCTCATTCCAGGCATAGGCTTGTTTATTGCCTTTTTTCACCAAATAGAGTGGGGGAGAGGCAATGTAGAGATGTCCGCGTTCGATAAGTTCCTTCATATAGCGGAAGAAGAACGTCATAATCAAAGTTGAGATGTGGCTGCCATCCACATCGGCATCGCACATGATAATGATTTTATGATAGCGCAGTTTGCTTAGGTTCAGCGCTTTAGAGTCTTCTTCAGTGCCAATAGAAACGCCAAGAGCAGTAAAAATATTTCTAATTTCTTCGTTTTCAAATACTTTATGACTCATAGCCTTTTCCACATTGAGGATTTTACCTCTCAGCGGCATAATGGCTTGAAAGCGACGATCTCTACCTTGCTTGGCCGTTCCGCCCGCCGAGTCACCCTCTACGAGGAAGAGTTCGCATTTTGCTGGATCTGTCTCTGAGCAGTCGCTGAGTTTACCGGGCAGACCTGTTCCGGTCAGTACATTTTTGCGCTGAACCATTTCGCGCGCTTTTCGGGCGGCAATTCGAGCCTTAGCAGCCAGCACCACTTTGTTTACGATCATTTTCGCTTCATTGGGGTGCTCTTCCAGATAGTTGGTGAGCATTTCTCCCACTAATTGATCTACTGCGCCGGCTACTTCGTTGTTGCCCAGTTTGGTTTTCGTCTGTCCTTCGAACTGGGGCTCCATTACTTTTACCGAAATCACGGCGGTGAGTCCTTCACGGAAGTCGTCACCGGTAATTTCCACCTTTTCTTTAGCAGTGATTCCTGAGTCGTCGGCATATTTCTTCAAGGTACGCGTCAGAGCCCTTCTGAATCCGGCCAGGTGAGTACCTCCCTCATGGGTATTGATGTTGTTTACATACGAAAAAATGTTTTCAGAAAAGGAAGTATTGTATGTCATGGCCACTTCCACGGGTATTCCGGCTCTTTCGCCTTCCATGTAAATTGGTTCGGGAATTAATTTTTCCCGAGAGGCATCGATAAAAGCTACAAATTCTCTAAGACCTCCTTCGGAATAAAACGTTTCGGAGAGCACATTGCCATTTTCATCGAGTTCACGCTCGTCGGTAAGGGTTATACGAATGCCTTTGTTAAGAAAAGCCAATTCGCGCAAGCGCGCTTGAAGGATGCTGTATTGATATACTGTATCGTGAAAGATGGTATCGTCCGGTTTGAAGGTGACAATGGTACCTCTATAGGTTGATTCTCCGATTTCTTTTACGTCGTATAAGGGAATACCTCTGGAATACTCTTGTTGATATACTTTTCCACCTCTGTGTACCTCAGCCTTTAAATGTGTTGAGAGCGCATTTACGCAAGACACCCCAACGCCGTGTAAACCACCGGAAACCTTATAAGATTCTTTGTCAAATTTACCTCCGGCATGCAGTACAGTCATAACTACTTCGAGTGCAGAGCGACCCTCCTTAGGGTGTATATCTACCGGAATTCCCCTACCATCGTCTTTTACTGTGATTGAGTTATCTTCGTGAATAGTGACTTCTATGTTTTTGCAATAACCAGCCAGCGCTTCATCGATCGAATTATCTACAACTTCATAAACGAGATGGTGTAAACCTTTGGTGCCAATATCGCCGATGTACATGGCCGGTCTTTTGCGTACCGCCTCAAGTCCTTCCAATATTTGAATACTGGCGGCTCCGTAATCTTTTACTTCACTCATTTTCAGTTATCTGAATTTCTTTTTTAGATTAAGCAATACTCGCAAATATAAGTTTTACAGGGCAAAAGAGTATGTGAATTATGGGAATATGCCCCCGTTTTTACCAACAAATTAACTAACATCTTTTGTCTTTATTTCCGTGTGGAACAAAAAAAGAAAAACCCGAATCGAGCGCTTTCGATGCCGCGATTCGGGTCCGAAAGAATTATTAATTACTGAATTATGCAGTACCCTTTAAAATCTTATTCCAGTAGAGCCATGGCAATATGTGTTTTTTGAGCATCCACATGCTCCATCGCTCTTTTGACTGATCAAATGGGAAGGTCTCAATGGGTTGGTTTTCGTAATTGAATTCAGCTAATACGAGTTTGCCATAGCCTGTTACAAGCGGACAAGAACCGTAGCCATTGTATTTGCTTTCGGCTTTCTTTTTGTCCATAAAAGCAAGTATGTTCTCAACCATCACTGGCACTTGCTTGCGAATAGCTGCACCGGTCTTGGCATTTGGCGTATTAGCGGCATCTCCACAGCTGAATACATTGGGATATTTGTTGTGCTGTAAGGTGTACTTGTCCACATCTACCCAACCAAGGAAATCTTTAGAAAATTGACCAGGTATACAAGGTGTATCAGCTGGCCAAGCTGTATCGGGAATGGCAAATGGGCTGCGCTTAATGAAATCGGGTGCACTCTGGGGTGGAGTTACGTGAATCATGTCAAAAGGCTGTTCAACAGTGATGGTTTTGCCTTCGGCATCTACGCCCTGGAAGATGGCTATCTTTTCATCTCCCTTGATCTCCACTAAGTTGTGTTTAAAATGTAAGTTAATGTTATAGCGCTTTACAACTTCCAAAAGGGTTTTAGCGTATTTCTCTACCCCGAAGATTACACCGCCTCCTGAATAGAAGTGAACGTTGGTTTTGGAGAGAATTCCCTTCTTTCTAAAGTGATCAGAGGCAAGGTACATAATTTTTTGAGGAGCTCCACCACACTTAATTGGAGTGTTTGGATTAGTAAAAATAGCATTACCTCCTTTGAAATTTTTGATGGTTTCCCATGTGTAGGGTGCATACTGAGGCATGTAGTTGGTGGTTACACCATTTTTACCCAAGGCCTCTTTCGCACCTTTAATCTTGTGCCAGTCGAGCTGAATACCAGGAGCGAGTATCAGTACATCGTAAGTATACTCAGCACCAGAGGTGCACTTTACTAAGTTGTTGTTGGGGTCAAACGAATCTGCTGCATCTTTGATCCAAGTGGCCCCTTTAGGCATGCAATCTTTTTGGTCTCTGATGGTATCCTTCATATTGTAGGCACCACCGCCTACCAAAGTCCATGCCGGCTGGTAGTAATGTTTGTCAGATGGCTCGATAATTCCTATCTTCAAGCCAGATCTCTTTCTCAATAACTGGGCTGCTGCCGAAATTCCAGCATTTCCGCCTCCTACAACAAGAATCTGATAATGTGTGCTCATTTTAGTTAATTTTTGTCAAAAATATGTTTTAAGTCTTAATGATTTGTGATATTAATCACATAAAAGTTGCGTTTGTAAAAAATCAGTTTAATAAAATTATATTTTAAATATTAATGGGATAAATTAAATTTAAACTTTTAAAAATCAATTTACTAAATATTTTTATTTTGTAGAAATATTTTTATAAATGACTTGCTCATTTTCAGGTAATAGATTCTTGCTATCGATAGGCTGGCATCGATTAGTATTTTCTAAAAGTTGTTTTTATTAAGAAAAATCTTATACTTTTTGAATGTTTTTTACTATAATTTTCGATACTTAAAAATTTTTTCATTCAAATTATTAAAAATTTGTGGCTTTACAGTCTTTTTTTCCAAATAATAAAATTTTCAGAGTAAAAGGCTTTCTATAATCCTTCAAAGGCTAAACTACTGTCGTATTCAATGTTTAAAGATTTTCTTTGACAGGAAGTGTTATTCGGATAAAATATCAAATAGTGGATTTTTTAGAAGATAAGGTGTTTTAAAAAAACATCCGAGGCGATTTTCTCTAATTCTATCCTAGACTTAAAATTGACTCTACTGACTTACGATCTATTGGTTATTCTTCTATTCCTGAATTAGGAATCTTTAGGTTATTCTGTCTTCTAAAGATTTATTGATATGGTCAAACACGACTAGAATAAATGGGTACAGGTAATGATACGCGCTGAAGTAGAGGGGATCTTGGTGAATCTTTTGTTTAAAAACTCTTTAAACAGTTAGAACCCTACTTTAAATGTTGTTTTGGTTTTGTTTTTTCGTGCACACTTTCAAAATATTTTAACTTTCTTGTAAATGTGTATATTTGTTTCTCGGAAAAGTATAACACTGCAAATGAAAAAACACATACTAAGTAGCATATTTCTTCTGACGTTATCCGTTCATTCCCAGCCTGTCATCAATACCGTTTATTTTGAGAACTTTGATAGTGCAACTATAAAAGGCACTACATATAAAGGAGCAGGTACAGGTACAGCTGGACCTTTATTTCTTTTCAATACAAACAACCAACTACAGGTTTCAAGTCCAAATTCTTACACGGCCAAGCCTGTTGCCGGTTCACAAGATACTATATTTTTTGAAACCAATGCTTTTTCTACTGTTGGAAATACTTTTGCTCGATTGACATTCAAACACATAGCAAAAATTCTCTTCGTTGATAGGGCACTTATTCAAATTTCCACAAACAATGGGGCTACATGGACCACCTTCGTCCCTAACGATCCAAATGCATCGCCACCTGTTCCAGGTAATGTAATTTACCTGGGTCAGAGCTTGTCGTACAGATCCTTGGGCTACTTCAATGATCTCTCATACAACGGAATCAATATTAACAATAGCACGAATATTTGGGACGGTCCTTCAGGCAATACTTTTCCGACCAATAACTGGTGGGTTGAAGAAGTTTTTGATATCTCAGCTCTTGCCTGTGGTACTACGGGATTTCCGCAAGTTAAGTTGCGCTTTGTTTGTGCTTTTCCATTCGGAAACGATGGTAATCCCAACCGGGCACTTAAAGCAGGTTGGTTTATTGATGATATAAAAGTTGAAGTTTCTTCCTGCGAATTATATAATCCAACAGCAACATTTTCTCTCGGTGTATCTCCGCCTTACAACAATCATCCTTTAGCTGGGCAATTTGCTCCTGGAAACTATCCCATTGGAATTCGCATTCAAGACAACGTAAGGGCTGACTCAGCTTTACTGTTTTACAGAATTAATAAAGGTCCATGGACTTTGAAATTTATGGTACCACAAACAGGTCAGCCCGTTACTAATCGTATTTTCAGAGATACCATTTATAATTTGAATGTCGGCGATACAGTTGACTACTATATAATAGGTAAGGACACTTGTAAGAACGAGGTTCGGATGCCCTCAAATGCTCCAGTAGGCTTTTACACTTTCTGGATCATGCCACCTCCTCCGGGTAAGTGCATTCCTGGTTGGCAACCAGGCAACCCGGTGAATCCAAATATCATTTATCCATCGGCCACCAACCCCTGGATTGAAAGTTTTGAAAGTGCCGATTGGGTACCTGGTACTGTGGGAGGTACGGGTACCACGTATCGAGGTACCTTCCCGACGGCAGTTGGGCAAAATTGGTCGGTCAATCCGCCGAACAACCAATTGCCCAACAACTATGCATGGGCCATAATGGGTGGCAATCAAGCCACACCAAACCCAGGTACAGGTCCATCAGGTTCACAAAATGGCTCGAGGTATGTTTATGCTTGGGGTGAAAGAGGAACAACCGGTCAACAAACCATTCTCGAAACTCCTTGTATCCAGTTGCCTATGGACTCATGTACAGCACTGGAATTCTATTATCACATGTTTGGTCAAAATATAGGCTCTTTACGAGTGGATATAGACACTAGTTCAGGATCTACATCTAACTGGATAAACGGAATATTTACTGTAACAGGGCAACAACATGCCTCTAAATCAGCTCCATATACTCGAGCTGTAGTTAACATTAAACCCTACACAGGTAAGTTTGTGAAATTTCGTTTTGTTGCCACTCGCGGTCCGGGTATATTATCGGATATTGCTATTGACAATTTACGTATTTACAATCCTACTACGGATGATGCGCGTTTGATGGAAATTCTAAAGCCAGTCAATGGTTTCTGTGGGTACACAGCTAATGAAGATATTCAAGTGAGAGTACAATCTCTCGGTTGTGATACACTAAAGCAAATTCCCATCGCTTTCCAAATCAACAATGGTCCTATTGTTTGGGATACGATTAAACAAAATCTTATTACAGCTCAACAAATCGTTTACACATTGGCACCAAAGGCTAACCTTTCCACACCAAATACTACATATAATATAAAAGTGTGGACCAACGTACCTGGTGATGTAGATAAAACCAATGATACTCTTGACATCCAGATATTACACCCGTCTAACCACAGCACCTTCCCATTGTCTTTGACTTTTGACGGCACTGGAAATACTCCCGGAAACTTCCAAGTACCAGGCAACTACGGTGCCTTAGCTACGACCGTATGGGAGAGAATTCCAAATCCAACTGGAACATCGTTTAGCCAATATGCTTGGGGTGTAGGTACAGGTTTACCCCATCCTATTGAAGGTACCGGTCCGATTTCTGACTTTTCAAATTATGGCAACTATTTATTTGCCCGCGGAAACTGGCAGTTCAATTCCCCCGCCACTCTTCAGTCGCTGTGTTTGAATTTCACCGGAATAAGCAATCCGGTAGTATCTTTTTACTACTACATGTTTGCCCCTGATGTTGATTCATTGGTTGTCCGTTTCCTCGAAGACGGTGGAAATAACTGGATTACACCAGCTGGAGGTAGAATTGTAAACACAGGAGCTAATTCACATACTAATCACGTTTCCAACTGGATTTACAGAGAATTTAGCTTACAAGCTTTTGCAAACAAATTTGCTCGAATTCAAATACAAGCACACCGTAAAAACAGTGGTTCAGCTACTCTTGTGGCTATTGATAATCTCAATGTTTACAACAAAATAGCTAACGATGCTGGTATTGAAAACATTCAACCACCAGGTTTAGGTGTGCCATCAGGTACAGGTCAGTTGCCAACATTTACGATCCGAAATTTTGGTACGCAGACACTCACTTCTATACCTGTAACATACACCATTACTCCTTACTGTGGTACAGGAGCGGGTACACCCGTTACTTACAATGCGACATGGACAGGTAACTTAGCACCAAATCAGACGGTACAGTTTACACCTACTACCTCACCGGTTTGGCCAACTGGTAGGTTCAAAATCTGTGCTTCGACCAACTTAACGGGTGATGTGAATACTTTTAATAATGAATACTGTAAGGATGTAACCGGATTCGGAAGCATTTCAGTGCCTTACTTTACAAATTTCGACGACTGCAACTGGTCATCAAACGGTATCTTCTCTCAAGGGGGGCTTCGCCAGTGGGAGTTGGGTACTCCTTCTAAAACAGCCATCACTAGTGCACAGTCGGCTCCTAACGCTTGGGTGACTTCAACGAATCGTCCATATCGAAATAATGCAGAAGAAATTTTGAGATTCCCATCTTTTACTGGGTTTGATACAATACGCTTCCCGGAAATTCGATTTGCTCAAAATTTCCAATTTAGCGACGACGACGGTGGAGTTGTAGAATATGAAACACCCCAGGGCTGGCAGGTTCTCGGTGAGCTTCCCTCTGGCGGATGTAATCAAAATCTAGGTGTTAACTGGTACTGTACTTCACCAAACTTTGGTACGTCGAGCTCAGCACTCTTCGGAAACAAACCTGCTTTTACAGGTAACTCGGGAGGATGGATGAACAGTGCCTTCCCGCTCAACATGTTTAACTTTAATATAGCGCCGTTGAACCTTCGCTTCCGCTTCCGCTCTAATGCAGCTGGTACAGGTTCTGGTTGGGCAATTGATAATTTCCAGATTTACGTACCACCGCAAAATAGTGCTGCACCTATCAACGTGAATACAATTACTCCTCTGATCGTTCCGGGAATTAACAACCAATTCGTTGTAACCATTCAAAACACAGGTGCTAAGAGACTCGATAGTTGTGAAGTACGTGTGAAAATTGGAACAACAGTTGGCCCTTGGGAAAAGGTAATTTTCCCGGGAAATGGTCTTGAAGTAAATCAAACCTTCGATTACACCTACCAATCGCCCTGGGTAAATCCAACCTCTGGACCTCATAACATTTGTGCAGAGACAAGACTGCCTAACGGAAAACAAGACAACCTAACCTCTGACGATGAGTTCTGCAAAACCATTGTAGTACTGCAAGAACTCAACATAGCCCAAGCTCCCGATTCTTCATTCTGTAACAACTTCGAAGGTCCAAATGAACCTTCCTGGGCTACATACAATGCCTTCACCTACGGAAATGGTACTACTATATGGGAATTTGGAACACCCAACAATCCACCCATCGTAGGTGCCCACTCTGGCACAAAAGCATGGATAACCAGTTTGTCACAAAACTATCGAAACCGCGATAGCTCTGCACTTTTCACACCAGTGTTTATTGTAGATTCAACTCTGGCATATGAAATGAGCTTCATGCACTATTTCGTGACAGAGAAGTTTCACGACGGAGGTACTGTTGAGGTTTCTCAAGACGGTGGAAATACCTGGAAGGTAGTAGGTGATTTCAAACCTCAATCCTCTTGGTACAATCAGCCCTACATTACAGGCTTAGAGCTTATCAAACCTGGATTTACGGGTAATTCAAACGGCTGGATTGAAGCAAAGGCAACTTTTAGATTCCAATTCTCCGGTAAAGCCATCTTCAGATTCCGCTTTGGCAGTGATCAGAATGTAACTGCACCTGGCTGGGCAATAGATGACTTCTGCTTGAAAGTATCCAATAAAAAACCTGAATTCTTTATTGGAATTGAGGAAAAAGTGCTCGACGTGCCTGTAGTTGGCGAGCTCTATCCTAATCCAGCTAATAAGTTGGCACACCTGCCCATTTATCTGCCGAAGTCGGGTAATGTTTCAGTAAGTGTTTTCAATCTTGCTGGTCAGATGATAATGAGCTTCGGCGACTACTATTACGCAGGTAGAGCAGATGTGCCTCTCAATTTGAACTCATTAAGAGATGGCACCTACATCGTAAGAGCTAATGTCGATGGAGCTGAATATGTGAGAAAGCTCATAGTTACTTCACAGAAATAATCCCAAAAAAAAGCCCGCCACCTGGCGGGTTTTTTTATTTTTTAGAATTAAAAAAATTGTAAACTAACCACTACTTTTACCCGAAAAATTACCATGAACAAGCGCGTATTGATCACCGGTGCAGCGGGCTTTTTAGGTTCGCATTTGTGTGATCGGTTTATCAAAGAAGGTTATGATGTGGTTGGTATGGATAACCTCATAACCGGAGATCTGAGAAACATCGAACACCTTTTCAAATACAAGGAATTTGAGTTTTACCATCACGATGTTTCCAAATTCATTCACGTACCTGGGCATCTGGATTACATCCTTCACTTTGCCTCTCCCGCCAGCCCTATAGATTATCTCAAGATCCCTATCCAAACATTGAAAGTTGGTTCGCTTGGCGTACACAATTGTTTGGGATTGGCTTTGGTAAAGCGCGCAAGAATTTTGATAGCCAGCACTTCGGAGATTTATGGTGATCCAACAGTGCACCCTCAAACGGAAGAGTACTGGGGTAACGTAAATCCAATTGGTCCTCGCGGTGTGTACGATGAGGCAAAGCGATTCCAAGAAGCAATGACTATGGCCTACCATACCTACCACGGCCTTGAAACGCGCATTGTGCGCATTTTTAATACTTACGGTCCTCGTATGCGCTTAAATGATGGTCGAGTTTTACCAGCCTTTATTGGTCAAGCTCTAAGAGGTGAAGACCTTACCGTATTCGGCGATGGTAGTCAAACAAGATCATTTTGTTATGTAGATGATCTCATTGAGGGCATCTATCGCTTGCTGCTTAGCGACTATCCCTATCCAGTTAATATTGGTAATCCCGATGAAATTACCATTCTTGAATTTGCTCAGGAAATCATAAAATTGACCGGCACCAATCAAAAGATTGTTTTCAAACCCCTGCCAAAAGACGATCCTATGCAGCGAAGACCTGATATTACAAAGGCCAAGCAAATACTCGGTTGGGAGCCAAAAGTGGGTAGGGCAGAAGGCCTAAAAATCACATACGAATACTTTAAGTCTCTGCCAAAAGAAGAGCTTTACAAACAGGAGCATCGAGACTTCAAAGAATACATTCGCAAATACTGAATGTTATTCACATATTAAACTCAAAAGGAAATCGGCAGAAGGCACTTAGGTGACCCTCTGCCTTTTTTGCTATTTAAACGATATGTGTTTTTAATATTTTGGAGTATCGTCTTTAAATAGAATGTGAATATGCCGAATGAGTCGCTGCATATCTTCAGGATCGGTGCCGTCGTAAAACCCGCGAAGGCGACCTTTTGTGTCAACTAAAACCACATTTTCGGTATGTATAAAGCTGTGATCGTCATCGTCCCCGCGGTGCTCTCTACTTTTTACAACAAAATACACCTTGCGCGCTAAGCGCTGAATTTCATCTTGATCAGCTCGCACAAGCCACCAAATCGATGAATCAATTTCATTCATGCGCGCATATTCTCGCAAAACAGGTAAGCTGTCGACTTCTGGCATTACAGTGTGCGATAGAATGACTATACGTTGATCGCCCCTGAAGGCCTCTTGTACTTTGCGTAGCTCTCTCGTCATATCGATACAGATAGAGGGGCACGTAGTAAAGAAGAAATTCACAACTCGAATGCGGTTTTTCACTGTTTCCTCTGTTACCGTATCGCCCAAATGATTGATTACCTTAAACGGACCCGTGTGAAAATTCCTCCCTACTCGTTGTAAACCGCTATCTACCAGCTCTGGATTGATGTCAATAGGGTTGTAAACAGGCAACCGCTCTGGCTCTTGCATTATATATCCACCAAAAATATACACGGTAATAAGTGCTACAGCGATTGCCCCGTACAAGATGTATTTTGATTTTTTCATCCTTTAGAATATGATGTAAGACAAAATACGTGACCTTTTTTTATAAACAAATTTTATCTGATTTTTACCCTGATAATTCTTTAAACTTTTTTAAAAAAGTACATCCCTTGCTTAAGATAAAAAATTTGACAATCAGATCAAATAGAACTGACACAGTTTTAGTGCAAGGTGTTGATTTATACCTAAAAAGAGGCGAAAAACTCGGTATAGTAGGAGAGAGCGGCTCAGGAAAGTCTTTGATCTGTAAAGCTATTTCGGGTCTATTGCCACCTTCACTGTCTATTTCATTCGATGCATTTGTTTTTCAAGAAGTTTCAGGTAAATGGGTGGAGCTGGACAAAATGACCTCATCTGAACGAGCAAAGAACATCGGTTATGTCTTCCAGGAACCTATGAGTGCTCTAAATCCCTCTATGCAAATAGGTGATCAAATAGCCGAGGCTTTAGAAATCTTGCCAATTTCTAAAAACGAAAAACAACAACGAGCTCTCGAGTGGCTGCAGAAAGTTCAAATCTCCTACCCTGAAGCCACGTACTACAAGTACCCGCATCAGCTCAGCGGAGGGCAGCGTCAACGAGTGGTAATTGCTATGGCGATGATTAAAAATCCACATTTGCTCGTAGCTGATGAACCTACCACAGCTCTTGACCTGCTCGTACAAGCAGAAATTATCCGCCTTCTTCGCCGACTGTGTGATGAAGAGGGTACCTCCCTAATTTTTGTAAGTCATGATATAGACCTGGTTGGTCAGCTTTGCGATCAAATTTTGGTGATGCGGCAGGGCAAAATGATTGAAATTCAACCTAAAGACCAGCTTTTTACATCACCCACTCATCCATATACTCAGGCACTTTTACTTTCAAGGCCTAAGCCTGGATACAAACCAAAGCGACTGCCTACTGTCGAAGACTTTTTACTGTCTCACAGTGATCTTGTAAAAGTTTCTAAAAAGCAGACTTTGAAGGAAAGTGAACTTTTGAAAAAAAATAAAAACATCATTACCATTTCAAACCTCTCTAAGTCATATCAAATAGGTAACAAGAAATCACCCATCTTGCGAAATGTAAACCTCACCATCACTTCCGGAGAGACGGTGGGTATTGTCGGACCATCAGGTTGCGGAAAAACAACATTAGCAAGAATTTTATGTGGTATTGAAAAAGTAGATGCAGGTAAGGTGCAATTTCACCAGGCCGGTCGCAGAGCTGATGTTGTCCAACTTGTTTTTCAAGACCCTTTTTCCAGCCTAAATCCCATGCTCACCATTGGTAAGCAAGTGATGGATCCCCTATTAGCGAAAGGCATATCAGCAGTAGAAGCCAAAGAAAAGGCACAAGAAATTCTTGATATGGTAGGTATTTCAGTGGAGCGATTTAATGAATATCCACACCTCTTTTCAGGTGGACAGCGCCAGAGGATAGCTATCGCGCGTGCTCTTATTTTACGCCCTTCACTTGTAGTTCTCGATGAGAGTGTGTCTGCCCTCGATGTATCCGTACAAGCGCAGGTTCTCAATCTATTAAATGACTTAAAAGATGCACTAAACGTAAGCTACTTATTCATAACTCATAATCTCATCATTGCTGAATATTTCTGCAATCGGATATGTGTGATGTACAATGGTGAAATCGTAGAAGAATGGACGGATAAAATGCCTGAAAATCCTGTTCATCCTTTTACAAGACAATTAAAAGAAGCTATAGTAAATTTTTAAAAGAGTATGCCGTTTTAAGCTGATTTAACGTTGAAATAAAAATACATAAAAAGCGATTTAAAGTAATTATTTTTTTGCTTTTTTACACTAAAAATAGTCTCATTTAATGTACTTTAAGCCCTCTAAAGCCGATTCATCTCCAGGCCTATTCATAAGTGCTTTTTGGAATAAAACTTTTGCTTCTCTGTTTTTTTGAAGTTTTAATTTAATCCAACCTAATAATAACAAGCTATCGTAATCAAATGGATATAGATTTACAACCTTTTCGATGTAACGTTCTGCTTGATTAAAATTGCCTTTATTATAGTAAAGTAAACCGACCCGATAATTCACAAGTGAATTATTTGGATCAATATCTAAAATTTTTTGATAAATTTCTAATACTGCCTCCCATTTTCCCATCGAAGAGTAGGGAAGAACTACCCCTAATTTCGGCTCAATCGCATAAGGTTTGAGGTTTATTGCTTTTTGGTAGTAGTCAATGGATTCTTTAAAATTTCCGTTTTGATAATACAGCCAACCTAATCGGAGATTTATTTCATAACTTTCTGTTTCATATACTGAATTTAATTGTTCAATAGCCGCTTTATAATTACCATTATTTTCGTATTCATAGCTCTTTTTAAAAACATTTATAACTTGATCCTGTCCATTTAAAGGAAAAATGATTGAAAAAAATAGGATTACAGTTGTAAAAGGAAGAGGGAAATTTACTTTTTTCATAGTTAAAATATTATAGTTTTATTGATAAAATTCCAGTGATCGAATGATGTAAATAAGTAAATTTATCGTTGGTCTCTCTCTGTTGGGGATATTCGATAAAGTTGCTTGTACATGACAAACGTGTGTAATCAATGGTGAGCGACCACTTTGGATTAGGTACAAAAATAAGTTTAGCTCCTAATCTATTATTTATTACATCAGACCGGTTGTAAATTACCATTCCTTCCTTTACTATAAAATTACTCATATCGCCTACAGATCCATAAATCTCTGCCCAAAAGTTATTTGAAATTTTAAAACCTATATTTTCGTCAATAATCAAATTTTTCCTTATTGTTGATAAGCCATAATCTTGTTGCTGAACTGAAAAATTGCTTACTATGTATAAATTTAAATTTCCGAAAGGAAAAATATGTAATTTAAAATCAATTTGTTCTTGTTTGGCGTTATTCAATCCAGCTTTGTAGTAAGAAGTTCCAAAAGTAAAGTAAGTAAATTTTTTGTAAAATGAAATAAAACCAATAATGTCTAAGACGTTTGAATGTGTTGGAACTTCCAGTAAAAGAGGTATTTCATTAGAATCTACAGTAAGCTGAGTAGTATACTTCGCACTTGAATGAACAAAGTGAATTCCCCCAGTTAAGGACACAGATTTAGATACTAAAATGTTGGTATTTATGTAGTATTGATTTAGCCTGGTATTAAAATTTGCGTTTGAGTAGTTTTGATTAGATGCTTGAAAATAAAGAAATTGGTTTGAATTTAAATTAGTATATGCCTGATAGATACGTAGTCGAGAGGTCAATTTAGTCAATAAACCAATGTAAAAAGACTCAATTTGTAAAGGACTAAATAAATAACCATTTAGGTTATTTTGAATTTTATTGATGGAATGAGTGATTTTTTCAATTGAGTTTCCTTGAGTAAAATTGTATGCAATATCAATGTTTTTAATAGCTATTTCATCATTTAATTCATAGTTTTCTTTAAATGTTTTCGACAATTTTTTTGAAAACCATTCAGCTTCAGAAGATCTACCTGAGTATAGGTAAGACCAATACAGATATTCTTTTACATATTCTTCTTCATCTGATATTTTCAAAGCCTGATCGAAGTGATAAATAGCTTTGTGAAAATTATTTTTATTGAAGTATGCTATACCCATCCGTACATGTAAGTAGTAAAAGGAAATATTTTTTCTCAGAGATTCCTTTCCAATATCAATAAGAGAATTCCAATTTTTTTGAGTATAAAGTTCATATGTAACTCTATCAATCTCTTTAATGTTAAAGGTTATTTGTGATTGACCATACTTAAAAAAAAACGTCAGAATAAAAATAAAAATTAACTTTTTACTACCCATTTTTCGTTTTTAGATCTTTTATTATGTACTTTTAAATATTTAATTCCACTTTGATCTTCTTCTAATTCAAATTCAATGGAATCAACTTTTTTTCCAAAAAATGTTTTGACAATAGAGCTTTTTAATTTAATCGGCTTACTTATTAATCCTGTATTTACATCTGGGTATGAAAGATGGTAAATGCAATGTAAAAAAGGAATAAAAGGTGCAAAAAAGTCGTGTATTAAAAGTGAATATGGCTTAAAAACCATATTGACTGGAATTTTATCGCTTAATTCTAATCTATTCGTGAAACCAAAACTGACCTTATATGAAGCTAAATAAAAGTAATACAGCATTGATTTTTTATCTCCTTCGAAATGCGTAAATTGCAACATATTATCATCTAAACGAAAATATGCTTTCGAATTGCTTTTTTCACATTCTATGTATTTTACGAGAGTGTAATAGTCTCTCTTTACAGTCCATAAGACATCTCTTCCGGATTCATCCTTAAAAGTCAATTGTTCACCTACAATAAAATGAAATGATTTTTTTAAAATTAAATTTGGAGTTAAGTACGATATTTTATCTCCTTTTTCAGGTATAATAACTTGAAATAATTTTCCTTTTTTTTGATTTTTTAAATAAACGTAAGACAGTGGATAGTTGATCGTTTTAGAACCTACATAAGGTGCTGACTGAATTTGAAAGTGAAGATGGGGATAAGGTGAATTTCCGGAGTTGCCTACTTTTCCTAAAATATCACCCCTTTTTACAGATTGTCCTTTTGAACATGTAATACTTCCTTTTTTTAGGTGGCTCATTTGAGTATAAAGAAATTCGGTGTGTTTAATTATTATTGTATTTCCCCAGTTATTTTCTAAATTTCTGATTCCTATAGGATTATCTTCAATATCATCAATTATATCCTCTATTATTCCATCGGCTGGTGCTAAAATATTTTTTTCGTAGCAATAGTAGTCTGTTACAAAAAGTCCATTGTTTTTGTAAGTTCTTCCATCCTCATCTATAATTTCAAAATCCCAGGCATATTTCCAATCCTCTTTGTGGGTGTACTCTCCATTGTGCCCTTGAGTTACGACCCATTCACCATAAAAAGGGAGGTAGATCGGAAAACTCGATTCGTTTCCAAAACGCTCAGTGTAGTTATTAAAAAAATACAGGTTTTTTTCAGGAGAGTTTTGCTGCCAAAAGATTGTACTTAATCCTATTCTATTGTCTTCACGAAATTTCAGTCCATAAAGCACCGTGAGTACAACTAAATTAAATGGCAGTGAATGCACTGGTAAATTAAATAAATTGAAAATTTCTTGCAGAGATATACTTACTACAACGACAATTGGAATTATAAAGATTTGAGCGATATAGGAACTTGCATTAGGAATGATAAAAAAGCCTCCTAATGCAATAGATGTAAGTATGTAATTAAAACCAATGTAGCTGAAATATACTTCATTGAAATGTATGCCTAAAATCGTATAGAAAAAATATGCAATTAAAAACCCTATAATGCTAAGGCTAAAGGCAATTCTTGAGTAAAGAAAAAGGCCAATGCATGCTAAAAAACCTGCTAAAACATTTTGTTGAAAAAATATTGCTCCTAAAGATAATAAATATGCTTTTATCGCACTGGGTATATCAAAAGCGTTTATCCATTCATATATTTTTACTAATTTGTTACCTCCTAATGAATACAATTCGTTTAAAACATATATTCCTCTATCGCTAAAACCTAATGACTGAAACTGCCTTGTTGATAATCGCAAAAGCCAAAAAACTGTTATAAAAGGTAAGCTGAGAAATGGCAATCCATACTTAGCTAAAAATCCTTCGTATGATAAGGAAATAAATAGAGTAAGTATCCCAGCAGCGGAAATGAGAATAACTAGTGATATACTTGGTTTAAAATAGATGGCTAAACCTATTCCAACTAGAAGTGAATTAAAGCCATAAAATCCTTGACTTATGCTATATTGATTTATCCCAAGGACATAGGCTAAAACAAGTGTAGTGAGTACACAAAATAAACCTAAAATACCTACATAAAAATCTAAAAAAGTTATGCTCAGCAATATCAGTCCAAACCACTTATTGTTTGAAAAAAACAACTGAGCATAACTATTTAGTACGGCAGCACTAAACCACTTAATGAGTTTCATTTAGTGGCCATATTATGGTAATAATTCTCTTTGAGATGCTCTGGTATTACTTCCATTGAATTAATAGTATCCAGTGTTTCTTTTTTTCGAATTAAATGTAAGTTTCCAGATTTATCGATTAATACAATATTAGGACGCATGTTGATAAACTGGAGCCATTGAGTATTGTTGTATGCGCCAACGCGTCTTATTACATAATGATCTCCTTTTTTGAGCAATGGAAACATCACATTATAGCGTACCACGTCAATATTCATACACAAGGGTCCATAAATAGTAGTGTCTTCAGATTGTTCAGAAATTGGTTCTACCGGACGGATGTCATGCTCATACCAAAAAGCGGTAAAGAGCACATTCACGCCTGCATCAATAATGGTGGCCCGTCTGCCGTCAGATAATCTCTTGTTGGCCAGTACTGTTCCAGCTAAATACCCTGCTTCGTCAATGAGTGCTCTGCCTGTTTCCAAAATGAGCAAGGGCAAATTTTGAGGTTTGATGTCAGAGCTCAAAAGCGCTGAGGTAATAGCCTCAGCGAAGTCGTCAAACGATGGAGCGGTATCTGTGCCCGGATAGTAGGAGCCTCTCAAAGTATTTTTTGAGGCAAAACCACCTCCGATATCGATGTATTGAATGGCTAATCCATATTTTTTCTCAAGATCTACAGCAAGTTTTGCGAGTTTAGAGGCGGCTATTTTATAGGCCTCGGTTGACATGATGTATGTTCCGATATGTGTGTGAAGGCCAACGAGCTCAAGTTTTTTTGATGCCATTATACGGTTGAGAGCATCCCACGCTTCCCCATTTTCGTAGTTAAAGCCGAATCTGTCCCATTTGGGATAGATGCCTACATCCATATTCACGCGAATCGCTACTCGAGGCTTTTCGCTCATTTCTTTTGAGAGCTTAATGATATCATAGAGCTCATCGAAATGATCTATGTGAATGAGTGAACCGTTTATTATCGCTTTACGAAGGTCTTCAAGGCTTTTGTCAGGTCCATTGAAGATGATGAGTTCGCTGGGAATTCCATTTGCGATTGCCTTGTCGTACTCAAACCCTGAAACTACTTCTGCCCAGGCGCCTTCTTGATGAAAGATTTGACATATGGCATTCAGATAGTTTGTCTTATATGACCAGGCGAATTGTACTTTAGGATAGCGCGAGCTGAACGCTCGATACGCGTCTTTATAGGTACGGCGAATGGTATTTTCTGAAAAGATAAAAACAGGAGATCCATATTGCTTGATGATACTGCTAATTGCCACTCCATCGATGTGGCTTATGGGTTCTAATTTTCTGGCAAGGCCGTATTTGCTCGGTAAGCCTGCATTGAGTTTTTGAATTATTGGTCTTTCAAAGGCTTGTTTTTCCATTTGTTTGGGTTTTAGAGTTCGCCGGTAGTGGCTAATTTTTCAAATTCACTTAAATCGGTAATCAGATCGAAGGAATACCGAATAAACATTTTTCCAACCTGGTATGAGGTAAAGGGTTTGACTTTTTCGCCAAGGGCCATAAGAACAAGAGCTTCTGGTAAATTTTGGCCTGCAGCAACAGCCAGATACACCCATGCTGGTAATCTGGGATTTATTTCGATCATATAGAGCTTGTTGTCGGCAGTACGGATGAGCTCTAGCTCCATCCCACCCCTCCATTTCGTTTGAGAAATGATTTTGTGCGTGAGTTCCATCATGGCCGGATCGTCGAGGGTAATTCCACCCCAAGCCTTTCCCTTGTCGGTGATGTAGGTTTTTCGCATGGGTACAGCACCTATCGTTGTTCCCTGTCCGTCGCCTAAGGCTACTACGTTTACCTCTGTTCCTTTTATAAATTCCTGAATAACAATTGGCAATCCCCATTTAGCTGCTATTTTATTAAAATACATTGCAACCTGGTCAAAATCATAGGCTATGTAGGCGTCGTAAAATTTTCCTTTAACTACGACTGGAAACTCAAATTTATTTTTAATTTTTAAAAATTCTTGTATTGAAGTAATAGGTTCGCTGTAGGGTACATTTACGTTATATTTTTTTCCGAATTCTGGTAAATTTGATTTATGTCTTTCTTCAAATTGTTGTAATGTAGGTAAAAATGTTTTTATTCCCAAATCTCTTAAGATTTTTTCGGATTTCATGAAGGTGAAAAGCTCCGAATCGAAGTTTGGAATAAATACATCGATTTTCTCTCTTTCTTGAATGTATTTTATTCTGTCGAGCAGGGGTTCAACTCCATCAGAAGGGTAGGGAACTTTATATGTTTTATCTACTAAATCGTGCATGTAAGCGCCTGGTTCCAGATTTTCGTACGCTATGCCTACTATTCTGGCTTCAAATAACTTAGATTCTCTTAACCCTCTCAATACAGGAATACCAGGCCCTGGGCTATCGATGTTGTTTAAACCAGATAGACCAATAGTTAATTTTCTCATTTCACTCGTTTTCTGTCAAATGATACAGGCGAAGTGTTGAAATAAAATCTTGAAAATATCTTTCAAAAGTTTCTGAATCGATATCGTACTTCTCTGTTATTTTTTGAGAGATTTCTTCAAGCGAATATCCGTTTTTGAGCATGAGTAAAATTTCTAATCCTGTAGAATTAAGAGAATAAGATTCACCTGTAAATGGGTCGAATAAAAATCCTGTATCGCTAATAGCAATATTCTTTCGAATCTGTATCATTTTATTTGGATTTTAAGGTTCCAGAATTTTTAAGTAAAAGTATGTGTAGCAACATAAGTGTTATTATGATTATTGTCAGAAATCTCACTACATGGAATTTTAATAGATTTATTCTGTCCACTTTTTTGAGTCATCGACATTGAATCTTCTTTTAGCTCAATGATTGAGGTGATATTTATTTTTACGGAAATTGCTTTGGTAAATCGAATTAAAAAGAGGCATGTCTGAGCATTGTCATAGCCTTGTATTTTGTGTAACGTGTATTTTGGCTGAAAATTTTGAATAAATATGTCTAAAAAAATTCTTGTAACCGGCGGATTAGGCTATATCGGTTCGCATACGGCAGTGCAGCTTATAGAGCATGGATTTGAGCCAATAATTATTGACAATCTCAGCGAGTCGCCCATTGAGGTGAAGGATCGCATCGAGAAGATTGTCGGCCGGCCGGTGGTATTTGAAAAGGTTGAGATGTGTAATAAGGACGAGATGAATGCCCTTTTTACAAAATATCCAGATTTGGAAGGGGCTATTCACTTTGCGGCCTTTTTACTAGTAAATGAATCGGTTGAAAAACCTTTAAAATACTACTACAACAATTTGGTAAGTACGATCAATTTACTGGAATGTATGGCCGCCTACAAGATTCGGAATGTGGTGTTCAGTTCTTCATGCACAGTGTACGGAAATCCCGATAAATTGCCTGTAAGCGAAGATGCTCCGGTAAAACCAGCGGAATCGCCCTATGGAAATACGAAGAAAATGTCAGAAGAAATTCTTCGCGATACGGCTGCTACCGGAGCTGTGGATGTGATTTCGCTAAGATATTTTAATCCCATAGGTGCTCACGAGAGCGGCATAATTGGCGAGTTTCAAGACGGGCCGCCACACCACCTTGTTCCCTACATCACAGAGACAGCCATAGGTAAACGCCCAGAATTGAAAATCTTCGGGGGAGACTACAATACGCCTGATGGCACTTGCATTCGCGATTACATACACGTAGTAGATATTGCCGATGCACATATCTATGCGCTCAATCGCATGCTACAGGGCAAGATGGAAAAGTCGTTTGAGGTTTACAATTTAGGAACGGGTGAAGGGTACTCGGTATTGCAGATGGTAAAGGCCTTTGAAGAAGCTACTGGCATTGCCATACCTTATCGAATTGTAGATCGAAGGCCGGGTGATGTAGAAGCAGTGTATGCTGATACGCGTCTGGCTAATGAAAAGCTCGGCTGGAAGGCAAAATATTCTTTGGTCGATATGCTTCGCTCAGCCTGGAAGTTTGAGCAATCGCTCATGCATCAATAAAAAAAGCTGCCAGTCCGGCAGCTTTTTTTATAAATCGACGTGAAATTCATGGGTTCGTTCGGCCTTATTGCCCGCAGCATCTTCAGCAGTTACTATTAGAACATAGTCAGCATGGCCTTCACCTGCTTCAGCTATCCACCAAGAATTGATGTTTACCTCTCTTGAGTGGCTGTGTCGATGAAGCTTATATTTTTCAGCTCCTGTTACTTTATCGTTAATAAATACATCGACTTCATGCAATTCAACATTGTCTAAAACATTGATTTGTATAAAGACGGTATCACCAACTCTGAAAGCCGACTCATTCGGTCTTATAATCGATATGGTTGGCGGGATGTTGTCGTTTTTGTCGTGCTCGTGATCGTCTTTTTCACAAGCAGCAATTGAAACTATGACAGCCAGTAAGGCAAATTTGAATACTTTTGACTTCATCATACTTTTGTTTTAAAAGTTATATGCAACAGTGATGCAAATATAAATGCGTTTCTTTAAATGTAACAATGATGCATTTAGAAAATCTTTCAGCTGAAGACTTGCTTAGAAAGGCTAATTTGAAGGTAACCAAATGGCGCAAGGTGCTGCTGCAGAAGATTATGGACAATGAAAGCGGAATATCTTATTCCGACTTATCTCAGTCAGAAGATTTTACGGGCCATAGGGTTACCCTGTACAGAGCATTGATTGATCTGGAGGAGGCTGGATTAGTGGAAAAATTACGTGATGCTACCGGGGCGGTGAAGTACATGCTCAAGACCGCAGAAGGTCAAAGTCATAAACTGCACCCTCATTTTAGCTGTAGAGTTTGCAACTCAATGGTTTGTTTATCTGATATTGATTTGCCTAAGATAGTGCTTCCGCCCGGTTTTAAGAATGAGCAGATGGTTTGCCTGGTGTATGGCCTTTGCAGCAAATGCAACGCCTCAATGGCGTAAGTATGTTTACCTAATCACGATATAGGCTATACACCAATCCGAGATTAATTGTAAGACCTCGAAAATCGGCACGCACGTGTTCGTTTCTGCCTTTATAGATATAGTTGAGGTAATAGTCATCAAGTTCAGCATCCGGATCATCGTAGAAAGAATCGTCAAATAATTCTGTTTTTAGCTCCTTGATGGGGATCATGTGTCCCATCCAGAACATTTTAAAATAAAAACCAAGGCGTCGTTGTATTCCTGTATAAAACGAAAACCCGATCCCCATAACGGGATAACCTCCAGAGTATTCTCTTCTGAATGAAGGAGTGTTTTGAACGGTATGTACAATTCTAGAAGCGCTGTATCCCATTGGCACATGTAAAAATATAGAAGAATTGCTACCCAAACCACCTCCAAATATCATTGGAATTAAATATTGATTCAGCGTTAAATCAAAATTGACTTTTCCATCAGAATTAGTGGAGTAGCTTGTATGAGATGTAAGTCTTCTGTAGTGAAAATTAAAGGGTAAAACTGTGCCTAAATTAGGAATTTCTATCCCTACTTCAAAGCCATGCGCAAACCAAAAATTTCCCAACTTATCTGTTACATCTGGATTTTCATTTATCATATCTGCAAACCTACCGAAAGAACGAGATGTAGCGGTACCAAAGACATAACTACCTACTGCATTCACACTTAATTGAGCATATAGGTTGACATTAAGTAGTAGAAAAAATAACAAGATATCTTTCATACTAAACGAACTTAATTGCATTTAAAATTTTATCGAAATATTTTTCTCGATTGATTTCGAAGTTTTTTTCAAAATCTTTTATGAAAATCATATACACTTTTTCATCAAAAGTCTTTATGTATAACTGTAGCAAGTAATCATTTGGTTTTTCCTCAAAAGTATTTTGTTGTTTTTTAGAAAAAACATACCATGTTCCTGAGGAATATTTTACTTCTTTAGGTTCACTCAGGTGTTCCAGTAAATTTTCATCGTATTGATTGGAATATTCGTCGAAAAACAGTTCTAAAAGATCGCGTTCAAAAGTTTCAGAAGTCTGAGTTAAATTTTTCAGGGCGCTGTTGGTATTGAGATCTCCGATCAGTACGAAGAGTTCTGCTCCGGCATCCTGTCCTGTAGCACGGTTTCCTGACCATGATTTGGGAGAGAAGCTCCAGGAGCTATCAACCATAGATAAAGTGGTAAAATCATTGTTTACAAAATCAAATGACCAGCCCTCCGGAAGTGTAAGTTGAAGAATGCCACATTGATATTGACTTTCTCGATATTTGTTGCAAGAGGTTGTTAGCCAAATAGTTGCAATGATTAAAGACAGCTTTTTCACTTGATTTCTTTTAAGGTAAGGGTAAATTGGGGCAGCTTCATGTACACAATTAGTGGGCTGCGCGAGTTAGCTTGCACCCATATCTCATGATGCGAAGCATACGAAGGATCAATGTAATTAAAACTTTCGTTGTCAACGAGTTTGTAAGCCTCTAGCGTGTATTTCTTTTTTTTGTTTCTCACTGTTACATCCATGGCGGGATTTCCAAATAATTCGAAAAGTGTAACGGGTTTTTGATCAATGTAAATAGTTTGTTCTGATCGCTCGTGGTATGACTTTCGGGAGAGAAATATGGCAGACATATTAGATTTCAACATTGTGATGCCTGGGAAAAAGAAGTTAACATATTTATCGGCATCGCTCAGTGCATTGCATGAGACGTAAATGCTTCCCTTACCACCTTTGGAAGATGTAGATATCCAATCCATTACAGTACAGTATTGATCGGAATTTTCATCAAAGGGGTCATACTGTTTTAAAAAGATTTTAAATAGATATGTTTCGCCAGCATCAGTCTGAACCTCGTAAATCAGTGAATCGCCAGCGGAAGGATTATACACAAAGCACTTTTTGCGACTTCCTGTTTCAAACTTTGGCAGATTTGCTGACTGAGCATTTACAGCATGGTAGGCGATGACGCTGAGAACTGCAGCGAAGAAGATTCGCATATTGATTTGATTTTTATCAAATGTCAGTGCAACAAATAATTTCAGCGATACTTCATTTGCATGAAATCGGAGCAGAGTAGTGGAAGAAGCTACTTGGTAGAGGGGCTGTATTTTTGCGAGGTTAAATATTACAGATGGATTTAAGCGATGCCATAGAGCTTGAAGTATTTGACATTGTGGCTAAATGCGCAGACGAATTGCGAGTACCTGCATATGTAATAGGTGGATATGTGAGAGATTTTTTACTCAAAAGGCCACTGCCATCTGACATTGACATAGTGTGTGTGGGGAGCGGAATAGCTTTGGCTGAGCGTTTTGCGACAGCTATTGGCCGCTCTGACGATTTGGTGGTTTTTAAAAATTTTGGAACGGCGATGGTTCCCTTCCGAAACCTTCAAGTCGAATTTGTAGGAGCTCGAAAAGAATCGTACAGCCGAGATTCGCGTAAGCCGATTGTGGAGGAAGGAACGTTGCAAGATGATCAGAATCGCCGTGATTTTACCATTAATGCCCTTGCAATAGCGCTAAATGGTGAAAACAGAGGGCAATTGGTAGATCCGTTTGGAGGGATTGCTCATTTGAGCCTTGGCATTATTAAAACGCCTTTAGATCCGGAGTTGACTTTTTCTGATGATCCGCTGCGCATGATGCGTGCAGTGCGCTTTGCGGCTCAATTGCAGTTTAAGATAGATCCCAAGACATTTGAAGGCATACAGACACAGGCACACCGAATCAAAATTGTGTCGCGCGAGCGCATAAGCGATGAGCTTCACAAAATCATGCTAGCTCCCAGGCCATCTGTGGGTTTGGCACTGATGTTTGAAACCGGATTGATGAAACTCATCTTGCCTGAGGTACATGCGCTGCACGGGGTAGATGAGGTAGATGGCCATAATCACAAAGAAAACTTCTACCACACGCTTGAGGTGGTGGACAACGTGGCAAAGCGCTCCACCAATCTATGGCTTCGCTATGCTGCCTTACTACACGATATAGGAAAACCAGTGACAAAAAAGCTCGATCCGGAGCTAGGGTGGACCTTTCATGGACATGAATTGGTGGGTAGCCGAATGGTCAAAAAAATCTTTGAGCGAATGAAGTGGCCACTCGGACAACCGCTTTCGTATGTTCAAAAGCTCGTGGCACTGAGCTCAAGACCTGCCGCACTTACTTTGGATAATACTACCGACTCGGCCATAAGACGACTGCTTTTTGAGGCTGGGGAAGACATCGACGACTTGATGATCTTATGTGAGTCGGATATAACCACCAAGAATCCGATCAAAAAACAAAAGTTCCTCGACAACTACGCACAGCTTCGACAGAAATTTTTTGAAATCGAAGAAAAAGATCGCTTGCGCAACTGGCAGCCACCTCTTTCGGGCGACGACATCATGCAAATGTTTGGCCTTAAGCCTTCTAAAATTGTGGGAATTCTCAAAGACAGCCTAAAAGACGCGATTTTAGATGGATTGATACCGAACGATAAAGAAGCTGCTGAACGCTTTTTGAAAGAGAAATACTCAGAAATTCAAAAACAGGAAATTTCCAAAATTTAAGAAAGAAAACCAAAGCGGTGAGGGGGGGATTCGAACCCCCGGTACCCTATCGGGTACGACAGTTTAGCAAACTGTTGGTTTAAGCCTCTCACCCACCTCACCAATCGTATAAAGAACGCTGTCAAAAACGAGCTGCAAATGTACGCGTCTGTTCGGTTTGTACCAATATTTGTGTAAAACTTTTGTTTTTGATTGTTTAACAGCGTAAAAAGTGTGAAAAACTCCGGCAGAACTCACAGATTGGTGCAGAAAAAGTTTTAGTTGTAGTTAAAGTTAAAGTTTTAAATAGTGGATGGAGGCCGCTGCCGCGTGAGGGATAGTAGCGAATATGAGCGGAAAGTCACAGACGATATCAGCAAGAGCTGATTTGGTTGGATAAACCTGACCTCGGCGAAAGTGCAAACTGAGCCTTGAAGAAGAGCACACCTAGATAAAAAACTGTTTGAAAAAAGGAGTAATGTCAAAGGATGTCGAGGGGGCCAATGCCTTCGCGTAATACCTCTGGCTGGCCTCCGGTTAGGTCGATCACAGTAGAGGCATAGAGCTGACCAATGCCGCCATCGATGACGTAATCTACTTCGTTTTTGTAGCGTTCGTAAATGAGTTCAGGGTCGGTGAAGTATTCCTGGATGTCGTCTTCCTCGTCGTGTACGCTGCTGGCTATAATGGGAAAGTCGAGTTCGCGCACAAGGGTACGAGGTATGGTGTGATCGGGAATGCGGATACCGACGGTTTTTTTGTTGTGCTTAAAGTAGCGAGGGATGGCGTTTGAGGCATCAAGGATGAAGGTATAAGGACCCGGCAATGCCCGGCGAAGGAGCTTGTAGGTGGGATTATCGACAGAACGGGTAAATTCTGAGAGGCGGCTCAGATCGTCGAAGATGATGGAAAAATCGGCTTTTTCGGGCTTTATGCTCTTGAGGCGAGCAATGTGTTCGATGGCTTTTTGCTTGCGCAGGTCGCAGCCAAATGAGTACACGGTGTCGGTAGGATATATAATGACGGCTCCCTCCTGTAGGGCTTGGACAACCTCGGAGATGAGGCGAGGTTGAGGATTGTCGGGATGTATGCGCAGCAATTTTGCCATCGTGAAGTGTAAGTATTAGCGTCGTGAAGAGAGTCGGGCAAATCCGATAACGCGGTCGTATCGGATACCTATCTCGCGGTGATAAAAAATGGCGGTGTATTCGTTTTCGGTTTCCCAATAGCTGCCTTCGATAGGCATAAGATCAGCCTGACCATTGTCGGTCTGGAGGGCGTACAAGTAATTGTAATAGCCTTGTTTTAGTAGGATTTTAGCAGTATAGGCGCGTTTTTCGTAGTCGTAGTTCATGCGGTATTCAGGCAGGAGTTGCCAATCAGAAAGCTGGCCCCAAACAAAGATGTCACCTTCGGCAAAGGGTGTGGGAACTATCAATTGAAAATCGACCCATGCGTAATCGCTCTCGGTATGTGGGTTGCTGGAGTTTTGACGACGAATGACATACTGTCCATTGATGTCTTGCCAGAAGACGTAGCGGTCGGCTCGGCGGGGAGATTCGCGGAAGAGATAGACATTCCAGTTGTTTTGGTCGAGTTCGGTTTTCATCATTCCGATGCCGAGTACTTGTAGATTTTTCATGTCGAAAACTCGAAACTCATTGCCGGCCTGAAAGAGGTTTTCGCCGTTGTCATAATTGTAAATGATACGGCCTTGCTGCACAAAAAGAGGTTTAAGGGTGGTCAGGGCATTGTCCCAGCGTTGGTTTTGGAGTATGGTGAGATTTAAATCTACGTAGGGATCAGGAATTATGTAGCCGGCGTGGTTGAGGTAGATGTCCACCTCCTGATGTGTGTTGTTATAGCGAACGTCCGTGGGACGGCGAACTTCCATTCCGACGTTTGTAACCTCTTCATATACAATGAATCTGCGTGTTAAAACGGGTTTATTTATGCTGTTTTCATACACAATCAGTAGGTAATTGCCTGATATCTTAAATTGAACGTTTTGGTTGGGGAATGTAAGATAGAAATGGGTGTAAGGGTAAAAGGTGTTAAAGGAGAATTCGTAATTCTGTATGAAATTGTCGGTCATGCCATTGAGGTACTCATTTTTTGAAAGCCTGGAAGGAGTCCAATCGGCATTGCAGTGTACAAAGGTATATTGGTAGTTTTTAACTCCTTCGTCCATATCGTCGAAGCGCAAGATGAGTCGATCGCCCGAATTGAGCCTGATTGCGGGGAAGCCCGTTTCATTTCCTACGGGATGAAGCAATATGGTTTTGACGTTTGGGGTGTACGTTTTGTTTTCATATACAATTTCTTGAGCCGCAACGCTTTGGCTTAGCAACAGCTTTACAGCGGCCGTAAGAAGTAATCGCTTGATATTAAGCACCATAGGCTTTTTTAACAAAGAAACAGATTCCCATAGGTTAATAACCATGCCGTGAAAATAATGAACTATGCAAATCGATAAGGTTCAGCTTCTTTCACCAATTCAATAACTAGGTCGCAGAGGTCGTCGGCTGATGGTTTGCTGAAGTAGTCTCCGTCAGATCCGTAGGCTGGTCTATGATCTTTGGAGGTAAGAGTGCGAGGTGCGGAATCGAGCCAGCGATAGCCGCCTTGTACTTCAAGAACCTGTTGCATCATGTAGGCTGAGGCACCACCGGGTACATCTTCGTCGAAGAAGATGATTCGGTTGGTCTTTTGGAGGCTTTTTACGATGTCGTGGTTTCGATCGAAGGGTATGAGCGATTGTACGTCAATTATTTCTATATCGATGCCAATGCGGGTAAGCTCTTCGGCTGCTTCCATCGCTATGCGGCAGTTTGAGCCGTAGGTTACCACTGTTACGTCTTTTCCTTCGCGTATGGTTTCTACCACGCCGATTGGGGTGCGGATGTCAGAAAGGTTGTCAGGGATGCGCTCTTTGAGGCGATAGCCGTTCAGGCACTCAATTATCAGGGCAGTATCATCGCTGTCGAGCATCGTGTTGTAGAATCCGGCTGCTTTGGTCATGTTTCGTGGTACCAGGATGTAAATGCCGCGCATCGAATGAACGATGGCTCCCATGGGTGAGCCTGAGTGCCAGATGCCCTCAAGCCTGTGACCTCTTGTACGAACAATTACGGGAGCCTTCTGCCCACCTACCGTACGGTACTGTACGGTAGCGAGATCATCGCTCATGATTTGTAGTGCATAGAGTAGATAATCGAGGTATTGAATCTCGGCTATTGGTCGCAAGCCGCGCATGGCCAATCCAATTCCTTGACCTAAAATGGTTGCCTCGCGAATTCCAGTATCGGCTACACGCATTTCGCCATGCTTGGCCTGCAGTCCTTCAAGGCCTTGGTTTACATCGCCTATTTTTCCACTGTCTTCGCCGAAGATGAGCACTTCCGGACGATTGGCCAGCAATTGGTCAAAGTTTTCGCGCAGTACCACACGCGCGTCCACTTCGGGCGATTGGTCTGAATACACCGGCTTTACTTCCTTTACGTTCAGAGCTGAAAGAGGGCTCTCGCTGTAGAGGTGGCTGCTGTAGCGACGTTGGTACGTGTCGGTGTAAGTTTTTATCCAGCTTTCAAGCGCTTGGCGTGCTGGAGAATTTTCGCGAATGGTAAGGCGAAGTGCCTTGCGCACAGTCGAAAGTATGTCACGACGCAGGGGCTCGGTGAGCTTGCCGAGTTGTTCGCTCATCGAGGTAATTTCGGCTCCTGCAGCCGACACTGCAGCCAATTGTTGTAGTAGTCCAATGGCGTGAGCACGTTCATTTACGATGGGCGTCAGATAGTTTTGCCAAGCGCGATTTTTGGCATCGCGGGCGGCTTTTTTAGCGTTTTTTTCGATTTCGTCGAGCTCTTCTGGAGTAGCTATGCCATTTCGCTCTATCCAGAGGCGCATCTGTCGAATGCAGTCGTACTCGCGCTCCCACTCCAGGCGTTCCTTGCTCTTGTAGCGCTCATGCGATCCTGAAGTGGAATGCCCCTGTGGCTGAGTCATTTCCACTACGTGAATCAGCACAGGCACATGTTCGGTACGGGCGATGTGTTCAGCCTTTTTGTAGGTATCGATCAGGGCAGGGTAGTCCCATCCTTTTACCACAAAGATTTCATAACCCGGCTTTTCACCTCGCTGGAAGCCAGAGAGAATTTCACTGATGCTTTCTTTAGTCGTTTGGTATTCGCTGTGTACAGAGATGCCGTAGTCATCGTCCCACACGCTCACGACCATGGGTATTTGCAATACCCCAGCCGCGTTGATAGCTTCGAAAAAAAGCCCTTCGCTTGTAGAGGCGTTACCTATTGTGCCCCAGGCAATTTCGTTTCCGTTGTTCGAAAATTTGTTTTTTTCACCCCATTCGCCCATATGGCGATACACCTTGCTCGCCTGAGCTAGGCCCACCAGGCGAGGCATTTGCGAAGCTGTAGGCGATATGTCGGCCGACGAATTCTTCATTTTTACCAGCTCTTTCCACTGGCCGTTTTCATCGAGACTTCGGGTGGCGAAGTGCCCGTTCATCTGTCTGCCACCGGAGGCAGGCTCATTGTTTAAATCAGTATCAGCATATAAACT
This sequence comes from Thermaurantimonas aggregans, assembly GCF_003851885.1. GTDB lineage: Bacteria > Bacteroidota > Bacteroidia > Flavobacteriales > Schleiferiaceae > Thermaurantimonas > Thermaurantimonas aggregans. Next base: position 17,781 of record NZ_BHZE01000008.1, on the reverse strand, counting down.
GGCGAAAAATTCCTGGGTAGTTAGGGCTCCGATAGCCATCATAAACGTCTGATCGCGGTAATATCCCGAGCGAAAATCTCCCGGCTTAAAAGCCTTTGCCCAGGCAATCTGGGCTACTTCTTTTCCGTCGCCGAAAATGCCAAATTTGGCCTTGCCGGTGAGTACTTCTCGGCGGCCGATGAGGCTTGCCTCGCGCGATTCTATTGCCAGGGCATAATCGTTAAGCACCTCTGTTTTGTTTAGTTCAAAGTCTGTCTGAAGTGCTTCGCCAGTGATGTGATTCATACCAGATTTCAATGTAGAATTTTGGCAAAAATAGCCTGTTGCCGCCAAAGAATTGGGATATTTGCCCCACAATGGACCTTTCGCCCGAAAACAGCTCATATCTTCGACTTTGGCACTCCACAGGTCAGCTCTGCGGCCGCATAGAACTGCCCGGTTCTAAGAGCGAGTCTAATCGCTTGCTTATCCTGTCAGCCATCTATCCAGATACATTGAAAATCAAAGGTTTATCTACAGCCGACGACACGCAGCTGCTCCAGCAAATCCTCACAAGTAAACAGTCACTGGGTTCAGTCCATTGTCGCATGGCCGGCACAGCCTACAGATTTTTAACAGCTTATTACGCTGCAACTCCTGGGGCTCATGTACTATTAACGGGTTCTGATCGCATGTTCGAGCGCCCTATTGGCCCGCTCGTCGATGCACTTCGCCAATTGGGTGCCGACATTCAGTACGTCGGCAAGGAAGGCTTCCCACCGCTCGAAATTAAAGGTACGCAGCTCACCGGCGGACTAGTCACCGTCGACGGTTCTACGAGCAGCCAGTTTATCACCGCGCTCATGCTCATTGGCTGTAGTTTACCTCTGGGATTGAAAATTCACATCCAGGGCTATCCAGTATCGGTTCCATACATTTATCTCACTGCCTCCACCCTTTGGCAAGTAGGCCTTAAGGTCGACGTTCGGCTGCCCGAGATTCATTTGTATCCATCGAGTCCAAAAAAGTCAGTCGTACGGGTAGAACCAGACTGGTCAGCTGCTTCGTATTGGTACTTAATGGCTTTGCTCAGCCAACGTGCCGAAATCTATCTGCCTGGCTTAAGAATTCCAAGCATGCAGGGCGACTCAGTCGTGCGAGGCTATTTTGATGCGCTTGGCGTAGAAACCGTATTCCTCGGCTCAGGCATTCGTATCTTCAAAAAAACACAATCTCAAAACCAATCACTCCAGCTCGATCTTAGAGATACACCTGACATAGCACAAACCCTGGCAGTAGCTCTGGCAGCTATCGGTCAAAGTGGTACACTCACTGGCCTCGACACCCTGCCCCTCAAGGAAACCGACCGCCTGCTAGCCCTCCATAACGAACTTACCCGTTGTGGAGCCAGGGTTGAGAGCCATACCCATTCATTAACCATTCGTTCGTCATTACACCTCAAACAAAATCAGCTGATTCATACCTATGGTGACCACCGCATGGCAATGGCATTTGCCCCATTAGCCCTCCTTAGTCCCATAGTTATTCAAAATCCTTCTGTTGTGTCCAAAAGCTATCCCACCTTTTGGCAAGATTTGAAAAAAGTCGGTTTTTCCATCGAATACCTCAACTCTGCAAAAGAGTAATTTTCATTCTTTTTTCTTTTTTATTTGGGCGTGCCCCAGGCAAGGGGCCGGAAGGCACCTTCGCCTGGGTCGGGCTAGTGGCTCATACTCGCCTTGCAGGTGTGGGCGGCACATCGCGCTGTGTTGTCTGCCCTCTGGGTCAGCCAGCCTCGCGCTGTGTGCCGCAGTGCCACACCTGCTACAGCTCATATCCGCCACTATCCCTCACGCGGCAGCGGCCTCCAGCCGCTTTTTTACTTTAACAAAAACTTAAACCAATACAATTTTTTCTTGATTTCTGAAAGTTCCGCGGAAAAAATCTACCCCACTTGATCGCCGAAGGCAATAGAGAAAAAAAAGGCCAGGAGGTGAGTAATTTTTTAAGTTAAAGATCAAAGACCAGCAACACCGAAACAGATTTTTAACCTCTTAACAATTCCCTCTTTTCACCGCATTTATGCCCGATCATAGCTGCTAAGCAGTACCTTTGCACACCGAAAACCTAAAGGAAAAAAATGTTTGAAAATTTAACCGATAAGCTCGAAAAAGCCTTTCATATACTCAAAGGGCACGGTCGCATTACTGAAGTAAACGTAGCCGACACCCTCAAAGAAGTGCGCAGAGCTCTGCTCGACGCCGACGTCAACTTTAAAATCGCCAAGGAATTCACCAATACAGTCAAAGAAAAAGCACTCGGCCAGAAAGTGCTTACTTCCCTGCAGCCAGGTCAGTTGCTGGTTAAGATTGTTCGCGATGAAATGGCTGCCCTAATGGGAGGCCAGGCTTCAGACATCAATCTGCAAGGAGCACCCGCAGTAATACTTATTGCAGGCCTTCAGGGTTCAGGTAAAACGACTTTCTCAGCAAAACTCGCGAGCTACATCAAGCGAAAAAAAGGACGCAACCCGATGCTCGTAGCTGCTGACGTCTATCGTCCTGCGGCCATCGATCAACTCAAGGTATTGGGCCAGCAAATCAATGTTCCGGTATTTTCGATTCCGGAGAATATGAATCCGGTTGAAATTGCCCAAAAAGGCATTGAAGAGGCCAAAAGACTGGGACATAACGTTGTAATCATCGACACGGCCGGTCGCCTCTCGATCGACGAACAGATGATGCGCGAAATCGCAGAAATCCATAAGACTGTCAAGCCTTCGGAAACCCTCTTCGTGGTAGATGCCATGACGGGTCAAGATGCAGTGAATACAGCTAAGGCCTTTAACGATGTTTTGGACTACGACGGAGTGGTACTCACTAAGCTCGACGGTGACACGCGTGGTGGTGCAGCACTGTCGATACGGGCTACGGTCAATAAGCCCATCAAGTTCGTAGGTACTGGCGAAAAAGTGGATGCACTAGATGTATTCCACCCCGATCGCATGGCTGACCGCATTCTTGGCATGGGCGATGTGGTATCGCTCGTGGAACGTGCCCAGGAGCAATACAACGAAGAGGAAGCCCGCAAACTCAATAAAAAAATTGCTACTAACAAATTTGACTTCGAAGACTTCTACAATCAAATTCAGCAAATCAAAAAGATGGGCAACGTAAAAGACCTTATGGGAATGTTGCCCGGCGTCAACAAAATGATTAAGGACTTTGATATCGACGAAAATGCCTTTAAGCATGTAGAAGCCATTATACTCTCGATGACCCCTCAGGAGCGCAGAAATCCGGAAATACTCAATGGCTCGCGCAAAAAGCGCATCGCTTTAGGAAGTGGCCGCGACATAACAGAAGTAAACCGGCTGATCAAACAATTTGAAGATATGAAAAAAATAATGCGCATGATGCAGTCAGGTGGTCCGAGAGGTCTGGCCGGAATGATGCGAGGTATGCGATCTTAATTTGGTATTACATGATTTTGCTCGATGGTATAAAGACTTCTCAGGACCTTCGAAATGAAATTGCTGAAGAGGTTGAGCACATTGTAAAAAACGGTGGTAAACGCCCACACCTTGCTGCTGTGCTCGTGGGCAACAACGGTGCGTCAGTCACTTACGTAAATGCCAAGATTAAAGCCTGCGAAGAGGTGGGCTTTAAATCTACTTTAGTGAAACTTTCTGACACCATTTCTGAAGGAGAACTGCTTGCTGAAGTAAAGAAGCTTAACGAAGATCCCGAAATCGATGGATTTATCGTTCAACTTCCGCTTCCGGTCCAGATTGACGAAAAGAAAATAATACTGGCAATCCGCCCCGATAAAGACGTTGATGGCTTTCATCCTGAGAATGTAGGTAGAATGGCATTGGGAATGTCTGGTTTTGTACCGGCTACTCCCGCAGGCATCATTGAGCTGCTCGATCGCTACAACATTGAAACCGGTGGCAAGCACTGTGTTGTGCTGGGCCGTAGCCACATTGTGGGTCAGCCTATTGCCATGCTTATGGCTCGCAATACTTACCCAGGAAACAGTACCGTGACCCTCTGCCACAGCCATACACGTAACCTTACCGACATCATCCGCTCTGCCGATATACTCATCGCAGCTGTTGGACGGCCAAACTTTGTAACAGCTGATATGGTGAAGGACGGCGTAGTGGTTGTGGACGTCGGAATTACGCGAATCGTCGATAAAACCAAAAAATCTGGCTATCGCATTGTGGGGGATGTAGACTTCAACGGTGTAAGTCAGAAGGCCGCTTTCATCACTCCCGTGCCAGGAGGTGTAGGTCCTATGACAATTGTTTCGCTTTTAAAAAATACACTTAAAGCCGCTCGTGGAAAATCTTAAGTAGAGTGCAAGTTTTTGTAAAAAATCAATAGAGTTTAATCTTAGAAGAAAATAGCCCAAGACTTCTATTGTTTTGGGCTATTTTGTTATGTTAATTTCAAAAAAATCAATAACTCGTATCGTCCAGCTTTACTTTACCTCTAAAGGTACTGTACAAAAAGCCAAAATACAAGGCAATGAGCGGTGTGCCAATTACTACGAAAGTAAGCATAATTTTCAGCGATTTGATGGATGAAGCCGCGTTATAAATGGTTATGTTGTACAGGCTGTCTTTGGTAGATATCAGTAGTACCGGATACAGCGAGAAGGCAACCAGCATCAGCAGAAATGCCATTGTAAGCGATGAAAACACAAAAGCATAAAAGTATTTCTTTTTGTGCACTAATCGGGGAATATTAGCGATCGAAAGCAACGATAAAATCGGAAGTACAAAAAACACCGGATTTTCGCGAAATTTTTCCACAATACCTTCAATAAAAATCAGCGTATAGAGCGAGGTGATCGAAAAACTGACCACGAAGAAAATAATGCTGCTCCATACGAGTTTAGAAGTTTTTTCATACATATTTCCTTCTGATTTCAGGAGCAGAAACAGAGCACCTTGTTTCATAAAAAGTGCCAGCGTAGTGATACCGGTAAGGATGGAGTAAGGATTTAAAAACTGAAAAAATCCGCGGTTTTCAAAGGAGAAGTCTTCGCCGATGGGCAGACCTTGCAACACGTTGCCAAGCACTACACCGAGCAAAAAGGAAATGGAAATATTTGATACCGCATACAGTACGTCCCACATCTGCCGCCACCATCGGGCTGGCTCTGCACTTCGGAATTTGATACAAGCCGTCCGCAATACCAGCATGAATAGCAGTAACATAAAAGGCGTGTACATGGCCGACAGCAGTATAGAGTACATCACCGGAAAACCCGCAAAGAGCGCCCCTGCACCTATGATGAGCCATACCTGATTGGCATCCCAAAGCGGGCCAATGGCATTGATGGCTATACGTCGTTCTAAGTCGTCTTTGAAAACCAAATGCCATGCACCGGCTCCATAATCAAAGCCTTCGAGAATTGCATATCCTGAAAAGAGTAAACCGATTACCAGAAACCACCATGTAGGATAATCAATGCCCAAAAAAGTCTCCATAAAACTTGTGTTTTAAACCAGCTTAAATACATTTTCAGCCTCTTTTTCAGGTCCTTTCTGAATCTTTTTGTTCAGAAAATACAAAAAGAGCGCAAACAAAATGGCATACACTACGAAGAATAGAATAATCGAAAACAAGATTTGATTTGCCTCCACTTCCTTTGAGAAGGCCTCGGAGGTGCGCAGTAGTCCGTACACTACCCAAGGCTGGCGCCCCATTTCAGCAGCAAACCAGCCTGCCTGATTGGCAATTTGAGGCAGAATCACTGCAATTGTAAATATCCACAAGAGCCAACGCATCTCGAAAATTCTACCTTTCCAAAGCATCCACGAGCCAAAAGCCGTAAGAGCGATCAGCAGCATTCCGATGCCAATCATAATGTGATAAAATTGGAAAACTGCATTTACCTGAGGTGGGCGCTGATCTTCAGGGAAGGCATTAAGACCATTAACCGGCTTTTTAAAATCTTGATGAATCAGAAACGACAAGCCGCCAGGTATTGCCAGGCCATAAGTCTTTTGCTTCTCTTTGTCCACCCAGCCAAAAAGATACAAATCGGCTGGAGCCTCAGCCTCAAAATGCCCTTCCATGGCAGCTAATTTAGCTGGTTGATTTACTGTAACCCCTTCAGCTGAACTGTGGCCTGACAATAGTTGAGTGAATGAAAATAGGGTAGCTACGACAAGTGAAATGCGAAAAGCTTTTTTAGATATTTTCACATATCGACCTTGAAGCAGATAATAGGCATGTACACTAAGTACCATAAAAGCTCCTGCGAGAAAGGCTCCTTGCCATACGTGAATGATTCGATCGACACTCGACGGATTGAACACCATCGCCCAAAAATCGGTGATCTCCGTTCTTGCTTCCAGACCTTCGCCCACAATGTGGTAACCGGCTGGAGTCTGCTGCCAGCTGTTGGCCACTACAATCCAAATGGCAGAAAACATCGACCCTAGAAATACACCGATGGTCGATATAAAATGTACGCGAGGCGAAACCCTGTGCCATCCGAAGAGTAATATTCCTAGAAAAGTACTTTCTAGCGCAAAGGCAAACAACCCCTCAGCAGCCAGAGCACTGCCGAAAATATCGCCCACATACCGCGAATACACCGACCAATTGGTGCCAAATTCAAACTCCATGATGATGCCTGTAGCTACGCCAATGGCAAAGGTGATGGCGAATATCTTCAGCCAAAAGCGGGTAAGAATTTCGTAGTGTTTATCGCCGGTTTTCAAGTAAAGACCTTCGAAAATGACCAGTAATAGACCGAGACCAATGCTCAAAGGTGGATAGATGTAGTGGAATGCAACTGTGAAAGCAAATTGAATCCTCGCAAGAATTTCCGTGTCCATAATCCCTAAATTTTTCTTTAAAATTCTCTTGAATCAAAAGTTTAAATTGTGATGAAGGTCACTGGAAAAAAAATGTAACGATATTTTAAAAAATCAATTAAATCGTTTAATATCAGCGTGTAAAGGATAGCAGCGAATAAATGGCACGGAATAACTCAGCTGTAACTTCCTTATTCCGATAATTCATAAAACAAAAAGATTATTCGTACATCCGGGATTGGATAATTCCCAGTTTACAGAAGAAGTGCTTGAAGGATACAGCTAAAACGCCGAGTCCGTAAATGGCACTGTTTTTCAGATTGATAGAGGAGGCGTCGTCGAAATACTTAGTTGGACAGCTCACTTCACCGATTCGAAAGCCCTTGTAGATAATCTGGGAGAGCATCTGATTGTCGAACACGAAATTGTTTGAATTGTAATCGAGGTTGACGGAGGTGAGAACCTGGCGGCTGAAGGCGCGGTAGCCGGTGTGGTATTCTGAGAGTTTGTGGTTAACAAGTACGTTTTGGATGAAAGTAAGGATGCGATTGGCCACATACTTGTACCAGGGCATGCCACCAGCCAGAGCGCCTTTGCTGAGGATGCGCGAGCCGAGTACACAGTCGTAGAGGTCATGTGCGATGAGGTAGCACATCGAGGGGATGAGCTTGGGGGTGTATTGATAGTCGGGGTGGAGCATCACTACGATATCAGCGCCGAGCTCGAGGGCCTTGCGGTAGCAGGTTTTTTGGTTGCCTCCGTAGCCAAGATTCACATCGTGGCGTATGATGTGTCGTATGCCCAATTCGCGGCCTACACGTATGGTTTCGTCGTGTGAGCAGTCATCCACGAGTACGACTTCGTCCACCAGGTCAAAGGGTATCTCACGATAGGTCATTTCGAGGGTTTTGGCTGCATTGTAGGCAGGCAGTACGACTACGATTTTTTTACCGTTGATCATGCATTCCGGCGTTTGAGTTCTTTTTGGATGAGGGAGAGTTCGCGACCAGTCTGGCCGGCGACAGAGGTGTTTTCTTCGGCACGGCGAATGAGATAAGGCAGTACGTCGCGCACGGGTCCGAAGGGTACGTACTTCACTACGTTGTAGCCGAGGGCAGAGAGGTTAAAGCTCAGGTGGTCGCTCATGCCGTAGAGTTGAGAGAAGTAGATGCGCGGGTCGTCATTGGGCACGCGGTAGTCATCCATGGCACGCATCAGGGTGCGGCACGACTCTTCGTTGTGCGTTCCGGCTACCAGGCCAAATGTGTTGAGATTGTCCACCACCAGGCGCAGAGCGTAGTCGTAGTCGCGGTCAGAGGCGGCCTTGTCGGGCTGAATGGGGTCGGGATAGCCGAGCTGTCGGGCGCGTTCGCGTTCCTTTTCCATATAGGCACCGCGCACAATTTTCACTCCTATGTAGCGCTGCCGCTCTCTGGCGCGAAGGAGTAAGTCTTTCAGGTAGGCAAAGCGGTCGTGCCGATACATCTGCAGGGTAGTGTACACCAGGGGTTTATGGATGTTAAATTCCCACATCATTTCCTCAGCCAGAGCGTCAATGGCGGGCTGAATCCAGCTCTCTTCGGCATCGATCATCACAGGTACATCGCAGGCTGCAGCTTCGCTGCAGATGGAGTGTACGCGGGCTTTAACGCGATCCCACTCGCGCTGCTCTGAGGCAGTGAGAGGGTGGCCTGAGCTGACGCGCTCCAGCAGGTCGAAGCGTCCCATGCCGGTCATCTTAAATACGGCAAAGGGTATAGCGGGTTTGTCTTTGGAAAAGCGGATAATCTCAATGATTTTCAGACAGGTGTGTTCGAAGTCGTCTTCCGACTCCTTGCCTTCTACGGAATAGTCGAGAATCGATTTTACACCATATTTATAAAGTCGATCAATAGTAGCGATGCACTCCTGCATGGTTTCACCACCGCAAAACTGCCGAAACACTGTAGCTTTTACAGCCCATTGATAGGGCAATTTTACCTTGTCGGCTATGGCGAGCATCTTTTTCCCCCATGCCACGGTTTTAGGATTTTCAATGAGCTTAAAGAGCCAGCGGGCCCGCCTCAGCTCTGCATCGGTGCGGTATTCGAAGGCTTTTTGGGTATTTTCAAAGAGATTTGGATCCTCGTATGGTTTCATAGGGGCTTCAGTCGTTTCCGGTGGGCAAATATAGAGAGCCGGTGAGGGGAATTTTTACAGTGTAGGGGAATTTTTACAGTGTAATAATGGACACATGTTGGCAAACACTTTAGGACATAATTGTATCTAATTTGACATATAAGGTTTAAAGTACTTTACATTTAGTGTATTCCCCCACCATGAAATCTTGCACTTGAGAAAAAAATGTAAATACATGCTCATTAGAAGCTTCTGATCAGACGAAAATGCGACTTGAATTCCCATTCCCATTTTTTGCAGATTTCTTTTATAGAAAAATTTGATGTATCAATCTGATGTTAATGCTTATGCAAAAAATCTCTACACTCTAATTATCAACGGTATAGAATAAATAAAATGTCAAAAATTAAATTATGGTAAAGTTTAAATTTTAATTTTGATAATAAATTATTATAATTATTTTTGTAATATTAAATTTATTCAACATGAAAAAACATGAGTTATTTCTCGAAAAAATTGCTTCCTACGGGGGGGGAGGAGATTAAAAATTTCTTAGTTGGTCTTCTTTCATCAGTTTGTTGCTTTTCCTTGAATGCTCAACATCCAGCCGGAGCCTTCTATTCACCAACTACCTCCATCATCCAGTCGCCAAACTCAAATTTAGCCATTGGAGTTACTCCTCAAAGTGACTGGAAGTTCACCATAGATGCCCGTGGTAATACCTCCAATCCTCAATCATTTAAGGGCCTCGATATCTGGACTAATTCCGGTGAGGGCCCGCTTGGTGAGCCAATAGTAGCTCAAGATGTCTTTCGGGTAAGAAAGTTTCATCTATTAGGATCAATCCATCAATTTCCTCAGGATGTTTTTAAAATTGATGGAAGCGGTGCCGTAACGGGTAGCAGCTATCGTATGCAGCATATAAATGACAGTCTGCGAATCGGATTATCTGCCACAAATTTCATCAGTCTGTCTCACCACGGACTGAACTGGCATAAGCCTCAGGACAATCAGCCGGGTGCTCTCTTTTTTGGAAACGGAGGTCCTCTTGGACTCAACACCACGGACCCACAGACTACTCTGCACATCAAAACGTGGAACGTACCTGCCAATACATCAGGCAAAACCTACGGCCTGCGCATTTAAAAATGATTCCTGGAGAAATGAGGATTTTGCACTCAGTGTAAAGACTTATATGGGCGAAGTATTCCGACTTACCAACAATGGCTATCTTTATCTGGGCCCCTCGTTGAACGGTGCTTTCTTCGAAGACTATCGGCTCTACGTACAGGGCAGCATTCGGACGGAACGCATCCGCGTGGATATAGCTGCTCAAAATGGCTGGGCCGATGATGTATTTGAGCCTGATTACCGGCTGATGCCAATCGAAGAACTGGAAAATTACGTAAAGACTCACAAACACCTGCCGGGCATCCCATCAGAGGCTGAAGTACGAGAAAAAGGCATTGACCTGGCTTAAATGAACGCCTTACTGCTGCGGCAGATTGAAGAGTTAACATTAAGAGTTATCGAGCTTAATAAAAAATTAAAAATATTAAATAAATGAAACAATTTATTTTTCCATATAAATATTTATTTCTTCTTCATTTTATTTTAAATTTTATATATGGAAATTCACAAAATTGTAAAATAGTGCAAGGTATTATGGGTACCGGTGCACCACAATGTCCGCAAAGTGGCTTAGTTTTATTTCTGGATGAAAATTTTCAAAAAGAATTATCGCCTCAAATATGGAAAAAGGGCTATCCATGGGGAAGAGTAATGAATCATCTTGCTTCATCTATTCATCAAGATTATAATATAAAAGTTGAAAATGGATATCTTAATATAAAGACTATATGGTCCCCTGGAAATTATTGTATTGGAGGGTTTGATCAAAATGGTAATTATGATGATTGTTTAACAACTAGATTTTTTGAATATACAAGTGAAGCTATACACTCTTCATTAAAATTTAATCCCTTAACATACATTAAAATTAGATTTAAAATTCCATCAATGGAGAACGCAACTTTTCCAGCTGCATGGTATTTTTCTTCATGTGATAATGAAGTTGATATTTTTGAAGTAATTCCCAAACAAAATTATTTTGGTAAAAACTTAAAACAGAATAAAATTGTGACCTTATCAGTTCACAGTAAACATCTTAATAATTGTCAGGGAACAAAATGTAGCTCATCATGGGAAAAAAATGTTAATAGCGATTTATCTCTTACATTTAATGAAATTTCTACAATTTGGCTAAAAAATGGAATTTATTGGTATTTTAATAATAATGAAATTGCCTACTACCCAAGATTAATGTTAATAAATGGACAAAGTTTACCTGCCTGTCAACCTTTGATGTCTAACTTTTATGTCATTAATTCATTTCCAGGACATTCTCAAGATGGTTATGATTTTATATTAAACAGTAACACGCCATATGATATTCAAAATTTTCCTTTCAATAAAAATTCTGCACCAACATTACAAGTAGATTACGTAAAAATTTTTAAATTTGTAGAATGTGATAAACCAATTAACGGGGAAGAGTTTTTAAGTGAAAACACTTCTTTATTGTATGGTAGCAATGTTGAGCTAAAGTTTAGTTATCCCACTAAGATATGTAATGACAAATATGGAAAAATTGTTAAATCTAATCATCATATTGAAATGGAAAATATAGAAATTTACTACGGTAATTTTATGGAATTCTCAATCACAGAATGTGAATCATTTTATCAGTTTTCAGACCAAAGTGAATTTTCAATTAATTTGCCAAATAATAATGATATAACATCCGTATTGTCAGAGAAAAATTTGTATATTTATCCGAATCCTTTTAATTCTAGTCTCTATATAGAATTAAATGATTATGAGGAAGTCGAAAAAATTGAATTATGGTCATAAACTAATAAATGTATTCCAATTATGATAGAGAAAATTAATTTAAATACTTATTTTATTACTGTTTATAATGAACTTCCAGTTGGTTTTTACCTTTTAAAAATTTTTAGTAAAACAGGTTCAAATGTTTTTAAACTTACTGTTCGATGAAAAATATTACATTCAAAATTTTTTTTATTATTTTTATGATTTATATTAATTGTATTTATTCTCAAAAAGCTAAAAATCATTTTGGAATAACCAGTGACCTTGGTCTATACACAGCCCCCAGCCTTGGTAACACCGACCTCTACAACAATGATTTTGAATTAATCCAATTTCTATTTAGATATGGAATAGAGTACCAACGTCATATCTCATCTAAAGTAAAATGGGTGGCTAACATCCATAGGTTTGTTGCTAATAATACCGGTTATTTTAATCAGGTGATTTCTAATGAAATACAACGCATTAATGTAGATGTGACTTATTATGCCTGGTCTGGCGCTGTAGGACTTTTTACTCCAATTAATAAGCGAATCAACCGATTCAGATTATATACAGGTGGATTTTACAGATTTCATAAGTTTTCTTCCATTCGAAATAATGTTATAGATATTGAAGTTAATACTTTTACATATAGAGATTCTATGCATGAGATTTCATTGGGATTTTTAAGTACATATGCTTTGTCAAAATATCAAAAGTCAGAAGGTTTCTCAATCAATTTCGGGCTATTTGCTGCAGGAAGTATGATTAGTTCTGAATTTGAAACGTACAACAAAAATTTATTGATAAATATCCATCTCAAAACTTCGCTGGTCTATGATTTCTAAAAGATTACTACAAGCCGTGTTCTTCTTATTTGGGTGCTTAGCGCATGGACAAGGGCTGGCTACAGTTAAGGGATTTTTGCACTTTGCAGCCGGGGCCAATCTCCAAACCAGCCTCAACGACCGCCTGAACAACACAAATCTGTTCATGGCGTACAATCTTGAATTGACTCAACGAGGCAATGCCATTCCTTTCGCTACCATAGGTTTTGGCATGCGGCAATTCATTGACTACAATAATTCGGCTTTGAGAAATATTTTGTTGGTAAATCCGGTAGGATTTGGTCTCAGGGCGAAATTCTCAAGTATGCACTTTGTGCAGGGATTTACCGTATCGCCTGTCCTTAACGATAGATTGATCAACGAAGACAATCGCACTTGTATTCTTTATCGTTACTGTGACCCCATCCCAAAAATTTATTTCAACCTATGGGCAGGTTTGTATGTTCCGGTGCATAAAAATTGGTATGTAGGTGCTCATTTTGTCTATCAACCTATGGAGGAATATTCAAGCGACTACAATCGCTCTAATTTTGTGAATATTGGTTTGTTGTATGATGTGTCGTGGAAAAGGAAAAAGTAATGCATATCAATACATTTATTGCAAATATATAGCCTTAATTTTTTAGTTGAAACATAGGTGATTTTATACAATTTCTTCTGTATGTAAATGAGTAATTGTTTCAATCTCGCAATGATTGTAAAACAAATCTTTTTGTTAATATAGATAATATGACATTAATTATATTTTCTATTTGATAAAGGTCAGTTTTATATATGTATTTTTTTCATTTTTCTTAAATTGAATATCATAAAATTATTTTATATAAAATCACACTCTGATGATTCAGATAAAATACATAAAAAAGATTCAATTCGGTTTGTTCAATATTGTACAAAGTACGATTTTTTTACTTGATATTAGTTTTTAATATCGTACTACTCTTTACAATAAAATTCTTTCCATCTATGGATGGTCCTGCCCATTTGTATAATGCCAACATTATTGCTCACTTGCTCAGAGAAAACGAAAGTCTCAGTGAATTTTATATGATTAACAAATTTTGGATTCCAAACTGGACAAGTCATGCATTTTTGGCAGTTTTACACTTTATTATGCCGGCTTGGTTAGCAGAAAAAATATTAATTAGTCTTTATGTTATTGGAATGGCCTTATCATTTCGATTTTTAATCAAGCAGATCAATACAAAGAGTGTGGCATTAAGCATCATGATATTTCCTTTTATGTACTCATTTTTGTTCCATTTAGGATTTTACAATTTTTCTATATCTTTTATAATCTTTTTTTTCACAAAAGGACTGTGAATACGACGATATTCATCTGGTGCTAAATCAGGATCATGGCTTATATTTTTTTTATTGACACTTATGTATTTTACAAACGTATTAATGTATGCGTTTTTAGGACTTACATGCGGATTGATTACTTTTTATTTTACTCTGCAAGCGTATCGAAAAAAACAATCCTTGAAGGCATTATACCATTTATTACTTAGAGAGTTAGATCTTTTACTTCTGTTATCGCTTCCTACATTGATTATGTTTTTTTTGTTTTACAGCACAGTTCAATTTTATCCATCGGATGAGAGATATCCCGTTGCTGTACTGCTTCAATGGATTTTTGATGCAAGACCTTTAATAGTATTTGATTATAATTTTGAAAAAACTTTTACTAAAATCATATTTTACATTTTGATAGTAATGATCTTATTTGATTTGGAAAAAAATATTGTAAAAAAAACATTTTGTATACAATTATCTGATGTATTTCTTATTCCATTGTTTATTACGTTTATTTTGTATATTTTCACACCCAATGGAGCAAGTGCTGGTATGATGTCAGACCGATACGCCTTGATACTTTTTATTTTTTTGCTTTTATGGATTGTGTCGCGCGTCAAATTGACTTGGATTCATCCCGTGTTGATAGTTATAGCAATGTTTACCCATATATTACTTCAACTAAAGCATTACAATAAAGATTTATGGATGCTTGATAAGCATGCCAGGACATTATACGCCATATCAGAGCATATTGAAGAAAATAGTATTGTACTCCCAATCAACTTTTCGGATCACTGGATGGAAATTCATTTTTCTAATTATATTGGATGCACAAAACCATTAATTTTATTGGAAAATTACGAGTCAACAGTTAATTGGTTTCCGGTTCTTTTAAATTATGCAAACCTGCCAAATTTATTTTTACATCAATGGAATTTTATTACTGGTATAGAATGGAAACATAATCCAGATTCTGAAAATAAATGACAAATCGATTATGTGATGATTTATGGTGATGCAAACAGGCTAAATGATCCTGACTGGAATGAATTAAAAGACCAGATCGATTCCGGTTTCAAACTTATATATGTAGTGGATGATTTGTATATAAACCTATATCAAAAAATCTGATTTAACTTTTCTGATTTCAAATGTTTTATAGTCTTCACAAAAAGTAAAACAATTTTACGAATTACTTTGACATAAAGAATAAAAAATCTCAAATTAGTTTGCCGAAAAAATGCACGAAAACATGTTTAATATTTAATTTTTTTATAGAATCATTCACTACTTAAATAATCTTTTATCCGAAAGTTTATTCGATCTATAAACAACACGAATGTACTCATGTATTTGTCTATAATGCAAATGTGTATTGAATTTTATATCTGTAAATACTACCGAAATTCACACTTTCATGTTGTTTTTGATAACAATTTTTATGTAAAAGAAAATTTTTTATGATTGGCTGTTAAAAGTACTATCGTTATAAAACTTTTCAGCTGAAGAGAAAAAGATTAATGATTTCAAAATACAGGTTTGACAGATTAAAGTACTTTTACAGCCCATTCAAACACACGTAACATGGCTAAGGTACACAACTTCTCTGCCGGTCCGAGCATTTTACCCCAGGAGGTGCTGCAGAAAGCATCGGAGGCAATTTTGAATTTTGACAATCTCAACCTCTCTCTCATCGAAATTTCACACCGAAGTAAAAATTTTGAAGCCGTAATGGAGCGTGCGCGCCAGCTGGTAAAAGAGCTGATGCAGCTGCCCGATGGGTATTCTGTTCTCTTTTTGCAAGGCGGAGCCAGTCTGCAATTTGTAATGGTGGCGCAGAATCTGCTGCGCGAGGGCGGCAAGGCAGCTTACACCGATACCGGCACCTGGGCATCGAATGCCATCAAAGAAGCAAAACTCTTTGGTCAGGTGGATGTAATCGCCAGCTCAAAAGCACAGAACTACACCTTTATTCCCAAAGACTACACCATACCTGAAGATGCCGATTACTTCCACTGCACCTCAAACAACACTATCTACGGTACCCAAATGAAGGAATTTCCCGACTCCCCGGTGCCGATGGTGTGCGATATGTCGTCTGACATTTTCAGCCGACGGATTGATTTTTCAAAGTTTTCGCTCATTTATGCCGGAGCGCAGAAGAACATGGGGCCTGCGGGTACAACCCTGGTGGTGGTTAAAGATGAAATCCTCGGTAAAACCGGTCGTGCCATACCGGCCATGATGGACTATCGCACCCACATCAGCAAAGACAGCATGTACAACACCCCGCCGGTGTTTGCCGTGTATGTGAGCATGCTCACCTTGGAGTGGTTGATCAACAACGGCGGCTTGGCCTGGATTGAAGAACTCAACCGCAAAAAAGCTGAACTGATGTACGGCGAGATCGACCGTAATCCGCTCTTTTACGGCACAGTGGCTAAGGAAGACCGCAGCTGGATGAATGCCTGCTTCTTACTGCACGACCCAAAGCTGGAGCCCGAATTTGACAAGATGTGGAAGGAGGCTGGTATCTCAGGCATCAGAGGCCATCGCAGCGTAGGCGGCTATCGCGCGAGCATGTACAACGCACTGCCGCTGGAGAGTGTACAAGTGCTCGTAGATGTAATGAAAGAATTTGAACGCGTAAAAGGATAAGTATGAAGATATTAGCAAACGATGGATTGAATCCCGCCGGCATACGCATGCTCGAAGCAGCCGGCTTTGAAGTAATCACCAATAAAGTGGCCCAAGAGGCATTGCCAAAATTTATCAATGAAAATAAGATCGAAATCTTGCTAGTGCGCTCAGCCACCAAGGTGCGCAAAGACCTGATCGATGCCTGCCCTGGTTTAAAGCTCATCGGCCGCGGTGGCGTGGGCATGGACAATATCGATGTGGAATATGCCCGTAGCAAAGGCATTGCCGTGGTGAATACGCCGGCCTCATCGAGCGACTCAGTGGCTGAACTGGTGATGGCGCATCTGTATGGCATGGTGCGCTTTCTACACGACAGCAACCGCCTGATGCCCCTCGAAGGAGAAACCCGCTTTAACGAGTTGAAAAAGAAGTACTCCGACGGCCGTGAATTGCGCGGTAAGACATTGGGCATTATCGGAATTGGCCGCATTGGGCAGTCACTTGCACGCCTTGCACTTGGGGTAGGTATGAAAGTGATTGCCTCAGATCCATATTACACTGAGTCAGTTGATATAAAGTTGGACTTCTGCGACGGACAGTCAGTTACAATCAAAGTGCCTATCGTGGATATGGACAGTTTGTTGGCTCAGAGCGACTTCGTCAGCCTTCACGTGCCGGCGGCTGATAAACCCATTATAGGACGCGAGCAAATAGCCAAAATGAAAGACAAAGCTGCCATCGTAAATGCTGCACGCGGTGGGATAGTGGATGAGGAAGCGCTGCTCGAAGCCTTAGACAGCGGTAAGCTCGCCTATGCCGGGCTTGACGTATTTAAAAACGAACCTACACCGGCCATGCGCGTGCTGATGCATCCCGCTGTATCGCTTACACCCCACATTGGAGCATCTACCGTCGAAGCCCAGGAACGCATCGGCGAGGAGATGGCGCAAATCATTATTTCACATTTTAAGAAGTAAAGAATTGAATATCAAAAATAAAAGAAGCTGTCCTAAAAGAGGGCAGCTTTTTTTTATCAGTTTTTAAATGGCATTTAATGTTACAAAAAATGAATTAGACTTAAAGCAGGTTTTTGGTAGTGATATTTCAAAAAATTGATTTTTGAAGTGATTTTTTAAAGTCAAAAGCAACTTTTTTAGGGCCAATGATGCTTTTGCA
>NZ_BHZE01000007.1 GCF_003851885.1 Thermaurantimonas aggregans | reverse complement strand
AAAGAAATGTCCTTCGTTTTTGTTAAAGTTAAGGTTATTAAAAGCGGCCGAAGGCTGCTGCCGCGTGAGGTGCCTGGAGGGTGACGGCGAAGCCGGCAGTGCGCAGCGCAGCGAAGCACCGAGCGAAGAGCGAGCCCGGAAGGGATCGACCCCCGGCGAAGGTGCTGAAAGCACCGTGCCGGGGGGCACGCCCAAATAAAAAAAAAAAAAAAAAAAAAAATTATGATTCGTCGAGGTCGTTGGCAGAGGTCTTCAGAAAGTTAGAGTACAAGTCGCTGAAGGTGTAGCCACGGATGTCTGGTTCGCGGTTGAGCTTGTTGTACTCTGACAAAGCCCAGAGGAGCATCTCGGCGTAGAAGTAGAGTTCGGCAGGCGGGGTTTCTTTCAGATAGGTGCGCACATAGTCGAGCAGGCCAGGGACGCTTTCGAGCTGTGAGCGGTACTCCTCTTCGCGCTGATGGGTAGAGAGAAAAACTTCGTTTCCGCGACCAAACCATCGGATGATTTTGTTTAAGGGGTTGACCTCGTCGGTGGCTTTGAGTTTGTCAAGGGCAGGTAAAGGTGTGGATTTTAGTAGGGTTTTAACGGCGGTACTAATAAGATTTTCGGCTACGATTTCGGCTCCTTCTTTTTCGCCTTCGTACACGAGCTCTACCTTGCCTGTGATGGCGGGTATTACGCCTTCGAAATCCACTAGTCTAGAGGTGGTACTCGATTGACCAGTCTGGATTATTCTTAGTTCACAGGTGCTATAGAGGTTTTCGAGGGCAGAGATGGTGAGGCGTGCTGATACGCCACTTTTGGCATCGACATACTCTGATCGGCGCGCCTCGACGGCGATTTGCTCGAGCAGCGTGGAGGCTACTGGCAGTACGGTTACATTATGACGTTGGAAGTCGGTGATGTGGGCTTCTTGAATGGTGATGCGCTTGGAGATTTCTATGTCAAGCGGGTAGTGAGTGAGTATTTGTGAGCCGATGCGGTCTTTGAGAGGTGTGACGATGGAGCCTCGCTGGGTGTAATCTTCGGGATTGGCGGTGAAGACAAATTGGATGTCAAGTGGCAGGCGGATGTTGAAACCGCGGATTTGGACGTCGCCTTCTTCCAGAATGTTGAAGAGGGCTACCTGAATGCGGGCCTGCAGGTCGGGCAATTCGTTGATGACGAAGATGCTGCGATGGGCGCGAGGTATCATGCCGTAGTGGATTACGCGTTCGTCGGTGTAGGGCAAGCGCAGATTAGCAGCCTTGATGGGGTCGATATCGCCAATGAGGTCGGCTATAGTCACGTCGGGGGTGGCGAGTTTTTCGAAGTAGCGCTCGGAACAGTGCATCCAGGCAATGGGCGTGTCGTCGCCGGCTTCGGCTATAAGCTGTCGGCTCAGATTGGTGATGGGGTTCAGGGGGTCTTCGCGCAGCTCGCTGGTGGCTATGTAGGGGGTGTATTCGTCCAGAAGGCGAGTCATCAGCCGAGCTAAGCGGGTTTTGGCCTGGCCCCGCAAGCCAAGTAGGTTGATGTTGTGACGGCTGAGCAGGGCCCGATAGAGCTGAGGAAGCACCGTGTGCTCGTAGCCGTGGATACCTTCGAACACATTCCGCTGCTCGCGAAGGGCCTTGATAAGGTTATCGTGTATTTCGTCTTTAATGGACTTGGGGCGGTATCCGGCTGCCTTGAGTTCGCCCAAAGTTTTGATTTTTAGCAGTTCTGTAGAGGTATTTTGCATGTTCAGAGTTTCCTGGTTCGGTTTTTTTCGAAGTCGTCGAGGATGATTTCACCCAGATTTCGGAGGCCTACATAGAGGGCTTTTCCTTTGTTGGCCTGCGTAAATTTCTTAATAAACTGCTGCAAGTACGGATCGCGGGCGATCATAAAGGTGGTAATTGGTATTTGTAGCCGGCGGCATTGTGCAGCCATATTGAGACAGCGGCCCACGATATAGTCGTCGAGGCCAAAGCTGTTTTTGTAGTACGAGCCATCGCTTTCTTTCAGGCACGAGGGCTTGCCATCGGTGATCATAAAGATTTGTTTGTTTGGTGCTCTGCGCTTACGCAGGATGTCCACAGCCAGCTGCAGGCCGGCCACCGTATTGGTATGGTAGGGGCCTACCTGCAGGTAGGGAATTTCTCCTACGCTGATGGGCCAGGCGTCGTCGCCAAATACGATGATATCGAGCGTATCCTTCGGGTAACGAATGCGAATCAATTCACTGAGCGCCAGTGCCACCTTTTTGGCCGGGGTAATGCGATCTTCGCCATAGAGGATCATGGAGTGCGAAATGTCGATCATGAGCACGGTGCTCACCTGTGAATTGTGAAACGTTTCTCGCACTACCAGGTCATCCTCCCGTATCTGGAAGTGGTCTATGCCCGAATTGCGCTGTGCATTCAGCAGGCTTTGGTGCATGTCGATGGAAGTAATTGGGTCGCCAAAGGCGTAGGGTCGGAGGTTTTCAGCCAGTTCGTCGCCAGTACCAGCCTTTTTTGTGCGGTGATTGCCAGAGGGCGTCTTTTTTAGCTTGCCGAAGATTTGCTCGAGGGCATTCTGTCGAATCAGCTGCTCCATTCGAGCTGAAGGCACCTGCTGTATGCGGCCGTCTGGGCGAATTTCTTCGCGCAGCATGCCTTTTTTCATCAGGTCTTCCAGAAATTGGTCCGTCTTGTAATCCGGGTCGCCCGAAATATCGTACTGCTTGTCGAGCTCTCGCAGCCAGTCAATGGCCTCATTGACATCGCCCGAAGTGTAAAGCAGCAGCTCTTTGAAGACGTCCATGTACTTCTCGAAAGGAGTCTTCTCCCTACCCGTGTATGGTGAAAAACGAACACCCCGCATCATCTCAAAAGCTGAACGAATATAAGCCTTGAAAGTTTTAAAGAAGGTAAGTACTTATGATTTTTTGGTCGTGCCCCCGGCAAGGAGCTTTTGGCGCTTTCGCCGGGGTCGGTGTGCTCCGATGGGGGCGAAGAGGCTGACAATACTGAAAGTTTTCGTCAGTTCCGCTGTGGCTCCCGTGCTTCGGTTCGACTTCACTTCGGCTTCGCACCGCGCTCTGGCGCGCCCTCCGCATGCTTCACGCGAAGCGCGTCAGAGCCACGCACTAAGACTTAAACTTAAAACCCAACTAAAACCAGAACCCCTTTAACATCCATCAGCAAGTTCTGCGGGAAGCAACTTCGCCTCATCTTTGCACCCAAAAGGCGGAGAGAGTCGCAGATACCGACAAATCTCCCCTGAGCTTTTGTCGGTAGTGGGGCCAGGGAGTCAGTATAAAAAAGCTTTAGAAAAACACATTTTGCACACATTTACACCTACTTACCCTGAAATTCTTCATAGAAACTGTTAAAAAAATTTTGCCATTTTAAATTTTCGTTTAATTTTGACCTGCTAACTACAAAACTCATCATGTATGAAAACAACTACTACTCCAGCTCACCAGCTCACCAGCTCACCAGCTCACCAGCTCACCAGCTCACCAGCTCACCAGCTCACCGCAAACTGGCTAAGGTAATAACCCTATGGGCCATGCGACTAAGTGTATGCATATCTTCTTTGACGCTAACGGCCCAATATGCCGTAATTCCGGCTTCTAATGGCTCCAACGTAGTGGGTTCAGCATGCGGAAGTAGCGCCAACTTCATCATTTTGAATCACAATCCATTTATCGGTGCGGTTATATCTGTTACGCCAGTTGGCTTCACCATAGGTGGATTTAATTTTAACACAACGAATGGCTCTCTTGAATTAACTGGCGTTACAATTACTAATCCAGGATTGTCAAATAATAATTTATATTCATTCGAAGTAGATTATTTTGATCCTATAACATGGATTATTTATCATTTAACCGGCCACATAGCCGAGTGTTGCAATCCCTCTTCCGGTGCCACATTCGCGTTGGTGCACCACACAGTAAGTCAGAGTGGTATTATGCCACCGGGCACATATGTGGGAGAAGTCATCGATGTGTACGGAGATGTCACCCTCGATGGCGATTACTACTTTCAAAACTGCATCTTCAATATGGCCTCTGATGCCCGGCTGATTCTGACCAGTGGTCCAAACTTCTTTTTTGACCAGTGCCATGTGCGCAGTTGTGACGGCATCAATCGCTGGGATGCCATCCACATGGACAATTCGGACATTGAGGTACACATTTTCGACAGCTACATCGAGCACGGCATTCGCGGGGTGTGGATTGAAGGCGGTGGAGTGGCATACATACAGAAAAACCACTTTTCTAACAACGTGATCAGTTTGACCACCCAAGACTATAACGGCTCACCGACAGATATTCTCTTTTCCGACAATCTGATTGACATCTATGAGGAAGGCTTCTCCGGCGTAGCCATGCATCAGTATTCAGCTGTGAATCTAACCCCTTATAGCTTCATCAATCCTCAGCTAGCGGTATATCATCAGGGAGTAGCCATCGTGCACAGTAAAAATGTGCATATAGGCTATCCTGGTATGGGGGTCAACCACTTTCATGTGATGACAAACACGGAAAATCCCATCATATACATTACCGACAATTCTGAAAACATACATCTGCTCAACAATGAGTTCTATAGAGGAAACATCGGTGTAGCTTCACGCGAATCTGATATACATATTGGCTCAGCCTCAGGGCCGAATGTCTTTTTTGACCAGGCCATATACGGAATATTCACAGAATCCTCCTCCCACAACATCCATTACAATACCTTCACAACAGGTGAAACAGCGATGTTTCTCCGCAATATACGATATATCCCGGAGCATCAGATCACCCACAATGAGATATCCGACTATTCTACCGGACTAAAAGTATCTACTAATCTCCAGCACTACACCCGAATGCTGGTACACTACAATACAATGAACACCGTAAAAACGCGGGGGATTGATGTCGTAGGTTTGCTCAGCGACCCCAACTGGACGCAGGACAAACGCCTGCACATCAACTACAACACCATCATAGGCGACAATTCGTTTACAACCTTCGAAGGAATCAAACTCACAGAAACCGAAAACGCCATCATAGGCGATAACCATATCGAGCATCTGGCTTCGATAAACGACTGCGATATGAATGCATATTACGGCATTCGTCTGCACCGAGCGCTCAACACCTGGGTATCGTCCAACACCTTAGAAAACTTATGCTACGGCCTCTACGGCAGCGACAATCTGCTCTTCACCCGTATTGAGTGCAACGATTTCATTACCACCTTTGGCATCTACTTCGACCACGTAAACATCGGCAACATCGGCTCTCCCGGCCAAACAGCCAATAACAGGTGGATTAACAATAATGGGTCAGTTAAAATAGATGGTTCTTTGATGAACAATTCTCCAATCCCCTATTACTATTGGAACAGCAGTCAGGGTGGAGATTACGATCCAGGTAGTAATCCAACTGTATTCAATCCGATCAATAATGCGACGTTGTATTCTTGCATATCAGCCCCTGCATACCGCCCGCTTGAAGCTGCTGAGCAAGCAAATCCTGATATACAGTTCTACCCAAACCCCTTTACAGACCGACTTACTCTTCATAGCAATGGTTATTCGTTGACAGATATATCCTTATACAATCTGCATGGTCAGCTTGTATTCCAAAAAAATCAATTGAACCTAAACGAACAGGTAGTACTCCACCTGCAAGACCTGCCGGCGGGTATTTATATGCTCTCTGTGCAGCAAAACAGCCATCAAAATGTGTATAAAGTTGTTAAGCAATAAACAAATAAATGCCGGATGAAACGCTTCATCCGGCTTTTAAAAAATCAATGCCGATGAAAAGGTATGTAGTACTTCTTTTTCTAAGCATATATGCCCTCACCAATGCGCAAAATCTGATTCAAAATCCCTCATTTGAGGAATTAGACAAACCGTGTGCCGGCGCTTTTGAATGTCCATTTTTAAGACTTTCCTTGAGATTCTCTCACTCCGGCTCATGGATAAAAAATTGGTATAACTTTACAGATAATCGCTACAATATTTTTTACGATGGATCGGATGTTTTGCGCAATGGGAAATTTCATGAATTTAACACAACGCATCCAGATTTTTTTTTATACAACTCCAATGGTGTACCCATACCACAATCAAGAAAAGGAATTACACATTTGGCATTACTTGTGCATTTTAGATATGCGGCTGTAACTGCAAGCGGCATTTGTACCAGACTTCCACATAAAGACATTTATCATGGTTTGGTCGGAAATAAATTAAAAGACACCGTCAAAACAGGGGATTATTGCGGATTTTTCTATGCCCGGGCCGATAGTAGAAATAATTTCCGGTTTAAAAGCATAGGCATCTTTTTGAAAGATGATACCCTGTATCAGCCCTTCGGACCGAATGTTCACTATACAAATGCAGATCTTCCATCGATTGGCCATGTAGTCCTTATCAACGACTCAGCTTCTATAAATCAATCATCGGAATGGAAGAAGATTTCGTTTAAGACAACCATCGCCAATGGAAATTACACGATGTTCTACCTTGGGTGGTTAGAGCCGAATATAAACGATAATTTCAGCTCAGTGGTTGATTCCACAAGTAGTTTGGTTATACTTCGATGCGGTTCAAATCAAATACCGTTAGTGTTTTCTTCTATGCTCTACATCGACGACGTGCATTTTTTCCGGTGCAGCGATACGGTCTTCAGCGTGCATCTGCCACCGGATACGACCCTGTGTGAGGGTGAGTCGCTGACCATCACCCCCACGGTGGTGGACAGCCTCTACGCCCTGGAAAACGATACGCGCTCCTACCTCTGGAGCACAGGCGATACCACCCCCACCATCACCGTCACCCAGCCGGGCAGCTACTGGGTGCGGGTGACCATCGACGGGGAGTTTTCGGCCTGGAGCGATACCATCACGGTCAGCTACATCAGCGACTTCACCACCACGGCACTGCCGCACCCCGATACGATCTGCGAGGGGCTGTCGGCGCAGTTGGCCGTGCAGGTGCCTGCCGGTGTGCCGGGCATCACCACGGTGTGGAGCACAGGCGATACAGCCTACGCCATCACCGTGCAAGAGCCGGGCACCTACACAGCCTACACCTTCAACCAGTGCTTTGCCCACACCGATACCTTCCGCCTCTACACCCGCTTCTGCTGGGACAAGGAGCAGCCCTTCACCACCCTCTACATCCCCAATGCCTTCACGCCCAACGGCGACGGGCGAAACGACTGCTTCGAGGTAGTGGGCGATAACCTGGGCAGCTACCAGATACAGGTCTTCAGCCGTTGGGGTGAACTGGTGTACCAGAGCGACGACATCAGCCAGTGCTGGGATGGCACCCACCGCGGCCGCCCGGTGCCCGACGGGGTGTACCTGTACGTCATCCGCCATACCGACCGCCACGGCAATCCCATGCCCATCCGCCGGGGGGAGATACGGCTGTACCGGTGAGGTTGAGTGGGTGAAAGATTAAAGGGGGGAAGGCAATAGACTTTTTCAACAACCGATGCTATATCAACCCCTTTCAAACAAAACCGCCTTTTTGCTTCGTTCTCTGAGCTGCCCAAAAAAAGCCGAAGTAAAACACACCTGTCTTCTGCCCTCTTGTGCTCTATTCGCCTGACACCCCCCCTGAGGTATATGCATGTACCGCAAAAAAAATTTTGTCGTTTTAAAATTTCTTTTAAATTTGACGTAGTGACGCCAGAAATGCCTGCATGTGAATATAAATAATACCACTCATCGCAAACTGGCTAAGGTAAATAACCCTATGGGCTATGAATACAACGTGTACATCCCTACTACGCCATAGCATCTACTTCGACCACGTAAACATCGGCAACATCGGCTCTCCCGGCCAAACAGCTAATAATAGGTGGATTAATAATAATGGGTTTACTAAAATACGTGGATCATTAATGAATTCAAATCCGATAATACTCTATTACTGGAACAGCAGTCAGGGTGGAGATTATGATCCAAATCATAACATTTCCCCCCCTAATTCTTTTGATGATATTTCAAACGCGACCCTCTACTCCTGCATATCAGCCCCTGCATATCGCCCGCTTGATCAAGTTGAATTTTCATCTTTTGATTTAGCCGTGTATCCCAACCCCTTTTCGGATGCCTTACATATGAGTTTTTCTGATGCTAAAAAAACAGATTTCGAACTATATATTTATAATTCTTTGGGTCAGGTTGTTTATCGAACATCCGGAAGTGTTTTAGAGCAAAACACCACACTCCATCTGTCCCATTTGCCGGCCGGTATTTACATTCTTGCTTTAAAGGCAAACGATGACACGAAGTCCATAAAACTGGTAAAAAACTAAGAAAATAAAGGACTGAAACTTTCCCATGGTTTCAGTCCTTAGTTAAAAAAAATCTTTTATGATGAAATCCTTCATAAAAAATATTAGTTTATACCTGCTGATATTCGACGCTGTCGTTGCCCAGAATCTCATTCCCAATCATTCTTTTGAGTTAACAAATGGAACCTGTCCCTCGAGTTTTAATTGTCCTTTTTTAAGGGGAAGACTAGGATATTCATACAATGAAAATTGGAAATGGGTATTAAATTGGTATAAAAATATTGACGTTAATTATTATAACACAAGTTATAATTTTATAAATTCTGAAATTTTGAGGAATGGTACTTTTTCAAATGTCAATTCTTTTTTTCCAAATTTTATACAATATTCTTCAGGTTATCCAAATTATATTGTAATTCCCCAACCCAGGACAGGTGATACATATCTAATGATGATAAGCACTCTTTCTTATGAGCGTCAAATTCCATTTTGTCTTCCTACTACAAATAGGCTTACACCATATAGAATAGTTGGTGTGAATTTGAAGGATACAGTGAGAAATGGAGAATATTGCGGCTTTTTTTATGCACGCTCAGACCACAGAAATCCGTTTCGATACAAGAATTTCGGAATTTTTCTCAAAAGCGATTCTTTATATCAACCATTTGGCCCGAATGTCATTTACACAAATGCAGATTTGCCGAATTTAGGACATGTTATTATCATCAACGATTCTGCATCCTTAAACCAATCAGACGAATGGAAAAAGATTTCCTTTAAAACCACCATTACCAATGGAGAATACACAATGTTGTACTTAGGTTGGTTTTCACACCCACTAGATAATGCATTTTCTCATGTTATTGACTCAACTTCCATTTTAGCTTACGGCAAATGCTATACTTTAAATTATGTATTAGTTCCTTACGGATATTCGGCATTGCTCTACATCGACGATGTGCATTTTTTCCGGTGCAGCGATACGGTCTTCAGCGTGCATCTGCCACCGGATACGACCCTGTGTGAGGGTGAGTCGCTGACCATCACCCCCACGGTGGTGGACAGCCTCTATGCCCTGGAAAACGATACCCGCTCCTACCTCTGGAACACAGGCGATACCACCCCTACCATCACCGTCACCCAGCCGGGCAGCTACTGGGTGCGGGTGACCATCGACGGGGAGTTTTCGGCCTGGAGCGATACCATCACCGTCAGCTACATCAGCGACTTCACCACCACGGCACTGCCGCACCCCGATACGATCTGCGAGGGGCTGTCGGCGCAGTTGGCCGTGCAGGTGCCTGCCGGTGTGCCGGGCATCACCACGGTGTGGAGCACAGGCGATACAGCCTACGCCATCACCGTGCAAGAGCCGGGCACCTACACAGCCTACACCTTCAACCAGTGCTTTGCCCACACCGATACCTTCCGCCTCTACACCCGCTTCTGCTGGGACAAGGAGCAGCCCTTCACCACCCTCTACATCCCCAATGCCTTCACGCCCAACGGCGACGGGCGAAACGACTGCTTCGAGGTAGTGGGCGATAACCTGGGCAGCTACCAGATACAGGTCTTCAGCCGGTGGGGTGAACTTGTTTATCAGAGCGACGACATCAGCCAGTGCTGGGATGGCACCCACCGCGGCCGCCCGGTGCCCGACGGGGTGTACCTGTACGTAATTCGCCACACCGACCGCCACGGCAATCCCATGCCCATCCGTCGAGGGGAGATACGGCTGTACCGGTGAAATTAAGTGGGTGAAATTTTAAGGTAGTTGGACAAAGGTTATTTAGTTCCTGTCGTAAATTTTCAGAACATAGATTTTTCTCAGATTTATTGTTATTCAGGTTTTTAGCTGTTCCTTGGGGAAGGAATTTTTTAACCGAAGAAGGAAAAATCTTCTTCTTTATCATTACTTGACTTACCACACGACGAACTGAAGGACAAAGCCTTACAGGCCTTTTCGATGAGCAGGTATGCCGTCTTTCATCCATGTGGGCATTGGTTCACCTTTCAGGAAGTGGTTGTAAAATTCCAACGTTCTCAGGGTCAGGTCTTTCATGTTTTTGAGCTGTGTGAGATTGTGGTCTTCCTTATTGTAGATGAGCATCCATACAGGTTTACCCAATCGCTTAAGTCCCATAAATAGTTCGATACCCTGATAGTAGGGTACAGCTCCATCCCGGTCGTTGTGCATGATGAGCAGGGGAGTGGTCACATTCGGGAGATAGAAGAGCGGACTGTTTCGGATGTATGCCTGGGGATCGTCCCACAGGCTGGCACCGATGCGGCTTTGACCCTCTTCGTACTGGGTGATGCGGCTGTGTCCGGTTCCCCAGCGAATGCCGCCGTAGGCACTTGTCATGTTGGCCACAGGCGCACCGGCGAAGGCGGCCTTAAATCGGTTAGTTTGTGTGATGATGTAGGCTGTCTGATATCCGCCCCAGCTTTGTCCATTGAGACCGAGGCGGGAGCTATCAATCTGTGGCCATCGCCTAAGGGCTTCGTCCACAGCAGCGTTCACACAGCGAAGGCCGTCCTGGCCGGGATTGGATGTGCTGTATGTGATATCGGGAATAATAACAGCATATCCGTGCGATACATAGATCATGGAATTGATGATGCTGCGGCTGAAGCGGGGTGCATAGTGCCGGTGTAGATTGTCGGAGCTGCGCTCATAGTAATAGACGATGGCCGGGATTTTATCCCGTTGTTGTTCATCAATGTACACCAGTCCGCGCAGTTGCACTACCGAATCGTTGCTTAGCCGTACGCTGTACGTGAAGGATCGGACATTTCCCCGCCTTTTGCCTTCGTATTGACTTCCGGTATTGGTCCACTTTTTAATACGAGCAAGGTCTGTGCTGATGGTTTGAATCTCCGGGTAGTTGAGGTAGCTTTCTTCGCGCAGGAGCAGCCATTGACCGTATTCTCCCCCTTGCAGGCGGTGGAGGGCTTTGTTTAGCTTACGTCGATTGCTGACAAGGTTGTTTGTTGTATTAAACGATATCAGGGTTTCTTCCAATGAATGCAAATTTCGCTGCAGGAGATAT
Organism: Thermaurantimonas aggregans; assembly: GCF_003851885.1. Classification (GTDB taxonomy): domain Bacteria; phylum Bacteroidota; class Bacteroidia; order Flavobacteriales; family Schleiferiaceae; genus Thermaurantimonas; species Thermaurantimonas aggregans. The sequence continues at coordinate 105,368 of NZ_BHZE01000007.1, read as the reverse complement.
ACGTTTTGGCTATTTTCACCTATGTAGTGTTCACGGCGATACACAGGTTGGTAGCGCACGGAATGATTGGTATCTGAGAAAGTCGTAAGCAGTATGGTCTTTTGCTTTCCTTCGGGGTCGGCTGCGTAAATATGGTGGCGATCATACAGCCACACCCTGCTGTCGTTAGCCGTGAAGCCTGCTTTGCCGTAGGCCGGTGGGGGTGATGGCACATCGTGATCGAGGTCGTGCCACTGGGTGCCGATGTCGGCAGCTATGGTATAGGTGCGCTGGTCGCGGATGCGAAATACTTTCCAGCGAAGTTCACTGCGGTCAAACCACAGCACATATTTAGCCGAAGGCGACAATTCGGCCAAAGCTCTCAGATTGCTCACCACATTTACGCGTTGGCCGGTGGAAGCATTCACCAGGAAGTAGGTAAACTCATTGGGAAATTCCCAGTTGCGACCGGCATCGAGACCAGCGTTGCGGGCTGTAAGTATCCACGGTTGATCCACATCGGTACGGTAGTAAGCCATCTCTTCGGGTGTCTGTGTCAGATAAATAGGTTTGTTTCGCCTCAGATCGTAGAGTACAGTGATGCCGGCGGCTTTCAGTTGATCGGTATTGGCCAGTTGCCAGGTCATCAGGTAGTAATCGGTGTGGGTGTAGAGGTCAAATTCAGGCTTTTCGTCATCGGTTTTGGTGGTGTCGGGTTTTTCGTGAAGAGGTCGGTCGGTGTAAAGGGTAAGATACAAGCGGTTTTCTGATTCAGAAAATGTCCATCGGCCGTAAGAGTTAAAGTACTTTCCGTTGAGAAGCGTATCTGAAAAGACTTTTCGATACACATTTTTTCTCAGTTCCATCAACGTCCAATGCCATATGGCCGGGTCTGCGACACTGTCGGATATACTTAGCCATGATAGGTAGCTTCCTTTATCAGAGAGCAGAAGTTTCTTGTAGTCAAATGCGGCAGAGTCCAGCAGTTGTACAGTTTTGGTCGAGGCGTTATACAGGTACATCGCCTTGCGTTCAGAGCCGGTTTCAGGACTTTTTTGTGTGAAGAGTAATCTCAGGCCGTCGGCTGATTCAGCTACATCAGCTGCATAACCCACAAAGGTCGTATCGCCGTTAGACAAATGAAGGCAGTAGAGAGGTTTTTCCTTGGGTTCTTTGGGCTTTTTAGTTGGTGTGGCTGCACTGTCAGTTGAGGTCGAGTCTTTGACCGGTTCCGGACGCTTAGCAGTAGTGAAGTAGGCATATTCTGCTGTTTTATTGGGAAAATAGAGCTTTTCAATTTCACCTACAGTATCAATTTTAAAAGTCGATGAGATTCGTATTAAGATGTCTTTGGGCCATTTGTCTTTGGATTTTTTGGCGAGCTTGGCAGCTCTGATGTCCTGAAAGGTCGGTTTTATTACAGCTAAAGCATACGTGCCAGATTCGTTAATATACACCTTGTCAGCGCGCTGGAGTGTGATGGTGTCGCGGGTATCGTTGTTGAGCAAGGTGATGGTGGCATCGCCTTCCACCGGAGCAGACTTCCAGGCCATCAGGCGGCTGTTTTTGCTTATGGTTTCCTCTGAAATATGGCGGAAGTCCGCGATGTCGTCCATCGAAAAACTTCCGGCAGATCGGGGCTGCGCTGAAAGATTAAAAAGTGAATTATAATAAAGGATAATCAAAAATGACAAACGAAATACATTCATCAGAATTCAATTTTTAACTGTCTACAAATAACGCATACACTGCCATATCACAGAGCTATATATTCGAAAAATGATATTTTTGGAGGTGAAATAGAGAAATTATGTACAAAAAATATAAGAAAATTCAGCGGTATTTTGCCCATTTGCTGGAGCCAGGCACGGCGGAGTCGGGTCTGGCCAAAGCAGTCGATGTGTTTATTACGATCATTATTCTGCTTAATATCACGGCGTTGGTCATCGATACAGTGCCGGATATTCCCTTTTTCTACAAAGAGAATTTTTACTTTTTCGAGCTGTTTACGGTGGTTGTGTTTACGCTCGAATACGTATTGCGCATTTGGATTGCACCGGTCACCGAAACATATGCCGGCAGTCGTAGTCCGCGGCTGCGCTTTGTGACGAGCTTCTACGGGCTAATCGACTTGCTGGCCATCATGCCCTTTTATTTAAACTACATTTTAGGATTAAACTACTACTTCTTAATGGTTTTTCGCCTTTTCAGGCTTTTTAAACTGTTCAGATATTTTACGGCTCTACAGCTGTTGGGCAGGGTTTTTCGCGCGAAATTTCAGGAGTTGTTTTTTGCCCTGTTTTTCATCATCATCATGTTGGTGTTAGTATCCTTTGCCATGTATTATGTTGAAAATAAGGCTCAGCCCGATGTATTTCGATCCATTCCGGAGACGATGTGGTGGGGCATCATTACGCTTACTACAGTGGGGTATGGCGATATGCACCCGATTACGCCGTTGGGCAAGTTTCTCGGAGGCATCATAGCCCTGATGGGCATTGGTCTATTTGCCCTGCCGGCAGGTATTTTGGCCGGTGGCTTCAGCTCTGAATTACAAAAAATAGCAGATGCCGAAAAGCAGGAAAAACAAAAGAACATCTGTACCTGCCCTCATTGTGGGAAGGAAATCCATGTTGATGATCTTTAAAATTAAGCAACATTTAACATAAATAATTTTGACAAAAGAGAAACGTTTTTTTTAGCCTGCAAATTCTATTAACCAAAAAACATGTATGTCATGAAGAAAATTCTTACCTTTTTAGGATTTGCGTTTATTATGAGTTGCTCTAAGGAAAATGTCGAAAATCAATCGCCTTCTGCACAACACGATGGTCCGAGGTGGAGAACGTATTTTGAGTATTGGAATTAAGATTTCAGTGGAAAATTGCAATTGTATTTTGCCGACTGTATCGGATTCACTGGAAACTGTTTGCCCGATGTAGAGGTGTGGGCTGACCGACTTGATGGTATTGTAGAGTTACATTCTACAAATAATCTAAGAAATCTCTTTTTATCAGGGGAATATGATGACGTTTGGCCTGACATGCCCCAGGAGGTATTGGATGCAGCTTTGGATGATTCCAATCAATTTCATTTGACCCCTTACGGTGAATCAACGGAAAATAAAGTTCTAATTATTTTGCCGGGGAATGTAACTTTGGATGACTACACTGAAAGCGATGTATTATATGCCCTACCTCTTATCAAAAATCAGTAAATAAACAATGTCCGGGATGAGAATCTTCATCCCGGTTTTTTTATTATTCGGTACCTGTTTGAGCTGTCAAGAAAAGGATATTCCAATATCCGAATTTGATTTCACAAAATGCGAAGAGATTTTAACTCTTCCTGAATTGGAAGCCGGTCATGCCAAATCAATCTTTCTACTTAAAAACAACAATCAATTACAGGTAGTACATAAGATAGGTGATTCTTTGGTAATTTACAGTGAAAATGACAGCTTTTCCATTGACCTTACACCCATTAAAAATCAGATAGCTAAACCAAAGGACTTTTATCAGAATTATGTATTATCTAATGGATACTTGATACTATCAGATCAGATTAAAAATCGCATTTATTTAATGAATTTGTATGATTACGAAATCAAAAGTTTTGACTTGCGTAATCTGAAAGACCATTATGTGAAGGAAGTAGTATTTTTCAATGCCGACACATACTTTGATGAAAAAAATTTAATAACCCCAGTATTGCCAGTTTTGTATCCGGAAGTAACGCATCCAATGACTATAAAAAATTTTCCTCCGCTTGGAAATTTTGTGTTCACGGATACTTCAGTAGTTCTTAATGGTTTTATTGGTAAATATCCTTCCGAGTTTTTCAAAAAATATTATGCGAATTTTTCGACTTATTTTACACCCATTGCGGAACATTCATTTATTGTTTCCTTCCAACGCTCGCCAAACATTCTAATTGGTGAAGTTCGCAATGGAGATACACTGTATCGAGAAGTAAAACTTTCGCCAAAATATAGTGTTCGGAGCCTTCCAATCAAAGAAAAATATACGCGTAAAGAAGAAGTTGAAATTCATAAAAACACCATTAATTTCGAAAAAATGTATGTTTTGAATGAGAAAACGGCAGGTAGGTTTTTAAATAATATGAAAGAAGAAAGAATGGAATTTGTAACGTATGATTTACGTACATGGAAGGTAAAAAATCACTTTAAAGTAATGCGATTTATTAATCGCCCATACATCATCGACGGTGACGTGTACATCATTGCAAAGCCTAAAGACCATGTTAAAGTATTTCGCATTCCAAAAAATGTCCTTTAAATATTTAATTTTCGTAGCTTTTCTTACTTCTTGTTCGTTCTTCAAAAAATCCGTATTCGAAATTCCGGAATTATATGCACACTATCCGGATAAAAAAGTGTATATTCTTGTGCCGGAGCCATATTGCAATGGATGCATGGTGCGTACGGAGAATGTCCTACGCTCCCTGCTGTCGCCTGATGAATATGTGTTTATAGGTTTTGGTGAGCATAGACCTTTTCTAAGAGAAAACGAACATTTTTTTGAAATAACAGAAAACCAATATTATGCCTCTGCAGAATATGATTATCTGATGTACGCGTATTCCCGAATTGCCGGAGATAAACCTGTAAAATTTCCTTTAGACACGGAAGAGTCGTTTGAAGAATTGAGGTCGTTAATAAAAAAAATTAAGGCAAGTAATTAGCGTTTTTCCAGGGTGAAAAAAACACAATAAGACTCTGCTACACTTTAAAATTCTGATTTTGCTTTTATCCTGTACTTTTGAAAGCCGGTAAAACCAGATTTTCCTTTATGAGAGATACAGTCTTGCTCGGTGTGTGTAGTTGGCTGGCCCGCCGATTTGACCTTGATACCCGCGGTGTGCGCATTGCTTTTGTCATCGGGGCACTTCTTTCGTTTGGAACGGTCATCATTGCTTACCTAATTCTCGCCCTTGTAAAACCCAAATACGAATAATCACAGCCATGAAAATTCTCGTAACCGGCAGTAATGGCCTGCTTGGCAATAAAATCACGGATCTGCTAAAAAATCACCCTGAGCACACGCTCATCAATACTTCGAAAGGCATAGACCGCTATCCGCAGCCGGGCGGCTATATCTATGAAAGCATGGACATTACCGATCGGGAAGATGTCTTTAAGGTTATAGCCAAACACAGACCCGATGCCATCATCAATACAGCGGCTATGACCAATGTGGACGCATGCGAAAAAGACCCTGAGGGCTGTCGGCGATTGAATGTAGAAGCCGTGCGCTATCTAACAGAAGCCTGCCGGCAATACGACATCTACCTCGTGCACATCAGCACCGATTTTATCTTTGATGGCACCAATGGTTTGCTGGCTGAAGATGCCTTGCCCAATCCGCTGAGCATTTACGGCCATTCGAAACTCGATTCTGAAAAGATTGTACTCTCAGCCGGCATTCGCGCTTCCATTTTGCGCACCATTTTGGTGTATGGTTATGCACCCGGCTTATCGCGCACCAATATTGTGCTGTGGGCCAAAGGAGCGTTGGAAAAAGGTCAGCCCATACGCGTGGTCAACGATCAATTTCGTACCCCTACATTGGCTGAAGATCTTGCAAAAGCCTGTGTGCTGGCCGTTGAAAAACAAGCTAATGGCATTTACCACATCTCCGGCAAAGACTACATGAGTATTGTGGACATTGTATATGCTGTGGCCAAATTCTGGAACTTAGATGCATCCATCGTAACACCTGTGGACTCTGTGACACTTGGTCAGCCGGCCAATCGCCCACCTCGCACCGGATTTATCATTGATAAAGCGCGTCGTGAGCTTGGCTACGAGCCTCACTCTTTCATGGAAGGGCTTGCTGTGGTGGACTCTTGCTTAAAAAAAGCATAAAAATAATTTTTTCTTCCCGTAATACGGGTTTTATTTGCACGGTGTGTAATCGACAACTATTCGTGGAATGAAAGCAGAATCGTGGGGTACACGATTAGGCCTTATATTGGCAATGGCAGGCAATGCCGTTGGATTGGGAAATTTTTTGCGCTTTCCGGTACAGGCTGTTCAAAACGGTGGGGGCGCTTTTATCATACCTTATTTAGTTTGCTTTTTGCTGATGGGCATTCCGCTGCTTTGGGTGGAGTGGTCGGTTGGCCGGTTTGGCGGTAAGAAGGGTATCCACTCTACCCCTTTCATACTCGATGCTATGGATCGTCGCCGGTTTTGGAAGTACATCGGTGTATTTGGCATTTTTACCAATATAGCCGTGGCCAGTTATTACTGCTACATCGAGAGCTGGACGCTTTCATATGTATTTCATTCCATCATCGGCACATTTCGCGGCATGTCACAAGCTGAGGTAGCACAGTTTTTTGTAGATTACACCGAGATCGACAAGACCACCCTTGGCATTCCCTATGAAGCCATTGTGTTTTACATTCTCTGCCTGGCGCTGAACACCTGGATTCTTTCTCGCGGACTTGCCGGAATCGAAAAGGTTGCCGTGGTCGGCGTGCCCTTGCTGTTGATTTTTGGCGCTTTTCTGGCCTTTCAGGGTCTTACCTTAGGCACTTCAGGTGCCACACCCGAGCATCCGGACGCCAATTCTTGGGAAGGCATCAATTTTCTCTGGACACCACAGTACGACAGCCTGCTCAACCCAAAGGTGTGGCTGGCAGCTGCTGGACAGATCTTTTTCACCCTTTCTGTTGGAATGGGCACCATACAGTGCTACGCCAGCTATGTCCGCTCCAAGGAAGACATCGCCCTCAATGCCACCTCTGCCGGATTTACCAATGAATTTGTGGAAGTGGTACTCGGCAGTCTGATTGTAATCCCAATTGCAGCCGGCTACCTCGGCATCGATTGGGTGAGAGAAAACGCCGGATTTGGCATGGCTTTTCAAACGATGCCTTACTTGTTTGATAAGTGGGGGGCATTGTTGGGAGCCATTGCCGGGGTGTTTTGGTTTGGACTGCTGTTTTTTGCTGGTATCACTTCATCGCTGGCTATGGGTACGCCCTGGGTGGGCTTTATGCAAGACGAATTTCGCTGGACGCGCGAAAAAGGAGCCCTGTCTTTTGGCCTAATTATCCTCGCTTTCGGACTACCCACAGTATTGTTTTTTCATCAAGGTGTTTTCGACGAATACGACTATTGGGGAGGGACCGTTTCGCTGGTTATTTTCGCTTTGATTGAAATCATTCTCTTCGCCTGGATTTTTGGCATTGACAAAGGGTGGGCCGAACTCATGGAGGGTTCCGACATCAAAGTGCCCATTGTGTATAAATACATCATAAAATACATTACCCCGGTGCTGCTGCTTTTTGTATTTCTGGGTTCCTTCATCTCGCCACCTGTTGAAAAGCGATTTGTGGCTTCTAAATCAGATGAAAAAATCACCGAAAATCTGATTGCGTATTTGGAGCAAAACGGTTTTGAGCAGCGATCAACCGATCAAAGGTGGATTTTAGTAGCAAGTGCCGAAAATTTTTCAAAGACCTTTAAAAACATTGTCAAATTTGAAAAAACACTCTCAGCCAATTTTAATGTAGAAAATACACATTATTCACTATCTGATTTTCAAGATTGGAAAGGCAATTTTTTAGGTCTTTTTAGGGGTGAAAAATGGAAATTAGATAATAATTCACTGATCTCTAAAATTAGCAATAGTAACATCGAAGAAAAAATTAAAAAAGCATCCAGTGACCAAGAAATTCAACAACTTAAAAAGCAAAAATTTTATGCTAATTTCTCTAGATTTTTGCTTTCAATCATGTTTCTTGGAATTGCCTTTTTGGTACACATTGCACATAGAAAACGCAAAAGAGCCATGTTATGAACACTTCTGCTCTAATTTTTATGATTACTACTCAGGTCCTCATTACGGGAGTAACTTTGTATTTATATATTAAAGTATTGAGCAAACCTTCTAAAAAATGAGGTAAAACATGTGGCGAAAATTCCGCGAATGGTTCGAACTTACCAAATCAGAAGAACGCGGAATACTTGTTTTACTTTTTTTCATTGTTTCTTTATGGGCGGTCAATTTTTATTTGAAGTATCATATTCAACGCAGACCTCCTTCTGAATTTGAAGTAATAATAACAAATAAATCTTCTGAACTTCAAGAAAAATACAACAATAAAAACTCTTATTCAGAATATCATTTTATTGGATATTTCAATCCGAACGAAGTAAGTTTTGAAGATTTACTAAAGAGTGGATTGCGAGAAAAAAATGCTAAGGCAATTATCAATTATCGCAACAAAGGAGGTAAATTTTTAAAGGCTGAAGAGGTATATAAAATCTTCAACATCGACTCTGGTTGGGTAACTTTTCATCTACCCTACATGGTCATCAATCAGAAATCCACAGAAAACCCTAAAACGAAATACAAATTATTTGTTTTTGATCCAAATACTGCTGACTCTGCGAGCCTTCTCCGACTTGGTTTCAAGCCCTGGCAGATTTCCAATTTGCTTCGATACAGGTCGCGAGGAGGCGTATTTCATACAAAAGAAGACGTCAAGCGCCTGTATGGGATTGATTCTGCTTTTTATACCCTTCTTGAGCCCTATATCGATCTGCCTGCATACGGTGATGGAAAACAAAGTATTACCTCAGCTAAAGCCACTGTAAAAATTGAACTGAATACGGCTGATAGCACTGCTCTTACTGCATTGCCCAGTATAGGAAATGTTTTAGCCGGCAGAATAGTGAAATATCGCACGGCTTTGGGTGGGTATGTGCACGTGAACCAGCTGTTAGAAGTCTATGGCATTGACAGCCTCAAATGGGAGCTTCTTTTACCTTTGATTGAAATAAATGTGGCGCATGTAAAAAAAATCAACATCAACAGTGCTGAAGAAGATGAACTTGCCGCACATCCATACATTCGAAAAGGACTAGCCAGAGAAATAGTAGCCTTTAGAAAAAACTTTCGCTTGTTTCAATCTGTTACTGAGGTTGAAAAATTATCTTTGGCAAAAAATAGGGATTTAGGAAAGCTTTATCCCTATTTAACGATTGGAGAAAATTAAATTAGAAGACATTATGATAGAAACTAAGTCGTCCTTTGATCTATCCATGAGCGAGACCCAGCGGATGATCATCGATGCAGTGAGAGATTTTGCGGAAAAGTACATACGTCCGCATGTGATGGAGTGGGATGAGGCACAGCACTTTCCGGTAGATGTGATGCAGAAGCTCGGTGAGATTGGATTGATGGGCGTTTTGGTACCCGAGGAATATGGAGGAGCTGGCCTTACATACGATGAATATGTTGCGGCTATTATTGAGTTGTCAAAAGTCGATCCTTCCATCGGTCTGTCAATGGCAGCACATAATTCCTTGTGTACTGGCCATATACTGCAGTTTGGCAATGAAGAACAGAAAAGAAAATACCTCCCTTTATTGGCTACCGGACAGTGGATTGGTGCGTGGGGATTGACAGAAGCCGGCACAGGTTCAGATGCCGGCGGGATGAATACTACTGCAGTGAGAGATGGCGATTACTGGGTGATCAATGGCTCGAAAAATTTCATCACCCATGGAAAATCAGGTAATGTAGCCGTAGTGATTGTTCGTACTGGAGAGAAGGGGGACTCACATGGCATGTCAGCCTTTATTATTGAAAAGGGTACACCAGGTTTTTATGCGGGTAAAAAAGAAAACAAACTTGGCATGCGTGCCTCGGAAACCGCAGAGCTGATTTTTGACAACTGTCGAGTACATCACTCCCAAATGCTTGGCAATGAGGGCGAAGGTTTTATACAGGCAATGAAAATACTCGATGGCGGAAGAATCTCAATCGCTGCACTTTCCGTAGGCATTGCTAAAGGAGCTTATGAAGCCGCCCTGAAGTATTCAAAAGAACGCGTTCAATTTGGCAAGCCCATCTCTCAGTTCCAGGCCATTGCGTTTAAGTTGGCTGATATGGCCACTCAGATCGAAGCCGCAGAGTTGCTTACTTATAACGCTGCTTACTTGAAAAACAATGGAATGAAAGTGACGAAAGAAGGCGCAATGGCTAAACTATATGCCTCTGAAGTGTGTGTGCGTGTAGCTAACGAAGCCGTGCAAATCTTTGGTGGCTATGGATTCACCAAAGATTTTCCTGTAGAAAAATATTACCGCGACTGCAAGCTTTGCACCATTGGCGAGGGAACATCTGAAATTCAAAGACTTGTGATTTCAAGAAATATTTTAAAATAATCTTGTTGATAAAAAATTTATTCATACATTTGCGCCCCAATTAACACAGGATATTGTCACAGCATGATTCACATAACTGTAAAAGAAGGCGAAAGCATTGACAAAGCGCTGAAGCGCTATAAAAAGAAGTTTGACAAACTAGGCATCGTGCGCATTCTCCGCGAGAAGCAGCACTACACCAAGCCGTCTGTACGTAGAAGAAATCAGGTGTTGAAAGCTATCTTCACGCAAAAAATCAGAAGTCAACAAGAAGCATAAATATCGGGTTTTGAAGTATTTTAGCCGGTCTCTTAGGCCGGCTATTTGTGTTTTATGTCAAACCAAGTACTGTTAAACGATTTTTTTGAATATTTAGAAAAAGTAAAAAATCGCTCAATCCATACTTTAGAAGCATACAGAAGGGATATTGAAGCATTTCTAACCTATTTTGAAAATCAAGATCTTACACAATTCAACCCCAAGCAAATACGCCACTATGCTGCATATCTTTCTAAATTAGAACTGAAGCCTTCGAGCATTCGTCGAAAGTTGTCAGCGCTTCAAGCTCTGTTCAGGTTTTTGAAAAAAAATAAATACATCTCCTCAGTTCCCACAAATTTAGTTGTTAGACCAAAGCTCCCACGTAGAGTCAAAGACATTCCCAAGGAGGCAGAACTGGCAAAACTTGAATCCGTAGAACTAGGGAATACTCGGGAACTTGATTTTGAGACTGTTCGCGATTTTTGCATCATTGAGCTGCTCTATGGTACGGGTATTCGCCGTCAAGAGTTGATTGATCTTACCTTAGGTGATGTGGATTTAAGTGCTGCAAGCATTAAAGTTACAGGTAAGGGAAGCAAGCAGCGTATCGTGCCTTTAAATGACTATTTAAAGGAACTTTTGTCTGTCTACATATCATTCAGAGAAAAACTTACTACAAAAGACGATACAGCCTTTTTTTTAACGAAAAAAGGCAAAAAAGTGAACAAAAGCCTTGTTTATGTAATTGTTAAGTCCTACCTTAGTGCAGTCACTGATGTACATCAAAAGAGTCCGCACATGTTGCGTCACGCCTTTGCCACTCACATGCTTAGCAGGGGAGCTGATCTCCGAAGCATTAGAGAGTTGCTCGGCCACAGCAGCCTTGCGGCTACACAGGTGTACACTCAGAATGACGTAAGCAAACTCAAATCAGTGTATAACCGCTTCCATCCGCGAAGCAACTAAATTTCAAGCGCTATGGTAGTCAGAATTCAATCCGTGCACTTCACAGCTGATCAGAAGCTGATCAACTTTATTCAAAAAAAAATGGATAAACTAGACACTTTTTACGACAGAGTCGTAGATGCTGATGTCTATCTCAAGCTGGAAAACACCAATACCCGTGAAAACAAAATCGTTGAAATTAAAGTAAACGTCCCGGGTAACGACTTGGTGGTAAAAAAGATAGCCTCTTCATTTGAAGAAGCTACAGATTTGTGTACGGAAGTGCTCTCTAGACAACTGAGAAAAGAAAAGGAAAAGGTGAAAATGGCCTAATTTCACTGACCATAAAAAAGAAAACCGCCTGAATTCCAGGCGGTTTTTTTATTTTTAAAGGTTAACATTACTACACAACACCTTGATCGATCATGGCGTCAGCCACTTTTACGAAGCCTGCGATGTTCGCGCCTTTTACGTAGTTTACAAATCCATCTTCCTCGCGCCCGTACTCTACGCAAGCTTTATGGATGTTTACCATGATGGAATGTAAGCGCTGATCTACTTCTTCGCGGCTCCATGAGAGGCGGAGAGAATTTTGAGACATCTCCAGTCCACTGGTAGCTACCCCGCCGGCATTCGATGCCTTGCCTGGTGAAAAGAGGATTTTAGCGTTCAAGAAAGTTTCGATAGCCTCGGGTGTTGAGGGCATGTTGGCACCTTCAGCTACACATATCACGCCATTAGCAACTAAGGTTTTAGCGTCTTCGCCATTGAGTTCGTTCTGAGTGGCACAGGGTAAGGCAATATCACACTTTACTCCCCAAGGTGTTTTACCCTCGATGAATTCAGCTCCTACGCGATTAGCATATTCTTTAATTCTGCCGCGCTGTACGTTCTTAATCTCCATGAGAATAGCCAGCTTTTCAGGAGTAAAGCCTTCTTTGTCGTAGACATAACCTGATGAATCAGAAGCTGTTACAACCTTGGCGCCGAGTTCCATGGCTTTTTCAATGGCATACTGAGCCACGTTGCCAGATCCTGATACTACCACAGTTTTACCTTCAAAGGAAATACCTCTGGTAGCTAACATTTCCTGTGCAAAATACACGGTGCCGTAGCCAGTAGCTTCAGGTCTGATGAGTGATCCACCCCACTTTATGCCTTTGCCGGTGAGCACTCCTGTGAATTCGTTCTTCAAACGCTTGTATTGACCAAACATGTAGCCGATTTCACGTGCACCTACGCCTATATCGCCAGCAGGCACATCGGTATCAGCTGATATATGGCGCGCAAGCTCAGTCATAAACGACTGACAAAAACGCATTACTTCATTGTCGCTCTTGCCTTTGGGGTCAAAATCACTACCACCCTTTCCACCACCCATTGGCAGTGTGGTAAGGGCATTTTTGAAAATTTGTTCGAAACCTAAGAATTTTAAAACAGAGAGATTAACAGTAGGATGGAAACGAATTCCGCCCTTGTAAGGTCCAATAGCTGAATTAAATTGAACGCGGTATCCGCGGTTTACCTGTACTTCCCCTTTGTCGTCGATCCAGGGCACGCGAAAAATGATCACGCGTTCTGGCTCAACAATACGTTCCAAAATCTTGTGCTGCTTGTACTTGGGATTTTCTTCAATGAAGGGGATTACGGTTTCTGCTACTTCTTGTACTGCTTGCAGAAATTCTGGTTCATGAGGGTTTTTAGCGCGCACTTGTGCCATGAAGGCATCTATTTGTGCTTGATACTTTGACGACATATCTGGTTAGAGTTAAAAAAACTGGGCAAATGTATTGACGTGCGGTATTTTAAAAACGGAAAATTTTGACAAATCAGATCGTGTACTATGTACACAAACTGATCTGCAAGACATTCATTAGCAATGAATAATTTGTTAATGTAGATTGTAAAAATCCGTTAATTAGCTAAGCATTATTTGACTGGTTCTTCTTATAAGTTTCTATTTCGTCTTGGGTAGGAGCAGGATTGCCTCTACCGGTTGACATAAACCAGACCATAAATGCACCGGCTAAAAGTGGAAGAGTAAGCACAGCAAGCATCAAGAGCGTATCAATGAGCATAATTTTAGGATTTTTGTCAGTTTTCAATAGAAATAATAAACAAATTTAACGGTTTCGCATTTTTTAAAAAATCCTTATGATTGCAGGAATTTCTAAAGTTTTATAAAAATTTTTTGAAACGTTGAGGATCAAGACCTTTCTAGGAAAAATCGGATTCGTTAGCCTGATTTTTTACGTACAAACAGCCGTTGCCCAAGAGAAAATTAGCGGTACCGTAAGAGACTCTAAAGACAGAGAAGCCATACCCGGGGCAAACGTCGTAATAAAAGAAACAGGCAAAGGTACCTCAACTGACATGAGTGGCAGATTTGTGCTTGAACACAAAGGTTCTCTACCCGTAACACTTGAGGTGAGCTTTGTGGGATACAAAACAAAACGCTTAGAAATAAAAAAATCAGGTAACTATACCATTGATCTCGACGAAGATAAAGTAATGCTAAGTGAGGTCAGTGTGGTAGAACAGCGGCTTTCAGACAAGCAAAAGGAAAGTGCTCTAACCGTTGAAGCCATGGATGCCTTGGCTATTAAAGAAACACCCGCTGCATCTTTTTACGACGGATTAGGCTCATTAAAGGGAGTTGACCTCACGGCAGCCTCGCTGGGTTTTAAAATCATAAATACCCGTGGCTTCAACAGCACCTCGCCGGTTCGTTCTCTTCAAATCATAGATGGAGTCGATAACCAAGCACCCGGTTTGAATTTCTCTTTGGGAAATTTCTTAGGCGCATCGGACCTCGATGTGTTGAATGTCGATATCATCGCCGGGGCTTCATCGGCCTTCTATGGTCCCAACGCCTTTAATGGCGTAATTTCAATGACGACAAAGGATCCCTTTCTGTTTCCTGGAACGAGCGTATCCTTTAAGACTGGGGAACGCAACTTGAATGAAATCGCCTTAAGGCATGCACGTGTTTTTAAGGATAAAAAAGGAAATGACAAGGTGGCCATTAAATTCAATGCATTTTACCTGCAAGCAAATGATTGGGTAGCAGACAATTACAGTCCAACGGAACAATCGGAAAGGGGAATTAAAAATCCGGGATGGTATGATGCTGTAAACCGGTATGGCGATGAACAAATGTTTGACGATGGGCAACAACCCAGAACTTATCCCGGATTGGATCGATTCTACCGCACAGGAATTGAAGAGGTTTATCTGGTCGATTATAACACTCGCAACCTTAAATTGGCCTTATCACTTCATCATAAGTTCAGTAATGAAAGGGAGCTGATACTTGCCTCTAACTTTGGATATGGTACCACAGTTTATCAAGGTGACAATAGATATTCACTCAAAGACATCAAATTTTATCAAAACAGAATAGAGTTTCGAAAGAAAAACAAATTTTTTATACGAGCTTACTCTACTAATGAAGATGCGGGAAACTCTTATGACGCTTACTTCACTGCTTTACGAATGCAAAATGCTCTCGTTTCAGATAATGCTTGGGGAGAGCGTTACAGGTCGTTCTGGAATTCTTTTGAAGCTAACACAGCCCAGAGTCTTCCGAAATACCCAACAGCAAACTGGTTCACTGAACGTGAACTTTGGCTGCAGCAATATCAGGAGTATTTAGCTTATAACCAGGACACTTTGCGTCAATTACACAATCGAAATCGGCAACGCGTCGATCAGTTCTTTGGTGGACCTTTGATACCTGGTACCCGGCAGTTCGATTCACTTTTTACCTATTTTACTTCACGGACATTTGCAGAGGGTGGCACCAAATTCTTCGATCGTTCGGCTTTGTATCATTTACATGGCCAGTATGAGTGGGATGTTAAGTCATATCACCTGGTAGCTGGTGGGAATATGCGACTATATGTGCCAAACTCACGAGGAAACATTTTTAGCGATTCTATGCGTTATGATCGTTTCGTGGTTGATACGCTTCCAAACGGTCGATTAGTATACGACAGCACAGCTCTTAGTTACAATCGGATTACCAATTTCGAATTCGGTGTTTATGCTGGGATTGAGAAAAAATTTTTTGAAGACAAACATAAATTCAATTTTACGATACGATTAGACAAGAACCAAAACTTCCCATTTCTGTTGAGTCCAGCATTGTCTTGGGTGTACCAGATAGATAAGCTCAACACCTTACGTGTAAGTCTGTCATCGGCAATTCGAAACCCAACACTTCAAGACCAGTATTTGTACTACAATGTCGGCAGAGCCATTTTGCTTGGCAATTTGAATGGTGTTGATAGTCTTGTTTCGCCTGAGAACTTACAGGAGTATCTCAAGAAAAATCAGCAAGGAAGATTAGAGCATGAATTTGATTACTACAATGTAGCACCTATTAGGCCCGAACGCGTACAAACAGCAGAAGTGGGCTATAGAACTACCCTGTTTGACAGGCTCTTCCTCGATATGAATTATTACTACTCGTGGTATCAAGATTTTATCGGTTTTAATATCGGTCTAATGATTCAAGCCGATGGCCAGACTGCAATTGACCGTGTTTCGTCTGTACAGGCATACAGGGTAGCAGCAAATGCTCGCGATCGAGTTACCACTCAAGGATTTTCAGTCGGTGCCAACTACTACTTTTGGGATAACTACACACTCACAGGTAACTACACTTGGAATGTCCTTAATACTGCCACCGACGACCCCATTATTCCGGCTTTTAATACGACAGAGCACAAGTACAACATCGGATTAAATGCCAGAGATTTAAAGTTAAAATCTACAAGTCAAAATTTATTTGGTTACAGTGTAAACTATCGTTGGATTCAAGGGTTCTTATTTGAGGGATCACCCCAGTTTACAGGTAGTATTGATAGTTATGATATGTTAGATGCACAGGCCAATTACTTTGTGAAGAAGTGGAAGACCACCTTTAAGCTGGGAGGCACCAATCTGCTTAACAATAAAGTGTTTATGGTTTTTGGAGGCCCTAGGGTGGGAAGATTGGCCTATTTTTCAGCAGTAGTTGACTTTTAAAAAATTGTTATACCTTCGTAAAAGTTTAATTTAAATTTAACCTCTATGAAAAAATCACTACGACTTCTGCTTGCTCTTCTGGTTACTTCTTATTTATCAGAAGCGCAAGTGCGATATTTAGAACCCGTGTTTACCGATGCTCAAATTAGTGTGATGAGCAATGTTAACTACGGTATCAACTTTTTTGCCTACGCTCCGGCATCAATTGGAGGGCCTCAGCTACTGCCTCTGCGCTGTGATGTCTATATGCCCGATACTAGTGTGGACAATGTAACGAATCGTCCTGTAATCGTATACTTCCATACGGGGAGCTTTCTTCCCAAGGGATTAGCAAGCCCGATGGGCGACAAGACAGATAGTGCAGCTGTAGAAATTTGCCGCCGTTTTGCAAAGATGGGTTATGTAGCTATATCTGCAACCTATCGTGTTGGCTGGTTAGCTAACAGTACTGACTTAGACCTGCGTCGTGGAACTAACTTATTGGCTGTGTACTATGCCATTCAAGACGCAAAAACAATGGTCAGATTTCTTCGAGCCTCGGTATTAGGTCAAGGCAATCCCTTTAAAATCAATCCAAATGCTATAACACTTCTGGGTCAGGGATCAGGTGGATACATTACTTTGGCCTACGGCACGCTGAACAAGTACACTGAGCTTCAGCTTGATAAATTTAAATACGATAACGCGAGCTCTACCGGACTTTTCGGATATCCGGTACAAGCAGGTGATATGTATGTAGATACTTCAGTGGTGGGCGATTGGAATGGTTTCGGAGGAAAAGTGACCCTTACTGGCCAGCAAACTCCACTGGGTTTGCCTCAAATCGACATGACAAAAAGAGGCAGGAATTATGAAAACTTTCCGGGTGTTCCTTCTGATGTAGCAATGACTGTGAATCTTGGTGGTGCGCTAGGAGACTCTACCTGGTTAGAAGCGGGAGACCCACCTATTGTTTCAGTGCATGTGGTTCAAGATTTCTTTGCTCCTTACATTTCGGGTATGGTAAATGTTCCGATCGCGGGTCAATTTTACCCTGTTGTTAGCGTAGCTGGTAGCCACACTGCTGTTCGACTTTCAAATCAAATAGGAAATAATGCTATACTTACAACCAATTGGAATGATCCCATTAGTCTGAAAGCGCGCGCAAATGCTACACTTAATCCAGGACAGATCCATCACATCCTGCCGTTTGATATTCCACCTCCCAATCCCGCTCTTCCTTTCCGCGTGAATTCTAACCCCTGGGATTGGTGGGATCCGAATGACCCTCTTAGCGCTAATGAAACTAACCCGAACATTAAAGCTCAATCACTTGCCTATATTGACTCGGTAATGGGCTTCATCGCTCCGAGAATCGCTAAGATGCTCACGACTAAGGGATATCAAATTCCCGTAAGTGTGGATGAAAATAGTATAGATACTAAAATCATCATGTATCCTAATCCGGCCACCACACACTTTAGCCTAAGTACACCTAAGCCTATTGAAAAAATTGAGTTGGTAGATATGACCGGAAGAGTGGTACACGTAAATGCCCCCTACGAATCCTTCCACACCGTGCGCACCGAACACTTGCCAAAAGGAGTTTATTTCGTTCGGCTTTTGATGGAAAACGAATGGTACACTAAAAAGGTAGTTATTCAATAGTCATTTTACTTTTAAAACAACAGCCGCCCTTCGGGGCGGTTTTTTTTTAAATACTTTTGGCTCAATAATTGACCAAGTGATTTGAAAATTAAGCATATGAAAACTTCATTCATTAAGTCTTTTGCTTTCATTATTCTTACTACAGTTATTACTTCATGTGGAGGATTTAAGAAACCGGGCAAAGAAGTAACAGGGCCATTTTCTTCCTCAAGATACCAGACAAATAGCCGATATTTTAGAGGAGTAGGTAGCGGTACAAGTATGGATTTAAATACTTCTAAAAGCAAAGCTATGATTATGGCTAAGCAGCGTCTAGCCTCAAGTGTAAATACTACCATGCGTACTGTGGCCGATCGCTACGTTAAGGAAAACAGCATGCTGAATGCCTCAGAATTTATGTCGAAATACGAAGAACTGAATCGAGAAGTGACAAATACGATGTTAGCCGACATACGCGTAATAGGAGAGCGGACATTCAAACTGCCCAACAATCAATATGAGACGCACATAGCCCTCGAAATACGCAAGCGCAGCATGTACAATCACCTGAAGCGACAGGCAAAAATTATGAAGCAGTGGAATGAAGCCGAGCGCGCTGCTATGGAGGAATTAATCGATAGGTTATTAGCAGAGCTCAAAGATTGATGTAAAAACTATCGAAATTGATTAGAATTTAATAAGATCTCTCAAGTTTAAAAATCTAATCGATTGATCTGTAGGCCGGAAATCAAAAACACGATGTCACCAGATTGAGGTTCGATCGGATAAGTTCCGGTAAAGTCGCCATATGCCGGCAGAACGGCTTGGTGCTTGCTCAGCCATAGACAAGGTAGCCGGAGTCGCTGTCTGCCTTTTCCTTCTAATAAATAGCCCGGATGCAAATGTCCGCACAAGGTATATAGGTTAGTGTGGTTATTATTGACTTCGAGTGGATGATGTGAAAGTATAAAACCATCAATCACCAGTTGGCTTTTTACTTCCACTCCAGTTTGTCGATAGATTTGTACATCCAATACGTCGTGATTTCCTTCGATAAGGATAAATTCTTTATCAGGATGAGCCTTTAGTACAGATTGAAAAGCGTTCCACTCACTGTTGAAGTCAGAATGGAAGAGATCTCCGAGAAAAACAATTGCAGAGGGCTGAACTCTGTTAATTAGCTCTTGGAGTTTTACAATTTGCTTATTGGCAGCTGCTAAAGGCAATGAAGCCCCGGCCCGTCTGAAGTGAGAAATTTTTCCAATATGTACATCAGCCAAAATCAGCATTTTATGAAGTGGCCAGTACAAAGCCTTCTCTGGTAAAAGGTGAAAGGTGTGCGATTTAAGTTCAAAGGGAAAGTAACTCAAATTCTCTGTTCGAATCATATAGATTGGTCAGCTCGCTGAAGGGCTTATTGACTTAATTCTCATAAAGTAAAAAGCTGTGAGAAGCGCAATTATCCCAGAGAGCAACAGCGCTACTTGTGCTCCAAAGTATTGCCAAATCAAACCAGCTGCTGAGCTTGCAATGAGCAGCGCAATACTTTGCAGTGCAGTAAAACTGCCAATAGCCGTTCCTAATTCTTCGCTTTTTACAATATCAGAAATCCAAGCTTTTGAAATACCTTCTGTATAGGCATAATATCCTCCATAAAGTATGAATGGCAACCAAAGGAAATTGGGTGAGTTAAAGTTTGACATCAAACCATAGACAAGCGCAAAAAGCAAAAATCCGTAAATAGCAATTTTCTTCTTGCCGATGCGATCTGCTACTCTGCCCATGGGCCAGGCCAATGCTACGTACGAAATATTAAACAAAACGTAGAGCAATATTACGCCTGCTTCGCTTACACCAAGCTGTTTAGCCCTCAAAAGTAGAAACATATCTGAGCTGTTGAAAAGGGCGAAAACCAGTAGTCCTAAGACTATCTTTTTGTATGCCGGGCTTGCCTTAGCGATATACGTAATGGATGTAAAAGGTGAGGGAATTTTTGAGTTATCTGACGGAGGAAGTCTTTTTTCGGGAATCAAAAAAGTAAGACCTACTGAAATAATACCCGGAATGAAAGCAAACAGGAATAACCAAAAGTACTGACCCGGAAAGAGATACAGATAACCAAAAGCCAAAAGGGGTCCGATCACTGCGCCAAGGGTATCCATAGAGCGATGGAAACCAAAGACGGTGGCACGGGTACCTGGAGTAGCCTCTTGTGCCAACAGGGCATCTCGAGCTGCTGTACGTATTCCCTTGCCCAGGCGGTCGGCTGTACGGGCAGTGAAAATCCCAAAGGGCTGAGTCCAAAGTACCATTAGCGGTCGTGAAACGGCGCTGAGAGCGTAACCAAATTGTACAAAAGGCAGGCGCCTGCCGAGCTGATCAGACCACCGACCAAAAAAACCTTTGCTTAAACCGGCTACGGCCTCGGCTATGCCTTCAAGCCAGCCGATAAAGGCGAACGAATATCCAATGCTCTGTAGATAAACAGGCATAACAGGATAAAGCATTTCACTGGCCACATCGGTGAAAAGGCTCACGAGCGAAAGAATCCACACAGCCCGTGTGATGTGGCGTATCTTCATATTTAATTTCCGTTTTGAAGATCCACAACGACGTCTTCGTCAGGGCCTGAGCGCTGCTGGCTGAAGGGCAAAGGATTTGCCGATATTTCGGCGTGCAGTTCTCGATTACGGAGGATGTCGATAGCCAACCAAATGGCTTGTTTGATGCTTGTTTCGTCGGCTATCCCTTTGCCTGCAATGTCGTAGGCGGGTCCGTGGTCGGGCGAGGTGCGCACTATTGGCAGGCCCGCAGTGTAATTTACGCCCTCGTCGAAGGCTAAGAGTTTGAATGGGATAAGGCCTTGATCGTGATACATACTGATGATGCCGTCGAACTTTTTAAAGGCACCACTGCCAAAAAATCCGTCGGCAGAAAAAGGACCATACACCAATATGCCTGCTGAAAAGGCTTTTTCAATAGCCGGAGTAATGACCGTAACTTCCTCAAGACCAATTAATCCGGTGTCACCTGCGTGAGGATTCAGTCCGAGTACAGCAATTTTTGGTCGGCGAATGCCAAAATCGACTTTTAAACTGCGTTCAAACTGGGCAATTGCGCTTAAAAGCCGTTCTTCAGTGACGAGCGATGACACTTCTGAAAGCGGCACGTGAATGGTAAGCGGGGTGATGCGCATCGTATCTGAACAGAGGATCATCGTGGATTTACCGCCAAAGTGGTGCTCGAAGAATTCGGTATGGCCCGGAAAGCGAAATTCGTCGCTCTGGGTCACGTGCTTGTTGATCGGGGCGGTGACTACAGCATCGATAGCACCAGCTTTCAGCGCCTGTACAGCAGCCATTAGTGACTTTACAGCAAATTTTCCCACATTGGGGTCGGCCTTTCCGAATTCGAGGGTGACCTCCTCTTTCCACGCATTGATCAGGTTAGGGCGTTTGTGGTTGATTTGTGAGAGGTCGTTTATAATGTTAAAACTGAAATCCAGTATGTTAAGAGCCTTTCGGTGGTAAGACACCACCTTTGAAGAGGCAAAGAGCACGGGTGTGCAAATCTCAGTGACCCGATTGTCGAGCATGGTTTTAATGATCACCTCCAGACCGATGCCATTGAGGTCACCGCAGGTAATGCCGATGATGGGCTTATTTGGTGTGTTCATCGATCCAGCGTTTAAAAAATTCTACAAGAAGTCGAACTCCTGTACCAGTGGCACCCTTGCCGCGATAGGCATTGCCACTGTCTTCGAGAAAAGCTGTAGGGGCTATATCGATGTGAATCCATGGATAGTCGGTAAAATGCTCGAGAAATTTACCTGCCGTAATGGCACCAGCTTCGCGACCTCCGATGTTTTTCAAGTCAGCAATTTGGCTTTTGAGCATGTCGCGGTACTCCTTCCACAGGGGCATGCGCACACAGCGTTCGTACACTTGGTAGCCTGCCTCTTCGAGTTTTTTAAATGTTTGGTCGTCAGCTGTTCCCATTACTACGTTGGCGTATTTGCTCACAGCCAACACAGCAGCCCCCGTAAGTGTGGCTAAATCAATCGCTAAAGCTGGCGAAAACTTTTTTGCATACGCAAGGGCATCGGCCAGGATTAAACGGCCTTCAGCGTCTGTGTTTAATACCTCTACTGTGGTACCGTCATACATTTGAATGATGTCGCCCGGGGTAAGGGCATTTTCGCCTGGGCGGTTGTCGGTAGCAGGTATGAGGCCTACCAGGTAAAGGGGCATTTTAAGGCTGGCTACGGCTTCGAAGGTGCCTAAAATTGCCGCGGCTCCGCTCATGTCGCTCTTCATGCTGTCCATTGAGCCTGGTGTAGGCTTTAAGCTGAGACCGCCAGTGTCAAACATGACGCCTTTGCCGACAATTACAATAGGCTTTTCATTGACAGCGTTCTCGGGTTTGTATTCGAGGATGGTAAAAGTGGGAGGATCGATAGAGCCTTTGTTTACGCCTAGTAGTCCGCCCATTTTGAGGGCTTCAATTTTTTTCTTTTCTAGCACCTCGACGTGGAAATTAAGCTTTTTGCCTAGATCTACGGCATATTGGGCCAATGCAGTGGCATTAAGGGTAATAACAGGCTCATTTACCAAGTCGCGTGTATGGTAAACAGCTTGTACTAAGGCGCGGAGGTAAGAAAGTTCACTATCAGACACTTCAGGCAAATAGAGTTCTGAAAGCTGATGGTTTGTCTTTTTACTTAGGTATTTTGTAAACTTGTAAGAGCCAAGAGCAAGGCCTTCAGCCAAGGCTAAGGAATGCTTCGCTAAACCGTGAATGACAATGCGACCATCAGTCCAGATTTCGAGCTCTGAAACCAGATCAGACCCCGCAACGCGCAGCGACTCAAGTGCTTCGTAGTCTGTGAGTTTTGTATCAGGAGTTTTGACGTACCACGAATTTCCTGTTCGAATGAATTTGACAGAATCTTTTGAAAGAACTTGTTTTTCAGCTTCAGAGAGTGTATCGGGAAGGGCAGCGACATCAGCAATGTGAATGTTGAAAGAAATGTCTGGATTTTTTTTATTAAAGAATTCCATGTCTTGAAAATTTATTTAAATGCAGACGACAAAAGTACAATGAAATACTTCGGTAGGTGGATCGGATAGATCGATGGATGGAGGTTGAGTGATATGTACGAAGAATAGAATTCAAGCATTGAGTTATTTCGAGATTGAAAATGAGATGGATGTGGGTATGTAATCAGCGTAAGATCTGAAGACTGCACACAGTTGAAGCTGAGAAGAATGGGTGGTTTTGAAGCGGTAAGTGGATAACTGAGTGCATTGGTTTACATGTTTTGAGCGCGAAGCGCTTTCCGCGTGAGGTGCCTGGAGAGTGACGGCGAAGCCGGCAGTGCGCAGCGCAGCGAAGCACCGAGCGAAGAGCGAGCTCGGAAGGGACCGACCCCCGGCGAAGGTGCTGAAAGCACCTTGCCGGGGGGCACGCCCAAAAAGAAAAAAGAAATTTTAAAAAAACTTACAGGGAAACGAGCAGGTCGATGGCCATTTTGACGTTGGCATAGATGTCGGTGATGTGGCCTTCCATCATGTAGCAAGGGGCTGTAATAATGCGGGCCTTTGTATCGAGGTGTACTTCGCGAAGGGTTTTTTCGACGGGTTTCACACCGAGGGTGGCCACGGCCTGATGAGTGCCGGCTATGTCGTAGGGCGAGGGCTCAGCTGTAGAGCCAAGGGTGACTTCGGCAGTGAAAGGGCTGCCTTCGAGGGCTTTGGCTACGACTGCCGGAGCTATGCAAAGTGCACATATGGGCTTGCCAAGTGCCACAAAGTCGAGTATTGTTTTTTTGACGTCAGGATCTACCTCGCCTTGTGGACCTTCAAAGGCCCACTTGCTCCAGTTTTTGGCAGCGCCAAATCCGCCGGGCATTACGAGACCATCGAATTGGGTGGCGTCGAGTTCTTTGAGGTCTTTTATGTTGCCTCGAGCGATGCGCGCTGACTCTACGAGCACATTTCGGGTTTCAGGCATCTCCTGGCCAGTGAGGTGATTGATGACGTGATGCTGGTTTTTATTTGGGGCAAAGCATTGGTACTCTGCTCCGTTTTGAGCAATGGAAAGCAGGGCAAAAGTGGCTTCGTGGATTTCTGAACCGTCGTAAACACCGCAACCGGCGAGCAGTACTGCGTATTTTTTCATCTTTAAAAGATTTTGATTGTTACAAAAATAGGGCTTGGTGTGCGTATGCCTTACCTTTACAGCCAAAGGGGATTAAATTCAAAAAATGCGATGAAGAAGGAACTTTCTTTTGCTGAACAGATTTTACAGGGCATTCCGGAAGAATTGCCTGAGCCGAAGCCCTATGATCCGACGGTAAATCACGCTCCGAAGCGTCGAAATATTTTGACAGTACGTGAGAAAGAGCTCGCATTGCGCAATGCGTTGAGGTATTTTCATCCAAGACATCACCCAGTGCTTGCACCCGAGTTTTACGACGAGCTGGAGCGCTATGGTCGCATCTACATGTATCGCTTCAGGCCTGATTACGAAATGTATGCACGACCTATTCACGAATATCCGCATAAGAGTCTGCAAGCCGCAGCCATTATGCTGATGATTCAGAACAATTTAGATCCGCGTGTGGCGCAGCATCCGCATGAGTTGATTACTTACGGGGGCAATGGGGCAGTGTTTCAAAACTGGGCGCAGTACCTGCTCACGATGAAATACCTAGCCACCATGACCGACCGTCAGACGCTGCACATGTACAGCGGACATCCGATGGGGTTGTTTCCGAGCAGTCCGGAGGCACCAAGAGTGGTGGTGACCAATGGGATGATGATACCGAACTATTCGAGCCCTGACGATTACGACCGCTATAATGCGCTGGGAGTTACACAGTATGGCCAAATGACGGCAGGTTCGTACATGTACATTGGTTCGCAGGGCATCGTGCACGGCACTTACATTACAGTGCTCAATGCCTTGCGCAAGGTGTATCCGAACGATGAAAATCCTGCTGCAGGCCGCTTGTTTGTTACGGCTGGGCTTGGTGGCATGAGTGGTGCCCAGCCTAAAGCAGCTAAGATTGCCGGCTGTGTATCAGTAACGGCAGAAGTGAACCCCAAACCACTCTACACCCGCTATCAGCAAGGCTGGGTAGATGAGGTAGTGACAGATATTCACCAGCTTTGTAAACGCGTAAAAGAAGAGTTGGCCAAAAAATCGAATACCTCTTTTGCGTATCTGGGCAATGTAATAGAAGTATGGGATGCCTTCTTGAACGAAGGCATTTACGTGGATATAGGCAGCGATCAAACTTCACTGCACAATCCTTACGCTGGTGGCTATTATCCGTATGGACTCACCTTTGAGGAAGCAAATCAGATGATGGCTGATGATCCGGAGCGCTTTCGCGAGGTGGTAAACGAGTCGCTTCGCAGACATGTGGACCTAGTGAATCAACATACGGCAAGGGGCACGTATTTCTTTGATTATGGCAATGCCTTTCTACTGATGGCGTCAAGAGTTGGGGCCGACATCATGGCGCCTGACGGAATTCACTTTCGTTACCCAAGTTATGTGCAAGATATTATGGGGCCAATGTGTTTTGATTTTGGCTTTGGTCCGTTCCGTTGGGTGTGCACATCGGGCAAAGACGAGGATCTGCGCTATACAGATGTACTGGCTTCATCAGTATTAAAAAAGTTGTATCAAAAAGCACCTGAGGAAATTCGCATGCAGCTGCGCGATAACATTCGCTGGATAGAGCACGCCTGGGACAACAAATTGGTCGTGGGCTCTAAAGCACGCATTTTGTATGCCGACAGCGAAGGGCGCATCGAGATTGCTAAGGCATTTAACGACGCCATTCGCTGCGGCAAGATTGGGCCGGTAGTGCTCGGCCGCGACCACCACGACGTGAGTGGTACAGATTCGCCCTATCGGGAGACATCAAATATTTATGACGGCTCAGCCTTTACGGCAGATATGGCCATTCACAATGTGATAGGCGATAGCTTCCGAGGTGCCACATGGGTGAGCATTCACAATGGCGGAGGTGTCGGTTGGGGAGAAGTAATCAATGGCGGATTTGGAATGTTGCTCGACGGTTCGGAGCAATCGGCGCAAAATCTGGAGAATATGCTGTTTTTTGACGTTAACAATGGTATTGCTCGCCGAAGCTGGGCACGAAACCCCAATGCACTCTTTGCTATACAGCGCGAGATGCAACGAACGCCCGACTTAGTAGTAACAGTGCCTAATATGGTAGCTAATGGTGTGCTCGATGCTGTGCTAAAGCAAACCGCTTCAGGAGAGCATGTAAATTAATCCCTCTGAAATGAGCTCCGGGTCAATTTCTTGTTGTATCTCATATCGGCCCGGAGCTGTGATCAAAGGCATGTAAATGGTGGAATTCATGGTTTTCTTGTCCATGTAGATATAGTCGAGTAATATTTCGACATCTCCGGTATTGAGCGAGGGTCGCTGTATGTATTTGTGAACGAGCTTTTTAAAATTTTCGAGCTCATTAAAGTCAAAATTTTTAAGCCTAAAGGCAATGAATAGCTCTGCAATGAGCCCCCAAGCTATTGCCTCGCCGTGGTAGATTTCGTCTTGTTTGTCGAGGTGGAAGGCTTCCATGGCGTGGCCAATGGTGTGACCGGCGTTGAGTATTTGCCGTTCACCCAGGTCTAATGGGTCATTCAGAACGATTGTTTGTTTGAGTTTTAGGCATTTTTCAACCCAATCTTCCAGGTGGGTATCCAATTCATGGGGAAAATTGCTTTTAACTTCTTCCCAAAGCTGAGCATCTAAGGCTAAGCCGTATTTAAAAATTTCGCCAAAAGCGCTGGTAAACTGGCGCTCGTCGAGCGTGGCGGTATATTCAGGGTCGATTAGAATGAATTGAGGAGGGTAAAAGGTGCCAATCAAATTTTTTATCCCGCCGAAGTCAATACCGGTTTTTCCGCCATAAGCTGCATCTACCATCGAGAGCAGAGTAGTTGGAACGTTGATGTAAGGGATTCCGCGTTTGAAAGTTGAGGCCACAAATCCACCTAGGTCTGACACGGAGCCTCCTCCGAGATTAATGAGCAGAGATTTTCTGTCAGCTTGATTTTCGGCCAGCTCGCTCCAGAGGTGTGAGGCGATTTCGATGGATTTACACTGTTCGCCTGGTTCTACTTCGATTTCGTGAAAGGGCAGTTCAACATTGAGTTTGTAAAAGAATTCGTCGCGACAGTAGTCCAACGTATTGGTGTCCATCAATAAGAAGAGCTCGGTGTATTCGCCAGAGGTCAATCTCTCACTCAAGTAAGCATACCCCTCATCTCCTTTCAAAATCAGGGAGTCAAAGTTTGACCTTCTGGGCATAGATTTTAATGTTTTGGCTTTCGATTTCGCGTACTATTGTCTGTATTACCTGGAAGAAAGCAGTTAGCTGGTCGGGAGTTAATTTGCTCATTATATGTGTATTGAAGGCTTTTACAGCCTGACGGGCTTCTTCTCGTTTTTCCAGGCCTTCAGGAGTTAGTTTAATGATGACAACCCGGCGATCTGTAGGGTGAGGTTCTCTGGTAATGAGTCCTTTAGCTTCTAAATTTTTAAGAATTCGGCTCAAGCTTGTAGCCTCCATGCCCATTTTGGGGCCAAGTGCTGTGGCGGGTGTGCCATTTTGTAGATCGATATTCAGCAGAACGTTTCCACTTGCCCAAGTGGTATTGTACTTAGCTGCTATATCGTTGTAAAATCGGCTTATGTATTGCCAGGCGAATTTGATTTGAAAGTCAATTGTTTCTTCCGGTTTCATATAGCTCTCTTCGGCGTTTGACGATCGATGAAAAATTTCCCGACATTAATCCCAAACATCATATTTCGAATATGAAACCAAAAGTACGCAATTTTTATATGCATGCATAAAGTATCTGATTCACATGCATTAAGTCAAATAACATGCTGTGAATCAATAGTTAGTAAATTTTCCAGACTATCCTTTCTCCAAGCAACAGAGTGTTTTTACACCTGTTTGCGTTCGCGCTCAGTTTCTCGCACGATCTCGTTGGCCTTTTGTATGGCACGTTTGAGCTTGAAATCGCTCCACGAGTTTTTGTAATATTTATTGAGAAGTTCGTCTAATTTTCTGATAACAAAAACGTTGTAAGCTCCTTGAATTTTTCCGGGAATTGTGGGCGAGAGCGAACGAAGGCTTAGCGAAAAGCTACCGTCGAGGTACTGAATGTAGTGCCAGATGCCGCTGGGCATAAACAAAGTGTCGCCGTGATTGATTTCACATTCGTAGCCTTCGGCGTATTTTAACGCTGGATATTTACTGAAGTCCACATTCATCAAATCGGCTGCACTGTGTGTGGTAAAAGGCAGTTTGTACAGGAATTTGGTTTGACTCTGTTCAAAAAGTACGATGCGCTTTGTGCCGCAAAATTGTGTAATAAAGACATTGGAAAGGTCGATGTCGTAGTGCAGGCGGACATCAGAGCCGGCACACCCAAAGAACATGTAAGGGAAATCTTTCAGATAATTGGTTGTAATCGGGGTAAATTCAAAATCTTCGAGCAGCTCGGGCACATGCTTGAAAATGTTGAATAGAAAAATTCTCAAATCGCTCTGTACTCCTTGCTCAAGCATATCGATGTACTCGCCGAAAGGCACTTCTTTAACCGGGGGCATTTCGATGGCTGTAGGGTTGTTTTCCAGCCATTTGCCGTAAAGTTTTACTTTTATGTGGCCTGCTTTCTCGCGCAAGTAGGAGTAGGTCCAGCGGTCAACAGCTTTCCAGTTTTTTGTGTAGTTTTTGAGAATCACTGGCTTTCCGGGCAAGAGGTACTTTTCGTGAAACTCTTCCAGGCTTATGTCATAAACTACTTCTACAGGTTTCAGATTGAGCTTGTCCACGGTGTATTAAATTGAATAAGCAAAATTATTGAACACTATGAGAGTGAAAGAATGATATTCAGAATGCGATGCATACATTTTTAGGTTCTGTAAAGAATTCAAGGGCGTAACGACCGCCTTCTCGGCCCAGTCCACTCGCTTTCATTCCCCCGAATGGTGTGCGCAGATCGCGCAAGAGCCAAGTATTTATCCAAATAACACCGGCTTCGATGGAACGGGCCATGCGATGGGCTGTGTTGAGATTTGTGGTAAAAATGCTACACGCCAATCCGTATTCCGTAATGTTGGTTATTTGAACGGCTTCATCTTCCGTGTCAAAGGGCATCAGCGTTACCACAGGGCCAAAAATTTCTTCTGTATTCGTGGGGCATGTCGATGAAAGCCCGTCAATTACCGTGGGCTGAATGTAGTAGCCGTTTTGGTAAGGTGTATTTAACTTCACCTGCTGACCTCCTGTTAAGATATTGCCGCCTTCCTCTTTCGCGAGTTGAATGTAAGATAAAACTTTTAGCAAGTGTTGCTCAGAGACCACTGCTCCTACCTGTGTATTTTCATCATAGGGATTGCCCAAGCGCAGGGAGGCTACCTTTTCTACAAAGTCTTTTTTAAATTTTTCGTACAGAGGTCGTTGAATTAAAATTCGGGAACCGCAGAGGCAGATTTGTCCTTGATTGCTAAAAGAGGCTCTCACTGCAGTGCTCAGTGCTTTCGGATAGTCGCAGTCGGCCATGATGATGGTAGCGTTTTTGCCACCCAGCTCCAGGGAGAGTTTTTTTAAATGGGGGGCTGCCGCTTGGGCAATTTTCTTTCCTGTAGCTGTACCTCCGGTAAAGGAGATAGCCTTGATCTCCGGATGCTCTGCCATGGCTTGCCCAGCTTTATAGCCATAGCCGTGCACTATGTTGAGCACTCCAGGGGGCAAACCTGCTTCATGGCAAATTTTGCTCAAAAGATAAGCCGTGTATGGGGTCACTTCACTGGGCTTGGCCACTACAGTACATCCGGCTGCTAAGGCAGGAGCTATTTTCCAGCTGAAGAGGTAAAGCGGCAAATTCCATGGACTGATGCAACCTACTACCCCGATGGGCTGGCGAAGGGTGTAGTTGAAGCCTGTTTCGCCCATGTCGTGTGTATCGGTAGAGGTGTGTAGAATAGCAGTAGCAAAAAAGGCAAAGTTGTCGCGGGCTCTGGGGATGTCCACAGTTTTGGCCAATTTGAGGGGTTTGCCGTTGTCGCGGCTTTCGGCCAGGGCGAGTTCATCGAGCTGATCTGCTATGAGATTAGAGATTTTCATTAAAATGCGGCTGCGCTCTGCTGCCGATGTATTTGACCATTGCGCAAAAGCCTCTCTAGCAGCCTTTACAGCGGCTTCTATATCCCGTTGGTCGCTGTCGGGTATCAGGCTATACGCTGCCCCTGTGGCAGGTTCTATGTTTTCGATATAATTTCCACTGATGGGGGGCACCCATTGTCCATTGATGTAGTTTAGAAGGGTTTCCATTTAAAGCAATTTTTTGATCTTTTCTTCTACTTCTTTGATGTCGTATGTTTTCAAAATGAGCTTTTTATCAGTATCGTAGAGCACATAAGCAGGTGTTCCGAAGATTTTCAACACACCCGCGTAGCCGTTCCACCCTTTTGAGTCGTGCAGGTGAATCCAGTCGGAAGGCAATGTTTTGATGTTTTCTTTCCAAAGACCTACATCTGATTCGAGGTGGAGTGCTGAGATAGTCAATCCGTTTTGCTTATAGCGATTGTAAAGATCTATCCAAAAAGGTTTGCTCTCTCGGCAGTGGCTGCATCCACTGCTCCAGAGAATGAGAAGGTTAGCTTTGCTTGACGGAACGTCTTTTGGGAATATTTGATCTGAACCATCTGGAGCCTTCAACACGGCATTTGGCAAGTAGCTGCCTTCTTTCAAAGCGTTTAGACTTTGCAAAATTTGGTCAATATCAATGGATTGCGACGGATCAGCGCATACACCATCGGTCAAATACTTCTCTTTCAAATATTCCAGTGCATCAGGATAATTCATTGTTTTATAGGCATTGACCAGGTACTGGAAGATGTTTTTCCAAAGCAACTCGTTCGATTTCAGAGGATCTAGAATCTGGTCGATGAAGGATTTGTTCATGTTTTTAAAATCTTGAGCAGCATTTTCAGCCATCAGGTAGTTGTAATACTGCCCAATTTTTTGGTGGAGGAGTACATTGTGCACCCAGAGTGTATCGCTGATGTCGATACCCTGGTAAAAGCCTTTTGAAAAGTCGCTTCCGCGGGCATCCCACTGCCGAAGCATAGCTATGTAACGATTAGCTAATGGAAATCGCGCATCGCGATATCGCTGAAAGATGGTTTTCTTCTCTGATTGAATCCTGGATAGATTTTTGTTAATTTCCGACATAAAGGGGTCATTTGACGGATATTTTCTCAATACATCTTCGAGCAAAAAGATTTTGTACTGAACCTGATTGTACTGTTTTGTAAATCGAGTAAAATACTGAAGCTCTTCTCCTTTTGTAATTGTTAAAGAATCAGTAATGTGGGGATATTGTGTTATAAAGGAGATATCATCTCCTGGCTTAAGGATCAAATCAATGTACTTATCCGGCGATCGATTTTGGCCTTTTTCGATTAGCAGCTTATAGAGGCCGCTGTATGGAATGGCTGTATTGAGTTGAAAAAAGCCGTTTGGCAATTGCACATAGGCCGAATCAATCGGAAATTCTTCCACTCCGTTATAACCTACCAATACAATATATTTTGGGCTTAAACCATTAATGGCACCAGATATTCTGACGATTTGGCCAATGGTATTACCATAACAAAAGAAAAAAAAGGCCAGGAGAAGTTGTTTCATCCGTAGTTCTCTTGCGCAATCTGAGGGTTAAAAATACGAAGGATTACCCTCTGAGTTTGTCGAGCAGCTGATTGAGGAAGCGCGCTTCAGACTCGGTAAGGTGAATGATCTGTTTGTGTAGTTCGCTTACGGGTTTATCGAGTTCAGCCAAGAGTTGAATTCCTGATTTGTTTATGATCACGTCCACATGACGGCGGTCAGCTGCATTTTGTTGACGATCGACGAGCTTTTTAGCCACCAGCTTGTCCACCAGACGCGATGCGTTGGAGGTTTTGTTGAGCATTCGGTCTTGAATGGTATTGATAGTGCAAGGCTCAGGAAAATGGCCACGCAGTATTCTCAACACATTGTATTGCTCCGGAGTGAGGCCGTATTTTTTTAAAAATCTTTGGATGTTTACATAGACGTAACTGTAGGTAAACAGTATATTGATAGATGCCTTAGAATATTCATTCGGAAAGGTCTTTTGTTTGATTTCATCCTCAAGCTTCATAACGGAAATTCAAGCGATTAACAAAAAATTTGGCGCAAAATTATATAAATAAAAAAAGTTTCAAATTGCAATTGTTAAATTTTTCGAGCAATGTAGAGCAGTTCGTCGGGCTGAACTCTAAATCGATCGATTTGTTCGGGGGTTAAGAGTTTTTTTACATCGAAAACTTCGACCTTAAATCCTGCCTGCTCGAGCCGGCGTGGATAGTCGGTGCCATATACGCGCACGTGGTCGTACTGGCCAAAGATGCGTTCGCGCTCAGCGCGATCGGTGATGGTTGGGTCGCTGAAAGTTTCGGAGCGGTTTATATCGAGGGGTACTTGCATAATGGCCCAGCCGCCTGGCTTCATGATGCGCCTGATCTCTTGCATGCAGCGGATGTCATCGTTTACGTGTTCCAGCACATGGTTGCAAAAGACCACGTCGTAGGTATTATCGGGCAGAGGGATGTCGTGTAGGTCGAAGTGCAGATCTGCCAACGGCGATTCGAGATCGGCTGTAGTGTAGTCGAGGTTTTTCATTTTCTTGAAGCGCCCATAGAAGCATTGCTCCGGAGCGATGTGAAGCACTTTGAGTCGAGCGGTGAAGAAATCGGTTTGTTTCTTCAGATAAATCCACATCAGGCGGTGGCGCTCCAGGCTGAGCGATGCCGGTGCCAGCACATTGGGCCTCTGGCGGTTGCCATAGCCATACGGCAATAAGCTTCGGTATGTTCGCCCGTCAATGGGGTCTTCGTATCGAGAGCCGTACATAAAAAGCGCCAAAACATCTTTGGCCAGGTAACTGCCTCTGATGAGCCAAGTCCTGGGAATGTATTTGAGCAAAAGGCGGAAAATTTTTTTCATTCTGGAAATATTAAAAAGGAAAACCTAAACCCGGCTGAAATACCCAATATTTCACTTCAGTCGGCGAAATCCAACGCTCACCAGAGGCAAATGCAGGGTTGTATAAAGGAATACCCACATCAACCCGGATAATAAAGAAATCAAAGTCATAACGAAGGCCTACACCGGTGCCCAGCGCAAGGGAGCTAAAAAAGTTGTTAGTTGTAATAATTTGGTCAGGATGATAGTCTTTAACCATTTTATCGGTACCTCTGATGGGCAGGTTTTCATAGAAAATATTTCCGGCATCAAGGAACAAAGCTGATTTAAAAGCTTTGTATACAGTAAAGCGGTATTCGAGCGAGGTAAGGAGCTTGATAGGAGCCGTATTAATGGGCAAAGATGCAGGCGATGTGCCCGGACCGATTGAAAATGCTCGAAATGCCCTCAAATCGTTGGCCCCACCGATGAAATACCTCTTTTCAAAAGGGGCTTGAAAAGCATAGGTTGTGTCAAACGAATTTCCATAAGGGCGTGTATAGCCGGCAAAGAGTCGTAAAGCCAGGCTGTTGTTTTTGTTGAAGTAGTAATAGCGCCGAATGTCAGCCTCAAACTTTACGTACTGAGCATACGCTACGCCGAAGAGCTTGCTCACGTTATTAGCATCTGTCGGAAGGTCGAAAAGAGCATCAATCAGAGGGAGAAAACCCGTTCCGGCTAATTCAATCAAACCTCTAAAAAACAGTGCTTTAGGTTGATAGCTGGGTTTTTGGCTGTTGTAAGTGTAGGTGTATCGAGAGGCAGCAATAAAATTGTCGCGAAAGCCAAACAGCAAAAAAGCACTTTGAGCAAAATCGGGGTCGATTTTAAACAGGCGGATGTAGTTAAGCTCCAGAAGATCGATTTGATGTGTTTTTTGAGTACTTTCCTTCCATTGGTAGTTTAAGCCCGCTCGGTACACGACGCGGTCGAATTGAAAACGCTGCTGGCGAATGATACCCGTAGAAAGCCTGCTTCGGGGTTCCATTCTTTTCGGCAAGAGTCCTTCAGTATTGAAGGGCAACAGAAATCTTGGGAACGTAATGGCAGCCTCAGCACCGATTTCCAGAGTATTAAATCCACCGGTTTGCCCTTGTGAAAGTTGTACTTCGAGTAATCCGGTAAGTGATAGAGAGAAGATCTCGCCTTTGCCAAAAGTATTTCTGTTCAACCAGCTCACACTGCCGCTCACACCGCGCTGGCCCGATGAAATGCTGCCTTCGGCACTCAGGCTGATTCCCTGGCGGCTTTCGGGCGAAAGTCTTATCTCTGCGGTTAGTAAGTCGCTTAAAGGGTCCTTAGGCCTAAAGTTTATTTCTGTTCCCGTAAAAAGCTTAAGATTGTTTAAATGTCTAAAGGTTTCGCGCACGCGGTTTTCGGAGTAGTACATCCCGGGTTGAAATTCAATAGCATCTGTAAAAACCCGCGGATGGAAGATGTTGTCTTGATAAATGTACAAATCATACCCGCGGTGTTTGATCTCCGTAGGCGAAGTGCGCAGCTCAGCTCGCCGAGGTAAAAGGTGTATTTGTACGTTTTGGATTTTGTAAGGATACAACGACACATAGCGCACCGAATCACCGTCTTTTATCGGCTTGGGCAAAATATTCATTCTGAGCGAAGCCTGTCTAGGTGGTGTGGAGATAGTGTCGATATCAAATGTGATAAAGTCTTTAGTAAAGTCGTAAAACCCATTGTTTCGAAAGTCTCTAGAAATTTTTTCACGCAGCTGATCTAAAGAATTAACGTCCAGAAGCGAGCCAGGCTTAATGGTGGGATATCCCACCACATTGGCAAACATGGAGTCGATCGCCTCAGATGAATTGTTGATCGAGAAATCGTACACGGTATAAGGTTCGTTAAGCGTCACGCGGTAGATGACTTCCACTTTGTTTTGCCGCTTGTTTTTAAATTTCTTTTCATGAACTACTTGAGCCGAAAAAAAACCTTTATTAAATAGGTAAAGCTGCATCTGCTGGCTTGAGCGATAGGCTTCAGATTCGTTGTACAGAACTGGAGCCTCTCCGATTTTTTTAAATAAGCCGCCCCAGTTATACACATACAGCGATAGCGGCAGAAAGAGCAAGCGCGTATTGGGTTGTTGTTTTATGATAGGTTCGAGCTCTGCCGATTCTACTCCTTTTTCCTTTATTTGAATGGTGTTTTTTTTCAAAAGGGCTTGCCCGTCAGGCACATACCGAGTAGTGGAACAGCTCCAGCTCGTGGCTGCCACTGTAATTAAAAACAGAAAAACACGGTATGTAGTCTTCTTGTTGCCTCTCACTCTAAGTGATAGTATTGCCAGTAATATCCCTTTTTCTTCTTAAACTTTTTGATGGTCAATTTTTTAATGGCTATACCAGCCGGAATACCAATGAAGGCTGCCATCAAGTAATCGCGGTCCCAAGCAGGGAGGTTATTAATCGTATTGTTAATCGGTGGAATGACCAACGCAAATGCACCGGCAGCCAACACAGCATCGCCAAACAGGCGATGAAACTGATTTTGGTAGTGAATTTCATCGACCAGTCGCAGAGGAATGTGAAACTGACTGACGTCTATGTACTGGCTATCAATATGCCCCACTAAACCTCTTATTGTGGTGCTGTCGCGATATTGAATTACAGAAATCTCCATACCGGGTTTGATGCGCAGTTGTGGAGCCTTCTGAGGATGCATTATGTAGAGCACACCCTGACCTACTAATACATTCACAAAAACCAAAGTAAGTGCTGTAAAAAGTAATTTATTTCTGTGGCTTGGTATAATGGTAGGTGATGTGGCGATATCTGACGTCGGATATGCTGGTTTCGTACTCAGCTGGAGCTTCAGGAAACAACTTGATGAAAGAAGGTTTTTTTTTGGAAAAGCCCTCAACAGGCGAGGAGTAATAGGGATCATGATGGCGAAAATACAAAGCCAAGATAAAACCAGTAAAACCACCAGCTAAATGGGATTCCCACGAAATGTGCGGATGAATCGGAAAAATGCCCCAGAACAATCCACCGTACAAGAAGGCCACGAGCAAGGATATGGCTAGCAAGTGTACTTTGCCTTTTATTAAACCGCTGAAAAAGACAAAAGAAGCAAATGCATACACCTGTCCACTTGCCCCAATGTGGTAATGTTCGCGCGCAATTATCCATACTAAAATTCCCGTAATGATGTATCCTAAAAGGATGATTTTGTGCGAAATAGATGAATAAAAATAATTGATTGAAAGCAATAACAAAAACAGGGGCAAAAGATTGTTGAGCAGATGCGATAAACTACTGTGCACGAAGGGTGTGATGAAGATGCCAAACAAACCTTCGAGCGTGCGCGGCAATAGTCCAAATCTGTAGAGATCGAGGTAGAAATAATCATCGAGCCAATACACTATCACGAGCGCAAAGGCAATAAAGAGAGGCAACTTCCAAAATCGCTCTCTTAGTGCTGGCTCTGAAGGATGCTCTCCCGTTGTAAATTTTGGGATCAAAAGGGCTGGCGATGTGGTGTTGTATTTCAAATCAGCTGAGATTCTATTTCTTTTTAAAGTCAATAGCTACCGAATTGATGCAATAGCGAAGCCCTGTTTCGGTCGGTCCGTCGTCGAATACATGTCCGAGATGGCCTCCGCATTTTGCGCACAGCACTTCAGTGCGAATCATGCCATGGGAGTAGTCGGGCTTTTCTACGATGCTTTGGCTGCTGATTGTGCGGTCGTAGCTCGGCCAGCCACAATGACTGTCAAACTTGCTCTCCGACGAAAAAAGCTCATTTCCACAACCTTTACACACATAAATGCCCGGCTCAAAGTGTTTGTAAAACTTGCCAGTAAAGGGTCTTTCCGTTCCCTTCTGCCGGAGAATGTAGAATTCTTCTGGAGTAAGGCGTTTTTTCCACTCCTCCTCGCTCAATCTTATTTCGAAGTTTTCACCATTGTTTGAAGTCACTTTCTGCGTGTTTTTAGTTTGACATTGAACATTCAAAGACACAAAGAACACTAAAAGATGAAAAGATAGTTGCTTCATTTTGTTCAAAAATTCATAGCTCAATACAAATATATTTTTATTTTTACCGCGATACCGTACTTTTTAAGCACTGCTATGATTAAAAGGCGCATTTATTACAGCTGTTTTTTTTTCATTTATTTTATTGCATCGGCTTTTGCTGGAAGAGTTATAAATGTATCGCCTGGAATTGACCGACTTTTCGAAAAATCCATATCGAAATATTTAAATGTTTACATCGATAGCAGCCAATCACTATCAATAGAAAGCATATCCTCGTACATTGATCGATTTGAGCGCTGGAAAAAGGACAACGTTCATTTGGGGACCAACCAAAATCCGATTTGGTTTTACACAGATATCAACAATCAGTCAAATGAAGACGTCATCTTGCAGATCGGATATCCGATTTTAGATACCATTAGTTTTTACCTGGTTCGTAATGGCGTGGTTGTAAAAGAATTTACTACCGGCTCTTCTTTTGAATTTGAAAAGCGCGAAATCCTTGGGAATTATTTCAAATTTATTATTCCACCGGGGCAGAATCAGGTATTTTTCAGAGTGAGAAGTTTTTACAACGTTCAATTCCCTGCCACGCTGTATGCATGGAAGTCGTTAAATTATGAAAATTCAAAAGAAGCTCTCTTACAAGGAATTTACATCGGATTTGTGGTAATAATTGTACTCTACAACCTTTTTTTTTATCTGAGCATTCGTGATTCAATTTATATCTGGTACATTCTCCATGTAGCAGCCACGGCTATCATCACCCTGCATCTTAACGGCTATACGTTCAAATATCTGTGGCCCAAGCTGCCTATTATCAATCAAAATGAGCCAATCATTTATGGCCTTGGCATTTTTACTACATTGTTTTCTATTAAGTTTTTGCGCCCAGAGACTTTTTCTCGGTTTTGGAACAAGGTGCTTTGGGGCATTTTCTGGTTAAATGTTCCTGTATTTATCCTGCCCTTTGTCGGAGAAAAACTCTTGGCCAATATGGTTGTTCAGTTAGTTGGATCTTTTGGGTGTTTTCTGATGCTTGTGGCAGGCTTTGCACTTATGTTAAGGGGTTACAGGCCTGCAGTTTTTTATGTCATAGCCTTTTCGTTTTTGTTAGTCGGAGTTATTCTTTCCATAATGGCAAGAATGAATATTCTGCCCAACATTCCGGTTTTTGTACATGCTTCACAAATCGGATCAGCTTTGGATATGATTATGCTCTCATTAGCAGTGGCTGATCGTGTAAATGAGGGTCTGAGAGAACGAAAAAAACTAAAAAATCAACTGTTAAAAGAAGCTGTAGAAAAAGAAAACATCATCCGCCAGCAAAATTTGATGCTCAAAGACGAGGTAGATCGGCAGACAAGCGATCTAAAAAAAGCAAATACAGCTCTAGAAAAAGCTGCCCAAGAGCTCAAGGCTAAAAACGAATATCAAAACAAACTTCTTACGATCGTAGGGCAGGATCTAAAGGGCAGCCTCGCAAACGTAACCGGCCTACTTGAAATATATCGCGATAAACCTGAGACCATCGACCGAGACACCTTCGACCTAATGTATACTTCGGCCCTAAACACCACATCTATCCTTCAAAACCTTTTGGTCTTTGCTCAGATCAACAATTCGGATCTAAGACCTGGGAAATTCGTTTTTAATCTCTACACACTCATCAGCAGAGTGATTTCTCAAATTAGGCCTCAGGCTTATAACAAACACATTGATTTAAGTATCGACTGTGCAAAGGAAACAGAGATATCAGCTGATGAATTTTATTTGGAGGTTGTATTGCGCAATCTGTTGGCCAATGCCATTAAGTTTACACCTCAAGGAGGCAAAATAAAAGTTCAAGTCAAGGAGTTGCCGTCCGGACAAATCGAACTATCTGTGCAAGATACTGGAGTGGGCATGAGTGCAGAGAGAGTAGAAAAATTCTTTTCAAAAAATGGCGATTTCACAACGGTGGGAACTTCAGGTGAAAGGGGAACAGGTATTGGCCGTATTTTGATAAAAGAGCTTGTCGATGCGATGAAGGGCACCGTAAGCATTGCCTCAGAGCTTGGCAAGGGCACAACGTTTACACTTACTTTTAACCGAGCCAACTCAGGAAAATGAACAACCCTCCACTGGCTGAGCGCCTGCGTCCAAAATCGCTTGAAGAATTTGTCGGCCAAGAGCATCTCACAGCGCCTGGCAAGCCGATCGAATACATGATTCGAACGGGTCAACCAGTTTCAATGATTTTGTGGGGACCACCCGGCTCAGGAAAAACGACATTGGCTGAGATCATAGCCCGTTCATGTCAACGCACGTTTTTTTCCATCTCAGCTGTTTCAGCTGGTCTTCGCGATGTGCGCGAAATTCTGGACCGAGCCGCCAATGAGAGAGGTATTTTTTCCGCAGGCGCGCCTATACTTTTTATCGATGAAATCCACCGCTTTAACAAAACCCAACAAGATGGGCTGCTCCACGGCGTGGAGCGCGGCCACATCGTACTTATAGGAGCTACTACAGAGAATCCGTCGTTTGAAATCAACAAAGCACTGCTCTCGCGCATGCACGTGTATGTGCTCCATGCACTTGAGCCAGATCACTTAAAAAAATTGCTCGCCAGGGCACTTGCGCACGACCAAAAAATTGCCTCGCTCGGCCTGAAAATACCGGACGCAGAGGTGCTGGTACGCATGGCCGACGGCGATGGAAGAAAACTTCTTAGCTTACTGGAGATCCTGGCCATGAATGCTGTGCCCGGCGAAACTCTTACCCCAGAACGCTGTCTGGAAATTTTACAGCGTAAGACTCCTTATCACGACAAGACCGGAGAAGATCACTACAATTTGATTTCAGCTTTTATAAAGAGTGTCCGAAATAGTGATGCAGATGCAGCAGTGTACTATCTTGCAAGAATGCTCGATGCTGGTGAAGATCCTCTTTTTATCTGCAGAAGGTTGATCATTTTAGCCGCTGAAGATGTCGGGCTTGCTAATCCCA
This sequence comes from Thermaurantimonas aggregans, assembly GCF_003851885.1. Taxonomy (GTDB): domain Bacteria; phylum Bacteroidota; class Bacteroidia; order Flavobacteriales; family Schleiferiaceae; genus Thermaurantimonas; species Thermaurantimonas aggregans. The sequence continues at coordinate 65,248 of NZ_BHZE01000007.1, read as the reverse complement.
CCGGGTTGGTGATGGCCAATTCTACATTCGAAGCCGTTGAAAAAATAGGCATGCCAGAAGCCCGCATTCCGCTGTCGATGTGTACCATTTATCTGGCGCAATCGCCCAAAAGCAATTCGGCTTACACAGCCATAAATGCCGCTTTGGCTGAAGTGGCGCAGTCAGGTCAGCTTCCGGTGCCAATTCATTTGCGAAATGCGCCAACACAATTAATGAAAGACTTAGGCTACGGCAAAGAATACAAATATTCGCACAACTATCAGGGCAGCGTTGCCGATCAGGAATGTTTACCTGACCAGCTCATCGGCAAGAAATTTTATAAACCCGGCACTAATGAGCGCGAACAACAGAGTGCTTCTCGCGTTGAGCGTTTAAAAGCTGCTGCTCGAGAAAAAAAAGAATAAAAATTCTTTAGTTTCTTCAAAAATCACTTGTTACCTGAAATTGAGTCTAGTCGTACTGTAATTTCAACATTGCCCATTGAATTCTTGACTGAAAAATTACCACAAATGATGTAGGTCAAAATCCATTTAAAGGTTGCCCCTTTGCAAGGTGAACCCAACCTGATTACAAAATGAAAAATTCATTTCTCGTTCTTGCGGTGGGCCTTGTGTTAACGGCACATAGTCAGTCGGGAGACAAATTCATGAAAAAGGGCGACTATCGCTCAGCTGCTTATGCCTACGAAAACGAAGTTTTGTTAAAGCCATCCAAATATTTTGATATGGCCAAAGCGTACTTCATGATGCGCGATATTGAAAAGGCCATAAGCGCTCTAGAAAATTACAAACAAAAAGACCCTAAAGCCAACCTGGAAATGGCAGACTGGTGGCTAAACATGCTGCGAAGAGGTGATGAACCCGTAAAATCGGTAAACATGGGCGACAGCATCAATACATCAGTAGCTGAGCTAATGCCTCTGATCGCACGCGATGGCAAGCGAATGTATTTCGCGGCTCGCAAACGCACAGGCGGCAGCGGTGGGTACGACATCTGGTACAGCGACCGCCGTGAGGATGGCACATGGAGCAACCCCAGGTTGATAGAAGCTCTAAGCACGCAAAAAGACGAAGTGTTGTGGAGCTTGTCGCCAGATGCGCAGGTCGCCTTGCTGGGAGGTAAACACGCCGGCCGCTTTGGGAAGGACGATATTTACTACTCCGTGCGAAATGCCGAAGGCCGCGAATGGAGTCAGCCCTGCAATTTGGGAGCTGCTATCAATACCAAAGCGTACGAAGGCCAGGCCTGTATGGCAGCTGACGGGCAGACAATCCTCTTTGTGAGTAATCGCTCAGGTGGCAGCGGTAAGAAGGACATTTACATGAGCCGACTTACCCCAAATGGCTGGAGTACGCCTGTGAACGTAGGCAGTGTCATCAACACTGCTGGCGACGAGATGTACCCTAAACTTAGCGCTGACGGTAAGACGCTTTACTTTACTTCCAATGGACACCAGGGCTTCGGAGGGCATGACATCTTCATGGCCCGGCGGCTCGACGATAGCTACACCCAGTGGAGTACTCCTGTGAACATGGGGCCATACATCAACACCATCGGCGATGAATACGACTTCTCCATCACTACAGAGGGCAATTTGGCGTATTTTTTCCGCAAAAGCCCCTCTCAAAAAAACAATACCGACATTTATCGAACCATCATCCCAATCCTTTTAAGACCTGAGAAAACTGTAAACGTAGTAGGTACAGTACTTCACGAAAAAGACTCAGCAGCATTGCTCAACATTAAATATACAGATCTCAGCATTGGCCGCGAAGTAGCCAGAGTGGCAACTAATGCATCCAGTGGTGCATATTTTACACAACTGACACTTGGCCGAAAATACCTGGTGGAAATTAACACACGTGGATTTCTTTATCTATCAGATACGATAGATCTTTCTGACATACGAAGTCTCATTCCTCGCGACAGTTTTAAAAAGCGATTAAGTGAAGAGCTGCAGGCTATATTACTGCAAAAAACTATGCTGGAAAAAAAACTCAATGAAATCGATAACCGGTTAAATTCTGAGAGCGAGCGTATAAAAGAAGAATACGAAGCTCTACTAAAAATGCTGGCCCAAAGCGAAATACACCTTCGTGCAATAGCAGCTGAGGTAGAAAACTCTCGTGACCGCTGGCTGCTCGAAGATGTAGTGATACCAGATATTGTGCGCAACTACAAGGTGCAGCGCAGCACTGTAGGTGCGAGCTTTGAGCTAAAAGATATCTACTTTGATCTAGGTAAAGCTACCCTGACTCCACAATCGCGCACCTCGCTCGATGCTTTGTATGAAATTCTCGCCAAAAATGATATATATATTGAGCTGGGAGGGCATACCGACTCTATAGGTAGTGATGATAACAACCTTCGGCTTTCACAAGAGCGAGTTAATGCCGTAAAAGACTATTTGGTCAACAAAGGCATTAATCCACAGCGGATAATAGCAGTTGGATATGGCGAAACCCGTCCCGTGGCCGATAACCGAACAGATGAAGGCCGCAGAAAAAATCGACGGGTAGAAGTTACAATCATCGACCGCCGGGCAGTTCTTGCCGGTACAGATGACCTCAAAGAAGAAAAACCCATGGAACAAGCAGCTACCCAAACGTTTGAAATATCGGATTATTACTCCACCCTAAAGGCAGCCGCAAATCTGGCTGGCTTACCCAAAGGAAGCCCATGTGCCAATATAGCGCCCAAACAAGTCAAAGAAAAAGCAGTTAAAACCCGCAAAGAAAAAAAGGTGCGCGAACGCAAAGTAAAACCCACCGATTCCGATGATACCATCATAATAGCCGATGTAAAGCCTCGTAAGAGTAAGAGAAAGCGCAGAAGAGGAGGCGACATTGTAATAATCGATGGTACTGGCAATGGAGGCAATGTATATGGAAACACCACACCTGCTACTACCAGAAAGCCAAAACGCGATGTAATACCCGATGGTCATTACATTTATAAAACACTGAACCTTTCGTATATGAACATGGAAATCGTGCCGAATGGTTTGCTATCCATAGGTTCATTTACTGGATTACAACTAAATATGTCGGCTGGTTCCTTCCTCGAAACACACCTCACTTATTATCTGGGTGGAAGCAATTTAGATTGGGGGGCAAATCTGTCCCAGTTGTTCAAAATCAACATTGGTAAAATCGTACGCCTGCCCCTGCAAGCCATGGCTGGATATCGCATCGATTATTTCAACCTTACAGATGTTACACCCTTAGGCAATGACAAAGAGCATCAGGGTTTTATAAGCTTCCCGGTAGGCTTGCGCTACAATCTCGCTTTTAGCGAAAACTTCATCATAGCTCCAGAATATCTGATCAATTTAAATGGTTTTACATCTGATGAAATTGGTACAGCCAGATATACAAGTATCGGAATACAAGCCCGTTGGAAATTTTTACACGGTGGACTTTTCATGAACCGCGGTGCTGTTATCAATTTCAGCGGCTTTAAAGTTGGCGTGTCGTTTTAAGAGCATGTTGAGTTGTTTAAGGAAATCCGCAGAAGAAGAAAGGGCGCCATTACGGGCGCCCTTTCTGGTTTTTAATTGGCTTAAAATCCTTCACATTTAGCACAAAGTGGTACTTCAGCATTTCGACCTTTCGCAATTTTATCCAGCATCCACATGCGTTTAGCACTTAAGTAAAGTCCGGCCAGAGAAAAATCAGGGTATTTCCCAATGATTCCCTTGCCATTCAAATCGGCACAACACACTGTGGCGTGTCCATCGGCTAGAAGCACTAAGCTGTGCAGCAACAATCTGCAGCCGCGCTTGTGTAGCGGCAGTGGATTGGGTACAGGTGTGAAATCCTGAATGAGTTGACCACCCCAGTCGTGGGCAAAACGCACTTCGTAGTCATCAGCTAGTTGCAGCAGCTCAGCAAATTCTTTATTGTGAAGCACTGTTTGTGGAAGCTGGTTTTTGTCGAGTAAAGTAATGAATTCCACTTGTGGTGACCGCTGTGACAAACGCGCTGCCTGCATATACGAAAGCACCGTTTCGCGAAAGGTCTTCCAATGAGCTCTATTTCGAATGTACTCATACATTTCAGGTGAACCGCCATCCATGCTAAACCGCAGTAAGTCCACGGCCTGAGTAGTCTTTAGCGCATCGGCTAGCTTGGGCCTATACACTGTGCCGTTAGACAGTAAACTCACTTTGGCAAATGACTTATTGAGCTTTACTGCTTTTTTCTTGGCCTCGTCGATTAAGTAAAGCATTTCGTCCAGTTGTGGGTGTAAGGTGCTCTCACCTCCGTTGTGCAAGTGGATCCACTGCAAAGCGGTAAGCCTTCGATCCGTTAAAAGTTCATTTAAAAGCTCTTCAAATACCACTAGATCAAAGCGATGTTTTGGTTTTGAATGTTCAAGTGCGCAGAATCGGCAGCGCAGATTGCAATAGCTTACCGGTTCAATGTAGAGCTCGTGAAAGTTGTTTAATGGGTTTCCAAATTTTTGAAAGCGCAAGTAACGGTACTGAAATAAGGCAGTAGAGGCTACCCTCGCCATGGGCCATACTATGGAGTTAGCATTTACACGCTTGCTAATGAAGTTTTTAACTTTTCTCAACTTTCCTTCTCATTAATAGTGCAAAATGAGTTTAGTTGCTAAAAAGCATTCATGATTTTCGTTAGAATTAAACTTTACTTACATGCATTGCTTTATTAATTACCTACCTTTGCAGCTTATTATCACGAGCTATGAATACATGGGATAAAAACAAAGGCGAGCGCTCTGGAAAGCCTTTGGCCCGGGAGGGTAAACCCAACAACAGAAACAACAATAAAAAATCACATTCTCCTTCGAACTTTCAAACAAAGAATTCTTACCAAGACAAGAAACAAGACTTCCGAAAGAAGGAATTCACGTCTGATTTTAAAAGTCGAGAAAAGAATTTCGAGCAAAAATCAAACTTCAAAGGCGGATTCAAGAGGTATTACAAAAAACCACAAGAGCCACAACAAACCATTGCGGAACCAAAAGACAATCTCGTAAGGCTCAATAAATTTCTCGCCAATGCAGGGATTTGTTCGCGCCGTGAGGCCGACGAACTCATTCGTCAGGGATTAGTAGAAGTAAATGGCAAGATCGTCACCGAAATGGGCATTCGCATTGATCCTGAAAAAGATGTAGTGAAATACGGCGGAAGCACCATCAAAGGCGAAAAAAAAGTGTACATCTTGCTGAATAAACCAAAAGGCTACATCACGACGACCAAAGACGAAAAAGCGCGCAAAAATGTCATGGAGCTCGTAGCTGGAGCCTGTAAAGAGCGCATCTACCCCGTGGGCAGGCTCGATCGCCAGACTACCGGCTTGCTTTTGCTCACTAATGACGGAGAATTGGCCAAAAAGCTCACTCACCCTTCACACGGGGCACCTAAACTCTATCACGTAGTGCTCGACAAAAATGTTTCGCCCGGCGACTTGGAAAAAATTCGCCGTGGTGTAGTGCTCGACGATGGCCCAGCACCCGTGGATGAAATCGAATACGTAGAAGGCAAGGATCGCAATCAAGTAGGCATCAAGTTGCACATTGGCCGCAATCGCATCGTTCGCCGAATCTTCGAACACCTTGGCTATCAGGTGGTAGCGCTTGATCGTACTATGTTTGCCGGCCTCACCAAAAAGAACTTACCAAGAGGGCATTACAGATTTTTGACCGAAAAAGAAATAGCCTATCTAAAAATGCTATAATCCCTCGCCATTCGTTTCTTTTGTACGAAATGAATTGGATTAAAAAAGCTTTCAAAGCAGCATTTTGGATCGGTATAGCCTTTCTACTGCTTGCAGGGGGAGTATCCTTGTACTTTTATTACCAAAAAGATAAAGTAATCCAAGCAGTTATTCGCCAATTGAATGATCACCTCGCTGTACCCATAGAGGTCTACAAAGTAGATGTGAGTTTTAAACACTTTCCCCACTTAGCAGTCGTCTTCACACAAGTGCGCTGTACCGAGTCGACTGTCGAAAACCCTGAATTGCTGTTGAAAGTCGAGAATCTGTACATAAAATTTTCATTGCTCGATGTGGTGTATGGTCGATATTACATCAATGAAATTGGCCTCGAAAATGGTTATACGCACATCAAATTTTTTGAAGATGGAAGCAACAATTTCACCATTTTCAAAACAGATACTTTATCTACTACGACATCGCCTATAAATATAGAAAAATTGTATCTTAACAATATTCAAGTTACATTGAGTGATTTCAGAGATAAAATATTTACTTCTCAACAAGTCTTTACATCAGATCTTTCAACCAGTTTTAGCGATAGTGTTCACATAAAAGGATTTTGGAATGCTCAGAACATGTATGTGCGCACACCCGACATTTTATTTGAAGACAAAATTTCACATTCCGCTGTTTGTGATTTTATAAATGGTCAAGATTTTATATCACTTAAGCTAGAAAATGCTACCATTGATAGAGCAAAATTTGATTTGATTTTTACGAGAGAAAATTCGAAAGATGAATTATCATTTGAATGTCAAAATCAAAAGATTTTTTCTAATCCATCTCTACAAAAAATATTATCTAAGTACCTTTCTGATTTTAAAGTTAAAAATGATAATATTTCAGCAAAGATTCATGCAAAAAAATCAGCAGATAATTGGGCAATTACATCTACTTTCAATGGCAGTTTTCAAAAAGTTTTATGGACAAAAAGCGATATACAAATCGACGAATTAAAAGCAAAAGGATCCGCTCATTACGAAAGTAATAGTTTTGAAATCAAACTTAGCGAACTCGCTGGTCGCAGCGCAAGTACTGAAGTGACAGGTACTCTTGCCATTCAAAAACAGAAATCTAACCTGATCGATGGAAATTTGGCTGTAAAGGGTGAGCCCAATGGTTTGGCTAAGTTGGCAGGTTTTAGTCAATCAGTAAGCGGGCAAGGCGCTGTGAATGCCCAGGTACAGTTCAGATACCGAATGGACGAATCTACCGGAAGGAATAAAAACTTAGTGCTTCCCGAAAAATTTGAATGTGTGTTGCGCTCTGAGCGCCTCAACCTTCAAATAGAAAACAACAGCCTATCGATACCAGCATTACATCTTTCGATCGACAAGCAGGGAGTAAACTTTCAACAAAGGCTTTCGGTGAACGATCGAAATGTGAATGCTGATCTTCAGATAAAAGGTTTAGCCGAGTGGTTGGTTGACTCAACGGCTTTCGTTGAGGTAAGGGGTGTGCTCGAAATAGATGCGTATGATGAAAATTTTTGGAAGTCATCGGCCACTTCTTCCAGTTCACCACTGGCTGCACTCGATCGCACGCTGTTAGATGTACAAATCGAAATCGGTACCTACACCGTAAAACAATTAAAATGTACTGATATACAAGCAAAGGTTCTCAAGCAAGATAAAAACTTGGAATTTCGCCCTCTAACCATGAATCTTTTCGGGGGCACTTTGGAGTTTGAAGGGAACATTAATACTACGACAGCAGGCTACACTCTAAACGGCAAAACCCAACTGCGCCGAATAGACCTCACTCAGCTGATGCTCGGCTTCAACAACTTCGAGCAGAAGACACTCACTCATAAAAACTTGCAAGGCAAGCTCTCGGGCACTGTGCAGTTTAGCCTTCCTCTCGCTGCTGACCTCGACCCCGATGTCAGACGGATTTCGGCAGAAATGGATCTGAGGGTGCAAAATGGCAGGTTGATCGATTTTGAGCCTATGGATGCTCTCGGCCGCTTTGCCGATGTGGATGTGCTGAAAGACATTCGCTTTGACGAACTCAACAACAGACTTAAGATTGAAAATCAGCTCATTCTAATTCCGCAGTTTGAAATTCGTTCAAATGCGTTAAATCTCATTTTAGAAGGTACGCACAGTTTTGAAAATGCGATTGACTACAAGGTGGGCCTAAGTTTGAGCGATGTACTCTACCAAAAGCGAAAGTACAGCCGATCGCTCAGCGATGTGGTTTTTGAAGAAGATGAAAATGGAGCCCGCATCTGGATACGCATATCGGGCACAACCGATGAGCCTAAAATTTCTCCTATCAAGGCAGAGCTTGTGCGTTCGCGAAATCAATTGTTTTCAAAACCAAAGCAAGAACCCTCAGATTCAACTCAGCCCACAAAACCCACTAAAAGCCCTTTCAAGTTTGAGTGGGATGAAAATTGACACTTTTACAAGTGGTCAGAACTTCTAAACTCGGTATGGTCTGCATTACACAAACCTCGGGTCTGCTTCCATCGTATGGCCGCAGGCGTCGCAGGTGCGCAGAGCCTCTGATCCGTAGAATTCTCGGAAGTGCGGCAGAAAGTCTTTTTCGATGTCGTGCAGCTCAAAATAGACTTCGTACAATTTGTGATTGCACTTTTCGCAAAACCAGAGAAGCCCATCTTGATATCCTTTACCAACGCGTACACGCTCAATCACTAATCCTACTGAACCTTCAGTGCGCATGGGTGAGTGAGGTACCCCTGCTGGCAGTAGAAATATATCGCCCGGCCCGAGGTGAATGTCTACGGGTTTACCATCTTGTTGTATCCGGACGGTAATGTGCCCTTCGAGCTGATAGAAGAGCTCCTCAGTTTCGTTGTAGTGATAGTCCTTGCGCGCATTGGGTCCGCCTACTACCATTACGATGTAGTCAGTGCCTTCAGGGTAGAGGTTTTTGTTGGATACAGGAGGCTTGAGCAGATGTCTGTTTTCCTCTATCCACTGCTGTAGGTTGAAAGGTTTGCGAATTTCCATAGTGATTAGAATTTGATGTAGCGTTCGCCGATTACGTTGAGGTGGTGGTATTCGTGGCCTGTGATGATGAAAGCCAGGTCGTTGGCACAGGTTTCAAAGCTGCTCGCCCGGCCGCGGAAGAAGAGTTCATCCACTGTCATGCGGCTAAAGGTGTTGATGCTCAAGTTGCGAATCAATAAGTAATCTCTTAGCAAAGCACTTGGCGACAGGAGTTGAGCATTAAGAGCCGTGCTGTCAGCCCAACTATTTTCGTCAAAAGATGGCAATTCTGTGCTATCTCTACGGCTCATGGTAAGGGCGCGATACAAGAAGACCGTTTCTGCATCTATCACGTGGCGGATCACTTGAGCGAGTGTCCATTTACCGGCCTGGTAAGAGGTGTTTAAGTCTTTAGGTTCCAAAGAGCTTAGCATGTCAGTCATGCGCTTTTTGCCGAGCTCCATAAGATTGAGCACGTGTCCATCAGGCAATGAGGCGATATAACCTTGGTAAAAAGCTGGGACATCGGTAGGTTGTGGTTTTTTAAAATGCATAGCCTGATAGGATTATGCTTCTTTGACCAATTTCTTGTATCTGAAGCGTTTAGGTGTGGTGTCGCCAAGGCGTTTGCGCTTATTTTCTTCGTACTCTGAGAAGGATCCTTCGAAGTAGTACACTTTGGCTTCGCCCTCAAAAGCTAAGATGTGTGTACACACGCGATCGAGAAACCAGCGGTCGTGTGAAATGATGACGGCACAGCCGGCGAAGTTTTCGAGGGCTTCTTCAAGGGCTCTCAGGGTATTTACGTCCAGATCGTTTGTGGGCTCGTCGAGCAGCAATACGTTGCCACCTTCCTTCAACGCCATGGCTAAGTGCAGTCGGTTTCGCTCACCGCCTGAGAGCATGCCGACTTTTTTGTTCTGATCTTGGCCTGAAAAATTGAAACGGCCTAGATAAGCGCGTGTATTCATTCTTCGGCCTCCGAGTTCAAACTCTTCTTGTCCATCGGCCATGATTTCAAAAATGGTCTTATCGGGGTGCATTTTTTCGTGCGACTGGTCCACGTAAGCGATTTTTACAGTATCACCAATGATAAATTCGCCAGAGTCGGGTTTCTCCTGCCCCATAATCATGCGGAAGATAGTAGTCTTTCCGGCCCCGTTTGGTCCGATGATGCCCACGATTCCTGCCGGTGGCAGGGAGAAGTTCAAATCTTCATAGAGCACCTTATCGCCATAGGCTTTTGATACATGGCGGGCTTCGATCACTTGTGAGCCTAGGCGAGGTCCTGGGGGTATGTAGATTTCGAGTTTTTCTTCTTTCTCTTTTTGCTCTTCGTTCAGCATTTTTTCGTAGTTGGCCAGACGAGCCTTCGCCTTAGCCTGGCGTCCTTTTGGGTTCATGCGTACCCATTCGAGCTCGCGTTCCAGAGTCTTACGTCGTTTAGAAGCTTGCTTTTCTTCTTGTTCGAGTCGCTTGGTCTTTTGCTCCAGCCAGCTGGAGTAATTGCCTTTCCAGGGGATGCCTTCGCCACGGTCGAGTTCGAGAATCCAGCCAGCTACATTGTCGAGAAAGTAACGGTCGTGCGTTACGGCGATTACCGTGCCAGGATATTGCTGCAGATGGTGTTCAAGCCACAGTACGCTTTCGGCATCGAGGTGGTTGGTAGGCTCGTCGAGCAGAAGTACGTCTGGTTGCTTTAGTAGTAGTCGGCAGAGGGCTACCCGGCGTTTTTCGCCACCTGAGAGCACTGAGATAGGTTTATCAGGATCAGGGCATTGGAGGGCATCCATGGCGCGCTCGAGCTTAGTATCGATTTCCCAGGCATTCAGGGCATCGATTTTGTCCTGCAGCTCGGCCTGGCGGGCCATGAGTTTATCCATTTTATCCGGGTCTTCATATACTTCCGGCAGGCCAAACTGGTCGTTGATGCGGTTGAATTCGTCGAGCAGTGCCATGGTTTCTGCTACGCCTTCGCGCACGACATCTATTACTGTTTTTGTGGGATCTAATTGAGGTTCCTGTTCCAGATAGCCTACGGTATAGCCGGGCGACCATACAACATTGCCCTGATAGTTTTTTTCTACACCGGCAATGATTTTCAGCAAGGTACTCTTTCCCGATCCGTTGAGGCCGAGAATGCCGATTTTAGCCCCGTAGAAAAAACTGAGATAGATATCTTTGAGCACCGTTTTGTTGGTTGATGAGTAGGTCTTGGTGACCCCGCTCATGGAAAAAATGACCTTCTTATCGTCTGACATGGTTAATATTTTCGTTAATAATAGAAATAAGTTTTAGATAATTCTTGGAACTCCATCGCAAAATCAACTTCAGAGTTCATAGCAATTTCAGATGCGAATATCTGAAATGCCAGCTAATGTGGTCGTTGATTTTTTCATTTCTCACTTGTGAGATGGGTTTTTCCCAGGTCTTTGCCGTTCGAGGATTCATTTACAACGACAGCCGTACGCCCCTACCTCTTGAGAATCTGCACATACTTAATATTCGCACCGGAAAAGGAACCATTTCACTTTCGAATGGTTATTTTCAATTAAATGCTCAGGTAGGAGATACACTTAAGATTACCGGATTGGGCTACAAAAATCATTACCTCTACATCGATGACACTTACCGAGCTGAAATTGTAAAAGTGATGCTCACTGAAAAAGCGACCGAATTGGCTCAAGTAGATGTAACTGGCTATCGCCTTACCACCAACAATCCACGGGCAATGGAAATAAAGCAACCCCTGCTGCCGGCCGATAAAGACATTCGCGCCCCAGGCCGCAGCAGAGCTACTTTGGCCAGCCCAATTGATTATTTGTACCAAATGTTTAGCTCTCGCCATCGGCAGCTGGAAGAACTCGAGCGAATCGCCGAACGCGATGAATTTATCGATCGGCTTGACCTGGGAAACAATCGGGAGATACTGCTCGAGCTTACAGGATTGGACCAAGAAGGCTTGCGCATGCTCATTTTTTATTGTCAAATGAGCGAAGAGAAAATTTATTCTTCAAGTGATTACGAGTTGATTGCCTCAATGCTCGATTGTTATCGCAGTTTTAAGTTGAGGCGAATGTTTATGGATAAGAAATAAGTCTAAATGTCACTTAAGATTACAATCCTCGGCAGCTCAAGTGCCACACCTACAGCGCACCTCTTTCCCACTGCTCAATGGCTTGAAATCGGCAACAAACATTTCCTGATCGACTGTGGCGAGGGCACACAAATGCAGATCCGAAAAAACAAACTTTCCTTTGCCAGGCTAGATGCCATTTTTATCTCTCATGCCCACGGCGACCATTGCTTCGGACTCCTTGGGTTGCTCAGCAGTCTTGATCTGATGAAGCGCCAAAAGGAGCTGTATCTTTTTGCTCCGCCTCAAATCATTGATTTGGTTGAATTTTTCTTTTACCGCCAGAGCGATAATCCATTTACCTACATCATTCACCGCACCCGTATTTCGATGGGCGAGAAATACTTGCTGCACAGTGCCGATACCGCACGCGTGTACACCTTTCCATTGAAACACACAATTGATTGTCAGGGGTTTGTGTTTGAAGAAGTCTTTCCGCTCCGCAATGTAAACACTGATAAAATTCGGGAATACAACATCCCCTCGTGCGATATTCCGAAAATTAAAAAAGGATTTGATTGGACTTCGGATGATGGACACATCATTCCCAACAAAGAACTCACCCTTCCTTTGCCCGATGCGCTTAGGTATGCCTACTGCACAGACACCCAATATCTTTCAAATTTGCAAGATTTAGTTGGAAAGGTCGATATTCTCTACCACGAAGCCACGTACGCAAAAGCAGAAACTTCCATTGCACCACTTACAGGGCACTCTACATCCATTGAGGCAGCACAGGCAGCACTGCAAGTAGAGGCAAAATACCTGTTGATTGGACACCTTTCGGTTCGGTATAAAGATCCAACTCAGCTGCTAAACGAAGCGCGAGAAATTTTCCCAAACGCGTTTTTTGCTCGACAAAACACACAGTTTATACTCGATCGCAAAGCAGTTCAGCTTCACATCGTTGATCCTAAAGAAAGCATTCATGTCTAAAGTCGATTCGAAATCCAATCCTAAGGCAGCCCTTACAGTTTTATTCATTACAGTATTCCTCGACTTGATGGGTTTTGGCCTAATTATTCCGATTCTCCCGATTTTTGCTAAAGAACTGGGTGCCAATGGGCTAATGATAGGTATAGTAGCCAGCAGCTATTCGTTCATGCAATTTATGTTTTCAGGATTCTGGGGGTCGTTGAGCGACAGAATAGGCCGTCGGCCTGTGATCTTAATTAGCATACTTATCATGGTAGTGGCATATCTGGTATTTGCCAACGCCGGCTCGATATGGGTACTGCTCATCTCGCGATTGCTCTCCGGGCTGGGGGCGGCTAACCTTTCGGCTGCACAAGCATTCATCAGCGATGTATCTACTCCCGACAAGCGCGCAAAAAATTTTGGGCTCATAGGTGCTGCCTTTGGCTTAGGCTTCATAGTGGGGCCTCCATTAGGCGGATGGCTTAAAGACACTTTTGGCATCGAGTGGGTAGGATATACGGCTGCCATGTTTTCGGCTTTCAACTTTTTGTTAGCATATTTTATACTGCCTGAGAGTTTGAAATCAAAAAACAAAGTTTCGTCGCTCTGGCAAAATCCTTTTGGCAATATGGTGAAAGTGCTTCGGCAGTCAGAGGTAAATCAATTTTTTATCATCAACATCATCTTTATCACGGCTTTTTCGATGATGCAGATTACGGCTGCAATTCTCTGGCATGAGAAATTTCAGCTTTCAGATGCCGAGGTGGGTTACACGTTTGCCTTTGTTGGGGCACTTGCCGTGCTGATTCAAGGTTCGCTCTTAGGAAAATTCACTGCCCGATTTGGCGAAAAATCTCTTCTGGCCACTGGTAATCTTCTCTTAGCCATAGGCCTGTTGGCTATGCCGTATGTGCCGGTACACCTATTTGTGCCGCTCGAACTGTTGGCGCTGGCGCTCATTGGGTTCGGAAATGCTTTTATCAACCCCATGCTCAGCTCCTTGCTCAGCGCTGAAGTAAGTGCCCTACAACAGGGTTTTTACCTGGGAATCCTACAATCTTCAGGTTCACTTGCCCGGTTAATCGGGCCTATCATCGGGGGATCTCTTTACGATGTGCATTACACCATGCCGTATGTGGCTGGTTTTGGACTGATGTTGGTGAATTTTTCCTTCGCTTTGAGTTTTAAAAAGAGAGCAAGCCACAAGGCACAGAAGTAGAGAACTTACGTTGAATGGGTTTATAGCTTTCAAAAAAAAGATTAGAATAAGCTCTTAAGTAGAGCGATAATGAACTTGTGTTGCTTCTCTAAGATTCACTGTAGTTTAGAAGCAAGATGTTATGTAAATCAAAAAAGGGATATTCAATAATAATCAAAAATTTACATGTACTGATTTTTCGATAGCAACAATTGAAACCATTGTTAACGATCCTTTAAATTTGGTAACAATTCCTTTTAAATAACTTCAAATCCGATATACAATTTCGTAAAGTTAATTGCAGTGGTTTGTAGCGCAAAATCTATCTGCAATGAAGAAAGCGCTACTTTTCACACTCCTCACAGCTGCAGGGTTTCAGGCAGCTGCTCAAGGCTTTCAGCCTTTTACGCCCCTTAACAACGTGGATACTGCTGGTTCGGTGCAGGTGCGCGTTGGTTCATCCCTCCAGATGAAGGTTGTATTCCGCGAAGGTTCAAATTTTGTTCGTGTAAACCGCAATGACGGTGTAACAGCCACAGTACCTGCTCCCCGCGAACACGACTTTATCACCTACATCCCTGATGCGCAAAATCCAAACACAAAGGGAACACTTGTAATCAACCACGAGCGCCGTACGATCAAAGATGAGCGCCCTCAACTTGGCTGGGGTGGCGCCATGTCTGTGGTACCGGTTATTAAGGATCCTCAGCAAGGTTGGATCATCGATCAGTCTCGTTCTGCCGGCGGTGATACTTGCTTTGCTGTTGACTTTTCTACAGTAGGGTGGACTACTACAAACTGCGGTGGTGCATTATTGCCCAATGGAATGGTGCTTACGGGTGAAGAAATTTTTGCGAACTACACCTCAAACTTCCAGATTCGCAACTGGCATGATACTGCTGCAACCACCAACGGATACGATGGACAGGGCAATTATACGATCCCTGCAAATGTGCCGGAGTTTGGCGGTCAAAAGATTAAAGCATGGCAGAATTTCGGCTGGCTTACTATGATTGATCCCAATACCAAAAAAGCTGTTCGCAAGCTCTACCATGCAGGTCGCATGTCATTCGAAGGTACTATTGCGATGCCTGACAACCGCACCTTAATTCACGGAAATGACTTTGTGCCTTCATCATCGCTGCCACATGCTGCATTTATCTGGAAATATGTAGCCGATTCTGCAGGTGATTATACAAAGGGAAATCTGTATGTTTTTAAGCAAAATCCAGGTTCTTACAAAGGTCAGTGGCTACAGATTCCTCGTCACATCGACTCTTTGATTAACGCTCCTGCTATTGCAGCGCGCATGGGTGCCACAGCTTTCCAACGCATTGAATGGACAGAAGTAGATCCCACTACCGGTAAGGTATATCTGGCTGAAACCGGTCGCGACAATCAATCAATGGCTGCCTCCATGAGAACAGGTGTGACCATTCCGCGCCATTGGATCGACAACAATCTTTTCACGTTCAGCGACTCCGTTTGCCGTCATCCTTTTGGTACTGTGTTGGTACTCGAAGATGCGCTCACCAATGAACCCTCAGTGAAACCATACCTGATGGGTGGCCCTGAAGTGCCTGGCAAGCCTGCCGAAAGCCGTTTTGTGTTCAACTCCGTTGACGGTATCGAATTCGTTCAGTTTGGAAACAAACGTTACCTCCTGTTTCAGGAAGACAACATCGGAACAAACCTCGGCCGCATTGTTCCAAACTTTTTCGGGACATTCCCATATGAAATTCCAAAGGCTTTCTTGCTTGATCTCGACATTCCCAATCCGACTCCGGCTAATTTGCTCTTCCTTATGACCGGTACTCGCGATGCGGAGTTTACCGGTGGTGTATTTACTCCAGATGGATCGACTTTGTTTATCAACAACCAACACCCAGATGGCTCAGGGGGCTCTTTGGCCAACGATCAGGCTACCTCTTCTATTGGTAACGTGTATCCTTTCCAAAGAGCTACTACTATTGCTGTAACCGGGTTTAAGAATCAAGGAACTATCAACATCCCAGAAATTGAAAATGCTGAAGCACCCTTCCGCATGCATCCTAACCCGACTTTCAATGCAGTACACTTCAACAAAATCGTTGATTTTGAACTGCTCGATGCTACCGGTCGAGTAATTATGGAGCGCGAAAACATGTCGCACATCAACCTTTATGGATTGAAGCCCGGCATGTACTTCCTCCGTCTGAAGGATGGCTCTGTACACAAGATTCAGCTTGTTCAGTAATTTTCAAAAGTCTTATAAAACAGGTCTTTGGTACTCCAAGGGCCTGTTTTCCTTATTAAAAAAAGTTTTTAGTAGACTATGAAGCGGAAAGTTTTACTCTCATTTACACTTATTTCGATACTGATTGGCATCTACTCTTTTACGACTACCACCAATACTTGGGATGCCAACGTAGATAAGCCCTTAAAAGAGTGGATCGATGAGCATTTTGCCTTGCTCGACAAACAATTGGATGAGCTAGAAAACAGCACTGCACGTCTGAAAAACAAAATAGGAGTACCTGCTTTAATCCGTCAATTCAAAAAAGCGAGGTACATATATAAGAAACTTGAAGTAATTACTGCAACGGTAGATTCTTACAATGCTCGATGGATCAATGGCCCCAATCTCCCGAAAGTCGAATACGAAAAGACCATGGCCGCAGTGAGCGACCCTGAGGGCTTTCAGGTGATTGAAGAAGCGTTGTATGGAGATGAAGTGATTGAAAACAAGGATTTTATCGAAAAAAAAATTCAGAAACTGCGCTTTTATCTCAAAGAGTCGCACCGATATGTCAAATCTCAGACGCTTTATGACTGGCTGGTATTCCACAGCCTGAGAATGGCTGCTGTAAGGCTGGCCACGATGGGCATCACCGGATTTGACTGCCCGATATCACTTGACGCCATTGAAGAGGCACGACACACTCTTAATGGCATTTGGGAAGTTACTGAGCTATTTAACACTGTACTCTATGACGACCGCGAGGGATACGTAATGGTGCGCAATGCAGTGTACCGAGGTGAAGAATTATTGAATGCTGCTAAAAATTTTGATGCTCTGGACAGAGCTGAATTCATCAAAAAATGCACTGATGTCATATTCAGAGGCGTAACCTTGATGCAAGAGAGTCTGGGTACTGACTTTCCGGAAGAGCGCATTCAAGGCATATCGGTTTTAAATCCGTTTAGCAAGGGACTTTTTTATGAGGATTTTTTAAAAATCAATGAATTTTTCCCCCAAAAAACCAATAAAAAACCATCAACCGACCTTGTAGCACTGGGTAAAGTTCTTTTCTATGACCCGGTGCTCAGCGACGACCACAGCCGTTCGTGTGCCAGTTGTCATCAGCCGGGCAAGGGTTTCACCGATGGCCTGAAAACCCCCCTCTCGCTCGATGGTAAGCCATTGAAGCGCAGCACACCTACCTTGCTTAATGTGGTGTATCAGAATGCTTTTCAATGGGATGGGCATCTTACATCGCTCAGCCAGCAGTTTACCGAAGTGACGCTCAATCGCCACGAGATGAACAAAGATGCCCTGGAACTGACCCGACAGCTCAACAGCAGCGAAGAATACAGGCAACTGTTTAAAAAAGCACTTGGCAGCGAAGTAATTGACTTTCCGATGGTAATTGCTGCATTGGAAGCCTATTTGATGAGCTTGAAAAGTCTGAACAGCCCCTTCGACCAGTACATGACCGATCGAGGCCAGGTGTCGGATGAAGTACTTCTGGGTTTCAATCTTTTCATGGGCAAGGGAAAATGTGCTACCTGCCATTTTGCACCGGTGTTTAATGGATCTGTGCCTCCCTTTTATCGCGAAACGGAGTTTGAAGTGCTGGGCGTACCCGCAAAGGCCGATTGGCAAAATGCCAGCATCGACGAAGATGAAGGCCGCTACACCCTTGCACATGCAGAGCCACACAAATACGCCTTTAAGACCATGACCGTGCGCAATGCTGCGCTGACCGCACCCTACATGCACAATGGTGTCTATCACACTCTGGACGAAGTAATCCGCTTTTACGACCTCGGTGGTGGACACGGCATTGGCATTCAGCTGCCTAATCAGACGCTGCCTCCCGATCCTTTGAAGTTGACAGAGAAAGAGAAAAAAGCTTTGGTGGTCTTTATGATGGCCTTAACCGATACCACAGGGCTTACATCTCCGCCGGCTAGATTGCCGCAATTTTCAGGCGAATACAGCAGGCTTAATGCTAAAAGGCAATAAGAAGCGGTGGAAAATGTATTGCTATGGATTTTGATTGTAAAAGAATTTGTAGTTTCCAAAGGCGGTAAAGTCACCGTTTCGCTCGAAAAACATAAAGAGTATTTTATTTCGACCTAAGCGAAGTAGATGAGCTTCGTTGACATTTGCATCAGAGCCCGTGGTACACTCACAGGAAACCATAAAGGCGGTGTGGTCACGGTCAATCTGGTCTCGCCGGTGAATTATAAAGCGGGTAACAGTCCCTTTTTCGTTGGTGTAGATTATGTGTGTAGGAGTGATGGAAATATGCTGTGTACTTGCCTTTTTTCCATTTAAGATGTCGCCCCTCTGACCTACGTCGATGTAGTCGAAGGTGAAGTTTTGTGCATGAGATGAGAAACGAATGACGAGTAATAAAGTAAATACCAGCAGGTAGTTATTCATAAATCAAAATTCTTTGAAACATCGGATAGGATGGATAATGCAAATGCGGTAATCGAAGAAAATGAAGAGTGCAAGGGTGTTTGTGGGTTGAAGAAGTGGGAATATTTGGTACATGTAAAGAAAATAAAGCGGCCGGAAGGCCGCGTATGCGTGAGGGATAGGAGCGGATATGAGCCGCAGCGGGTGGGCTGCAGCGCACAGGCCGAGGCTGGCTGGCCCGAAGGGCAGACAACGCAGGCCGATGTGCTGCGCTCACGCGCAAGGCGAATATGAGCGGATAGCCCGACCCCGGCGAAAGCGCTAGTGGCGCTTTGCCGGGGGCACGCCCAAAAATCAAAAAAAGGGATTGTGATAGAGCTTATGGATTAGCTTTGATTGCGTTTTTTCACCATCGTCAGAATGGTGGCTACCGCGACGGATTCACCGGTATCGTCGTACACATCGACGTAAAACTTCACAATGCCGCGGGCAATGTCGTCGGGTGAGCGCTTTTCCTGGCTGATTTTTTCTTTAACGGTGAGTTTTACACCGATGGTGGTTCCGGGATACACGGGTTTGGTGAAGCGGCACTCTTCAATGCCATAGTTAAGCAGCACAGGGCCTTTTTTGGGGTCGACAAACAGGCCTGCGGCTTTGGAGAGAATGAAGTAGCCGTGGGCAACCCTGCGTTCAAAGAGGGTGCCTTCGAGGGAGGTGGCGTCCATGTGGGCGTAAAAATTATCGCCACTTACATTGGCAAAGTTTACGATATCAGCTTCGGTTACTGTGTGCTTGTGGGTATAGACGGTGTCGCCTACTTTGAGATCTTCGAAGTATTGGCGGAAGAGGTGGGGCTCAGCTTCTGGACGGCTGGCACCGGGCTGGTAGATTTGGGTGATTTCGGTGATGGTATCGGGGTGGCCTTGTATGGCTGTGCGCTGCAGATAATGCATCACTCCGCGTACACCTCCCATTTCTTCGCCACCACCGGCTCGGCCCGGACCTCCGTGAGTGAGCATGGGCATGGGTGAGCCGTGACCGGTGCTTTCTTTTGCACAGCGACGGTTGAGCACGAGGATGCGGCCGTTGAGGTGAGCGGCTTCGAGGGTAAAGTGGGTTGCTTCCTTGTCGTCGTTTGTGATAATGGAGGTAACGAGCGATCCCTTTCCAAGGCCTACGAGGGCTACGGCTTCTTCCAGCGTTTTATAGGGCATGATGGTCGACACTGGTCCGAAGGGTTCTACCTCGTGTACGGCGGTGTTTTTGAAGGGATTATTGTTTCGGAAGATAATTGGCTGTACGAAGGCGCCACGGCTGGGGTCGGCTTCTACGAGTTGAAGTTCTTTAGAGCCGTCGAAAACTACTTCTTGTTCGCGGGCGAGGATTTCGAGGTTTTTCTTTAGCCGATCTACTTGAATGTGCGCAGCCAATGCACCCATGCGCACGCCTTCGGCTTTTGGATTGCCTATGCGGGTAGAGCGCAGCCGGTCGGCCAGGGCGCGTTCGACAGGTTCGACGAGGTGCTCCGGCACTATGATTCGGCGTACGGCGGTACATTTTTGACCGGCTTTTACAGTGATTTCGCGATGAATTTCCTTGATGAAAATCTCAAATTCCGGGTCATCTGGCTTGACAGTAGTGCCCAAAACGGAAGCATTCAGCGAGTCAGCTTCCAGATTGAAGGGAATGGATTCTTCTACAATGTGAGGTAGTGCTTTAAGCTTTTTGCCGGTGGCAGCTGATCCGGTGAAGGTGACCACGTCTTGATTGCGCACGTGGTCGAGTATGCCTCGGCCGAGGCCAGTGACCAGCTGGAGAGAACCTTCAGGCAATATGGCAGAGTCGATGATGTGCCTTACAACAAGTTCAGTGAGGTAACTGGTGTATTCGCTTGGCTTCACTACGGCAGGCACGCCGGCCAGAAGGTTGACGGCGATCTTCTCAAGCATACCCCATACCGGGAAGTTAAAGGCGTTGATGTGTACGGCTACACCTCGGCGAGGTACCATGATGTGGTGACCAATGAAGGTGCCGCCTTTTGAAAGGTTGACCGTTTGACCATCTACGTGATAGGGTTTGTCGGGAAACTGACGGCGCAAGCTGGCGTAGGAGAATAGATTGCCGATGCCCCCTTCGATGTCGATCCACGAGTCGGCTCGAGTGGCGCCTGTGGCGTAGCTAAGCTCGTAGAAGATTTCTTTGCGTTCTGTAAGGTAAAGGGCGAGATTTTTGAGCATTTGGCCTCGCTCTCTGAAAGTCATAGCCCGTAATGCGGGGCCGCCTACACGGCGGCCATATTCAAGTATTTCAGCATAATCAAGTCCGGCTGACGATACTTCGCCGATCACCTCGCCGGTTACGGCATTGCGGGCCACGTACTCCACTCCATTACACGCTACCCATTGGCCCATTACGTAATTTTCTATTTTTCTCATCCCGTTGGTTTTGGCCGGTGAAGTTAATCTACTCGGCTGTAAAGACGAAAAGAAAGTACTTTTGTGGCGTGGAGATCGTCAGCAAAGTACAGGGAGATTGGTTTTTTTACACAATAGTATTGTGCATTTTTTTGCTCGTTTTACAAAAAAATATATGGGCAAAAAATGTGTATTTTTATTTGAGAATTTTGTGGATATTTAATCTAAAAAAGGTAGAGGATGAACTTGATAATGTGAAGTTTTTTAACTACTTTCCGTTGTATATCAATTATATTTTTGTATTGACTTTAGCCATATTGCTTTTCTTTAATTTTGTAATAAAGGCCGGTGGATTGGCGCTTAATGAATGGAGTTTTCTCAGATTACTTCTCGGATTAAGTGTTTTTTTACTTACAAAAAACCTCTTGCAACAATTTGTTCTTGCTTTTTTTATTCAGGGGAATGATTCTGAATTTTTAAATAGAAATTTCGAGCTTGGGAATTCCTTTATAGGTATTTTAGCAATTCCCTTTTTATTCATTAGCTTTTATACGTTAAAATATTCTCTTGTTCTTTTGTGGATTACTCTTTTTGTTGGTTTGGCGCTTTACCTCTACAATCTCGCGAAAATAGCTTGGTACATGTACAAATTTGAAAGCTTGTCACCATTGTTTATTTTGGTGTACCTTTGCAGTGCCGAAATTCTTCCTGTGTTTTGGATTACAGGTTGGATGAGCGGTAAGTTGTAAGGAAGGCATAAAATTTCATAGGGCTTTGAAAATCAAGAGTATACTAATATCGCAGCCAGATCCCGGCAATGAACCTTCACCCTTCAAAGATTTAGCAGAGAAATACAAAATAAAGGTCGATTTTAGACCTTTTATCGAGGTGAAGGGTGTGGACATAACCGAGTTTAGAAAATCAAAAGTCAACCTTGCTGAATACCCTTCAGTAATCTTCACCAGCAAAAATGCAGTAGATCATTTCTTCAGAATCGCTGAGGAGTGTAGATATTCCATTCCCGACGACTTAAAGTATTTCTGCATAACTGAGAGCATAGCGCTCTATTTGCAGAAGTACGTAGTATATCGCAAGCGCAAGATTTATTTCGGAAAGAATTCTATCGGAGATCTGCTGCCGATGATGAAAAAGCACAAAGACGATAAATTTTTGCTGCCTTCATCAGACATTTTGAAGCCAGAAATTCCCACAATTCTCGACGGTGCTAAAATCAATTACAAGAGAGCAATTCTATATAAAACAGTCTCAGCAGATCTATCGGACCTTAGAGATGTAACCTACGATGTGCTTGTGTTCTTTTCGCCACAAGGCATCCAGTCGCTTTTTGACAACTTCCCCGATTTTGTACAAAACGACAAAAAAATCGCAGGCTTTGGCAGCACGACACAAAAAGCCATTTTAGACAAAGGGTTGCGCCTTGATATACCTGCGCCCACACCAGAGCACCCAAGTATGGCAATGGCTCTCGAAGATTTTATAAAGAAAACCAACAAGGGAAAATAATTCTCATGCAACCCTACGTACGCACGTCCATTAAGGAGCGGATAGCTGAGGTAGAATTTTTTCATCCGGCGGGTAATTCGCTGCCATCGAGTATGCTCAGAGAACTGGCCGATGCTTTTAAAAGGCTTTCGAATACGGATGAGGTGTCGGTCATTGTATTGCGCAGCGGAGGCGATAAGGCCTTTTGTGGAGGTGCCAGTTTTGATGAACTCATTCAAATCGAAGATTTAGAGCAAGGAAAAGCCTTCTTTTCGGGATTTGCTAACGTAATCAATGCAATGCGCAAGGCACCACAGGTCATCATTGGACGAATCCACGGCAAAGCCGTTGGTGGAGGGATTGGCTTGGCGTGCTCGTGCGATTACACCTTTGGCACTACACATTCACACATTAAATTATCGGAATTAGCCGTTGGCATAGGTCCCTTTGTGGTAGGGCCTGCCATAGAGCGCAAAGCCGGCAAGGCTGCATTCAGTGAAATGGCACTCGAACCGGCTGTCTGGAAGTCGGCTGAATGGGCACATCAAAAGGGTATATATCAGTATTTGGCAAAAGATCAAACTGAGCTCGACGAAAAGACAATGGCATTAGCCATGCAGCTCACTGAGTACAATCCACAAGCGCTTTACGAACTTAAAAAAATTTTTTGGCAGAATACAGATGATTGGGATGTTTTACTTCCACAGCGCGCTGAAATTAGCGGTAAACTTGTGTTAAGTGACTTTACAAAGTCGTTTATTAAAAAATTTAAGAATAAATAAATTACATGGGTAGATTCATTGCGGTAGGAGCATTGCTTCTGCTAGTGAGTTTTTGTTTCTCTCAGAATGTAGAAGATGTCTTTAAAAATATAGAAAAAAAGGGTAAAGCCGAAAATGCTTCTGACCAGTGGATGTTTGATGGAATTTACAACCTGGCAGTAGCTCAAACGACTTTAACAAACTGGGCTGCCGGAGGGAATAACAACTTCAACATTTCAGGTGTATTGCGCCAAAGAGCCGGAAAAGCATTTAATGGATGGAATTGGTTTAACTTGCTAGAGGCGAATTTGGGATATAACTTCCAGCAAGACGTTACTGTAAAGACAGATGACCGACTGGAGTTCACCACCAGACTCGATCGTGCACTGGGAGAATCAAAGTGGAATGCGTCGCTTTTTGGAAATATTCGAACGCAGTTTGCCGACGGATTTCGCAATCCGGCTGATACCGTCCGAATATCGACCTTTATGGCTCCGGCCTATGTGTCGTACGGGCTTGGTCTCACCAATACAAGTATTAAAGATTTAGCCATTTATATCTCACCCATTCAAGTAAAACAAACATTTGTGCTCGACGATTCTTTGTTTGAAAAAGATCAATTTTTTAAAAAAGAAATTCCCAATGTTTCGCGGTTTTCAAAAGGAGGTGTGCGTACGGAAATGGGTGCTTTCGTTGAATTGATTTACAAGAAAAAGTTACAAAACAATGTCGATATTTTTTCAAAATTAAATTTATTTTCTAACTATCTCGATCGACCTCAGAACATTGATGTAAACTGGGACAATATTATTGTGTTTAAACTGTATAAATATTTGTCAGTAAGCTTTCAACTTCAGATGATTTACGACGACGACGTTTTGGTAAAAGACACCAACGGTGACGGTAAAGCCAATGCACCTGCTTTACAGATCAGGCAAATTTTGGGTGTTGGTTTTTCGTATTCTTTTACAAATAAAAAATCTTGATTATGATTCGGGAGAAACTTCGGAAAAAATGGTTTGTTCATGCGGTGGTAGGTCTTTTATTAAATGGTTTTGGCCTCAGTTTGTTGGGCGAAGCAATAATCATGAAATCGCAAAATCAAAGCAATCTGTGGATTCTCGTGGGTACCCTTGCGCTTATTTTTATAAATGCCGGAATTAGTACCATAGGTACGGCTGTGAAATACAGGGTACATTTGGACAATGCAATTCAATACAAAAAATCGCATAGTCTTAGAAGATCTCAGAGGGAAGACAAGGCGGAATAAAATTCTTTTTTCTGCATTTTTACAATTAGCTTTTTGCTTCTTTTCAACCTCACAAGACATTTATAAATGGCTTGAACTGCGTTACTCCCTTGATCCACCTTCAGCTGTGCCCAACTATTATTATGAAGTATCTAACCTTGTAAAAGAGGTAACGCCCTTTGCGAAAGCTCTCAAGAACGAACATGCTTTAAATTTTTTGCGAAAACACTCTTTAAGACAGGTAGTCGGTATATCCTATTTCAAAACGCTTTACCCTAACGTAAGTGATTCTGCTTTTGCATTAGCAGTTCTGCTCACAGGTTTACAAGAAAACTATTTGGATAAAAATGAACAAGCCGGAGCTGCAAAGCTTTCGGTTTTTCAGGGATTAGAATGTGGATTTAGAATAGATCCATACATCGACGAGCGATTTAACCTTTACGAGAGTTTATTGTGTCTTCAGCATTGGATGCGACAGTTGCGTTGGGATTCTCAGTCTCAACTTCAACAAAGCGACTTTGATAACCCATTGACTATCTGGAAGCAAGCCTTTAATCTGCTTGTATCTTATTTTCAAACAATTACACCGGCTGATAATTTTCAACCGAATACATCTTACACGGTGGTAAGGCATAGCTTCGATGTTTTGCTTGGCCAATGGATGGTGTCGAGAAATGACATTCGCCTGACGCAATCGCTTAATCCTGCATTGCGCACTGAAGTAGTACCAAAAAATTATCCAATAAAAATCCCTTCGATCCTTAATGAATTTAACGAACCAAAACCTTGGGCAGTAAAAAAGAGTGAAATTTCATCAGAACAGGAGAGAAGTCCACGAAAAACGTATTATACTGTAAAAAAGGGAGATACACTTACATCTATTGCACGCCGATTTGGCACAAGTGTGCAGGCTATAAAAGCCGAAAATCACTTGAAGTCAGATTTAATAGCCCCTGGTCAAAGAATTGTGATCTCGGTGGAGAAATAATCAGAGAAAGTTTTTTCAAAACCACCCTCGGCGCAGTCGTTGCTGGATAGCATTCACGTCGGGATTAATGAGAAAACGAATGGTAGGCAGATAACCTGGATTTATGCCTGCTCGGGTGTGTGATGTGTAGAGGGGGAAATAAAGTTCTAAAAAGTCGGTTACAAATGCCAATCGTATTCCTGCTCCATGGGCAAATACTCTGTCGCTAAATCCAATATCTCCATAAAGACCAAAAAATTTCCATACAGGCACACTCAGGTTGGCTGTGGCCATCCAGTGCTGGGCAAATAACCCTGTAGCTGCTCTAAACCCTCCGTCTGTTACAAACATCTGTTGGCTCCAGATGCCTGTGCTGTCACTTCGGCCGTAGAAGAGGAAGTCGAAGTTGTAATCAAGGGTGCCCGACATGCCAAAGTTGTAGAAGGCATTGACCGCCGGTATGTTGTTTCGCAGAAATTGGCCGTAAAACACCCGAGCAATCAGCCATTTCTTATTGGGAAGCATCCAGCGCTGATCCCATTCGCCAAAAACTTTAGTAAATGCTGAGGCGTGTTCGGCATTCAGCTTCAGGATGGTAGGCCGGAGTATGGAAGTGTATTCCATAGTGTAGTTTAGGCTAAAAACTCCATAACTGGCATTGGTGATGGATACTGGTAACTCCTGAAAATCGGGCGGCAACTCCCGCTGCACATCTACATAGCGAAGTCGTGTGATGTGAAATGTTTTAGAACGCGGATTTGCCTTTCGCCACCACAGCCGCACCGTGGGCGACCATCGACTAAAAGCCAGTTGACGGTCGTAGTGAAAATACTTGTAAAAAATGCCCGCGCGAATCATGTGAAATGGCCCTTTTTGAAGAGCATAGTTGGCCGTAAAACTGGCTGTACCGGTCAGTTTACCTGTACCGGTCGAAAATTGAGGGCTGATCAGATACTCATACTTCTTGAGCAGCAATCCATTGTTGTACAGCGACAGGCCGAGCAGAATCTGATCGTAGGCATTGTAGTTGACCATTGGAAACCAATACAACTGATTCCGCAAAGGGTCTTCAAGCCCGGTGTAGAATTGAAGCTTAAGAGGTTCAAAGCGCCTGAACATTCCGCTGGTTCGGATCTGGTTGTTGTGGTGATTTATTTCGGGCGTTATAAGCTGTGCGTCGATAATAATGCGTTCAAACTCTTCTATGTGAATAGGGATTTTTTTCGTTCCTCTGTGTCCTTCAAACCACTGGGTAATAAAAATTTTCCCGTCTTTTATGCCCGAAATAGGTATGGGTGCTGCTGTTTTTCCCTTGTTTTTGACCGTTACCACTTGTGTGTAGTTGCACCGTAGGGAGTTTAGTAAGGCATAGTCTAATTTTTTGTTTTTGGCATATATGTCATCGGTAAACCAATCAAGAGATTTGTGATGATTTTCGGATAAAAATTGATGAAATCTCTCCGGTGAGGCAAAAGCAGCTGTCGATAGAGCTTCATAGATCAGTTTTCTGAATTTAAAATCGCCCAAGTATCCCTTAAGATGAAAAAGCGATGTCACATATTTGGCCACACCGGCACCGTCGAGGTGCAGACGCGAAGCATCTGAATACACATCGCTCAGCGGCTGTGAGAGTCCTTGTCTTTCTGTAAATAGATAAATCAATTGATTTTGATAGTGATAGGGAAGGTATTGCAAGCCAAAAACCGATCCCACCCAAGAGTTGGCCAATGGCCCTGCCAATTGAATTTCAGGATGATACTTTTTAATGTATTCGTATTTAAAATACTCGGCTATCGAACTGTAAAACACAGGAAACTTCCAGCGATCACCATACACATAGCGGGCACAAAGTGCTTCGAAATAAGCAGTAGCTAAAGAAGCCGGAAGGTAATCAGACACAACCGGCATTCTGATCGGCAGCCAGTAACCGTTGGGAAATATGCGGTTTTCAATACTGCTTACATCTACAAACTGAAGGTTTTGCATGGATTTCTGGCGATATTCCTCTTCCAGATATTTTGAAATTGCTGTGATTTCCTGAAGGGCATTTGAGAGCTTTGAAATATTCTCAGGACGTGCGTACACAGCGATGTGTTCTTTGCCCCGCACAGAGGGCAATCGGATGAGTGTACGCGTAAGAAACAGATTTAAGTGCTGAAGGCTATCAGCCTCAACTTTCCAGCGCACTGCCGTATCGAGATACTCAGATATAACTATTCCCGGCGCAAGTAGGCTATAGCTCACATCGGTATCGAGCGTCATGGAGTACCTGACCCGAGGCAGGTTGAGGTATAAATGTGCGTTGAAAGGCGAAATATTCTCTCCATCGGCCCATTGTGGATAGAAAAATTGTAGTAAGATATCCCCTCCCTGTAGCATAGCCGTCACCGGAAACGGATGCTGAATGATGGGCACCGTAAAAGTGAACGTGATCGAATCGGTCTTACTGTTATACAGTCCAAATACTTCTGAAACTAATGGGTGTCTAATTAATTGATGATTTTCTTCGAAGGTAGGCAGCTGAAAAGCTCTTTTCTCCCTGAAAAAGTAAAGCTCGGCATTCTGATATTCATCCTGTTCGCGGCTATAAAAGGATTTTTCATCAGCCAATGCCTGTGGCATGTAATAAAACCATACGGTATCGCGCGTCGGTAGATTTTTCCAGTTGACACGCACATGCAGAAGGTTTCTTTTATGGTCAATGGATGTGTGTATGCTACAGGTAGGTAACCCTTGAGAGTAAACTTGCAAAGACAGCAACAAGATGAGCTTATACAGCCCCCATTTAATCGCACGACTTATTGCCATGAAGACCTACTGCTGAATACGGCCATTAGGCCTTTTCTAAAACGACTGCATACCCTTGTCCTACACCAATGCACATGGTTACCAAGGCATAGCGCCCACCAGTAAGGGAAAGCTGAAGTGCAGCTGAATAGAGGATCCGTGCACCCGACATTCCGAGGGGATGCCCCAAAGCTATGGCACCTCCGTTGGGATTAATTCTCGAATCGTCATCTGCCAGTCCCATCAGTCGGGTACACGCCAATACCTGAGCTGCAAATGCTTCATTGATTTCAATAATATCTATTTGATCGAGCGTAAGACCTGCTTTTTTCAATGCAATTTCCGAAGCTTTAACGGGGCCAATCCCCATAATTCTGGGTTCTACACCGGCCACACCCATGCTCACCATTCGGGCAAGGGGCTTTAAGCCATGGTTGTTTGTATATTCTTCTGATGCAATAATCAACGCTGCGGCTCCGTCATTCAATCCAGAGGAGTTACCCGCAGTTACTGTCCCATTTTTTCGAAATGCCGGCCTAAGACCTGCCAACACTTCCGGCGTAGTATCCGGCTTTAGAAATTCATCTTTGTCCACTACGATTGGATTGCCCTTTTTCTGCGGGATCTCTACTGGAGCTATTTCTTTAGATAATCGACCATTTCTTTGAGCTTCAGCGGCTTTCATCTGGCTGCGGTAAGCGAAGAGGTCCTGATCTTCTCGGGAGATGCTGTACATCTCTACGAGATTTTCCGCTGTTTCGCCCATGGCTTCTGTCCCGTACATCTGCTGCATTTTTGGATTGATAAACCTCCAGCCAAACGAGCTGTCGTACATCTGGCTGTCTGTGCCGTAAGCTTTGGAAGGCTTACTGATTACATAAGGTGCACGGGTCATATGTTCTATGCCTCCGGCTATTATCACCCTGGCGTCACCTGTGCGAATGGCGCGCATAGCGTGTACAGCAGCAGCCAATCCGCTGGCGCAGAGGCGATTTACTGTTTCTCCAGGTACTGTTACGGGCAGCCCGGCTAGTAGTAGCGCCATGCGCGCCACGTTGCGGTTGTCTTCGCCGGCCTGATTGGCACATCCCATTACTACA
This sequence comes from Thermaurantimonas aggregans, assembly GCF_003851885.1. Classification (GTDB taxonomy): domain Bacteria; phylum Bacteroidota; class Bacteroidia; order Flavobacteriales; family Schleiferiaceae; genus Thermaurantimonas; species Thermaurantimonas aggregans. Next base: position 35,881 of record NZ_BHZE01000007.1, on the reverse strand, counting down.
TCGTCTATTTCGTGTGGTTGAATTGCGGATTGACGTTTTAAAACTTCAGCAATCACATGAGCGGCCAGATCATCAGCCCTTACCTCAGAGAGCGCTCCTCCGAATTTTCCTATGGGCGTGCGCACTCCGTCGATTATAAATGCTTGATTCATTATTGATTATACAAATTCGAGTTGACGTATTTCATTTAATATTTCCAGTACTTCATCCTGGGAGTTGCTGGTGAGCAAACGAACTTTTAAAGGTTTGAAGTTGGGTATTCCCTTGAAGTAATTTGAATAATGACTGCGCATCTCAATCAAGCCCAACTTTGGTCCTTTCCATGAAAGGCTGAATTCCAGATGCTGCAGACAGGCATCTACGCGCTCCTCGATCGTCGGTTGAGGGAGCAGTTCTCCTGTAGCAATGTAGTGCTTTACCTCTCTGAAGATGAAAGGATATCCAATGGCAGCACGTCCGATCATGATACCATCTACACCATAGCGATTTTTGTACTCTAAGGCCTTTTGTGGCGAGTCTATATCACCGTTGCCAAAGACCGGAATGTGAATTCTCGGGTTTTCTTTTACTCTTGCGATCAGAGTCCAGTCGGCTTCTCCCTTGTACATCTGAACGCGTGTACGGCCGTGAATGGTCAGTGCTTTTATACCTACATCCTGAAGGCGTTCAGCCACTTTCTCTATGTTTTTGCTCGACTCATCCCAGCCAAGGCGTGTTTTTACCGTTACCGGCAGCTTGGTGCTTTTTACCACCGCCTTAGTTAGGCGTTCCATCAGAGGAATATCTTTTAGTACGGCAGCCCCCGCACCTTTGCACACCACCTTTTTTACCGGGCATCCAAAGTTGATGTCCACAAGGTCGGGCCCAGTCGCATCTACGATTTCCGTGGCCATAGCCATAGCCTCCTCGTCACCGCCGAAGATCTGAATGCCAATGGGTCGCTCATAATCAAATATATCCAGTTTTGCACGGCTTTTTATGGCGTCGCGTATCAGCCCTTCAGAGCTGATAAACTCTGTGTACATCAGGTCAGCCCCATACTTTTTACACACCTTTCTGAAGGGAGGATCGCTCACATCCTCCATCGGTGCCAGCAGTATTGGGAAGTCGCCCAATTCAATATCGCCGATTTTTACCATATACAGATTACTGGTTGCAAAGATAGGTACACTTTAACGGCAAGAAGTGTTTGAACCATAGCACATTAAGATTCATCAAGCCATTTACACACTCTAAATCCCCCTGTCACAAATCATCAAGTAGCTGAATTTTTTTAAAAAAATTTTTAATTGGGCGTGCCCCCGGCAAAGCGCTAAAGGTGCTTTTGCCGGGGTCGGTGTCCTACAGTGTCCGCTTCGCTTCCGTGCTTCGCTGCGCTACGCACCGCGCTGACGCGCGACTTCCGGCCACCTCACGCGACCCGCTCAGGCTTCTAACGACACGCATTACATCTTTCTGATTTTTAAAAATTGCGAAAGCATTCGCAAAATATTTAAAGAATATGCGGAAGCAATCGCAAAATTTAAAAGTAATGTAAATTTGAAAGATAACGATGACACTAAATAATAGATTAAAATACTGATTAGTAATGAGATAAATTAATTGAATCTGTAATAAAAAAATATTCCAAAAATTTCTAAAACCATCAAATATCCCACTATGATGAAAAAACAGATTCTTTTAAGCTTATAATAAATTAAAAATCAAATATATATGCTGAATATGTTTAAATTTGCGAACGCTTCCGCAAATTCTTAAAAAAATATGCGGATAAAATCGCAGATATACATGTCGATAACATGATATACAGGATATTAAATGACCAAATAGAAAAAAAACTCGCCGATCAAAAAGCTATTATCTTATTTGGTCCGAGACAAGTAGGTAAAACCACACTGGTCGAAAGCCTTCTCTCCGGTCGCAACGATGTGCTCCGGCTAAATGGCGATGAAGCCGATGCGCGTGAGTTGCTCTCTGCCCCTAATGTAACCCTACTGCGCACACTCCTCGGCGACAAAAAAATCCTCTTTATCGACGAAGCCCAGCGAATAAAGGATATTGGTTTAGTTATCAAGATGATTGTCGATCATCTGAAAGGGGTAAAAGTGATCGCTACGGGCTCTTCATCTTTCGATTTATCCAATCAAGTAAATGAACCACTAACAGGTCGCAAATGGGAATATCTGATGACACCCCTTAGCTATGAAGAACTTGTGAAGCATCACGGAGCGCTGGAAGAGAAGCGTCTGCTCACACACCGCATGCTCTATGGCTATTATCCAGAGGTGGTTTCTAATCCGGGCAACGAAAGGGAAATCCTATTTGAACTCGCCAACAGCTATCTCTATCGAGACATCCTCACCTGGGAGCGCATCCAAAAGCCCGATCGGATGGAAAGACTTGTGATGGCGTTGGCCTTTCAAGTTGGAAGCCCGGTCTCATACAATGAGCTAGGCCAAATCTGCGGACTTGACAACGAAACTGTGGAACACTACATCGACCTGCTCGAGAAGGCATTTATTATTTTTAGGCTTTACCCCTTCAGCCGCAACCTTCGAAATGAGCTTAAAAAATCCAGGAAAATCTATTTTTACGACAACGGCATCCGAAATGCTGTAATCAAGCAATTTCAACCCCTCGATATGCGCGATGATGTGGGTGCTCTTTGGGAAAACTTCGTGGTAAGTGAGCGCATGAAACTGCTTAAAAATCACCGCATCTTTGCCAATTCGTACTTCTGGCGCAACCATGCCAAGCAAGAAATAGATTATGTGGAAGAGCTCGACGGCTCTATTTCAGCATACGAATTCAAATGGTCAGCCAGCAAATCCTCCGTTCGTATGCCTACTGCCTTTAAAGAAGAGTACAATCCTGAAAACATGAAAGATATACATCAAAATAACTATTCTTCGTTTTTGACTTATTAATAAAAATTTCGAATACATCCGCAAATTCTTAAAAAAATTTGCGGATACAATCGCAAAATTTATACTTACTTAGAAAAATACAGCAAAATATTACGTAAGGAAGATTACAAAACTTTGAATAACAGCTTTATGTAAAAGAATAACTACAAGAAAAAAATTTTCCAAAAAATTTAAAATGAACTTCCGTATGGGCAATCGCTCAAAAAAAGACTTTTTAAGAGCCTACAAATATTTGTAAAACAGGTAAATATGCTAAAAGTATTAAAATTTGCGAATGCATCCGCAAATTCTTAAAAAATTTTGCGGATGTATTCGCAGAGTTGAGCAATTTTTATCTGAAACATCATGTAAAATAAATCCTTTAAGAAAGAGAAATTCATGGGAGTAGACTTTGATAGATATTTCTTGGCTTCTGTCTCTTGTGGGTAATTTCAACAAGATGGGTTTTCTCGATATATACCATAATCTGAATATGTTCTTTAAAAATATGATATACAAGAGATTACGTCTATACCACATAAAAAGATTCATCGGAAACCGAACTAAGGATTTACACGAAAAAAAGCCGCTAAAAACAGCGACCTTCAAATTGTTAGTAGCGGGGGCAGGATGCTGACGAAGCCCAAAGGGCATGTCAGCACCCAGACAATTGAAGCAGCAGCTTCAATTCGTCTGGGCTCGAAATACCTGCGGCATAGCGAAGCATAAAAGAGATTTTACGTTTTCGGCTGAGATTTTTAAGTTTAAGTTCAAGCCGCACAGCTTCATTTCGCGAACTTTTAGAAGTTGACCAAAGGAGTATCCAAGGAGCATATCGTCTTGTGGAGGGTTCCAATTTTGAGTTGTGTCTATTAAGAAGTTTGAGGAGGTCATCGGTATGGCCGACGTAAAAGGTATCAGCAGGGGTAGAATAGAGAATATAAACGAAGTACATAAAAAAAGCCGCTAAAAACAGCGACTTTCAAATTGTTAGTAGCGGGGGCAGGATGCTGACGAAGCCCAAAGGGCATGTCAGCACCCAGACAATTGAAGCAGCAGCTTCAATTCGTCTGGGCTCGAAATACCTGCGGCATAGCGAAGCATAAAAGAGATTTTACGTTTTCGGCTGAGATTTTTAAGTTTAAGTTCAAGCCGCACAGCTTCATTTCGCGAATTTTTAGAAGTTGACCAAAGGAGTATCCAAGGAGCATATCGTCTTGTGGAGGGTTCCAATTTTGAGTTGTGTCTATTAAGACGTTTGAGGAGGTCGTCGGTATGGCCGACGTAAAAGGTATCAGCAGAGGTAGAATAGAGAATATAAACGAAGTACATAAAAAAAGTCGCTAAAAACAGCGACTTTCAAATTGTTAGTAGCGGGGGCAGGACTCGAACCTGCGGCCTTCGGGTTATGAGCCCGACGAGCTACCAACTGCTCCACCCCGCGATATCAAATTAGGGCTGCAAAGATAAATTCACAAGCTCGTTTCCACCAAATTTTTTGTCAAAATTTTTATTGCTTCGTCTTCGATTTCTTTTGCTAAAAAGGGCTGACCTTTAACTTTATGTAATTCAAAGGGTTTAATGCCTAACTCGGCTTTTAGATAAAAGGCTAATTGACCCATGTTAAGTTCAGGGATAAGAATATTTGAAAATCCTTTTACTAGATCTCTTACGTTTTTTTGTAGTGGGAAGAGATATTTTAAATGCATTTGTGAGACTCTATGTCCTTTTTTTCTCAAATCCTGTACGGCTACTTTGATAGCTCCATAGGTTGAGCCCCATCCAATGATCAACAGATCACCTGTTTTTTCACCTTCATCAAGTATTGCATCAGGCAGGTAGTTGGCAATGTTTAGAATCTTCTGAAGGCGAATATTCACCATTTTTTGATGATTTTCAGGATCATATGATACAGCTCCGGTAATGTCTTCTTTTTCCAGTCCGCCGATTCGATGCATCATTCCTGGTGTACCAGGAGTTGCCCAACCCCTCACAAAGTCTTCATCGCGTTTGTAAGGCATGAAAACTTCGCCTTCTGGAGTGGGGTGTTTCACTGTGATTTTCGGCAGTTGCTCTGCTGATGGATAAAGCCAGGGTTCAGCCCCATTGGCTATGTAGCCGTCTGATAAAAGAATGACCGGAGTCATATGCTCAATGGCAATACGACAGGCTTCAAAAGTGACATCAAAACAATCAGCAGGGGTAGAGGCTGCTAACACAGGAAGTGGAGCTTCGCCATTGCGGCCATGAATGGCTTGAAATAAATCGGCTTGTTCTGTTTTGGTAGGCAGTCCGGTAGAAGGGCCTCCGCGTTGTACATCGATGATAACCAAAGGAATTTCAAGCATCACTGCTAATCCAATGGCTTCGGTTTTTAAGGCCATTCCCGGGCCTGATGTGCCTGTAGCTGCTAGATTTCCACCATATGATGCCCCGATAGCTGAGCCGATGGCCGCGATTTCGTCTTCAGCTTGAAACGTGTATACATCGTATGCCTTGTAACTTGACAAAAGGTGCAATATATCAGATGCCGGGGTGATAGGATAGGATCCGTAAAAGAGTTTTAGACCGGCTTTTTTAGCAGCGGTAACTAATCCGATTGCAATGGCTTCATTACCAGTAATGCTTCGATAAGTGCCTGCTGGAAGTTGAGCTTTTTCAACCACAAAACGTTCAGCAGTTGCTTCGATAGTCTCTCCGAAGTGGTATCCCGCTCTCAGAGCTGTTATGTTGGCTTCTTGTACAGTAGGCTGTTGAGAAAATTTCTGTTGAAAAAATTTGATAGTGGGTTCTAGGTCGCGTGTATATAGCCAATACACAAGCCCAAGCATAAACATATTTCGGCTGCGATCCATGTCGCGGGTGCTTAGGCCAAGGTGTTTTAAGGCTTCGCGGGTAAGTTTGGTACACTCTACCTCAATGAGTTTATAGTTGCTTAGGCTTCCGTCAGTGAGCGGGTTTTTATCTGGTGGAATGTTTGCGAGCTCGAGGTTGCGCTTATCAAACCCATTTGTATTTGCAATGATTAAACCTCCCGGTTTTAGTGCTGACAGATTTTTTTTTAGAGCGGCAGCATTCATCACCACAAGTGTATCTACTTGGCCTCCAGGAGTATAAATTTCAGTGGAACCAAAATTTATCTTAAATCCGCTGACACCTGACACTGTACCCGCAGGAGCTCTTATCTCAGCCGGAAAGTCAGGAAATGTGCTAAGATCATTTCCTTTAATGGCTGTTGTCATTGAAAATTGCATACCGGCCAGCTGAATGCCATCTCCTGAATCTCCGGCAAATAATACCGTAGCCTTCTCAATTGTTTTTACATTCCCCATTTTACCCAGAAATACTCGTTAAAGTACGCTATATGCTCACCACATTTTTAATGAAATTTATCAGGCTATTAGGCCACTTGTATCACTTCTTTTACATCAGGCACATACTTTTTAATAGTAGTTTCTACGCCTGCTTTTAAAGTTATTTGATTCACATTGCATCCTACGCAAGTGCCATGTAAACGAATTTTTACAGTCAGATCATCACTGATTTCTACCAAAGACACATCCCCTCCATCAGTCTGTAAAAAAGGACGAACTTCCGATAAAGCTTGCTCGACTTTTTGCAATATTTCAGGATTCATCAAAATCTATTACCCTTTTACTGTGAAATTTATGGCAAAAATACTTTTAAAAATCAGCACTTAAAACGAAGTCCATCATTTAATGACATTCGTGAGCACTGCTATCGTTTTCTTTTGGTGCCGTACAACAACTTCCCGGTGCCGCTTGAGCTTTAACAGTGGCTTCTTTGACTTTGAGTGCTTCGTGCTTGGGGCTGATAAATCGAATTCCAAGATCGGCCCCTCTTAAAACAAAAATCAATCCTACGATAATGGTAATTGAAGAAATAATCCTAGCAGCATTAAAGCCTTTTAACGACAATGCATATCTACCCCCAACGCTGAGAAGATACAATGCCGGCAAAGTTCCTAAGCCAAAAACAAACATAAATGCTGCTCCCAGGATTGGATTTCCTGTACCAAGTGCTCCAGCAAGTGCTACATAAACGAGCCCACACGGCAGAAGTCCATTAAGGCTACCGAGTAACACAATGAAAAACGGATTTCTGGGCTTTTGTAGTAATTTATTTCGTAAGGAATTTATTTTTAACCGATAAAAAACTTTGGTAAAAAACTTTTCAAAGGCCGATTGAAAAAAAGGAATCAATCCCATCACTATCATTATCGCTCCGGCAAGAATGGAAACCCATGACTGCATGCCTGCGAGTGAAATAGATTTGCCCAGAGCACCAAATATCAACCCAAAAATCGCGTATGTAAAGGATCTACCTATATGGTAAAGAAAAGCACCGAGCCATTTATTTATTTTTCCACTGTACAGTCCGGGTACAGCCATAGCTAAAGGACCACACATGCCCACACAGTGCAGTGAGCCGGCTAGTCCCAGCATAAAACCTGCTCCAATCATAAGAAAACGGTTTCTTCAAATAAGTACTTTTTGCCGTTGTAGGTAACAAGGCATTTCAGATTCCACTTACCTGGTTTGAAATCTGAGCGCGGCAGCACTACCAACGTATCGGTAGAGGAATAAAACCTATCAAAAATCTTTCGCTCAGGATGTATAAAGTTGATCTGAGCTTCAAAAAAACCTTCAAAGGGTAATCGAATGTACACATTTTGGGCATCGTAATGAATATTTAGAAATCTATTTTCGTCGATGGCCCGCTGCTTTTCTTCCATCCGCTCTTGATACAGCAGCTCTTCGTTATAATAATTTTCTGTAATTAAGTCAGTGTTTTCGCGCATCATTCCAATTACATGGTATATCACAAAAGCTGCAAATCCTACCAAAGCAAACACTATGTACCAACCCCAATTCAGTTTCATACGTCAATCACTTTTTAATCGGTGCTTGGAAGGACAATTTTACTTCGTCAAGCAATTCATCTCCATTAAATACGCCGATTTTTATGGTGTTTTTACCTGAAGAGAGCTTTTCTTTAGGAATATACACAAACATGGCTCCTTTTTTAATGTCTTGAATTCCAAGTTCAAAAGTGAGATCTTCTTTACCAGGAAGCATGATCCGGGCATCTGTGGGCTCAATCATGCGCAGTTCTGCCTTAATAGGCATAGAGGTTTTATTGATCAGTTGGTAGTTATACACATTGCTGATGGTTCCATCATCGTAAGCCTGATAAAGTTGGCCAGGGGTTCGAAGGATGGTTGCTTCTACTTTTACCCGGCTGAAAATCAAGAAGCCCATAAGCCCCAGAAGTAGTGTGAGCACTACAGTATAAAAGGCCAGTCGGCCGGTGAATCTCCACTTTTCACCGTTAGCTATTTGGTTTTCAGAGGCATATTTAATTAAGCCTCTGGGTTTGTTGATTTTATCCATTACAGCATCGCAGGCGTCGATGCAGGCGGTACAATTCACACACTCTAGCTGTGTTCCATTGCGTATATCGATACCCGTCGGACACACATCAACGCACTGGCCGCAGTCGATGCAATCTCCCTTTCCGGCTGCTGTTCGGTCTTCGTTTTTGCGAAATTTGGCTCTTGGTTCGCCTCTTAAGCGGTCGTAGGCAATCACAATGGAATTTCGGTCGAGCAGTACGCCCTGTAATCTGCCATAAGGACATACCACTATACAAACTTGCTCTCTAAACCAAGCGAATACGAAGAAAAACACTCCACTGAAGATAATCATCGCTACAAGGCCACCGATATGCTTCGACGGATCGTCAGACACCAGCTTAATCCAGGCATCAGAACCGATGATGTACATCAAAAACACATTGCCGATGATAAAAGATATCAGATAGAAAATACCGTTTTTCAGAACGCGTTTACGGATTTTTTCTGCGTTCCATGGCATCGAGGCAAGCCGTAGCTGTTGACCGCGGTCGCCGTCGATCCAATATTCGATTTTTCGAAAGAGCATTTCCATGAATATCGTTTGTGGACACACCCATCCGCAGAAGAGTCGGCCGTATGCTACTGTGAATAAGATGATAAAAACAACGCCAGTAACAAAGGTAAGAGCCACTAAATGAAAGTCTTGTGGCCAGAAAACCTGTCCGAGTATCACAAACTTGCGCTCTAGAATGTTGAGCATCAAAAAGGGCTGACCGTTGATGCGAATGAAAGGACCTGTGAAAAAAATCGTTAAAAGCACGTAGCTGAGCCAAGTGCGATATTTATAAAATTTACCAGAGGGCTTTTTTGGATAAATAAACTTTCTCTTGCCATCTTCAGTGATAAATCCTACACGATCTCTGAACGATTCATCTGACAAAAAGTCTTCACTTGAACTCATTTTTATCTAATGGTTTTAGTATAATCAAAAGTAGATTAATGACATTTGGTACTATTATGACATTTATCAATTCAAGTCGTAATATCAATTACTTTGTAATGAATAGCGCCTGTTTTTGCTTAGATTTAACTTGTCTGAGTTTTTTTTGGAAAGATGTTTATACGTGTAGATTGAAATTTTTTCTGTTCCATTAAAAAGGAATAAGAGCTGTGAATTGCATTATTCTTTCGGATTTTTGCTCAAAATAGTATTCAGTGAATAACGTTATACGAATTGGTACTCGCGATAGCCGCTTGGCACTTTGGCAAGCAGAGTTTGTAGCTAAGACCTTACAAAAGATCGGTATACCGACTGAAATCATTCCTGTAAAAAGCCAAGGAGATATAAATCTTACAACTCCTTTGTATGAAATGGGAATCCAAGGGATTTTTACCAAGACACTCGATGTTGCTTTAATAGAAAATAAAATAGACATAGCTGTTCACTCTTATAAAGATGTCCCAACTACTCTGCCCAAAGGGCTGGTAATAGCTGCAGTGCCTGAACGGGGGAATTACACCGATTCATTGGTTTCAAAAAAGCAAATTGAAGTCAGAGAGTTATTTGAATCCAAATGTATCATTGCTACTGGCAGTGTGCGCCGTAAGGCTCAATGGCTTCACTCTTACCCACACCATCATATTGAGCCATTAAGAGGAAATGTCTTGACCCGACTACAAAAACTGGAAACCCATGGTTGGGATGGGGCCATCTTTGCATCGGCAGGTCTTCAAAGATTAGAAATTAAGGGGTTTTACTCTTATGAACTACCCTTTTTACCAGCTCCCGGACAGGGAGCCCTGGCAATAGTAGCTCGGGAAGAGGATGAAAAGATCCGGGCGATGCTCGAACCGTTACATCATTCAGAAACAGGGCTCTGTGTATCGCTAGAGAAAACATTTTTAAAAACGCTAGAAGGAGGGTGCTCAGCTCCGATAGCGTGCTTAGCCACAGTAGAGAACAAAAGGGGTTACTTCAGAGGTGAATTTTATGAATTGAAAAATTTTTCGAAAGTGTATACCACAGAATTTCATTTTTCTTTAAATGATGACGCCCATCAAATCGTTAAAAATAAAGCCATTCAACTATTAAAAAAGAAAAAAAATTACGATTAAAAATTTCTTTATATTTGAACTGAATCAAGCCGTTCATGAAAAAAGCGCTTACCTCGATAGTACTTTGTTTATTCACGCTAACTATCAGCGCTCAAAACGGTTCATGGAATGCACGCTTTATTTCAGCAGTCTCACCTGCTTACACCGATTCTCAGCAAAAAGATACGCTTAACAAACTCCTTCGAATAGCAGAAACAGAAGATATAAAGGAGGCAAAACCGTTGTATTACAATGCTTTGGCGGCTTACTACTATCAGGTGGAAAAGCCTGAGTCGATGATTACATATCTGTATAAAGCTATTGAACTCAATCGCAAACAAGACAACAAAACCTTGCTCTCTACAAATTACAATTTGCTTTCAATCTATCATCAGGAGCAACAGAACTACGACAAGGCTCTTGAGGCTATTCAGCAAGCAATTTTTTACCTCGATACCCTAAAGCAATCAATCCTTCACAAGATTTATTTGAGCAATTTAGCAGCAATTCATTTTATGAAAGAAGATTATATAAGTGCTAAAGATATATATGAAAAAAATATAGATTTTTATCTCGCTGTTCAAGATACGGTGTCTTATTTAAGCGATTTGTACAATTTAGCTTTCAGTTACTACAAATTAAAAGATTTTGAAAAGTCAAAGAATACAATCGAAAAGTTTTTAAAAACCTACTATCTTTTTTCAGAAAAAAGTGAAATACAAGACCTTCTGGCTAATATCTATGGAACATTGGAGAAAATAAGTTTTGACCAAGGCATGTATACATCAGCCTTACTTTATCAAAACAGAAAGCTAGAAATTGCTAGAACCTTGAACAACTATGCAATGCTTTCAGAAGTTTATGAAAGACGTTCAGAAACGCACGAACGACTAGGTCAATACGAAGAGGCACTGCGATCTAGCAAACTAGCTGCCCAATACAAAGACTCCTTGCTTAACGAAACACGACTGAAAGCACTTGCTGAAATGGAATCGAAATACGAATCAAAAATTAAAACTCTGGAGCTCCAGGATGCAAAAAACAAAATATCTATCGAACAGCGAAAGAAAAAGCAATATCTCGCTCTCAGCCTGCTTATAGCCACTGTGCTCATCGGCAGCTCAATAGTTGTATATCAGAAAATAAAACTCAATAAAAAAGAATTGATGCTGTATGATGAGAAAATTAATAAACTAATCAAAGACCACGAGCTTGAAACGGCCAATGCCTTACTACGCGGGCAAGACATGGAACGGGAACACATAGCCACTGAGTTACACGATCGCCTGGGCAGCATGATGGGAAATATCAAACTTCATTTACAAGTACTTGCTAAAAAACTATCCTTTGATGAACATTTAAAAAGTGAACTCCAATCTACTGCTGAGTTGATAAAAGAAGCAGCTGATGAAATTCGCCGTATTTCGCACAACTTGTCAACTGGTATTGTTCATCGATATGGTTTGAAAGCTGCTGTCGAGGAGTTCAGTAATCAGATTTCAAAATCCGGCATGATTCAAATCGAAGTGGAGTTTACTCCGGTTGATTTCCCTCGATTGGATAGAGACCTAGAAACTCAGATTTACCGAATAATTCAGGAATTCACATCCAACACCCTTAAACACGCACGTGCTTCTGTTGTCCATCTTTTTATTGCGTATTTAAACGATGAAATTCAAATTCTCTTCGAAGACAACGGACGTGGTTTTGAGGTGAATAAAAAGAGCAGAGGAATTGGTATTTTTAATATAGAAAACAGAATATCAAAAATCAATGGTTCAATGGAAATAGATTCAAAACCAGGAAGGGGAACAGCCATATCCATTACAATTCCCGTTAAGAAAAAATCATTGGCATGATTCGCGTACTTATTGCCGAAGATCAAAGGCTTTTTATCAATGCACTTCAAAAAGTCATCGAAGAGGAGAAAGACTTTGAAATTGTTGGCTATTGTGATAGCGGTGATGAAGTTTTGAATAGTGTCTTAAAGTATGAGCCAGATGTATTATTGCTCGACATCAACATGCCAGGTATGGACGGCGTAACAGTGGCAGAGCAACTTAGGAAATCGGGAGTAGACGTTCGAATATTAGTCGTAACATCCTATTCTTCAAAGCTTTTAGTAAATGAATTGCACTCTTTGGGTGTTAATGGATTTATTCTAAAGTCAGATGACATAAACGTGCTGTTTGAGGCCATTCGCACAGTATACAACGGGGAAAGCTACTTTACTGAAGAAATTAGAGATTTTCTAAAGAAAAAAACAGAAGTAAAAAACCACCCTACGCTATCGAGTCGCGAAATACAAATCATTCAACTTATTTGTCAAGGCCTTTCGTCAAACGAGATTGCTGAGCGCCTGCACATCAGTCCGCTAACAGTAGATACCCATCGAAAAAAGATCAATCAAAAACTCAATATAAAGCACACCAGTGAATTAATTAAATACGCTATTCAGCGCGGGCTTGCGTAGTATTTCAATTCGTCTTTACCAGAGTAATGATCATATCGATAGGAAGCGACCCTAACAGAGGAGCTTGAAAGGGATATGTGGTGCGCCACACTTGAACGTTGAATTCATTGGTTAGCACTCTAAAGTTTAGAGTACTCCCGTTGCTCTGGGTCAGGGTTACTGTTTTTTCGTCGTTTGAGATCAAATAAGTGCCTGTAATATTAATATTTACTGGTATCGGGATAGGAAGACCAAAGCCTAAATCGACAGAGGCTGAAAACTGCAGTTGAAAATTCATGTTTTTAGGTTCCCTTTCAGCCCTCATGTTGCCGTTAGGATTTTCTGTAATACCAGATACAGTGACGGGGGGCAGACCCTGGCTGCTTAAATCTACCTGCGTCGAATACGTGACAAACGAAGGTTTCCAATCGCCTGGTAGTCTTTCAGACAGAGCTTTTGGAGGCTCTAAATATACGTATTCCACACGCTTGCGACAAGCTGTAGAAAGCGCTAAAAAAACAATAAATAGAAAGGAAGAAAATTTTTTCATGACAGAGAAACGACGCTTTTAAAGGTCCTTGATTGAAATTTTAACTCCTGTGAAAGTCAAAGGATTTTGAATCAAATGTATTATTTTTTTTGAAACCGAATAAGGGTTGTTTAAATTGTTGTTTTTAAAAGCTGCTTTAAATCGATCAACTTCAGGAAATTCTTTGAGACTTTTACTTCGAATGTGCGATTGCATAGGTGTATCGACCATACCCGGGGCAAATGAGTACACCCGATAGCTTGGGTATTCTAAAGCCAGGCATTCACTCAGCATATCAAGGGCTGCTTTTGTAGAGCAGTAAGGGCTCCAATGCGTAATGGGATAGCGAGCCGCTCCAGAACTTATGTTTACAATTGTTTTTGCGACTTTTCTATCTAGAGTATGTCGGATGAACCAGGCTGAGAGCAGATGTACAGCCTGGACATTGATTTTATAAATTTTTTCAAGTGATTCGGCATCAATGGAATGTGCTGGTGCTATCGGCTCAATGATTGCGGCATTGTTGATTAAAACATATTCATTCGCCACTGGCAGCCGATCGGGAAGGGAGTTATGAAAGTCCGATTTTGAAAGATCTGTGTGAAAAAAGGTAAAGTTAGTATGCTGTATTTCATTTTTTCTCGAAAAGCCCCAAACTTTAAAATCAGGGTTTTCTAAAAAGGTTTCTGCCAAAGCACGGCCAAGTCCTTGGTGCGTTCCGGTGATAATTGCAAGCTTATGCATATTTGGTTCAATAGATTTCTACAGTGTCTCCGTTAAAAGCACCGAGTTCAGCCAATTCACGCAGATTAAACTCGTATAATTGGGCTGGTTTATGTAAAACGCCTTGTTGTTTTTCAGGTAGAGGAATGAGGATGTTTTCTCTCAGGATTTTTTTTCGGAAGTTCCTTTTGTCGAATTTTTTATCTGTGATGATTTCGTATAATCGTTGTAATTGGCTGAGCGTGAATTTTTTTGGAAGAAGTTCAAAACCTATTCGATGAGCTTCAAATTCACGACGAAGAGTCTTTAGACCTTCGATAACGATTTGATTGTGATCAAAAGCCAGGGGAGGCACGTTGTGCACATCACACCAATAAACTTTATCGGCAAATGAACTCGCTTCAGGCGAAAAGTCGTGCATTTTTACCAGTGCATAATATGCTACAGTAATTACGCGTGCTTGAGGATATTCGCGATAGGTCTGAAGCCAGGCAAGGTCTTTTACATCGCGCACACGCTGCGGATCGCCGAAGGCTTTGAACTGGCAAAGATAGATGCCTTTAAGTCCGGTAAGCTCTCTAAGTACCCTATTTGCAGCCTGGTCGAGGCTCTCATCCTCCATCACCAGGTCGCCGGGTAGAGCGCTTTGAGGTTTTATAGATTTATTTAAGGGCTTTTGTTCGATCAGAAGCACATTCAGTCGTTCGTTGTCAAACCCAAACACCACACAATCTACAGAAACGTTTGGATTTAAATTTTTTGAATTCATGCTGTTACAGGTAATGGATGTGGCGCGGTTGTACATTTAATCAAATGTTCTATCGTATAGATCAATGGCCTCTTTCAGAATTTGGAGAGCTATGTTTACATCCTGAAATTCTTCTACTTTCACAGACTTGTTCTCCAGTTTTTTATAATCTTCGAAAAATGCTCTCAACTCAGCGATCATGTGAGGTGGCAGTTCCTTGATGCTCTTGATGTGGCTTACCGAGGGGTCGCCTGCAGCTACCGCTATGAGCTTGTCGTCGGCTTCGCCTTGATCGAGCATACGCATTACGCCAATTACACGAGCTTCAACGATGCAGAGAGGCACAGTTTCAATTTGAGAGATCACAAGTATGTCGAGCGGGTCATTGTCGTCGCAAAAGGTTTGAGGTATAAATCCGTAATTAGCCGGATAATACACAGATGAATACAATACTCTATCGAGTATAATTAAGCCGGTTTCTTTGTCCAGTTCATATTTTGCCCGTGAACCCTTAGGTATTTCAATAATTGCATTTACTGTTGATTTTATAAAATCGGCCTGATTATCAACGAAGTGCCATGGGTTGTTTTGCTTTGACGACATTGATTGTACTTGTTTTGTCTACAAAAGTACTTTTTTTGGGAAAGACAAAACCTAACGTTAATCATTTAAAAATATGTTTAAATCGGACTATTTGACGACTTCATTTAAAGCCAATGGGTGAATAGTCCTTTTTCTAAGCACGACATTTCGTTTATTTTGCAGGGAGTTTTAATAGGAAAACTTTTTTCTTCATGAAATTTTTTCTCAATCTAGTTTTCAGTCTTTCGGTATTATTCACATATGCTCAAAATTTTCGGTCACCGGTAAACTGGCGTTTTAAGATCCAAAATCTTTCAGACAAGGAAGCTGACCTGATCTTTACCGCGCGTATCGAGGGCGATTGGCACCTTTATTCATCTGATATGCCTCTGGGCAATGGACCTATTCCTACTTCCTTCAATTTCGAAGAAAGCAAAGATTTTAAACTTGTAGGCAAAGTAAAGGAAGGAACTCCCAAGGAAGAGTTTGACCCGAACTTTAACATGAAGGTCAAGTACTTTTCAAAGTTTGCAGAGTTTCGTCAGCGTATCGCTATACTGACCAATAAACCGTTCATAGCCAAGGGGTACTTAGAATTTATGGTATGTAACGACGAGACGTGTTTACCACCTACGGCAGTTGATTTTCAATTTGAAGTTACACCTCCACCTTCGGCAAAAGAAGAATCTTCTGTTCCGGTCGAGCAAAATCCCATTGATTATATTGCGAGCAATACGGATTCATCAACATCTGTAAGAAATGCAGGTTCAACTTCCTCAGAGGAAAATTTCATTTCAGAGCCTGAAAGTCAGCCAACACAGGAGATCGTAGCAGCCGAAAATCCTGAGAAAAATTCAGAAACTTCTTTTACCGGATTGTTTATTTTCAGCTTTTTGGGGGGCTTGGCCGCACTGCTCACACCTTGTGTTTTTCCCATGATCCCACTTACAGTTAGCTATTTTACAAAAAAGAGTCAAAATCGGGCTCAGGGCATCAGCAACGCACTCATCTATGGGTTGAGCATAATGATACTCTATGTGGGTGTTACTTACACCATTACACGCATCGCTGGCCCTGCAGCTATGAATGCCTTCTCTACCAATCCATTTGTCAATCTGGTATTCTTTGCTCTTCTGGTAATTTTTGCCATTTCGTTTTTCGGAGCTTTTGAGATCACATTGCCATCATCGTGGATCAACAAAGCTGACAGTGCCAGCGAGCGCGGAGGGATCGTAGGAATCTTTTTTATGGCTTTTACTCTTGCTTTGGTAAGTTTTAGTTGTACGGGTCCGATTATCGGCACGCTCTTATTTGAGGCCTTTAGCGGTGGAATTAAAGGTCCATTGATCGGAATGACTGGATTTTCGCTTGCTTTGGCAATTCCTTTTACGCTGTTTGCAGCTTTTCCCGGTTGGCTTAATTCCTTACCGCGTTCAGGAGGTTGGCTTAACAGTGTAAAAGTGGTTTTGGGTTTTGTAGAGCTTGCTCTCGCTTTCAAGTTTCTTTCAACGGCTGATTTGGTTTGGCAATCAGGCATCTTGCTGAGAGAATATTTTATAATAATCTGGATCGCAATAGGCCTTTTATTAACGATCTATTTATTAGGCTTTTACAGGCTTCCACACGACTCTAAAACTGAAAAAATCGGTGTGGGCCGACTTCTTTTGGCGGTGTTGTCGCTCTCTTTTACGCTGTATCTGATTCCAGGTCTATGGGGTGCACCTCTTAAATTGATCAGCGGACTTACGCCTCCGATGTGGTACACTGAGGCACCACTGGGCAAAGCCACTGCTGCCACCGAAGCCAAATCAACCGAATATATTGAAGGTGCTCATCCTGAGAGCTGTCCACACGGATTAAATTGCTTTCACGACTTTGAACTTGGCCTTGCCTACGCCAAAAAAGTCAATAAACCCATTTTGCTCGACTTTACAGGTTGGGGCTGCGTAAACTGTCGCAAGATGGAAGAGAAAGTGTGGAGCGATCCACGAGTGCTCCAGAAGCTTCAAAACGACTTTGTGCTCATCTCGCTGTATGTGGATGAGCGAACCCCTCTGCCGGCTGATAAACAGTACTATTCAGATATCTTAGGACAGAAAATCAGAAATGTAGGTAATTACTGGGCCGAATTTCAGGCAAAACACTTTGGCACAAACAGCCAACCTTATTATGTAATAGTAGGCCATGAAAATCTCAAGCCACTCAATAAGCCTGAAGCCTATAATACAAACATCGAAGCTTACCTGAAATGGATGGAAGAGGGTATTCAAAACTTTCGAAGTATGGCTGCTCAATAAGCATCTGCTTGAGGCAGCAATGATATATTTGCTTGAGGAAATACCCCAGAAATGAAAAAATTCATTCCATACTTAGTGTTACTGATCTTGGGCATGGCTTGTAGCCGCGATGAGCAGCCAATTTTGCCACCTCGCCCTGAGCAGCCAGGTATTGTTTCTCTTGCAAATAAAATTTTTGGCTTGCCTAAAACACTTTTTTTCCGTTTCGAGCAGTGGAGTACCTATAAAGCTTACATCGACAATAAATACCTCACAGATCGATTAAATACTGAATTTTACGCCTATAATTTTACAAATCAAAATCTCGGAGATCTCATCTGGCACGATGTGCCCATGGTCTTTAGGGCCAACCACTACTACGGGAACTCACTTAGATCGGATAGTTTACTGGGCTATAGCAGAGCTTTAACACATCAGGCCAATAGCCTCGAATGGCCATCATTTATCTATTCACTTTATGCACCTAAACCAATGTTTTTTACCATCGAAGGACTTACGCTGGATTATAAAGTTGATACTATTCAGGGATTTACAATCAAATGGCCGGTAGATTCTGCCCTTCCGCAGGACAATCCCTTATTGCTCTTTGCAGAATTCGACGTACAGGGGCAGCCGGCCACTTTTGCCGATACCCTTGCCGAGTGGGATGGGCAATATGATTATTCCCCGTTATTGCTCACACAAAATCAAAAGAAGAAAATTAAACTCTATTTGGCTCGTGGTACCAGCAACCTCGACACGATTGGAACTCGTACAGCGGGTTTTAGCTTTATACATTTTGGAGAGATCGAATTAGACATTAAATAAGGAAACAAAACACATTACTTCGCATGCAGCAATACCATGACCTGATGCGCACCATTTTAGAGCGAGGTGTGCAGAAACACGACCGTACAGGCACAGGTACCCTCAGCATTTTTGGTTATCAAATGCGTTTTGATCTGAGCGAAGGGTTTCCCTTAGTAACTACTAAAAAACTGCACCTGCGCTCGATCATACACGAATTGCTTTGGTTTTTAAGAGGCGATACCAACATTGCATACCTGCGCGACAATAAAGTGACCATCTGGGACGAGTGGGCTGATGAGAACGGAAATCTCGGCCCAGTCTATGGCTACCAGTGGCGCAGCTGGCCAGCTTCTGATGGTCGTAGGATCGATCAAATTAGTAATGTGATTGATCAAATTCGCCGTAATCCAGACTCGCGCCGACTCATCGTAAGCGCATGGAACGTAGCCGATATAGATAGCATGAGGCTACCACCCTGCCATATACTTTTTCAATTTTACGTAGCAGAGGGCAAGTTGAGCTGCCAACTCTATCAGCGCAGCGCTGATGTGTTTTTGGGAGTACCTTTTAACATTGCCTCCTATGCCCTTCTCACCATGATGGTAGCGCAGGTTACCGATCTTCAGCCTGGTGAGTTCATTCATACTTTAGGTGATGCTCACTTGTATCTCAATCATTTAGACCAAGCCAGGCTTCAGCTCAGCCGTGAACCACGCCCCTTGCCTAAAATGTTATTAAATCCAGAAGTGAAATCGATTTTTGATTTCAAATTTGAGGATTTTAACCTGATTGGTTATGATCCTCATCCGCACATCAAAGCTGAGGTAGCTGTATGACGACCTATGAGAAAGAGCGCTTATTGGAGATATTAAGCCAGGTCACCGATCCAGAGATTCCTGTGCTGACCATACAAGACATGGGAATACTACGGCACACAGATATTCACCCCGATGGCACGGTTGAGGTCGTCATTACTCCTACATACTCCGGATGCCCGGCCATGCACGCCATCGAAAAGGAAATCGTAAGCGCCTTGCAAAAAGGGGGCTTTGATAAGGTTATAATAACCGAACAACTCTCTCCGCCTTGGACCACAGATTGGATGACCGACGAAGGCAGGAGAAAACTCGAAGCCTATGGCATAGCTCCACCTGAGAAAAGCACAGCCGATAAACGCCGGATACTCTTTGGTAAAACTCCCATGGTCAGATGCCCTCATTGCAAATCCACTAATACCGTGATGCTTTCCCAGTTTGGCTCTACGGCCTGCAAAGCCCTCTACCGCTGTAACGACTGCCTAGAGCCGTTTGATTATTTTAAGTGTATCTAGCTACCCCTGGCGCATCAAAATTCTAAGAGCTTGTATCTGGTCCTTTTCCAGTTGATTTTTAAGTGCTTTGAGGTCGCTAAATCTTTGTTCTGCCCGTAAACGGCTTACAAATTCAATTTTGAGGATTTGGCCATAGAGGTTGCCATGAAAGTCAAAGATGTGGACCTCAATGGTTTTAAAACCTCCAGTGCTTACGGTAGGGCGGTATCCAATATTGCACATACCCATTCGGCGTTCGGCCGGATCTGATACAAAGGTGACCCATACTGCATACACACCATCACCTGGAATGATTTTGTGAGGATTGTTGTTCAAAATATTAGCCGTGGGAAATCCGATTGATTCCCCGATCTGATGGCCTCTGATCACAGTACCCGTTAGAGAGTAGTAGTGTCCTAACCATCGATTGGCCGTATCTACATTTCCGTCTTGTAGTACTTTTCGGATTTTAGTAGAGCTTACAACGGTATTATCTACTATTTTAGGTGCCATCTGTTCAACTTCGAAGCCGTACAGTTTTCCGAGCTCTGCCAGGTGTTCATAGCTGCCTTCTCTGTTGCGGCCAAAGTGGTGATCGTGCCCCACAACAATCTTTTTCGCACATATTTTTTGCACTAAAACGTTGCGCACGAAATCGATGCTCGAAGTTTTGGCAAACTCTAACGAAAACGGATGAAAGATCAAATGATTGAGCCCGGCACTGCGAAGTAATTCGATTTTTTCGTCTTCGTCGTTGAGTAGTTTTATGTCGGCCTCAGGTTGTAAGATGTGCCTGGGGTGAGGTTTAAAGGTAAGAAGAATGCTTTCGCCCCCTGGGTGAGTTTGAGCAATTTCATTCAGTCGGTCAATGATTGCCCGATGGCCTTGGTGTACCCCATCGAAGGTACCAAGAGTGACTACTGAATAGGCCGGGGCCGAAAATTCATCAATGGAGTAATAGACTTTCAAAATGGAAAGAAATTACTTAAACAATCCAAACAACTCCGCGTTAATGCGCTCGATGATTTCTCCCAAATGCTCTTGATTCTCAGCAAATTTGTTTTTATCTACATCTATAATGAGCAGTTTGCCCTTGTTGTAGCCACTTATCCAAGCTTCATAGCGCTCGTTCAGACGGCTCAGGTAATCGATGCGAATGTTGGTTTCATACTCCCGCCCCCTTTTGTGAATTTGTTCTACAAGGGTTGAAATGGAAGCTCGTAAGTAAATCAATAAGTCAGGCGGGCTGAGAAATTCTTCCATCAGCTGGAAGAGCGACATGTAATTGTCAAAATCGCGCTTGGGCATTAGGCCCATAGCGTGCAAGTTAGGCGCAAAAATGTAAGCGTCTTCGTATATCGTGCGGTCTTGAATCACGTTTTTGCCGCTCTTCCGAATGTTTAGTACTTGGCGAAAGCGGCTGTTGAGGAAGTAAATCTGCAGGTTAAACGACCAGCGCTGCATTTCGGTATAGAAGTCTTCCAAATAGGGGTTGTCTTCTACATCTTCGTAATGAGCTTCCCACTTAAAGCTCTTGCTGAGTAAGTGAGTAAGTGTAGTCTTTCCAGAGCCAATGTTTCCTGC
Source organism: Thermaurantimonas aggregans (assembly GCF_003851885.1). Taxonomy (GTDB): domain Bacteria; phylum Bacteroidota; class Bacteroidia; order Flavobacteriales; family Schleiferiaceae; genus Thermaurantimonas; species Thermaurantimonas aggregans. The sequence continues at coordinate 14,491 of NZ_BHZE01000007.1, read as the reverse complement.
AATTGCAATGTGCATATAGACGTGTTTTTCCCGATGCACAAACCTACTTCATTTCACTAAATCGAAGTCTTGAGAGAAGTTTTAAAACCAAATTTTGTGGAATTATTGCTGATTTTGTAGTTGAATCTGCCTAACTCTTTGAATCATGTTGTCGATTTCAGCTCTGAAGAAGCTGTCGTTCGTCATTTGACGGGCCAGATTGAGTTGCTGAACTGCTTGGTCATATTCTTTGGCCAGCGTTAGGGCTCCAGCCAGCCCTATGCGGGCATTCATATCGTCTTTTATGGCGATGGCTTCGCGAAGAATTTTTACAGTAGTCGTAGCCCAGGGTAGGGTCGTGCGCGTTTCCATCAGGTCGTTGGCCGTTTGAATATAGTCTCTTCTTTTGCTTTCGGCACTTGAGTCAGCGTACTCCTCTTCAAGCGTCTGATAAAATTTTTCGGCGTTGTAGGTGTCGTAGTAAAAGAGCTTTTGAGTTTTTAAGCGCAGTTTGCGCAATTCCACAGAATCTTTAGCTAAAAGTGGAATAAGGTGGATTAGAATATTTGACAATTGCTTTTCAGAGGAGTCTTGTACTGCTTTTCGCAGGTTTAAGTTGAGCGAGGCATTCAAGAAATCCTCAAATTGAAAAGTTTTCTGGGACTTATAGATGCTGGAATTATTTGTAATTTCTGTAAAAAGAGGGTCATTGAGGTCAAGTCCGAAGATTGAAATCCAGCGCAGACCATTGCTATCAGTGAGAAGTTGGTTTCCGAATTTTTTTATGAATTCTTCGAAAATGGGTCGAGAGGCTTCGATGCCATTGTTGTCGGTTTCGATCTGTAAGAGCTCGTTAAAACCTTTCATCGATAGGGTTCCGGCTATAAAGCCGCTCTGCAGCTGTGGATAGAGCGCAATGAGTACTCCTGCTCTGCGTACACTGGCCAACATGGTTTCTCGATCTTGAGCTCCATTGAGTCGTATTAAGATGTTTTCCTTGGCATTCATAAAGAGGTGGACCGGATACCCCGGCAAGGAGTAGTATTTGATCCACAACTGTCCGAAATCAGAGTCGCCATCGATCTGCACCGGAATAAAACGCTTGTTAATTTCTTTTACTAGCTCTCTGTCACGCAGCACGATGTTGTTCATGTTCAAGCAGATCTTGCTCCATTCGCTACAAACTTGTACGAAGATGCCCATTTGCGTATTGCCGGCTATGCCGAGCACGCGCTCCCAATCGTCGATGCTGCGTGCGTGAATCCAAGAGATGCGCTGGGCGGTTACCTCCCAACCGGTAATGAGCATCAAAAAAATCAAGAGATATTTTGAGAATTTCATTGTATTCGAATTCGATTTTTAAAAAACTCCAATGGAGGTTTTTCTGAAAAGCGGTCTTTAAAGTTTTTTAAGCGTATATCTTCATCACTTTCCTTGCCCAAAGGTATTAATCGAGCTTCTGGTTTAGTGATAAATTTTATTTCTTTCACTTTGTTTTCTTCAAAGTCGATCAGAATGTTGCTACAATCGGCTCTATTTATGCCTACATAGGTGCCGTCGTCTTCTTTGGCGTAGTAAACGGTTTGTCCATTGCCCCGCACGAGTATTTGGTAAAGTTTTCGGTCGATGAATTTTCCTTCCATATCGCGCCCTCTAATCTGATTGTAGAAGGTATCGTTTTCAGTTATGAGAATGAAAGCATTGTCGCGTACAAAGAGGGAGTCGGGCTCGTTGCTCCTGAGTGTGAGCACAATAAGGCGACCGGTGATTTGCATAGTATCGCTCCATAGTACAGGATCGCCCATGAGATAAAAAGCGCTGTCAACGGTTGTATATCTGAGCGAGTCGGCTCGCCCTTGCACATCGCTGCGATAGAGCTTAGTATTCGGATACACGTACATGTCTCGATGGCCGGTGCTATCTAGCCGAATGCTGCGGATGGTGTCGCCGGCTACATAGAGGGTATCTTGATCGGCATAGCTCAGAAAAAGCGCTTGTTTGGTTACAAGCATGCGTTCGTTTGGCTCTCCAAAATATTCACCGTATTGGCCGATGATTGTAAATTTTTCCGTCGTATCGGTGAGACGGATGTTTCCAAACGACCTGCCGATGTCTTTGCGCTGATTGTAGTAGAGCGAATCTCCGCGCATTTCAATGTTTTTCTGCCTTACGATGGCGTTTCGGTTAAATGCTGCTTCGTCAGTGACTGTATTGTAGAGGCCATTTTCGCAGTAGATGTATCCGCTATCGGAGTAAATGTGCGATGGGCCTCTGAAAAGTGCTACTCGGGAAGTAGTGTAATATTGAAGTGTATCGCACTCCATGCGATAACGAGGATTGTGCAAGCGTACATTTTTTTTGAAGGAAAACATTTTTAGATCGGCATAGTACATGCCGATTTGTGAAGTCAAGGTGTTTTCATCATTGGTAATGGTACCCGAGGAGGTGTAATAAGCAGTATTGGTGTTTCGATTGAGTTCGATGGCTTGTGTTTGCAGGGTCATCTCACGGTCGCTAAGCACTACATCGCCACGGGCTTTGGCAATGCGTGTATTGCCATTGTACTCCATGGCTTTGGCCGACATAAGGAGGCTATCGCCCTGATTGAGTTGAATATTTCCAAAGGTCTGGATGATGTTTCGCTGTAGGTAGCGGACTGCACTGTCGCAATACATGCGGGCTCCTTCGTGTTCAAAAACGACATTTCCAGCCAGATAACTTACATCGCGCGAACCTGTAGCGCGGTCAGAATTCAAAATTCGGATCAGCTTGCCGCTTTGTCCATGTGCAGGATTAAAAATCGCTACGGCAAAAACCAGGATATAACCAGCGACATGCCGAAAAGAATCTACTTTAAAAAATCGAGCTAAATGCATGCCCCACTTAAAAAATTCGGAAATGAACGCCCAGCTCCACCAGTAAGCCCCTGAGCTGTGCATCAATAATTTCGTTGCCAAAGGGGTTATCTGTCTTCACAAAGTTTCGAAATGGATAGGGAGAGAAGTTGTAAGAAATATCAAAAGTGATGCGGATGTCATCGAGATTATATCCGATGCCGATGTAGGGAGTATACATTGATATTAAAGGCCTGAAGAGGTCTTCCATAAAATACACCAGATTGTCTTTCTGGTAAAAAAGTTCGCCGTTCATAGGGCGCTGGTGACCAGTAGTGCCGGTAGATGTCCAAACCCGGGTTTCGGCATCGCCCTTTGGCGTAAAAAGCCAGGTGAGCTGGAAACCTGTGCGAAAGTGAAATGCTGAAAATTCGTAACCATAACCGATGCGCATTGGTAAAGCAAAAAATTTCGTTCGGGCAGTCAATTCTATGCGCTCACTACCGCTGCCAAAGTCAGCTCTGTACCCTACGAAACGCTCTCCTAGTCCGAGTGAACCCTCTAAAAAGCCAAAATTCAGCCGGTGATAGCGCAATCCTGCTTCGAGTGTGTAGGCCAAAGTGCGCGACACCGGCTCTGTATAGCTCTGCGCCACCACCGGCTGAAACTCCGTAAAAAAATCAGGCCTGCCCGACATTGTACCCGGTTCAAGCCCAGCGTGCATATTCCAGAAATTGCCAAAACTAAAACCCACATACTTCTCGGTGAGCGACTTCTGTGCATGAACTGCAAAGGAGTGTAATGCAACGATACACCAAAAAACTCTACTTCTGAGCATCTAAGCTTCTCTTAATTAAATAAGAACTACTAATAAACGTCAGCAAAGGTAGCACCGTATACGCCACAAGTGTTTTTTGCGATTGATTAACCCTAATTCCACGTATCGGAAGATTTCCCCATTCCACCCTCATTTTTAATTGACCCTTAAATACTTTTATTAAACCATTTGATGACGAACTTCGTTGGCTCTTAAACGTGAGAAAATCCATGCCGGTAATTGCAGTAAAGGATGTGTACAAAATATACCAGATGGGCGAGGTAGAGGTGCGAGCGCTCGACGGCGTAAGCCTCACCATAGAGCCTGGAGAGTTCACTGCTATCATTGGTCCATCCGGATCAGGCAAGACTACCTTGCTTAACCTGATCGGCGGCCTCGACCGCCCCACAAAGGGCTCAGTGACCATTCGCGATACCGATCTGAGTACCCTCACCGAAGATGAGCTCATCGACTTTCGCCTCTTTAATATCGGATTTGTCTTTCAGTCGTACAATCTGGTGCCAGTGCTCACTGCCCTGGAGAATGTGGCCTTTATCATGCAGCTTCAGGGGCGGTCTCCTAAGAAGTACATCCGCGAGGCCGAAGAGATCTTGACGCGGGTAGGCTTAGCCCAAAAGATGCATCAGCGCCCCTCTCAGCTCTCAGGTGGCCAGCAGCAGCGCGTAGCTGTAGCGAGAGCGCTCGTTTCGAAGCCCGCATTTGTGCTGGCCGATGAGCCTACGGCTAACCTCGACAGCCACACTGCCCGCCAGCTGCTCGACCTAATGGCTGAGCTCAACCGCGACTTAGGCGTAACCTTCGTCTTCAGCACTCACGACCACCGCGTGATAGAGGCAGCTCGCCGTGTCATCACCCTCGAAGATGGCCACATTGCCAGCGATTCTGATCACACTGCATAAAAAGTGATGAAGGTAACATGCCTCCATGACCTCTGAAATTACCTTTGCAACCAATTCCCTTGACACATGATAGGTCTGATAATCAACATCATACGCATGCGCTGTCCGCGCTGCCGAAAGGCGCCTTTATACACTCAACCTAATCCTTACAATTTTCGGCGCCTCTTTGAGATGCACGAACAGTGCCCCCACTGCGGTCAGCCATATGAAATCGAGCCCAACTTTTACTACGGTGCCATGTACGCAAGCTATGCGCTGGCTGTGGCTCTTTTTGTAGCAGTGCTGGTTATCCTTACCATCATAGGTCACAATGAAGTTGAAGTACTTCTGCCCACCTATTTCATTAGTCTGGTAGTGCTTTCGCCGGTGCTCTTTCGGCTGTCGCGCTCCCTATGGATTCACTTTTTTGTAAAGCACGACCCTGAGTTGGCCGAAAAAAAGTAGTTTTCATTTTTTTTATGTTTTTTGGGCGTGCTTGTCCAGACAAATCAGCACTTGCTGATTTCGCTTGTGATATTCCGCTCATATTTGCCTTGCAGGTGTGCGAAGTACATCGGGGCTTCGTTGGTTGACCTAATGTGTCAGCCAGCCGTTCCCCGTGTGCTGCATGGCACACTTGCTGCGGTTCATATCTGGCTCTATTCCTCACGCGGCATTGGCCTTATGGCCGCTATGCATTTTACTTAAAATCCCCATCTTTCAATTTATCTGTTGGTAATCGTTCGAGGTTCGAATACTACTGACGTAAAATTTGCGAATCGAGTCTTATGTAGGTGGCTATTCACATAGTTGTAACGCGTTTTTGGTGGCATTTTGAATAAAATTGATCGTGTGAGAGCACAGTGTGTGGCTGTATCTTGAGTTTTTATTCCCCCTTTTCGCGTGAGGGATACGGCGGGCGCGCGGTAGCGCGGTGCGAAGGCGAAGCGAAGCGCTGCCGAAGCACGGAAGCGAAGCGTACCCCAGAGTAGCCCGACCCGAACGACTGAGCGCAGCGAAGGAAGTGAGGGGCACGCCCAAATACGTAAAAAAATCAAAAAAAAATCAGAAAAAGAGCTGAGTATTTTCGTGCGAAGAAAACTGGTTGTGAAATGCTTGGAAAAATAGAACACCTCGGCATAGCCGTGAAAAATCTGGAAGAGGCCGAAAAGCGCTATACACAACTGCTCGGTGTGCCGCCCTACAAGCGCGAAACGGTGGAGTCAGAGCACGTGATTACGTCGTTTTTTATGGCCGGGCCGAATAAAATTGAGCTGCTACAGGCTACAGCTCCTGAGAGTGCCATTGCTAAGTTTATCGAAAAACGCGGTGAGGGCATACACCATGTAGCGTATGAGGTTGAAGATATTGTGGCGGAGATGGAAAGATTGCGCCAACAGGGCTTTACCCTTCTGAACGAGGCTCCTAAGCACGGGGCCGACGACAAGCTCATTTGCTTTGTGCACCCGCGCGATGCGCATGGAGCTTTGGTAGAGCTGTGTCAAAGTATTTGAGGCTCTCTTCGCCGGTGTAGTGGAGTACGTGCATGCCGAGCGATGAGGCTGCGTCGATATTGTGCTCGTTGTCGTCAATTAACAGGGTTTCGCTTGAGAGCCAGCCCATTTGGTCGATGATTAGGTTAAAAAATTCGGGCTCAGGCTTGCGTAAGTTGTATTCATAGCTGAGGTACAGCTGCTGAAAGGCCTTTTTGAAGCGTTGAGTGGTGTAGGGACCGTGGCTTTGCCAAATGTGGCGTATGTGGGTGGGATTGGTGTTAGAGCACAGCACTTGTGCATAGCCGGCTTTCCGGATCTTGTGGAGCAGTCTTATTTTTTCGTCTGGTATGTGGCCGAGCATGGAGTTCCAAATGGCCTTGATGGTTGGGTAACTAACCCAGCGCGGAAATAGCAGCTTAGCCTCGCGAAAGAATTCGTGCTCGCTGATGAGGCCTTTCTCGTATGTATGTGAAAAGTGGGTAGATAGAATGTTGATGTTTGACTTGATGCCATGAGCTTGGCACTGCTGGTGGAAGTGCTCCATGTTGAGATCGATGAGCACAATGCCAAAGTCCCAAATGATGTTTTTAATCTCTTTCATTCGATGATGGATGTAGGTGCAGCGAGCATTGGGTCGCGATGCTCTGAGATTTTGATCGGTTTTAGGTTGAAGGTAAGCCTGCGGCAGTGGTAATCAAGCGTAAACATGCTGCCCGATAGAGGGTCAACGATGAGCATGCCAATTGGGGCAAATGCTGGTATCAACAGATTGGCAAAATACCAGCCATCGATGTGAAAAGTCACAGGCATCTGAGCGCTTTCGAAGTCTGGATCGGTGATGAGTATGGTATAGCGCTGGCGGATAAAGGGTAGGTATGAAGCTGGTAAATAAACGGTTTCTGGCGTAGTGCCAGAGAAGATTCGGTTTTTGTAACGGTCAAACACTTCAAAGCGCACATCCTGTGGAGTAGAGTGTATGGTCACCGGATAAATTGACTTAGAAAACAAAGTAGCACAGCCCGAAAGACAAGCGCTAACTGTCACGAGTATTAATATTGATAGTGAGCTAAACCTCATACGTTAAGGAGAGTTTCTTTTTTTTCATACTTCGGCCAAATGAAGTGAAAAGTGGATCCGACGCCTGGGGTCGATTCCAGCCAGATGCGTCCGCCTTTGTCTTCGATGATTTTCTTTACGATGGCCAGGCCCACGCCAGTGCTTTCTACTTCATCGCGTGCTTTCAGCGTTTGGAACATGAGGAAGATTTTTTCGTGGAAGTCGGGGTGGATGCCTTCGCCGTTGTCTTTTACGATGAATTCGATTTCCTTGCCGTGGTCGAGCCAGCTTACTTCGATCACAGGGATTTCTTTGTCGTTGTACTTTATGCCGTTTTGAATGAGGTGGCCTAGAACTTTTTCGAGAGCGGCACGCTCTGAATAGAGCGACATTTCGGTTTTTTGAATTTTTAGCTCTGCCTGAGGTGGTATGTTGAGTCGCTCGATGAGCTCCGAGAGCATTTTGGTGATATCAAAGCTTTCGATGCGCGACTTGATTCGGCCCACGCGAGAGTATTCGAGTATGCCGTTGATGAGATTTTCTAAACGACGCACCCGCCCACGAAGCAGTTTAAACTGTTCTTTGGTTTCACCTTCGAGTTTGTCACCAATGTCTTCTTCGATCCATTCGCTCAGATTGTTGATGGCGCGGAGTGGTGCTTTCAGGTCGTGGCTTACGATGTAAGCAAAGCGGTTGAGCTCGTTGTTGATTTTCTCAAGCGAGCTGTTGTAGCGGTAGATCTTTTCATCGGTCCACTTGCGGTCGATGCTCACGGCCAGCAAGTCGCCGAAGATGCGAAGCAGTTTGATGTCTTCTTCGCTCCACACGCGTTTGAAGCGCACGGCATCGAAGCCTGCAAATCCTACGAGCCTTTCGTTTACTACCATTGGCACAACCACGAGCGATTGTATGCCTTGAGGTTCGAGAATCTCTTTTACGGTCTGCCAGTCTTCAGGTAGTTTTTGAACATCGGGTATGTGAATGATCTCAAGGCGCTGTAGTTTTTCGTGCCACTGCGGGATGATGTCGGCCGGGATCATCTGTAGGTTGTCCTTTTCTGGGGTGATGCCTTCGGCACACCATTCATGGGTATTGCTCATTACTTTACCCGGCTCGTCGTATTGGAAAACATATACGCGGTCGGCTTCGCAGAAGCGCCCTACGCGCTCCAGGGCTTTGTTGATTTTTTCGTCGAGCTCGCCTTGTACGGAGTTGATAAAGCTTGCCGACAGTTCGACGAGAAGCATTTCGAAGTCGGCTCGATACTTTAGGTCTCGTATGAGTTCTTTTATCTGGCTAATGTCTCGGCTGATGCCTACCAGCCCATACACCTGACCATTTTCGTCAAGAAGGGGCACTTTTGACATTTGCAGCCAGTACACATTTCCTTTTTTATTGATGAAGAAATGCTCGCGGTTGATTACAGAGGTGCCTTCTTGCAGCACGATGTAGTCATCACTTGTAAATACCTCGGCATGCTCCGGCGGGTAGATTTCGGCGTTTGTCTTGCCGATGATTTCATCGTTTGATTCCGCACCAGCAAATTCAGCGTCCTTTTTGTTCGAGATAATACGGCGGCCTTCCTTGTCTTTTACAAATACAGCATCAGGGATAATTTCTATTACGGTGCGTAGCAAGTTGCTCTCGCGCTTAAGGTCCTCTTGCAGTTCATATACTCTCGATACATCGTACGCTTCGAGCAGCACTGTAATGGTATTGCTCTCTTCGAAGTGCAGGGGCGTAAGACTCACTTCGAAGTGATAGTTTCTGCCATTGAAGAAGGAGTTGATGTGCAGGTGTTGTTTTTTCTTTTTTTCAAGAGCTTCGGAAATAGCTTTAGAAAGAAGTTTTTTTTCAGACTTTGAGTTGATAAAATCAACCTTTTCGATCAACATATTGGCCAATAGGTGGCGAGCGTCACCTGCCAGTATTTTAAAGCGTTCGTTGCAGTCGAGTATTCTGCCTTCACGATCAATCAGGGCAGTTACTGCATTTGACGATTGAAAGAGGGCTTCAAACTTTTTGCGTTCCATGTCAAGCTCTTCGAAGAGCTCGCAGTTTTTACACGCCAGGGCGAGTTTTTGCAGAGGTATGGAAAGCGATTTGGCAAAACTTTCTGAGTAATTCAGAGCGTCAGCATACAAAAGCAAGTAGCCAAAGTCTTTCAGAGGCCAGATGGCAGTGCTGTTGTTAATGTCACCTGGACGGGTAGGTAAGTGGCTGTCAATGGTTTCAGTGCCTTTTTTTACAAGCGAAGAAAGCCAATCGAGTGCTTCACTTATTTCGGTAATTCCTTCGTATTCCTTAATACTATAAATAACGGAGAGCTCTGAAGTAGATGAATCGCGTTTGATTACGAGTATATTTTTGAGTTTAAGCGATTTCATCAGAGGTACAAGGCTCTCTTGCAGCATAGGGATAAGGTGGTGTGAATTTCCAATGCTGTTTGAAAATTCGAAGGCTGAATGCAGATCCCACAAAAAATCAATCTCACTTGACATACCAGGCGACCTAATTTACTTCTCATGCAAATATTGGATATTTCTAACATAGTGAAGCAAAGGCTTGGTAACGCAAAAAATAATTTTTTTGTAACATTTTAAAAACCGGCAACAATGTATGTAGTTACATACTTTTGCTGTCGAAATTTAAAGTTTTGAAATGCAAGTAGATATATTGGCCATTGGCGCTCATCCCGACGATGTAGAGCTCGGCGCCGGAGGTACTTTGGCCAAACATGTAGATTTAGGGTACAAAGTAGCAATTCTCGATCTGACTCAAGGCGAAATGGGCACTCGCGGCACGCCCGAAATCAGAGTGCAAGAATCACAAATGGCTGCTGAAATTCTCAAAGCATCAGCTCGTTACAACTGCTACTTATCCGATGGATGGATTACTGCAGATGAAAAGTCGGTGATAGAAGTAGTGAAGGTCATTCGCCACTGCAGGCCTCGCATTGTAATAGCCAATGCCCCTCACGATCGCCATCCCGACCACGGAGCTGCTGCTCAACTGGTAGCTAAAGCGGTTTTTTCTGCCGGATTTTCAAAGCTTAAAACAACTTGGGAAGGCCTACCTCAAGCCCCTTGGAGGCCACAATTGCTAATGCACTACATCCAGTTTATCAATCTACAGCCCGACATAATCGTTGATATAACGGGATATTTTCAGCAGAAGATAGATTCTTGTCTGGCGCATAAATCACAGCTTTACAATCCGGAGAGCAAGGAGCCTGAAACGGTGATAAGTTCAAAAGAATTTTTAGACAGCATCGAATACAGGGCCCGCGATATGGGTCGCCTCATCGGCACTCAACACGGAGAAGGCTTTATCTTTTCGCGTACGCCGGGCATCAAAAGCCTCTCAGAGTTACTTTGATTCTATAATTGATTCCTTCTCTGTGAGTTCATCGTCCGATTGGTCATCGGGATCAACGACCGTTAGCGGTGGGTTTTCAAAATCTTCGTCAGCTAAATGCTTGTGAAGTGCTAAAGCAAAGGATGGGAGCAGAAAGAGATTGGTTAACATAGCAATCAACAGCGTAAGCGATACCAATAGGCCCAAAGCCACCGTGCCGCCAAAACTCGAAAAGGTAAATATGATAAAGCCACAGAAAAGGATTACTGATGTGTAAAACATACTTATGCCAGTCTCATGAATAGCCAGGCGAATGCTATCGGGTATATTCCAGTTGGTTTTTTGCAACTCCTGGCGGTATTTGGCCAAAAAGTGAATGGTGTCGTCCACTGATATTCCGAAAGCGATGCCAAATACCAGAAGGGTTGATGGCTTCAATGGAACACCGGCAAATCCCATAACCCCGGCAGTGAAAATAAGTGGAATCAAATTGGTAATCAGGCTAATGAGTACCATTTTCCACGATTTAAACAAGTAAAACATCAGCAATGCAATAAGAGCTATAGCAATGCTGAGGCTTTGAAAGAGGTTTTTTACTAGGTATTCTGTACCTTCTAAAAAAAGTACACCAGCACCGGTTACAAAACCGGTAAATCCTTTGTCACTCAGCACATTTGTGAGCATTGATGAGATTTGCTGTTTGAGCTTTTTCATTTCATGTGTCGAAAGATCTTTTACCTGAAAATGAATTCGCAAGTAGCGCTCTGTGGGGTCATACAAGGTACCTGAGACCTGCGTATTTTGAGACTCTAAACTTTTTAAAAAGCGCGCCATAAAACGGCTTTCTTGTCTGGTAGGGATGCGATACATGGCGCTGTTTCCGTTGTAAAATGCCTGAGTAGCAAAGGAAGCAGCATCAGCAAGCGATAAGCTGCGCGATATCCCATAGGCTTTTAAGGAATCTTGAATTTTGTATAAAAGCTGTAAGTTGCTGTATTGTTTTGCGCCAAATTTTTTGCCGGTATCGATGATGATTTCTACGGGTTCGATGCCGTTGAATTTTTCTTCAATAAACTTTAAATCAGTGAACGTTTTACTATTTCGACTCAAGTCATCGGTGATGCGCCCTGAGGTTTTTATACGCACTAAACCGACAATTGATACAATTACAATCAGAACATTTACGCCAAATACCCAACCTCTGTAATTAAAGACGACTTTTTGAAGCATTCCAGTCCATTTATTTACCCATCGGCGGTCGAAGTGCTGCATGTGGCGCTCTTTGGGTGCAGGTGCGTACAAGAAATAGAGCGTTATTACTATGAGAGAATGAATAAAAATCAAAACGATGCTGATAGAAGCTACAAGGCCAAATTCAACCAGCGCAGCACTTTTTGTAAACGCAAGCGCAAAAAATCCAAGAGCTGTGGTCAGATTGCTAAAAAAGATGGCATTGCCAATTTTTGAAATGGTGCGTTGTAACGCTAAGACTCTGTTTTTATGGTTTTTAAATTCATAATGAAACTTGTTGATAAGAAAGATGCAATTCGGTATTCCTATAACAATTACCAAAGGAGGAATCAGACTGGTAAGTAGGGTAATTTCGAATCCGAAAATGGCCATGAGTGCCAATGACCATACCACCCCAATCGCCACGATAATCAAAGAGATAATCGTAGCTTTAAAACTTCTGAGAAATAGGTAAAAAAGCAAGGCTGTAACCAGCGTAGCCAAGGCTACAAACAGATAAATTTCGCTTTTGAGCTGTGTAACATTTCCCATCCGCAGAAAGGGAATACCCGAAATGTGTACATCTAAATGTGAGTCGCTTTCAAACTGTTCAACTATAGCTTTGATTTCGTTAATAATTCGAATAATTTCTGCATTGTAGAGCATCGTAGGGTCCAGCTGTATGTAGGCTATAGTGGCCGTACGTGCTGAATCTGTAAAAACGCCCCTGTAAAAAGGCAATGAGTCGGTCAATACTGTAGTCCAGGGATCATGTTCGTTTTTGGAGGAAAAGACTTTTTGGATTTTAAATGAACCAGTTTCAGGAATTTTAAGCACATTTAAAGCATCTTTAAATGTAAAGATTCCTGATACACCGTCGACACTGCGAATTTTATCAGCCAGTGAGGTCCATTGGTGTATAAATAATGAATCCTGTAAATGCTCAGTAGCTGTGGCGAGCACAATGGTGTTGCTCACCTGTGAAAAATGATCTTTGAACCACTGATATTGAATGTGTACAGAATCAGTGGTGGGCAGAAGACGGCTAAACTGATAACTCATACTGACATCATCTGCCTTATACAGAGCAAACGACAAAGAGATCGCCAGCAATACAGACATTAAAATCGGCTGTCGGATAATCCAAACAGCTAATCGATCCCACATGAAAATCTTGAATTATACACTTTTTTTAATCGGCGCAATTTACTTCTTTACATACACTTAAAGCGCAAAAAATAAAAGGCCGACCTGATGGTCGGCCTAAGAAGCGCGAAAGAAATGCTTACAGGGTATATTTAGAATTCCAGAGATTATTCGAAAAATCCTTCATGCGGGAGTATCCATACAAAGCGCCCAATCCACTCAGAGCGAGTACAAGGTAGAAAAAGAAGATCACGCGGATAGGTAACGCCGAAGAATCATATGGCCCCATCATCACTGAGTCAGATGGCAAAATAGCTCCAATAAAAGCGATGGCAACAAGAGTGGACAAAAAAGTCTCAAAGCTGCGCATCGGATATACAAGCCATTTCCTCCACACTTTGAGATCTTTTCCCCATTTGTGAATCAGATAGTACTTTCCATGGCCCATGTCGAGAAAGAGCATGGGGTCCTTATCTTTTTGAATGAGGTGAAACATCGATGCAGGAGCTACGATTTTAAAACCTTCAAGATTTTTTTGCTCTACGCCTTGAATTTTTCGAATTTCCTCAAATGCTTCCTCAGGAATTTCATTGGCAAAGCGCGATGCATCTAAAAATCTCAATCTATACTGTATGCAGAGCTCACGAATATCCTCAATTGAGAAGATTCGATCGGCGTCCAGGTGATTTAATTCTGTAGTTTTGCCTGTACCGCCTTTAATGCGGTTCAAAATAGATTCATTAGGTTCGTTTTGATACTGAACAGATCTGCTTTTATCGACAGAACTCCTTTTGCGAATGGCACGAAGCTCATTTACCAAATTGACTTCAAGCTGCATGACTCTTCAAAATTTTCACAAATATAACTTTTATCACTTTTAATTGTTTTTGACTCAAGTCTCACTTCAAAAAATAATTTTCAATTTCTTGGCTATTTGTCGTTAAAACAGAAAAAACTTTTTTTTCAAAATAAATGTATATACAAAAGATGTAAAAACAAATAAAATATGGAAACAGCAACACAAACGAACACAAAATGGGTAGTGGACAACGCTCACAGCGAATTGCTTTTCAGAGTTAAGCATTTAATGATTACCCACGTTAAGGGTGAGTTCCGAAAATTTTCAGCTGAAGTAATTACTGAAGGCAGCACTTTAGAAAATGCCTTGGTAAAAGCTACCGTTGAAACATCAAGCATCTTTACAAACTACGACGACCGCGATGCACACTTGCGCAGCGCTGATTTCTTTGACTGCGAAAAATTTCCAGTAATGACCTTTGAGGGTAAGGCCTACAAAACTTCCTCAGACGCCTATGAAATCAAAGGAAAACTCACCATCAAAGACGTGACAAAAGAAGTGGTACTCCATACGGAGTTTGGAGGCATAAACAAAGACCCTTGGGGCAACGAAAAAGCAGGTTTCTCATTTACTGCCAAGATCAATCGCAAAGATTGGGGACTTACCTGGAATGCTGTTCTCGAAAGTGGTGGTGTATTGGTAAGCGATGAAGTGAAGCTATTGGGCGAGATTCAACTGATTAAAGCTTAAGAAAAAGAAGGTGTCCAAAAAGTAAAGGACGCCTTCTTTTTTATTTTGATAAAACCCTTAATTGAAGTAAATTAGAGCCATCATAGACATTTTAAGTGAGGCGAGTAGTCTTTAAACAGCAACCCGGC
>NZ_BHZE01000006.1 GCF_003851885.1 Thermaurantimonas aggregans | reverse complement strand
GCCGGGTTGCTGTTTAAAGACTACTCGCCTCACTTAAAATGTCTATGATGGCTCTAATTTACTTCAATTAAGGGTTTTATCAAAATAAAAAAGAAGGCGTCCTTTACTTTTTGGACACCTTCTTTTTTATTTGCGGAGGTATTTTAGACACAGATCTTTTGTTAAAAGATATTACGCCAATATTTTTACCCGCTTTAAAGCGCAAACTATTTAATATATGCTAAACATTGTACTCTTTGGCCCCCCAGGTGCTGGTAAAGGCACTCAATCTCAGTTTCTTGTGGAGCGATTTGGATTGGTGCACCTATCTACAGGCGATATTTTCAGACGTAACATTAAAGAAGGCACCCAGTTAGGTCAGTTGGCTCAAAAATACATGAACGAGGGAAAGCTTGTGCCCGATGAAGTGACTATCAACATGCTTAAAGCGGAATTGGAAAAAATTTCAGAACCCAAAGGGTTTATTTTTGATGGCTTCCCTAGAACAGAAGCTCAGGCGCAAGCTCTTGAAAATCTTTTGGAAGCTATGAATACCGCGATTTCGGCAATGATAGCACTGGAAGTGCCTGAGGATGAGCTAAAGAAAAGATTGGCAGACCGTGCAAAAACCAGCGGAAGAGCGGATGATGCCGATCCAGCTGTGATTCAAAAGCGAATCGATGTGTACAACGCAGAAACACTGCCTGTAAAACACTATTATGAAAAGATAGGAAAGTATCGCGGAATAAATGGTGTCGGAACGATCGAAGAAGTCACCAAGCGATTGGTAGAAGTAATTAACACCTTACAGTAATTGCATTATCCGTTTCTCTATCTATTTTTGCCCGCCTTTTTGATGAATAATTAAATTTTTGATTTTTAGCATGTCAAAAAAAGAAATCGAACAAAAGCAAGACGAAGTAATCCTCGATGTAGGTACTACTCTTACTAAAGCCGAAGCATTTATTGAAAAAAACAAGAAAGCCATCACCTATGCACTATCAGGGCTCTTAGTTGGTGTAGCAGCTTATTTTGCTTTTACCTATTTGTATCTTGATCCTCTCGAAAAAGAAGCCCAAATAGAGCTTTATAAGGCACAAGAAAATATTGACAGAGATTCATTAAGACTGGCATTGAATGGCGATGGCAGCAGCATGGGCTTACTCGAGATAGCTGATGAATACGCATGGACAAAGGCCGGTAATCTCGCAAGATATTATGCAGGTGTATGCTATCTTCAACTAGGAGAGTATGAAGAAGCCATTCGCCAAATGGACAAATTCAGTACGAATGATCCGGTATTTGAAGTACTTGCCAATGGCGTAATTGCTGATGCCTTCCTCGAAATCGGTCAACCTAATGAGGCTTTGGAATATTACGATAAAGCTGTTCACGCTTCAAACAACGAGTTTGTTGTGCCATTCTATCTGAAAAAAGCAGGCATGCTGGCCGAAGATCAGAAAAAATGGAAAGACGCTCGCAAGTACTTCGAGCGCTTAAAAAACGAGTTTCCTAAGTCGCAGCATGCACTTGATGCTGATAAGTTTTTAGCTCGTATCGAAGCGAAGCAGTCTCAGAAAAACTAAAATTCGATGGCTACAGCCAATAAAAATTTATCGGAATACGACAAAAGCCGACTTCCGTCGGCTTTTTCATTTAGATTTGCTCTGGTGCGTGCTCAATGGAATGATCAAGTGACCAGTGGTCTTTACAAAGGAGCATACGACACTTTGATTGATCTGGGCGCTAAGCCCGAAAATATTGTAACTATTGAGGTGCCTGGCAGTATGGAGCTCATCTATGGATGCAGGCAAGCCGCTGCCATCGAACCAAAGGTAGATGCCATCATTGCTATAGGTTGTTTGGTAAAGGGCGAAACCATGCATTTTGAATTTGTAAGTATGGCTGTTTATCACGGTCTAAGTCAGTTGAATCTGACGCTGCAGGTGCCAGTAATTGCCTGTGTGCTCACAGACAACAACATTGAGCAAAGCTTGGCGCGGAGCGGGGGAGTGCATGGCAACAAGGGCGTAGAGGCTGCCGTAACAGCGTTGCTGATGTGCGGTCGAAAAGTATAAGATCTTGTATGGAAAACATAGTAAATTATGCCTTAGTAGCTTTTACATCCTTTTTTTCAGTAATGAACCCTGTGGGTGTAATGCCTCTTTTTTTGAGCATGACCGCTGGGTTAGAGTTGCAGCATCGCCGGCGTACAGCACTTAAAGCTTGCACCGTAGCTTTCATTACTTTGGTTATTTTTGGGTTGTTGGGTGAATTTATTTTCAATTTCTTTGGAATATCGGTAAATGGTCTTAGGGTTGTAGGTGGATTAATCTTCTTTAAAATGGGCAGCGAAATGCTTCAAGCTCAAGTTAGTAAAATGAAGTTGCCCGACGAAGAAGTGAAAAAATATGTAGGCGATATTTCGGTGACACCTTTAGCAATTCCTATGATTACCGGCCCGGGAGCCATCACCAATGCCATGCTGCTTATGCAAGATGCTGTGAATTTGAGCTTTAAAGCAGTGTTAGTGGGGGTAATGCTGGTTGTGTGTCTTATCATGCTTATTGCGTTGCTGTTTGCCAGTCGCATCATCAGCTTATTAGGAAGTACAGGTATTAATGTGCTTGTGCGGTTGATGGGTTTGATTGTTATGGTGGTAGCTATTGAATTTTTTATATCAGGACTCACGCCCATCGTAAGAAGTATGTTTTTGATTTATTAATATTTTGATGCTCAACAAGACACTTGAAAAACCTTTTACATTACATTAGCAAAAAATTGTTACATGAAAAAAAATGTACTCTTTTTAATTTTTGTCACCTTGTTAGGAACTTACAAGTCTACCTCACAGGTAATATTTTCTGAAAACTTTCAAAATGGAATGCCATCCACATTCATTTTGAGGAATTTGGATGGTCTTACTCCTGCCTCTCAGGTATCGTTTGTCAATCAGGCTTGGGTAGCTCGGCAGGAAACGGGCACCACGAATTTTATGGCCGTTAGTACTTCATGGTACAATCCTCCTGGTGTATCAAACGACTGGATGATTACACCCCCTATTACTGTGAATCAGGCTAATGCTTGGCTCACTTGGAGGGCTATGACACCTGATGCATCGTACAGAGATGGATATGAAGTACGCCTTTCGCCCAATGCTGATACTGCGATAAGTGCCTTTTCTGTGGTTTTGTTTTCAACAAATGCTGAGGAAGTAACTTGGACCAACCGTGCCGTAAGCCTTGCTAATTACAACAATCAAACGATTCGTATTGCTTTTAGAAACAACTCCAACGACAAGTTTCTCCTTTACATAGATGATATCGCTGTAGCTGCTTACAATCAAATAGATGTAGCCGGTAAGTCGCTCAATATGAATTCAATTATTGCCCCAGGCAATGTAACTATTTCAGGAGTACTTACCAATCTGGGGCAGACCATTACATCGATGACTATTAATTATCGCGTAAACAATGGGTCAGTGGTAAGCCAGGCGCTATCAAACCTGAATATTGCTCCTACACAAGATTACGCTTTCACCTTTACTCAGCAATGGAATGCTACAGTTGGCAATCATACCATTAGGGTATGGGCTACTAACATCAATGGTCAGAACGACCAGAATCCTGCAAACGATACTATTGTACAACAAATAACCGTTGCGAATGCGACGAATCGCATCCCTCTTCTTGAGCTTTTCAGTTCTTCTACCTGTCCGCCCTGTGCTCCTGCTAATGCCAACTTTAAAAACTTTATGAGCACTCAGCCGGCTGGTGAGTACAGCATTATTAAATACCAAATGAATTGGCCCGGAACAGGTGATCCATACTACACAGCCGAAGGGGGAGTTCGTCGCCAACTTTATGGCATCAATGCTGTACCGGCCATGAAAATCGATGGTCAATGGGATGGGCACCAAGGTCAATTAAATCAAACGATTCTCTCCTCTTTTAAAAACCAGCCTGCCTTCATAAAAATGCGTGCCGGTTACTCCCTTCAAGGCCAGCGTATCTACGGCGGTGTGGAAATCGAACCGCTTTTCAACCTGCCCGCCGGTCAAAGACTTTTCATCGCTGTCTATGAAACTGAGACGCAGCAAAACGCAAAATCTAATGGTGAAACTCGATTCTACGATATTTTCAAAAAGTTTGTACCTGATACGATCAATAACCAATTTGCAAATCCGGCTAATGGCATAGCGCTGCCAGCTATCAATGCCAATCAGAAATATATTGTGCCGTATACATATACCTTTAAAGGCACTTTTATACTGCCACCAAATGCTAATGTGCCAGTAAATCATGCTGTAGCACATACTGTAGAGAATTTTAATAACCTGAGGGTGGTGGCTTGGATTCAAGACATGAACAACAAAACTGTATGGCAAAGTACCATTGCTCAGCAAAATCTTTTTGTTGGGCTTTCGGAGCAGTCTGAAAACAATGTATTATCAAGGTTATATCCTAATCCCGCTAAGGATGTTGTGCGTATAGAAGTTACTTCTATCTCAGATTCAGAGACATATGTAGAGGTGATTTCAATTAATGGACAAAAGCTTTTTGAAAAGACCTTTAATTCTATTGAGAATGAGTTAATTGAATTAAACGTTAGCAATTTGCCTGAAGGCTTATATTTAGTGCGCATAAAAAGGGATGAACAGCTACAAACGCACAAGTTGAAGATTATCAGATAACTGAAGAAGTAAAATAGAGCCGGCCATATTGCCGGCTTTTTTATTTTTAAAGATTGGTAATCAGATTGATAGCATTGCTGTAATACCAACCGTCTATTCCTTTAAAAGTTTGAGGACGGGCGGCAGCACCATCACGCATTATAGTGATTCCATTTTCATACGATTCAAGTGTTACGATTTTAGAATACGGAATCTTTACACTCTTAGTAGGGCTATGGAAGTAAATGTTTTTGTCTGATAGTGCTAGAGTACCTGTGCCCACATATTCTTGATGTTCTGTCTTCACCGGGTGTCCGCGAAAGGCTCCTACTCTGTAATAAACCCCTTTTGCAATTCGAATGCTTACGCCTTGACTGGATCCTTTGTAAGTTGTTTTTACTTTTGTTTCAAAATAATCTACATTTTTAGAAGCGAATATAATTCGTTCATTCTTCTGAAGTAAGAAAGGTAAAGATTCGCTTATTAATGGGATTTCACCGATTTTTCCTGCTCTTAATTTTTGAAGAATATCTGCTTTCTGAAGATATTCTTTGAATAAAAAATAGAACTTTTGCAAATCGGGGTTAGATGCAAATACGTTAAACAAACCAATCAAATTCTTTTCTTCGTTTTCTGACAGAATGTGATCGTCGATGGAATATGTGAGTGCGTTTAGCAAACCTTCAGATACGATTTTATTTTTATCTGATTCAGAAATGAAACTAGTAGAACAGATGGTATTAACGTTTTGAGCTATTTGATTGGCGTCAATATTTTCTGAAAGCAGATTTTCAGGTTTTAATATGTTTTGAAGGGTAGTTAAACCTTGATGATGTATCTCGCGACATTGTTTGTGAGAAGATGAAAAAGAAAGTGTAAATTTTCCACAATACTTGCAAGCAAACATACTCTTTTTTGTTTGCAAAATAAGCGAATTAGAGTTTTTGTTACATAATTGTAAAGTTAATGTTACCTTGCGATTATTTTTTTCAACAAATGACAATATTTTTTTAATATCAACCTCTTTACAGAAAAATACTTTTGCCTCGCTAACCAAAACCAAACCGTTATGAAAAAATCAGTACAAATTCTCATCATGATGCTGATGGGTCTTTGGTCATTTGGCCAAATTACTTCGTCAGGCATCAGAGGTAGAATCACCGACACAAAAACTGGGGAGGCACTTCCTGGAGCTTCGATCGAAGCTATCCACATTCCTTCAGGTACGCGCTATTCAGCCGTAACGCTCGACAATGGTAACTACCAAATCAACAACATGCGTGTAGGTGGTCCTTACAAGATTGTTTATTCTTTTATAGGTTACCACACCAAGACTGTTGAAGGTATTTACCTTACGTTAGGTGTTCCGTCAGTACTCGATATTAAAATGGAAACTGTATCGCTCACCCTTCAAGAGGTAAACGTGTCATCCACTGTTGATCCTGTATTCAGCTCAGGTCGTACGGGTGCAGCTACATCAGTTGACAACAAAACCCTGAACTCTCTGCCAACTATTTCTAGAAGAATTGAAGATTTCACTCGTCTTACTCCTCAAGCTGGTCGTGGAAACTCTTTTGCAGGAGCTGACAACCGCTTGAACAACATTACTGTTGACGGTTCATATTTCAACAACTCTTTTGGTCTTGCCGGTCAGCCTGGTGATCGTACCGGTGTATCGCCCATCTCATTGGATGCGATTGACCAGATTCAAGTAAACATTGCTCCTTATGATGTAAGACAAGGACTCTTTACCGGAGCTACCGTAAATACTGTAACTCGTTCTGGTACAAACGAATTCCAGGGATCTGTATACCATTTCTTTAGAAACAACAACATGGTAGGCCGAAGAGCTAAAGGTCTCGACTTCAACCCAGGTCAGTTTACCTACGATCAATACGGAGCGCGCCTAGGAGGTCCGATTATTAAAGACAAATTGTTCTTTTTTGCTTCGTACGAATATGAAAAAACTACTGAGCCTGGAACTACTTTCCGTGCTAACAGGGGGAATGAAACTGTAGGTGGAAACGTTACACGTGTATTGGCATCAGATCTTGACTCCCTCAGCTCGTTTCTCTTCAACAGATTTGGATATGTTACCGGTCCATACGAGGGATATGACAACAATGTATTAGCTAACAAATTTTTGATCCGTTTAGACTACAACCTCGACAAGCGCAACAAGCTCTCTCTTCGCTATACACACCTTAATTCATATGCAGATATCCTTTTGTCTAACTCTTCATCTCTGGGATTCGGAAACAGAAGAAGCAACCTAACTGGTCTTAACTATAAGAATTCGAATTACCAGATTCAGGAAAACATTCGCTCAATCATAGGTGAATGGAACTCTCAGATTTCTAACAATATGACTAATCAATTGATCTTGGGTTACACTTTCCAGGATGAGAGCCGTGTGCCTGTAGGTCAGTTCTTCCCGATGGTTGACATCTTGAAAGACAATACCGTTTATACAACTTTCGGTTTCGAGCCCTTCTCACCCAACAACGAGCTGAGATACTCTACTTTTCAGCTACAAAACAACTTTAACATCTACAGCGGCCGCCATACGCATACGATGGGTATAAGCCTGGAGTACTATCAATCTGAAAACATTTTCTTCCCTGGTTCACAGAGTATCTACGTTTATAACAGTCTGGATGATTTTTATACCGATGCTCTCGACTATTTTAATAATCCCAACAGAACGACTTCACCCGTTTCATTAAGAAGATTTCAGGTTCGCTGGTCAAACATTTCTGGCCAGGATAAGCCAATTCAACCACTCAGAGTTACCCTTCCGGGTATTTATTATCAAGACAATATACAGATTACCAGCAAGTTTAACGTAATTGCCGGTATTCGTGTAGAGGCTCCTATTTTCGGAAATACAGGATACAAAAACCCAGAGGTTGATACCTTGAAGTTCAGAGATGAAAATGGAAACACCGTATCCTACAGTACTGACAAACTGCCCGATCCAAGACCGTTGATTTCTCCGCGTCTGGGCTTTAATCTGGCGATCGACGATGAAAGAACCCTTCAGCTGCGCGGTGGTTCAGGTGTATTCTCTGGTCGTCCGGCCTATGTATGGATTTCAAACCAAATTGGAAACAACGGTATCCTCACAGGATTTGAGCGCAGAGATAACACCAACATTCGTCCTTTCAATCCTGATCCTAATGCCTATAAGCCTACCAACGTGAGTGGTGCTCCAGCTTCGCAATACGAACTTGCCTTAACAGATCCGAACTTTGCTTTCCCACAAGTTTGGAGATCAAACTTGGCTATCGACTACAAGCTCCCGCTGGGTATGATAGCCACATTAGAAGGTATCTACAGCCAGGATGTAAACGGAATTTACTACATCAATGCCAACTTGGCACCGGCTGATTCCTTCTACACTGGCATCGACCCACGTCCACGCTGGACTTCAACTAATGCTACTCGTATCTACAGCAAGATTGATAACGCCATCGTTCTCAAAAATCAGAATGTAGGCTATTCATACAACCTTGCAGCTACCATTGAAAGACCTGCTCAGCAAGACGGAATCTACTTTAAGCTCGGCTATTCTTACGGTATTGCCCGCAATACTGTTGATCCAGGTTCTATCGCTTTCGGTTCATGGATCAATAACCCACACACTGGTGACCCCAATAATCCAGGTCTTGGATACTCTTTGAATACTCAGGGACACAGAGCTTTCGGAGCACTCTCTTACAACATCATGAGTGAGCGCACTTATAAGAACATGGGCAACAAGTTCTTCAGCAACTTTGGTAATACAACCATTTCGCTCTTCTACGACGGTTTCACTCAAGGTGTAGCCAGCTACACCTATAGCGGTGATATGAACGGCGATGGCGGTACATCGAACGACTTGATCTACATTCCAAAAGACATGTCTGAAATGAACTTTGAGCAATACAGCGTAACAATTAACAACCAGACCATCACCTTCACAGCCGATCAACAAAAAGAAGCATGGGAAAACTTCATTAATAGAGATCCCTACTTGAGCAAAAATCGCGGTAAGTATGCTGAAAGAAATGGTGCATGGCTGCCCATGGTACACAGAGTTGACTTCAGCATCGCTCAAGAGATCGGAGTGAAGTCAGGCAATAAGAGAAATTCTCTCCAGTTCCGTGTTGATATCTTGAATTTTACTAACTTCCTCAATTCAGATTGGGGTGTAGGTCGCAGATTTACTTCTACTCAGCCGCTCATCAACCGCGGAAGAGATGCCAACGGTCAGCACAGATATCGGCTCCTTAACCTACAAGGACAGCTGATTCAGGATCCTTATCAGTTCACCAACTTGGTACAAGATGTTTGGAGAATTCAAGTAGGTATTCGCTACAACTTCAATTAATTATCTAATTCCATATATCGAAACCCCGGTGTGTACCGGGGTTTTTTCTTTGGTGTCATTCTTTCAATTACTGCTGTCAAATTGACAAACGTCAGTGAACATATTGGCAGAAAACATTGCTTGGCATATAATTCGACTAATATAAGGCAAACAAAAAAGTACTAACTAAAACATAGATAGCTATGTCAGAAGTAAAAATTCGTCCATTAGCAGACAGAGTGCTCGTAGAACCGGCACCCGCTGAAACAAAAACCTCATCAGGTATCATCATTCCTGATACTGCTCAGGAGAAGCCTCAGCGCGGTAGAGTGGTAGCCGTAGGTAAGGGTAAAAAAGATGAGCCCATGACTGTAGCCGAAGGCGATATGGTGCTCTATGGCAAGTATGCCGGTACAGAGATCAAGATTGACGGAAAAGATTATCTCATCATGAGAGAATCTGACATTCTGGCAATCATCTAACTCTCAAACTAATCGACGAAGTCTAACCAAAAATCCTATCCAAAATGGCAAAAGAAATCAAATTTGACGTAGAAGCTCGTGAAAAGCTCAAAAAAGGTGTTGACGCCCTGGCTAACGCCGTTAAAGTAACTCTTGGTCCTCAAGGACGCAACGTGGTAATTCAAAAGTCTTTTGGTTCACCACACGTTACTAAAGATGGTGTAACTGTAGCTAAAGAGATCGAGCTAGAAGATAAAATTGAGAACCTCGGTGCTCAGATGGTTAAAGAAGTGGCCAGCAAAACTGCTGACATAGCCGGTGACGGTACTACTACTGCCACTGTACTTGCTCAAGCCATCATCACCCAGGGAATGAAAAACGTAGCTGCCGGTGCTAACCCCATGGACCTAAAGAGAGGTATCGATAAGGCAGTTTCTAAAGTAGTTGCTGAGCTCAAAAATCTGTCAGTAGCTGTAGGTGATAGCTACGATAAAATCGAGCAAGTTGCTACTATCTCTGCTAATAACGATAATGCCATCGGTAGCCTGATCGCCGAGGCAATGAAGAAGGTGAAGAAAGAAGGTGTAATCACCGTAGAAGAAGCCAAGGGTACCGAGACTACTGTAGAGGTAGTAGAAGGTATGCAATTCGACCGCGGCTACCTGTCACCTTACTTCGTAACTAACGCTGATAAGATGGTGGCTGAGCTCGAAAATGCCTTCATCTTGATTTACGACAAGAAGATCAGCTCAATGAAGGAGTTGCTCCCCATCCTCGAACCTGTTGCTCAGGGTGGTCGTCAGCTGCTCATCATTGCTGAAGATGTAGAAGGCGAAGCTCTTGCTACTCTAGTTGTTAACAAGATCCGCGGGGCTCTGAAGGTAGCTGCTGTTAAGGCTCCAGGCTTCGGCGACCGCAGAAAAGCTATGCTCGAAGATATTGCCATCCTTACAGGTGGTACAGTAATTTCTGAAGAGCGCGGATTCAAGCTTGAAAATGCTACCATCGACATGCTTGGTCGCGCTGAGAAGATCACTATCGATAAGGACAACACTACCATCGTAAATGGCGCTGGTAATCCTGAAGACATCAAGGCTCGTGTTAATCAAATCAAGGCTCAGATCGAAACTACTACAAGTGACTACGACAGAGAGAAGCTTCAGGAGCGCCTCGCTAAGCTGGCCGGTGGTGTAGCTGTACTCTATGTGGGTGCTGCTTCAGAAGTGGAAATGAAGGAGAAGAAAGACCGCGTTGAAGATGCCCTGGCTGCTACACGTGCTGCTATTGAAGAAGGTATCGTACCAGGTGGTGGTGTAGCTCTTGTACGCGCTAGCAAGGCTCTCGAAGGTCTGAAAGGCGACAACGAAGATGAAACGACTGGTATATCCATCATCGCCCGTGCTATTGAAGAGCCTCTCCGTCAGATCGTTGAAAACGCCGGTCTCGAAGGTAGCGTAGTGGTGCAAAAAGTAAAAGAGGGCAGCAACGACTTTGGTTTCAACGCCAAGACTGAGCGCTATGAAAACCTCTTCGAGTCTGGTATCATTGACCCGACTAAGGTGGTACGCGTAGCTCTCGAAAATGCTGCCTCTGTAGCTGGCATGCTCCTCACTACAGAAGCTACCATCACCGAACTCCCAAAGAAAGAAACCGCTCCAGCTATGCCAGGCGGTGGAATGGGTGACATGATGTAATCAAACCAACATACTTAATCCAAAAAAGCCTCCCATCTTTGGGAGGTTTTTTGTTTTCTGTAGATAAATCATTAAGTATTTAAAATTCGTACTTTCAAAACATACTTAAGGCCAAGTTTATAGGATTTCGATATCTCTGCTCGATTGATTATATAAACTCTACAATATATTTGCTTCGATTATGATAGAGCCAATCAACACACCTGACGCACCACAACCCATTGGCCCATACAACCAAGCCATCAAGGCAGGTGACTTTCTCTTTGTAAGTGGACAAATAGCCATAAATCCAGAAACAAATAAGTTGGTTGTAGGAGATATTACTGTTGAGGCGCGAATGGTATTTGAAAATATTTCTCAAATTCTTAATAAAGCTGGTTTGACCTTTTCGAATGTGGTAAAATCTACCATCTTTCTTAAGGATATGAGCACTTTTCCGATTGTTAATGAAATCTATAGTGAATATTTTAAGCAGCCTTATCCGACGCGTGAAACGGTTGAGGTCGCTCGTTTACCAAAAGGAGTTAATATTGAAGTTTCAGTAATAGCGTATTGTAAATAAATGTATGTAGAGGCTTGAAAAGATTGTTGTTGTTTTTTTGTGTTCTTACTTCACAAGTATTTGCTCAACAAAGAGATACCACCGACGAATACACCTTGCGCAGGGTTGAGGATTCCTACGAACGACGCATATCCAACTCTTCGGACGTTTGGGGCAATAAGCGCATTTTTTACGGTGGAAATGTAGGATTGGGATTTGGCAATTTCACAAATATTCTTCTAAATCCGCGCATAAATCTTTACGAGCCGACTACCAAATCAATCTTAGGAGCCGGTGTGATGTATCAGTACATCAACAATTTTGGAAACAAATTCAATATTGCTGGCATCAATTTGTTGGCTCATAAGCTCCTGTTTAATACTGCCTTTGTAGGTGTTGAGTCGGAAATGCTCTACATTTGGAATCGCACCGGAGGCATTTGGTCGTATCCTTTTATGGTCGGCGGTGGCTTTATCTCTGTCTCGCCTGGTGGGTTTTACAGTTTCGGATTATTTTATCCTATATACCAAGGTGTGAACCCAATTTATCCCAATACAATCATCTTTCGATTTAATTTCGGATTTTAATATGTTTAAATTTAAATTTTACAAAAAGTGAAAACACAGCGAATAGGCGTATTTATCGATGGTAATTATCTGAATCATGCAAGCAATTACTACAATTACACACATTCTAAACACAGACGTCTGCACCTGGGTGGATTGCATGATTTCGTAAGAAATTGGATTGCACAGTCTTTTGAAACTGATCGTCGTTTGGTTAAAGTAGTAGAATCGCATTACTTCCGCATTCGAATCAATGCTTTTGAAGCCAGCAATCGTGGCAATCAACTCTTCTACGATCGCCAGTTAGACGATATACTCTCTTACGAAAACATTCGCCCACACTACATCGTGTATCGCCAAAATGGCAGTGCTAGAAAAGAAACTCCTTCGATGGAGGCAAAGCTTTCTATCGAGGTGCTCGATGCCTGCTACAGCAATCGATTAGATGCCGTAGCCCTTTTTGTAAACGATGGAGCATATGCCGATGTAGCCATTAAGGTAGCTTCGCTGGGCATTCCCGTTTACCTCTTCCACTGGGAGTTTGAATACCAAAACGACGAAGGCAACGAAGTAGTAGTGCGCACATCGTATAACTTGCTCGAGGCTTGTTCGTACTCTGTAAACCTCAGTGATCTGATCGATAAGCAACGCACGCCAGACTACTGGCTCGACAAAATTTTTGTAAGCGAGCGCGAAACAAGTACTTCACAACAAACTTCAGACGACGACGATTATCTCGACGATGAACAAGAATCTAATTTTCAATATTCTGATTCTTTAGATAAAACTGACGCATTCGGAGATTTTGAGTTTGAAAAAAAGAGAATTAATTATTCAACTGGCAGCAGTTCAAACGTTTATGAAGGTGAAATCTTGACCTTGAAAAACGGATATGGATTTATTAAATATCCAAACAACAATCTCTTCTTTCACCATTCCGATGTTTTGAATGCAGACTTTCAAGAGCTTCAGCCAGGTGAGAAAGTGATGTTTTCAGTTGCCAAAAACGAACAAGGTCAAGATGTGGCCAAGGAGGTTAGAAAACTAACGTATTGAAAAGTTAGATAAATCGATAGAATAAAAAGGTGTCCTTATTAATTGTAGGGGCACCTTTTTTTTTTTTTTTTTTTAACGTAATTACGGACATATATAATGTTTTAATCACTTGATTAAAATGTGATACAGTAAATCAGGTCAATTTTGCTCCGATTTGTGTATTTTATTTGCACCAGGGGAAAACGATTTAGAGGAAAACTATGTATGACAGCCAACGGGATGCCGCAATTAGGCAAGTGTCTGATAAGGAGGAATTCATCATTGTAGAATGCCCTCGCGATGCCATGCAGGGCTTAAAAGAATTCATCGATACTAAGCGAAAAATTACCTATCTGAACTCGCTGCTAAAAGTAAATTTTCACACGTTAGATTTCGGCAGCTTTGTTTCGCCCAAAGCAATCCCGCAGATGCGCGATACGGCTGAGGTACTCAAAGGGCTTGACTTATCAAATACTAAAACGAAACTTCTCGTCATTGTAGCCAATGAGAGGGGAGGGGAGCAGGCATGTCAGTATCCCCAAATATCCTATTTAGGGTATCCCTTTTCAGTTTCTGAAGAATTTCAGAAACGAAATACCAACAAATCAATTGACGAGTCACTGAAACTCGTGGAAGAGCTTTATAAAATGTCAAAAAGTGTCGGTAAAGAACTGGTTGTCTACCTGTCGATGGGCTTCGGCAATCCGTATGGCGAAGAATGGAGCCCTGAGATTGTGCTGAAATGGAGTAAGGTGTTGGCAGACATGGGAATTCGGACCCTGAGCGTATCTGACACGGTAGGGATGGCTACAGTAGATTCCATTCGCCATATCTTTGAATTGCTGATTCCGTCACTGCCACACGTTACATTTGGGGCACACTTGCATACCTTACCCTATCAATGGTTTGAGAAGATCGATGCTGCTTACAAAGCCGGCTGTAGGCGTTTTGATGGTGCTATTCGAGGTTTCGGAGGGTGTCCGATGGCTAAAGATGAATTGACTGGGAATATGCCCACAGAAAAGCTGATCAGCTATATGCTCTCAGAGCAGTTGCCCAACAGCTTGAATCTTTTGGCTTTCGAAAGTGCGTATAACGAAGCGTTGAAAATTTTTAATTAAAGCTATCGAACGATTATTTTTTTATGAGTTTTATGGGAAATTTTTTGGTTCTTTTCTCTTTTTGAAGTATGCCATTTTCTACCCTTTCGCCTAGGTATTCCATTTTGTAATTTCCTATATGAATTTTGCTCTTTTCTATAAGTCTCTTTTGTACGAAAAAATTAATAATTCCAATCAAGAATAAAACGGAGGCAATGCTCAAAAATAATCCTTCAAAAAAGTGGCCTCCTTTTACTTCTAATACTTGATGAATGGTAAGCCCCGCTACTACAAAATAGAGCGAAGTGCGCAGAAAGGCCAAAAAAGTCGTTTGATTGGCCATTATGGTTCTTTGTAATGCAAGTTTTTCTCGTAAAACAAGGTCTTTATTAAATCGCTCAAATTGATTTTCGTTCATCGTTTAATGCTTTTTTGTTTGGAATTATCAATTACGGAATATTCATAAATTTTGATCAGAGTATTGCCGTGTTTTTGTCGTTCGGCAATGATGTAGGCATTGATTATGTCTCCGGATTTTACACCAGAAAAATGCTCTCGTAGAGCTCTAAATTTTAAATTATTGGAGGTGTTTTTGTGAGTAAATTCAAAAGAAGCCAGTTCTTCTTTTCCAATGGTAATGTGTGCACAATTTTTAGGTAAATAGCACTCTTTAATTTTTAAAATTTTTACGGATGCTAAATGATCGTCTTCGTTAAAGGGGTGTACCACTTGAAGCAGAGCTGAGAATGCTGTAGTAGTAGGTGCAGCACTTGTATTGCTAATTTTACACGTAGGCAGTAAACTTAAAAACGTCAGAATTATAGCTATTCTAAAGATTTTTGTATCGACGGACTGCATCGGAAAAATTTTGGTGCATTGTGTCAAAAACGGTTTTTACCTGCTTGAAAAATGCTTCATCAAGTAAAGCATTTATTCCCCCTTTCTCAGCTGATACCAATTCTTTGCTGAATTTGAAACACTGCTTCATGGGTCCGCCTTCGATCTCAATGTAGTAATGCAAGTCGTGAGAATAAACGCTGACTTTGAAGATCGGATGCGGAATAACCTCTACAAGTCGCATTTTATTTCTTTTCGCTTGTTATTTTATCAGTACTCTGTAATTCGCTGATGATACCTGAGTTTTGAAAAATGAAAATGGTATTAGTGGTGCTCGTTTCCAGATCAGAGACGCGCTCGATCATATGCATTAGCCAAAGGTAAAATTGTATGCCATACAGCAATGCGGCTAATATCATATGAACGGGCTGCGCTACGGCTGGTAAGGCGAAATAGGCCAAAACTACTCCTGCTAAAATTTCAGTTATCAATGTGGCCATCATGAAGTTGATTAATGTAAGTGGCTTTTTAAGCGATCGATTTCGCATAAAAATGAACCCATTAACCAGCAGAATAATGATCGAAAACGATCGATGTAGGTAGAATTTAAGACCAATGGTAGTAAGCCAGGTTTCACGGTTAAGGCCCATCAATTCTTTGTTGAGGTGATCTACTTGTTCGCGTACCTGGGTTCCTAAGACAATTTGAAGGACAGTGAGTAATACAGCAGCACCGAGCCAGTGTCTGAGCGAACGATCGAGGGTAAGGTCAGTTTTGAGCGTCTTTCGAGTAAAGAGCAAAAGTGCTAACAGCACAGATACAATAGAAAGCGCCCCAAGCATGTGAAGGGTAATGGAGTGAGGAATGAGATTTCCATCCACCACTTTTTTGCCAAGCCAGGCTACAAAGCCTAATAAAAATACACCAGTAAAAGCAAGTATTGGAATGATTTTCAGTCTTTTCCAAAAGCTTAAGGAAAGAAATGCTATCAACAGCATTGGAATGCCTGATAGTGCACCCAGCAGACGATTGAGGTACTCAATCCAGGTGTGTATAGGATTAAATATAGCATAATCGTGCACTGTGTACTTTTCCCAATCAGCTTCTTGGAATGTGGTGCCACTAGTGAAGGTCCGCCTTGCTCTGTAAAGGGCTTCATTGTGAACGATAAAAACACCCTTTTTGTACTGTTGATTCGGATGAAAGACGACCTCTTCCTTTTGTATGGGTGGAATGATGTATCCAAAGCACTTTGGCCAGTCAGGACAGCCCATGCCTGATCCGGTGGCGCGCACTATGCTGCCAGCTAAAATCACCAAGTAGATTAATACAAGTTCGATTACAATTAGGCGAACAAACCACCTGGCTCTTGATCGCATCATTACTTATAGTTTGGACACATCGAGTACTGTGGCAGAGTAGGTTCCGTTATTAATGTTGTTTATTACCTCTCTTACTTTATCTGCACTGGTTATGGATGAATCATACTCAAGGTAAGCAGAGTTTTGCTCAAAGTCGATATCAAATTTGGTAACACCTGCCATTTTTCGCACATTTTTCTCGATCAACTTCTTACAACCGACTTCACAGGTCATTCCTCGAATTTCGAGCTCGGCAGATGTATTGGCTACGGCTGATTTATTTACGTCTGTTTGAGGGCTGTCGACTTTGGTGCTGTCAGCAGATTGTGTGGAGCATGAAAAGGCAAAAAAGAGCACAGTTAGTATAAGAACTACCTTTTTCATAGGTTGCTAATGTTTTTGTACTACAAAAGTACAGCTAAGCTCTACTAATGTTTTTAAAAAATCACTGTGGCGGAGTGTAGTCATACAAAATACCTGCAGCTCTAAAGAATGAAGCAATCGAAGTCTGATATCGATGCAGTAGTTGCAAGTACTGAAGTTCAGCATCTATAGCTTGCACTTCGCGAGCGTTTACTAAGAAGAGAGAGCTTTCGCCGATCTGAAATTTGCGCTGCTCTATGCGCAGCAGTTCAAAAAAGTTTTTCATGTTGTTTCTCACCATATTCATCTGTTCGAATTGGTTTTCGAGCAGATAAGCTTCTTGCTGCATGCGTCGCTGCAGGGCAATTCTCCGATTTTCGCGTTGCAAGCGAGCTTCGGTGAGCCTGATTTCATTGATTCGCAATGCTGCGCGCTCTCTGCGCAAAAAGAGCGGTATGCTGAAATCGATTCCAAATTTGTAGTTCCTGGGAGATATAAAAATCTCCTCTCCTGCTAAAAAGCCCACTTGTTCGGTCAAAAAATTATATTTGATGTTGAGTTTGGGCAGTAATTCATTTTTTCTAAAGGCTCTTTCAGCCTCGAGCAGGCGCACCTGGTAGTCGAGCAGCTGACTTTCGGGATTTATTTGGTAAAATTCGTTAGATATTTTTATGATGCTATCGAAACTCACAGGAAACTGAGTGGGTGCATTTAAAAACTGAGGAATTACTAACCAAGAAAGCTCTAAAGGTTCACCAGAAGGGCTCCAGAGGTGGTTTGACAATTTCAGCCTTGCGTCGTTGAGCTGTGCGCGAGCTTGTTCGGCGGCTATTTCGCGCGATTGTATTAGAATAAAGGCTTCAAGAGTATCAACCGCCGGCACATCGCCGTTTAAGAAGGCAGTCTTTACCAATTCGAAGCGCTGTCGGGCTACTTTTACAAAGCGATCGCGCATCTGAAATTCAGCAAATCGCAACGACCACATCCAGTAGTCAGCAATTGCTTCAAAGAGCAAATCATTAAGTACCCGGCGCTGCATGTATGCTGAGTAGCGGTTAAAGAGTTTGGCTTGCTGAAGTTCGAGTCTTCGCTGATCGGTAAGTAGTCCCCGAAGTACAGGTATATCAGCGCCTATGGCGAGTAGTCCACCTATGGGCATGTTGCTTTCCGGATTTAAGAAATCACCGCCAGTCGTGCTCCAGGTGGCATTGAATTTTATACCAGGATAAGTAAAAAATTCTAATCCTCCATCTTGATAACTGTAGTAATTTTTGTTGTTAAACTCTTTGCCTGAAGCAAAATAAAAGGCCACTGGATCGAAAGAACCTTTTGCCATTAGCCGTCTAGCTTTGCCTTCCTGAGGTATTAAAGCGGCTTGATTGGCAACAGGATGGTGTTTTAAAACAAGTCCTATAAAATCTTGTAAAGGCATCACGTACGCCGAATCTGAAGAAGGCTCGAATTGGGCAAATCCCACCTCAGAAAAGGCCACAATTACACTGAGAAGCGACCAGAACTTCTTCATTTAGAAGCTGTTTTTTTTGATTTATCGCTTTTCTGGCCATTTTTGGTTTCGGGCGTATAGTATTCCGGCGGGAAGCCATTCAGCTGTCGCCAGATTTCATACCATACAGGTACATCTTTGAGCAGAAGTATAGCGCGCACACCAGATCCAAATCGTATTTGTTCTGGCCAGGGTACGTCATCTTTATCAGGAATCATAAGAATGCGGTACATTCCGTTTTCGCTCAGCACATTGTCGATGGCAGCTATTTCTCCACCGAAGGTTCCAAACGTTATGCTTGGCCATCCGGAAAACACGATGGCTGGCCAGCCATCGAATTCAATTCTACCCTTTTCGTGTAGGTGCATAAGGGGTAGATCCACCGGCCTTACAAACACTTCTACGGCCAACTGATATTGTAAGGGCATGATTTCCATGATGGGTTCGCCTTCCATAATGTTTTCGCCAATGCCGACTCGCGTCATTCGTGTGACCATGCCCCGCTGTGGCGCCGTTACATAGTAATAGCTTTGGCGTACGTTGATGGAGTTTATTTTACTTCTCAATTTGGCAATCTCAGCATTCGTTGAATAATAGTCGCTGATGGCTGACTGACGGTCGCTTTCGGCTTTTGAGATTTTTTCGGCAAAGTCAGCGCGAATACCGAGCAAGTCTGCCTTTGATTGCAAAAATTTGTTTCGGGCGGCAGTGAGCTTAGCAGTAGCATCTTGAAAGGCCTGGTTGCTTCGCTCCCAGTCGAAGCGGCTTTTAACCCCTTCGTTGTAGAGCGTATCAGTGCGCTTGAATTGTATATCGGCAAATTTGTATTGCATGCGTGCAGCCTCATACTCATTGCTGTCGGCCTGTACTTTTAGCATAGCCTGTTGTAGCTTGATTTCTTGGCTTTCTTTCAGTGCTTTGATTTGTTGTGCCAGGGCATTAGCCTTATCTTGATACGAAATCAAGGCTGCTTCCTTTGCTTTGAGCTCAGCGGTAAGATTGACTAAGAGGTTGGGGTCAAAGTATTCGTCCTTAATTTCAGTGATAAACACTAGCGTATCGCCAGCATTAACGGTATCACCTTCGCGTACAAACCATTGTCGTATAGTACCAGGTATCGGTGATTGTACTGTCTGCGGTCGTTGTTCGGGCCTAAATGCGGTGACCTGACCGTATCCCTGAACGTTCTGAGTCCAAGGCAGAAAAAGCATGATCAAAAATAAAATCAACAACCCCCACATCACTTTTGACAGATAGTTGAAGAAGAGGGGAACGCTGGTGTATTTATACGCTTTAGTTGCCTCTACTTTGATAATGTTTTTGGGTTCGTTGTCTGATATGTTGAGCATTTTGATAGCCGTTTTTTAGGGTTCTAATCCTTCAATAGTAAATCGGAACATCGACCGAATGTGTTCATCTTTAATGAGATCGTCAATATGCCCCGTGGCAATGACTCTACCTTTTTCGATAATAACGGTTTTATCGCACTTCTTTGCAAAGGTGTATAGATTGGATATAGCAAGCAGTGTGTATGGATGGCTTCTATCGGTCAGATACTCAGCTATAGCCTCGCAGAAGCCCGTTTCAAGCTCAGAGAGTACATCCTCCAGCAGCAGAAGTCCGGGATTATTAAGCAGTGAGCGTATCAACAGAATCTTTTTGAAAAAGCTCTTCGGAATTCTTCGATCATTTGGGAATACCTCGGTATCAAATCCGTCGGGAAGTTCTTTCATAAATTGAGTCAAGCCCAGTCGATCGCAAAGAGATATTACATGATTGAGCTCTACATCCCTTCCCATTATCAAATTTTCAAGTATGGTTCCATGAAAAATGTTTTGATCACTCAGGTTATCACCGATGCGCTTGCGCAGGCTAAAGGGTTCAATGTTTTGGATTGGCATGCCATTAAAGGTGACTGTACCTGTATAATTGGTGTACAAACCAGCAGCTATATGTAGCAGCACCGATTTCCCTGAGTTATTTGGTCCACTCAAGCAAACCCGCTCCCCGGCTTTTATCTCGAGATTGATTTCTGATAGCTTGTTTTTTTGAGTTTTATCGAAATTAAAACTGATGTTATTAAAAGAAATCGCTATGGGTCCCGGCTTACCGTTTTCTAATTCGCTGAAGTCCACGCCGTCGTATTTTTCCAAAGGTACATCCATCACCTGGCCCAACTTTTCTGTACCGGTAAGCACGTCGTAGATCACTTCCAAACTGAGCATAAGTTTTTCTACGGAGTTTAGAATGATGATGATGATAATTTCGCTGGCAACAAACTGCCCCAAGCTGATGTCGCGATTTATAACCAAAATACCACCAAGTATTAGCAATCCGCCGGTTATAATGGTTTTGAAAGCCACGATATTTCCAAACTGAAACAAAAGCACCTTGAAGTGCTCTTTGCGATACTTGATGTAATTTTCAACGATGGGATGCAACTTATCATTTATTATATCACTACCTCCTGCCAGTTTAAACGATGGCAATACACGCGCTACCTCTTCGAGCCAAAAGGCAGTCTTGTACTTGTACTTGCTCTCCATCAGGCTCGATTTCATGCCTTTAGGCCCGCTATATACAAAGATCAACACGAGATAAATCATCAAGAAGAGCCCGAAAAAGATGAAAAACGGGTGGTAAAACGACAAAAGCAAGAGCCCAAAGACAATCTGAATAAATGCAGAAATAAATTCTTTTAAAATCTTTGGCAATCCTTTTTGGATGGTAAGTACATCGAAGAATCGGTTGGCCAACTCAGGTGGATATTCTTTGATTAAGTAGTTATAATCCCATCGAGGCATGCGATAGCCAAGCTCGTAGGCAGCACGTATGTAGATGCGCTGTTGGATGGCTTCGGCCAATGACATCTGAAGTATCTGAAAAAATCCAGCTAAAACAACGCCGATTAATACAATTACTACCAATAAAATCCAAGCATTTGATACCCTGCCACCCATCACAAGATTGATGATAGCTTGTATGCCGAGTGGCAAGCTGAGATTCACTATGGCAGCTAGAATACCCAGTAAAAAAATGTAGTAGATTTCTTTTCTAAAATTTCCTAACATTTTAAAAAACCGCTGAAGAGGCTTGTTTCCGTGTGTATCTGCCATATGAAAATTTTGATTGTCGTTCACAAAGAAAGAACCATTTTTAATTAAGAAAGATTAAATTTGACTTACTAAAAATACGTTGGTGATTTTTGTCATTGTTTAAATTTTAAAATCACATCTTAAAAATCTTAAAGATGCCTAATCTTATCCATTACGCGATACCTGCTTTTTTAGTGTTGTTGTTAACAGAACTGATTTTTTCAGAGCTTACCAAAAAACATCTATACGAGACCCGCGACACACTTAGCAGCCTTGCAATGGGCATCGGCAATGTACTTATCAATCTGATAGGCAAGAGCTTTGCATTGGCCACCTACTACTTTTTTTGGCGGTACAGGTTTTTTGATTTAGGCAGTGCTTGGTGGGTGTGGCTACTACTGTTGTTTGCTGACGATTTTACCTATTATTGGTATCACCGTTGGTCACACGAGGTGCGCTATCTGTGGGCATCGCACGTAGTGCACCACTCTTCACAGCGGTACAATCTTTCTACCGCTCTACGCCAAACCTGGACGGGCACCCTCTCCGGAGGCTTTTTGTTTTGGGCATGGCTGCCTCTCGTTGGTTTTCATCCACTTATGGTTATGACCATGCAATCCATTAACCTTTTGTATCAATTCTGGATTCATACTGAAGCGATTGATAGACTTCCCCGTTGGTTCGAGTGGATCTTCAATACACCCTCTCACCACCGAGTTCATCATTCCAGCGAGCCACGCTATCTCGATCGCAACCATGCGGGCATCTTCATCATTTGGGATCGACTGTTTGGCACCTTCGTGCCCGAAGATCATCGGCCCACCTACGGACTTACTAAAAACATCGATACTTACAACCCTTTTCGCATCGCCTTTCACGAATGGGGCGATATCGTTCGCGATGTGCGCTCTGCTCCTAATCTCCGTGCGGCATTTTTGTACCTCTTTGGCCCTCCAGGATGGAGCTATGATGGCAGCCGTCTTACTTCACGACAGTTGCGAGAAAGGGCTAACCTCCGGAGAGAAAGTGTTTGATTAATTTTCTTTTTCTGTTTGGGTGTGCTTAAGGCAGCGTGCATAAGCGCTCTTGACTGAGGCGGATACAATGATCAGGTTAAAAAGATGTTGAGTAAACTGAAACTTTATGTCTGTAGTTGCTTCGCTGCTGCGCTTCGGCATTGCTTTGCGTTGCCTACGCACTGTGTTGGCGCGCTCCCGTCGTATTCCTCACGTTAAGGTCGAACACGATTTGTATTGCTTGTTTCTCCTTATCTGTCTGATTCATTCCTTTTAACCCAATTATCCATCTTTTCTTGTAAGATCTTTCATTTCGTAAACACTGATAACTAATAACTTATGCTTTGCACCTTCCTGTTTATTCAAAGAAAATTTCACACTAAACTAATTCAATTGTTTTTTAGTAAAATTTGATAACCTTGCTTACCAATTTTCGTTAATTTCAATAAAAATCTGGAATCAAAAAACATGAACTTTACCAAAAATACTTGGTTGTTTTTCTTACTTACAATTTTTATATCGTCTTGTTCTTACAGGCTTGCGGTACCCGATGACTTCGAGCAACGCTCTGCCTATTATCAGGCTCAAAATAGGCAATCCTGGCCTTTTAAAAAAAACATGACTGTTGGACCATACTTGGCTACCAACATTCGTAGAGGTTGGACGGAAAGTTACCACTTTACCTTTGTGATGCGCTGGACAGGCGCCAGTGAGCGCTATCGCTTTGTGGTGCGCGAGGCAGCTCGGCCTCAAGATACCGTTGCGACTGTCTTTTGTTTCACCAAAATTCGACAAGAAGATTTTACCTGGATTGCTCGTCGCATGGGTGGCTGGCCCATCAAATACGAAAATGTCTTTGTAGCTACCATCGCCTTGAGCGATAGTACAGGCTCTGTACAAGAATGGGAATTGGTGTACAATGAGCCGCCTATGTTCATTTTACCACAGCAAAGAGGAATAGGCATATTGAAAGGTCCCCAAGGCGAAACTTACGAAGTAGAAAGTTTTCATTATTTCCGTCGCCCGTCTGGCAAGCGTATGTGGTCAAATACTCCGATAGGTTT
This sequence comes from Thermaurantimonas aggregans, assembly GCF_003851885.1. Lineage (GTDB taxonomy): Bacteria > Bacteroidota > Bacteroidia > Flavobacteriales > Schleiferiaceae > Thermaurantimonas > Thermaurantimonas aggregans. The sequence goes on along the minus strand of NZ_BHZE01000006.1, from coordinate 106,872 downwards.
TGTCATCAGGAAGGATGGGATAGAGTTAGCAATAGCCGATATAATCAACAAGGGCGGTTATTACATTCGCGAAGAGCTCCCTATGGACGAAAGAAACCTAATTACTTCAGCATGTATGGCTCTGCTTTTAAGGCGTGATCTGCGCGAAACTCATGAAAGAGCTGAAGTAGTGAACAATTAATTTTATCAATCGCTATAAAGGCGAAAATTTCATCACAATGCCTTCAATCTCTTCCCAATCTGTGGTGGAAGGTTTTCCGAAGGGAAAATGATACAAATAAGGCTCCTCACTTTGAACATGTTTAAACCGTGCATTGAGAGGGTGATTTTGTGTAACCACAGCTGTAAGCCGGTTATCGCCTTTTAAAAACAGTAGTAGGCGAATGCCATCACCGGCCAATGATTTGTTTTTGTCGCGCAGCACATATACTGTACCATTAGGCAGTACGTGTTTTTCAGGCTTGAATTCAGAAACCCATTCTGACAGGCTTGCTGTGATATTGCCTTTTTTAGCAATAACTTTTTCTAGGGCAGCTTCGGGCTTGGTAGCATCGTCGATTTTGGTTTTGAAGAGATAGCCCTGAATGATTACTCGAAACTTGTCTTTGTGCCTTCCGCCAGCCTCAACCACTTCTGTCACATCCCATTGCTGTGGCATTACACCCACTTCTTTACCTCCGATAAAAATGGAAGCCCCCTGAGCGATGCGATGACCGCTCATTTCAGCACGGCGCACCATTACTTCTATGCTCGCCGGGTACCAATTGTCGGTCATTGGCCCGGTATATACTTCGGTGCCCTCGGGTATGGTAAAAAGCACACGCACGCCGGGTTTGGTGTAGAGCTCTGCTTCTTTTTTTACTTTTTGGCAGTAAATCGAGGATGTTAGTAATAAAAGACTGGTTGCAAAAAAGAGTTTTTTCATTTTTCAACGTCTTTTGCCTTTTCCCAATAAATGTCCATTTCTTCCAATGTCATATCGTGAAGCGTTCGTCCGTCAGCAGCAGCAGCTTGTTCCATGTACTGGAAACGCTGGATGAATTTTTTGTTGGTTTTTTCTAAGGCATTTTCAGGATTGATGTTCAGAAAGCGGGCATAGTTGATGAGGCTAAAGAGCAGATCACCGAATTCTCTTTCCATTGCATCATTATTGCCTTTCGTTGCCTCTTCGTGGAATTCTTTGAGTTCTTCCTGAACCTTTTGCCACACTTGCTCGGCATTGTCCCAGTCAAAGCCTGCACCGCGCGCTTTCTCTTGAATGCGCTGTGCTTTTACCATTGCCGGCAGGCTTTTTGGCACACCATCGAGTACTGAGCGGTTTCCTTCTTTCAGCTTCAGTTTTTCCCAATTGGCTTTTACTTCTTCTTCGCCCGACACTTTTACATCGCCATAGATGTGTGGATGCCTTGCAATGAGTTTATCGCAAATGCCATTGAGCACATCAGCAATGTCGAAATTGCCTGATTCTGAAGCGATTCTAGCGTAAAAAACCATATGGAGCATGAGATCGCCGATTTCCTTTTTGATTTCGGCCATGTTTTGGTCGAGTATAGCATCGGCGAGCTCGTAGGTCTCTTCAATGGTTAAGTGCCTCAGGCTCTCCATCGTTTGCTTCATGTCCCATGGGCATTGGGTACGAAGCTCGTCCATAATGGTGAGCAGTCGGCCAAAGGCTTTGAGTTTATCGTCGAATGAATTCACTTTACTGCTGAGTTTCTTCGGCTGTGGTAGATGATTCGCTTTTTTCAGCGGTAGCATCCACAGGTTCGGGTTGGTCGTCAGCTAGTCCAAGTTCTACAAGCGTGTTATACCACTGAAATACTTTTTTAATGTCACTCAAGTACACGCGCTCTTTATCGTAATCGGGAAAGAATTTCTCAAACTCAGACCTAAGTACCGATTCAGACTCTTTGTGCGATGGTGCTTTTTGGCCGTTGTAGTGCTTATACATGTCAGCCAAAATTTCGCGCAGTGGTTTGTCGTCGCCATAGGTAAACATCGAAATGTCGTAGAGACTTGAGGCGTTTTGATTGGCGCTTACGGGCATTTTTCGGCCATCCGTAAGACTTTCTACCAAAATTCCTGTACGGGTTGTAGTAATGAGTTTGTACAAGCCAGGCTTACCAGTTACAGCGATGATTTTCTTAAGGTCCATAGTTTAATTTACTTATTTTCAGCTGATTGAATGGATTTGTTTTTTGGGTCATTGAGCCAACGCTCGATCATTTCGAGGTCGTTGTAGGGGTCGGTATCCGTAATTTTTAGCAAACTCGAAGCCTGCGCTGCCAAAGGGTGTGTGGGATAGTCAGCAACTACTTGTTCCCACATGCGTATGGCCTGCTGAGGTTGGCGCAAGTTGTTGTCATAGATCATACCGGCTAGAAAAAGGGCTTGTGCAGCATACGGCTGACCGGCAAATCGGGTATAAACGATCTGCAATTGCCTCAAAGCGTCTATTTCTCGGTCGGGTAGCAACAGATAGAGATTGGCCGCTTTTATCAAAAACTGCGCAGATAGCGTGTCTTGAGGGAAGGCTTGACTGTACTCTTGCATTTTTTCGATCAATTGTACCGCCAACGCCGTGTCAGCTTCAGGCATGGTCTTGAGCAGTTTGTTTTCAATGGCTTCTATTTCTGCGATCAGCTCTTTTGCGTCGTTTTTATCTTCTGAAGTTTCACTTCCCGAGCCGCAAGACCATGCGATTAGCATGAGCATTGCTATTAACCAATAGACTCTTTTCATCATTTGTTGTAAAAACGGATTTTGTAGTTACAACTCACTTTACCCTTCAGAATGTTGTCAAGTTTGCCTTTAATGAGTCTTTTTCGCAGGGGCGAAAGTCGATCGGTGAATAGGATGCCTTCGATGTGATCGTATTCGTGCTGTATGATGCGCGCCCGAATGCCGTCAAATTCGCCGGTGTGTTCTTGAAAGTTCTCATCAAACCAAGTCATGCGTATGCGTTCGTGGCGCGAAACATCTTCGCGGATTTCAGGAATGGAGAGGCATCCTTCGTTGAAGGCCCATTTCTCACCACTCTCTTCTAAAATTTGTGCGTTGATAAAAACTTTTTTAAAGTCTTTGATGCCTTCTTCATTGGCATATTCCGGGTCTTCAGCAAAAGGTGTAGCGTCAACAATAAAAAGCCTTATGTTTAATCCTATTTGTGGAGCTGCTAGTCCTACGCCGTTGGCCTGATACATGGTTTCCCACATATTGGCAATAAGTTCATTAAGATTCTTGTATGAGTGGTCAATAGGTATGCTTTTGCGCTTCAGTACCGGATCGCCGTATGCTACAATGGGTAATATCATCAATATTTCTCTATTCAATGAAAGCCTGCAAACCTACAAACTCTCTGCCAAAATGGATATCTATTAAGTCTCAATCGAGGTCAAAGCCGATGGCATTTTTAGGGTTTTTAAGAAATTTTGATGTAGTATAAGCTAAAACATTGAGTGTGTAAAGTAAGAGTTATTTTCGGGTTACAGAGGTTACACCTTCTACTTTCTTTAGTTTTTCAATGATTTTGGTCAAATGCATTTTATCAGCTACTACAAGGGTAATCTCTCCGGAGAATATGCCCGCATCGCCAGAGATATTGATGGCTTTAATGTTCACATTCATGTCGTTCGAGATGATTTGGGTAACCTTATTTACTAGTCCCATCGTATCAATTCCTTTGATAACGAGCACTGCCGTGAAGTTGCCTGATTGCTCAGCCACCCAGCGGGCTTTGATGATGCGATTGGCATAGTTACTCTGGAGCGTAATGGCATTCGGACAATCGTATCGATGCACCGTAATCCCTGACCCACTGCTCAAAAATCCAAACACCGAATCGCCCGGCACAGGATTGCAGCACTTACCCATGCGGTATTCGAGCTTTTCGTCGTTTTGCCCAAATACGAGAATCTTTGGGTCTTCTTCGGTTTGTACTGTTTTCTTGATCTGTGTATCCTCTGAATCTGAACGGCCGAACTTTTTGCGCAGGTAGGCCATAAAGCCCCTGTTGTATTCTTTGGCAAATTCTTTAATGTCTTCGTTATCAATGATTTTACTTCCAACTTTGTAAAAAAGCTCTTGGGTATTGGCCAGTTTGAAAAACTGCGCCATGCGGTTGAGAACTTTCTCGGTCGGTTTGATTTTAATGTACGAAAGTTTTCTACTGAGAATTTCACGACCTTGGTCGGCGAGTACGCGTTTTTCTTCGCGCAGCGACGATTTAATTTTAGTTTTCGCTTTGCTAGTAACTACATGATTGAGCCATTCTTCTTTGGGCTTTTGTTTTTCAGAGGTGATGATCTCAACTTGGTCTCCGCTTTGTAATTTGTAATTGAGAGGTACAAGCTTGCCGTTCACCTTTGCGCCCAGCGTTTTAAGTCCGATATCGGTGTGTATTTCAAAGGCAAAATCCAGAGGGGTGGAGCCGGCAGGGAGTCGTTTGAGGTCTCCTTTGGGCGTGAAGATGAAAATTTCATCCGAGAGCAGGTTGGTTTTAAAATCGTTTACAAATTCTACGGCATTGGATTCTGGATTTTCGAGCAGCTGGCGAATTTTTTCGATGAGTTTTTCTAAGTGCGCGTCAGAGGAGGCGTCTTCTTTGTACTTCCAGTGGGCAGCATAGCCGCGCTCGGCAATGTCGTCCATGCGCTTGGAGCGGATTTGTACTTCGATCCAGTGACCATCTGGCCCCATCACAGTGGTGTGCAGCGATTCATAGCCATTTGATTTAGGCGCTGATATCCAGTCTCGAAACCGTTCAGGACTCGGCTTATAGTGACTGGTGATGATGGAATACACGCGCCAGATGTCAGCTTTCTCGCGCTCGGGCGAACTGTTCAGGATGATGCGGATGGCAAATTTGTCATAAACTTCCTCGAAAGGGATGCCTTGTTTGCGCATCTTCTTCCGTATAGAATAAATGCTTTTGGTGCGGTATTTAATGGTGAAGTCGAGGCCTTCGTTTTTGAGCAGTTCTCGGATTTTTTCGGAAAACTGGGTTAGATAGCGCGTATCATCGGCTTTGGTTTCGCGCAGCTTGCGCTCGATTTCGGCATATACCTCGGGCTCCGTGTATTTTAGGGAGAGGTCTTCGAGTTCGGTTTTGATGTTGTAGAGGCCGAGCCTTCCGGCAAGGGGAGCGTAGAGGTAGAGGGTTTCGGAGGCTATTTTGAGTTGCTTGTGTGCCGGCATATCGTCCATAGTACGCATGTTGTGCAGGCGGTCAGCCAATTTGATGAGGATTACGCGGATGTCGTCAGATATGGTCAGCAGCATCTTGCGGAAGTTTTCAGCTTGCACGGAGATGTCCATATCCGATACGAAAGAGATTTTGGTAAGTCCATCGATGATTTTTGCGATGGTCTTGTCAAAGAGGCGCTCAATGTCTTCGAGGGTGTATTCGGAGTCTTCAACTACATCGTGCAAAAGGGCGCAAGCGATGGATGTAGGCCCGAGGCCGATTTCGCGCGATACGATGATGGCCACCTCCAGGGGGTGCAGGATGTATGGCTCACCGCTTTTGCGACGCACGCCTTTGTGCGCATCCATTGCCACGTTAAAGGCTTTGCGGATGAGTTTTTTATCTGCATTGTCGAGCTTACCCGCACAACTCCTAAGCAGGGCTCGGTAGCGATTTAAAATTTTGCGTTTGTCCTCAGTGTTTTGATCTATTTGTAGTACTTCTGCCGGCATAGGTTTAATCAAACTTGGTGTAAAAGAGTAGTGGGAGGTTTGTTACCTCAAAGTTACGAAAGCTTTTTACTGTGATTTATCAGGGTATTTAAAAAGTAAATGTTTGTTTTTTAATTCATTAATTCCCGCAGATCTTACAGAAATGCGCAGAAAGAGTTTTAGTTAAGGTTGATGTTAGAGTTTAAGTTACTTAACCCTTAACCTTTACCTCTGATCATTTCACTTCCACGCCTGCCTCTCTGAGCATTTTTTCGACGCGCTGTTCGAGGGATTCGTTGGTTAGGCGTTCGCGTAGGCGATCGACCATGATAGGGAAGCAAAAGGGCGTGGGACGTTCGATGTATCGCAGCAAGATTTCTTGACCTTGAATGCGGCTGAAAGCCTGTTGCATGCGTCCATGTTCGAGCTGAAACTGTAGGATTTCGTCGTATGCCTGCCGAAGCAAGAGGTTATCGGGTTCGTGCTCAGATAAGGTGCTGAAAATCAAACTCGCTGAGCTCTGCAAGTGCTTTTCTTTTACTGGTTTACCCGGATATCCCTGAAAGACCAAACCGGCTATGGCGGCAATGTCCCGAAATCTACGACGTGCCATTTCAGTGGCATTTACGCTTTGAAGGATATCGCGCTCCAAATGCTCTGTGCTAAATACATCAGAGTCGAGGGCCTCTTGAATAGGAATGGGATCGGCAGAAAGCAGTTCGAAGCCGTAATCGTTCATAGCTATACTAAACGTAATGGGCTGAAAAAGCGCCAACCGCCAAGCTAAGACCGAAGCCATTCCCTCGTGTACAAATCGACCTTCGAAGGGATAGACAAAGAGGTGATGTCCTTCACGCGAAACGAGATATTCGATCAGCAACTGATCAGGTCCGGGTATGGCACTGCGCTCGAGCTGTAACTTCCAAAGAGGTGAGATAAACTTAAGCTCCGGGTCGGTTGTCTTGTCGTCGAAGGCTTCTTGGAGTTTTTCACGCAGCATGGCGCCCATCTGGCCAGAGAGGGGCATGCGTCCACCCATCCAACTGGGCACAAGGCCTTCTTTTTGCTGACTGGCGCGTACAGTAACCTCTAAACCACGTACACGCACCAGCTCTAAACTGCGTCCGGCAAACCAGAACACATCGCCTGGCTTCAGGCGACTGATAAACCACTCTTCGATTGTGCCTACAAATCCGCCGTTAAGAAACTTTACGCGCATCACCGTATCGCTTACAATGGCTCCAATGCTGAGGCGATGCCTCAGGGAGATGCGCTTGCTCTTTACGACATACCGACCGTCGTCGGTACGCACTACCTTGTGAAAATCGTCGTATCCCTCAAGTGTACGCCCACCTGTGGTAATGAACGACAAACACCAGTACCACTCCTCATCGCTGATCGATGTAAAGGCGTGGGTAGAACGCACTTGATGAAGAATCTCTCCAGCCTCGAAGCCCGGACCTACCGCTAGAGTGACAAGCCATTGTACCAGCACGTCGAAACTGCGCACATAAGGTTCACGGGGCTCAATCACTTGTCGATCGATAGCTTCGCGTAGGGCAGCAGACTCAACCAACTCCAAGGTGTGCGTGGGCACGAAATAAATGCGACTTACGGCTCCCGGTTGATGGCCGCTGCGACCGGCGCGCTGCATAAAGCGGCTCACGCCCTTAGGACTGCCAATTTGGATGATGGTTTCTACCGGTCTGAAATCCACGCCCAAATCGAGACTCGATGTACACACCACGGCTTTTAATCGACCATCGTGTAAAGCATCTTCTACCCAATGGCGAATCTCGCGGCTGATGCTGCTATGGTGCATGGCTATCTGTCCTGCCAGCGACGGGGCTGCCTCGAGCAACTGTTGGTACCAGATTTCACATTGTGAGCGCGTGTTGGTAAAAATGAGTGTACTGCGGCTCTGCTCGATGACGGGTACTACTTTTTGTAACAATTTTATTCCCAGGTGCCCGGCCCAAGGCATTAGGTCAATGGTGTCAGGCAATACAGGTATTACCTCAATTCGCTTGCGCAAGTCAGCCCTTACTAAAATTCCTTCACGGTAAGTTCTGCCGAGTAATATCTGCATAGCCTCGTACATATTGTCTATGGTGGCTGAGATGCCCCACGTTTGCAATGCGGGCAGTCGAGCCCTTAGCCACGCAAGAGCCAGCTCCATCATCACACCGCGCTTGTTGCCCATCAATTCGTGCCATTCGTCCACTATTACGAATCGCAGTTGTTCGAATAGCCGCTCGCCATCGCGCGTAGCTATCAGTAGATGGAGACTTTCCGGTGTTGTAATCAGTATCTCAGGCATTTGTTTTGCCTGCTCACGTCGCTCGGCTATCTCTGTATCGCCCGTGCGTATGCCCACCCTCCAGCTAAGACCACATCCCTCCAACGCACGTGCAACACTCAGTTCTATTTCCTTAGCCAGCGCCCGTATGGGCGTTATCCATAAGCACACTAAACCTTTTGGATTTTCGCTCTTGAGCACTTCAAGTACACCGCCCAACACAGAGTAAGTTTTACCGCTTCCCGTTGGGGCATTTACAATGCCTGATTTGCCTTGTAGGATTTTATTCCACGCTTCGCGCTGAAAAACGAATGCTCGCCAACCCCGCGATGCAAACCACTGCTCGAGCAAAAAAGGACTTTTCATTAGTCGGTGTGCAAGATGTATAACTTGCAAAATTTGAATATGGTTTTAATCGAGTCCGATAATTCAGCAAAAAAATTTTGTTTTAGGAGTTTGAAATTGCTATCAGATGGCTTTGTATAAAACGCCTTTAGAGTATTATGGAAAAACCTAAAAATAAAAAAGCCGGTACAGAGACCGGCGTTAAAATCCTCAAGAGATAGATTATTCTTTGATTCTCCTCTTGTACGCTCCATACGCGGCACCAGCCAAAGCAAGCAAACCAACGGCACCATCTACAGGCACTGGTCCTCCCGGAGGATCAGGTTGAGCATAGGTGAATAAAGGAAATGATAGAATCAAAATAACAAGAAGAACAGAAGACTTTTTCATATGATCAGATTTTTGTTATTAATAGATAAATTTAATGTTTTTTGAATTGTTTCCAGCCACAATGTTCAGTACATAAACCCCCTTTGCCAGGTTTGGCAAAGCAAATGTAGTGGTGGCGCCTTCGGCAATATCTACATTCCAAACTTTAATTACCTTGCCGGTCATATCGGTCACTTTCAGGGTAGTACGGCCGAGGTTTTCAAAGCCTTTTAGATGAATCTGGCCGTCGTGTACCCAGGCTTGATAGGGTGAGGCTTTTGGCACTTCTGCTTGGTTAGTTGATAAAGGATCGATAGCGCTGAACTTAAGTATGAAGCGGTCTTTAAAAATTGTGTCATTGATAAATGTGTAAGCTCCATTTTTAAAATCGTGTGTAAGGTTTAATTTTTTGTCTTCTAAATATACACCATATCCGTTTGTCAGGTATTGATCACGAAGATGAATTGTGTAAGGATGATTGTGAAGGGTAGAGATAAAACCGACATCAAAAGTTTTCAGTCCGCTGGCATAAGGTACAGCATTAATTGCCATTGCATTATTGTTGTATTTTGTGTAGATATTAGGATAGCCGGCACTGTTGCGCAATTTCCAGGCATCCCATTCGTTGTCGAAATCATCGGTTGCTGAGTTATGTATTGAAATGGTCAGTCGGTCGGTTTTTTCGCTGTCATTGGCATCTTCTACATCTAGCACAAAGAAATCTTCAATGCTGGTACCTCTATGTAAATCCGGATTAGAATGAACACTTCCGTTTGACGACATTGACCAAGAAGTACCAAGCGAAGGTGAAGCAGCATTTGCTTTTACCCAAAAGGCTTGCATGGGGCCGATTAATAAATTAGGAAGTCCCCCTCCGGCGTATGAATGATAACCAGTGCCTGTAAAGATGTAAAAAGCATCATCGACGTTTGTTCTTGTAAAAGTATTGAAATCCAAAGGACAAGTAAATGGATTACCAATAAGATTCCAACCTTGATTAGATGTGCTACCAGATATGGTGAAGGTAACCCCTGAACCCGGATTATCAAAAGTTAAACTTGGTGCTGTAATGGAGGTATTTGGAGTTCCGGTAAAATTGTAAACATCTCCAGTGGTTTGAATACCGTTGGTGCCCACAAAACCGTAATAACCGATACCAGGTGTGATAGTCGAACTTCCATTAGTAATATTCACCCATTCAGAGCCATCCCATCGGTACAAATTTTTGGTATTGACATGAACATCCGTACCAATTGTTCCAAAATGACTGGCAGTACTGGCATTCATTGAGGCAGAAATAGCATTCCAACCAGCATTACCGGTGCCCGAGCGAAGATACCGTTGTTGAGTGACTGTGCCTGTTCCGCTGTAAGAAGATGTAAAGCGCAATGCTCCATACGAAGTAAGGGAATTGGCTTCAATCAAAATACCTTCTGATGCATTGTTTGTAAGATTATCGGTTGTAATATCCAGATTAGAACCTGAAGTTACCCGTAATAAACCACCAGAATTTATTGTCACATTAGAAGTTCCACCCCATTCAGCTAATATAGAGTTGGTTGCATTTGCTTCCAGAACTCCTCCGTTTTCTACCGTTATTGTTCCGGTATTTCCTGTTCTTAATTGCCGACCGTTGATGCGACATGTTGAAGAATTCTTGATATTAAAATTGAACACATCAATGTTTGAAAGCCCTTCAAGGGTGAGTATTGTTGCGTCAGTTCCATTGCCTATATCATAATTTGCTGTATTGCCAAACGATGGATTGGCATTCATAAAACCGGAGTTAAAGAGCGTAGCAGTACTACCTGTAAAAGTCACAGTCCTATCGCCTGATACAGTCCATGTGCACCCGCCTTCTACACGTAAAAAACTTTCAATTGTCAAGTTTGTGTTTAAAGTTGTAGTCTGATTATCGGCTACGGTTACTCCAAAAAATGAACTTCCATAAGCACTTATGTTGTTTGACGCGATTTGATTTACATAGCATAGCCTAGAAAATGGCGGTGTAGATGAACCATCGCCTGTACTCTCAATAGAAAAATATTGTCTTCCTGTCAAATCTGATGCCGTTCCTCCATCTGCACTTGCACCAGTGATGGAAGTCCCTCCATATGCAGTTCCGCCATTTAAATAAATAATAAAATTAAAACTCGAAGGTCTACCTCCCATCAATGACCAATTTATAGCTATTTCTTGTAAGTTACCTGAAGTGGTTTTAACAATATCAGTTGAATTGTCAACATTCGAGTTCCATCCACCACTTCCGTTGTGAGTTCTATGTTGGTGATAACCATTTCGTATGTATGCCAAAAAATTTGCTCTAAATGGTAGTCTTGTGTATTCAACTCCATCGAAATTAATTCCTGCTAATGAACCATTTGAATTCGAACCCCCGTTTACAGGTGTTTGCGGGTCTGTGTCGATATAAATCACAAACTCATCATCAGTTGCATTTCCATTACTGTTAACCGCGAGATAAAGATTGGTATTATCCCAGGTCATGTACCATGTACGCGTACCGTCGGACCAGGCATTTCGACCATTCGTGTGGTCGCCGTATTCTCCGGTGGATATGGAACCATCTCTATTGGGTGGCGAACTTATAAACTGAGCCTGAGAGCCAATCACTACAAAAAAAAATGGTATAATTCTTTTCATCTCTGAATAATTTTAGTGTCAAAAGTACACTATCTTAAAAAATTTGCAAGGAAGTTTAATGAAAAAGTTAAGGCTGTTGGTTGGTTTTTTTACTTTTTTCCTGTTTCCAGGCTTTGATAATTTCTTTGCGGCCTATGGTGCGGGTAATGAAGTCTTTATCTAAATCCCAGCCACGGGCTGGGGAGTACTCCCGGCCGTAAAAAATGATTTGCAAGTGGAGTTTGTTCCAGCGCGATTTGGGGAAGAGGGCCTTGGCATCGCGTTCTGTACGTTGTACACTACTGCCGTCCGAAAGTCCCCATCGATACATCATGCGGTGGATGTGGGTATCTACCGGAAAGGCCGGCACTCCAAATGCCTGTGCCATCACTACAGAAGCCGTTTTATGCCCTACAGCAGGTAGAGCTTCAAGGGCTTCCATGTCAGCCGGTACTTGGCCGTGGTATTTGTCGATGAGGATTTTGCTGAGTTCGTAAATGCCTTTTGATTTCATAGGCGTAAGGCCGCAGGGTCGGATGATTTCGGCAATGCGTTCAAGCCCCAGAGCCACCATATCGTAGGGATTATCAGCTTCTGCAAACAACAGGGGAGTAATGCGGTTTACGCGCTCATCGGTACATTGAGCTGAGAGCAGCACTGCTATCAGCAAGGTGTATGGGTCGCTGTGATGGAGTGGTACTGGTGGATCAGGATACAGTCGGTCGAGTTCGGTAAGGAGATATTTTACTTTTTCGCGTTTGGTCATTAGGAGGTTTTCTTTTTCAGGAACCAAAATATCCTATGCCTTTGGCCATAAGTCCGGCCAGTAAGGGTATGCAAGCGATCAAAATGAGCTGAATGGTGATCATCCTGCGGATGTGTACTGGTACAATCACAATGTCGTCGGGATTTCCTTTGCGCTTTTTGAGGAAGAAGACGGTAGGCCAGGCCGATAGTATGCCGGCAGCGGTAAACAGGGCGAGTTTTGTGTGAAAGAGGAAGTTTTTTGAATAATAGTCTGCAGGCTTACCCACCCAAAACCAAAGTGTGAAGCCGGCCGCTAGCAAGGTGAGCGCTGCCAGTCCGTAAATGCCGTCAATGCGGCTGATGCGTCCGATTTCAGCGCGGGTCATGGCGGGCCTTACGCTAAAGGCTTCGATCGACAAGGCTGCCACAATGGCAAAAATGCTTATAAAGTGTAGATAGCGGGCGGCAATTTCGAGGGTCATCTGTAGCAAAAAATTTAAGCACGAAAGTAAAGACAGTTGTAAGAATGCAATTGTTTGAAAAAGTCAGTCATTAATTCCTCCATCATTGCTATGAACATTGTATAAACAAGAATTCTTCGCCCAAAAAAAATTGAAGGATCGGCAGTCGTGGGCAATATTTGCGGCTCAATTCAACTCTTTTCAATCATGGAATACCGCATTGAACGCGATACAATGGGCGAGGTACAGGTACCCGCTCACCGCTATTGGGGTGCTCAAACAGAGCGCTCGCGCAACAATTTTAAAATAGGCCCTGAGGGCAGTATGCCTCGCGAAATCATTGAGGCATTTGCCTACTTGAAAAAAGCAGCAGCACATGCTAACGGTCAGCTAGGGGTGCTTTCAGTTGAGAAACGCGACCTGATCTCAAAGGTGTGCGATGAGATCATCGAGGGCAAGCTCTACGACGAATTTCCACTTGTGATCTGGCAAACCGGTTCTGGAACGCAGTCAAATATGAATGTTAATGAGGTAATTGCCAATCGCGCGCATGTGCTGGCCGGTGGTAAACTGACCGATGAGAAAAAAGTACTCCATCCAAACGATGATGTAAACAAATCACAATCGAGCAACGATACCTTCCCCACGGCTATGCATATTGCGGCTTACAAGCTGGTGGTAACCCGCACCATCCCGCAGATCGAAGTGCTACGAGATACGCTTAAGGCAAAATCAGAAGCCTTCAAAGACATAGTAAAAACCGGTCGTACCCACTTTATGGATGCCACTCCGCTCACACTGGGCCAGGAGTTTAGCGGCTATGTGCAGCAACTTGACAACGGTCTGCGCGCCCTGCGCAATGCCCTGGAAATGGTACGCGAACTTGCTCTCGGTGGAACTGCGGTGGGTACCGGTCTTAACGCTCCCAAAGGTTACGACGTGCTTGTGGCACAAAAGATTGCCGAGTTCACAGGACTGCCCTTTATTACTGCTCCCAATAAGTTTGAGGCTCTGGCTGCCCACGATGCCATGGTAGAGCTCTCTGGCGCGCTGAAGCGCGTAGCCGTGAGCTGTATGAAGATTGCCAACGACATCCGCATGCTATCTTCTGGTCCGCGCTGTGGTATTGGTGAGATTTTGATACCTGATAACGAGCCGGGCTCATCTATTATGCCGGGCAAGGTGAATCCTACACAGCCGGAAGCTCTTACAATGGTGTGCGCACAGGTCATTGGCAACGATATGGCCGTGGCCGTGGCTGGCAGCAATGGACACTTTGAGCTCAATGTGTTTAAGCCTGTGATCGCCTACAATGTTCTGACCAGTGCGCGCTTGCTGGGCGATGCGTGTGAAAGCTTCAACAACAAATGCGCTGTGGGCATAGAGCCCAATCTGCCGGTCATCAAGCGCCATCTCGACAACAGCTTGATGCTGGTTACGGCACTGAATCCACACATCGGCTATGAAAATGCGGCTAAGATTGCCAAAAAGGCCCACAAAGAAGGCAAAACCCTAAAAGAAGCAGCCGTAGAGCTCGGCCTGCTTACTCCGGAACAATTCGACCAGTGGGTCCGTCCAGAGGACATGATTCATCCCAAGTGATGAATATTTGAATTCTGCATAAATCATCGAGCTCAGCGGGAGTTTAAAACTCCCGCAGAACTCGCAGAATAGCACAGTGTTAAGAAAGAGATTAATAAAAATCATCGAACCTCTGCAAATTCCACGGGATATTCAAAAAAATTAAATTTTTTGCTGTTAAAAAATTATGTCGTAATGAATCTATCTAAGGTTATTTAAAAATTCTTAATTAGAGAAAACAAAATTTCCTATCAAATTAGAGGCTCGATTTTTATTGTCCACAAAGCCTTCGGTCCTAGATTATTTGAATCGGTTTATATGGCAGCATTACATGCCGAATAGTTTGAAAGAGGATTACATGACAGAAAAGAAGTACTAATTCCTGCTTCAGAGATACATGTGTAGATTAAGGTTTTTGACTTGATTTACTGGTCTATAATAAAGTTTTTATCGAAGTAAAATCCGTAGAAAATTTAGCAGAAGTTCATCACAAACAAATCCTTACCTGTTTTAGATTAATAGGTTAAAACTTAGAATATTGGTGAATTTCAATGTTTCGGATGTCGAATGCGGAATCATTCGAAAAGAGAATGTACTCTCGGAAGGCGTCAGCTGATGCTAGTAAATTTTTGTTACTAGTTTTTTAAAACATTTTAAAACAACCTCAAAATTTTTAGCTGTATTTACATCACACAAAATTTATCACCTATTTATCGCCTTGTCCTATTTTCGCCCACAAACAAAAAAAGATTTACCTAAGAAATGGAAAATTACAAAAAGTGGAATGACATTGTAGGTTGGGCTGTGTTTGGCATTGCCTTGCTCACCTACATGCTCACCCTCGAACCTACCGTATCTTTCTGGGATTGTGGAGAATACATTGCAACATCTGTAAAACTTCAAGTTGGTCACCCACCAGGGGCACCTCTCTTTCAATTGCTCGGTGCCGTAATGGCCATTTTCGCCTTTGGCGACTGGACCCAAATGGCCTTTTGGGTAAACACTCTTTCGGCCCTTTCCAGCGCCTTTACCATTCTCTTTTTGTTCTGGACCATCACTGCACTTGGACGCAAACTTGCCGAAAGCCTTGGCCGCAACGATCAAACGACCATGATCGCCATTCTCGGCAGTGGGGTAGTTGGGTCGCTGGCTTATACGTTCAGCGACAGTTTCTGGTTCTCAGCCGTAGAGGGCGAGGTGTATGCGATGTCGTCCTTCTTTACGGCCATCGCCTTTTGGGCTATTTTGAAGTGGGAACGCGAAGTGGACTGGAATCCGCGCGCTGACCGTTGGCTCATTCTCATCGCCTTTTTGGTAGGGCTTTCGGTGGGCGTTCACATCCTGGTGTTCCTCACTGTGCCAGCGATCACCATGATTTACTTTTTTAAAAAATATCAAAAAATTACTACTCTTAACTTCTTGGTAGCCAATGCAATAGGTGTGGGCATTCTGGGGGTAATTTTCGTAGTGATCATTCCATTTCTATTGCGTTTGTATGGCTTCATGGAAATTACGCTGGTCAACACCTTCGGTCTTCCATTTGATTCCGGTACCATCTTTACCACCTTGCTTTTAGTCGGAATTTTTGTCTGGTCTCTTTGGTATGCCAAGCAAAAAGGCTACTACTACATGCACGTCATATCTCTTTCCATTTTCTACATCATACTTGGCTATTCGAGCTTCCTTACTCTTGCTATCCGCTCAAATGCCAATCCCCCCATCGACGAAAACAATCCAGAGGATGCCCTAAGCTTGCTGGCCTACTATAAGCGCGAACAGTACGGCGACTTCCCAATTCTGTATGGTCAGTATTTTAATTCGCAGCTTGACAGAAATAACCCCTTTAAAGACGGCAAGCCCATCTATGTGCGCGATGAGGAGGCTGGCCGTTATGTGATTTCTTATGATGCAAAGTATTCAGAGCGCAACTGGGATAAGTCAACCATCGGATTCTTTCCTCGTATGTGGAGCGATGATCCAGAGCATATAGAAAACTACAAGCGCTTAGCAAACATCCGCAACCCGGAAAAGAAGCTCACCGTGGGCCAAAACTTAAAGTTTTTCTTCGACTATCAGCTCGGCCACATGTACTGGCGGTATTTTATGTGGAACTTCGCCGGTCGCCAAAACGACGACCAAGGACGTTATGAGTTGACAAAAGGCAATTGGATCTCAGGCATACCATTTATCGACAACATACGCCTTGGTCCGCAGAAGAATCTGCCTGACTATATGAAAAACAACAAGGCTCGCAACAAATACTATTTGCTGCCCTTGTTGCTCGGCATTTTTGGCCTGTGGTATCACTTTAAAAAGAATCCAAAGGATGCCTGGGCAGTGTTTCTGTTTTTCTTCTTTACTGGTGTGGCTGTGATTGTCTATACAAACCAAAAGCCCTTTGAACCTCGGGAAAGGGATTATGCTGTTGTAGGCTCTTTCTACGCATATGCTATGTGGATTGGCTTAGGTGTATTTGGAATTCTTGACCTGCTGCGCGAGAAGTTCAATAAGCCAGTTCATGCTCTTGCAGTGTCTGCTCTGTGCACCCTTCTGGTGCCGGGCATTATGGCCAAAGAGAATTGGGACGACCACAGCCGCGCTAATCGCTACACCGCACGTGATATTGCGAAAGCATATCTCGACAGTTGTGCGCCAAACGCCATTCTCTTCACCAATGGCGACAACGACACCTTCCCCCTGTGGTACGTGCAGGAGGTGGAGGGCTATCGCACCGACGTGCGTGTAGTAAACCTAAGCTTGCTGAATACCGATTGGTACATCGATCAGATGAAGCGCAAGGCATACGACAGCGACCCGGTGCCCTTCTCGCTCGAGTGGAATCAATACAAGCAAGGTACCCGCGATGTGCTTTATTACCAGCAGCGTCCGAATGTAGCCCCTGCCAATGCACGCTGGATGGCCGAAGACTTTATGAAATGGATCAAGAGCGATGATCCCATCACCCGCTTCCAGGCATATGGCGGCAAGCGCGAGTTTCAGTACTACCCAGTTAAGCGCCTTCGATTCCCGGTTGATAAGGAAGCCGTGCTTCGCAACAAGGTCGTCCGCCAGTCAGATACCGCCAAAATACTCGACTACATCGACGTAGATCTAGACATGGACTATCTGGCTAAGCGCGACATCATGGTGCTCGACCTCTTGGCCAACAACGACTGGAGCCGTCCAATCTATTTCTCCATCACTGTAGGCAGCACCGATCGCTCGTACTTCTTCCTCACCGAGTACTTCCGCCTCGAGGGGCTTGCCTATCGCTTTGTGCCGATGAAAATGGCCGACAAAGGTCAGCGCTTCGAATTCGGTAAGGTGGACACCGAAATCATGTACAACAACCTGATGAACAAGTTTCAGTTCGGCAACATGGAGCTACCCGATGTGTACCTCGATGAAACTAATCGCCGTTTGAGCTTCAACTTCCGCAACATCTATGCGCGTTTGGCTTCTGAATTGGCAGCCGAAGGCCAAAACGAAAAGGCCATAAAAGCTCTCGATTTCTGTATGGAAAAGATGCCGATCGAAAAATTTGAATTCAATTACTTCATGTTTGGCATCATTGAGGGCTACCTGAAAGCTGGTGCCAACGACAAGGCTCTGGACCTTATGAACAAGTTTGCCGACCAGCTTGACCAGGAAATTCGCTACTTTAATCAGTTTAAAGGCAGCAAGCGCAAGGCTATCTCACAAGAGCTACAAAACAGCCTGCAGTTCTATCGCTTCCTCGCCCAGCTCGAGTTGCAGTACATCCTCAAGTCAAACGACTTCTCCCAAAGCCAGCTCTACAAACGCTTCGAGCAAGCTTCAGCAGGTGTAGTGATTTGATCGTAAGACAAAAAACAGATGTAAAACGCCTCAATATTTACTGAGGCGTTTTTCTTTATGATTTTAAATATATCAGTGATTCCAATAGATATATGAATATATTTTGCAAAAGTAATTGCCCAAAAAGATTAATCGAAGGAAATTGAGTGAAAGGCTCAGGTTTGAAAATTCTGCACAACAATTGATACCTTTGCGGTCGTAAAAACGTTCTTTGGGGGCTGACTGGTTTTGACAGCAAGGTGAATGTGTCAGTAAGCATGCCGAGCCAGGTGACGACGCTCGTAAATCTTGGTCACAGCCATAAATGGCAACAACAACTACGCACTTGCTGCTTAATCAACGGGATGTTGGTTAGCTTTATCTGCCACCAGGTGGCAGAGCAAGTCATCCTGCTACAGCCGATTCGCCCGGCGGTAGATTACAGGGTGTCATAAAAGGGTGAATAGGGGAGTGTAGGCTGCGAACACGCCCCGAAAACACAGCAGCTAAGCCATCGGCAGGGTGTCTGTCTCCATCCGATGGTCGAAAAAGCAACGACAGACTAAGCATGTAGAAAGCTGATGTGTTCCTTGTTTGGACGCGGGTTCGAATCCCGCCAGCTCCACTGACTCGACCGACATTTTGTCGGTTTTTTTATTTTCTGCCGGTGCCTTTCTTTGGCAGTCCAAAATTCGGCTGATGAAGAATTCGTGGTTTTTTTTTCTCTTATTGCTATTCCCACTTACCAAATCATTTGCAACTGACTGGCAGCTGCGCGTGAAATATGACATTGCCGTCGATTTTGACGACCGAAAGCACCAATTTTCAGGTACTCAGCGATTGGTGGTGTACAATCAGAGTCCAGATACCCTCCAAGAACTATTTTTCCATCTGTATTACAATGCCTTTCAGCCTGGAAGCATGATGGATGTACGCTCGCGCACCATCGCCGATCCCGACCGACGGGTAGGTAACCGCATTTCAAAACTTAAGCCTGACGAAATCGGTTATCACCGCATTCAGTCTTTGAAAATCAATGGCCAGGAGACACCTTTTAATCTGTATGAGACCATTCTTCATGTTCCAAAAGCCTTTGTATTACCTGGCGATAGCGCGGTAATCGATATGCGCTACCAAAGTCAGGTACCTGTACAAATCAGACGCACAGGCCGTAATAACGTCGAAGGCGTAGCCTACAGCATGGCGCAATGGTACCCGAAGTTGTGCAACTACGACCGACTGGGCTGGCATCCTAATCCCTACATCGGCAGAGAATTTTATGGAATTTTCGGCGACTGGGATGTGCGCATCACTCTGCCAGCTCGCTATGTAGTGGCTGCTACCGGAGTATTGCAGAATGCCGATGAAATAGGCCACGGATATACGTCAAAAACTGTAAAACACAAGCCGAATGCACGCATTACTTGGCACTTCAAGGCTGAAAATGTGCACGACTTTGTGTGGGCTGCCGATCCGGAGTACGTCCACAAAACGCACCAAGTGCCCGGAGGACCACTGTTGCGGTTTTTTTTCAAACCTCGGACGGCAAACGTAAGCACATGGGAGCAACTGCCTGACTACATGGAGCGCTTTTTTCAGCTTATGGAAAAGTATGTAGGCGCCTATCCGTATCCGGTGTATTCTTTCATTCAAGGTGGAGATGGAGGGATGGAATATCCAATGGCTACGCTTGTTTTAGGCAGCGGTGAGCTTAAGGGTATGGTGGGTCTGTGCGTACACGAGGCTGCACACTGCTGGTTTTATGGCATTTTGGGATTTAATGAATCCTTACACCACTATATGGACGAAGGATTTACCACGTATGTCGAGGATCTTATTATGAATGAGCTCTTTCCTCCTGATGACCCGCTTCGTCGGGCAAATCCGCACATTCCTTCGCTCGAGCGCTATGTAGCTTTAGCCCGCGATGACAATTTTGAACCTATGGCCATACATGCGGATCATTTTAACACCAACAGAAACTATGGTACAGCAGCGTATTACATGGGTTCTTTACTACTGGCCCAACTCGAAGGAATCATTGGCCGTGAGAAAGTGATTGATGGGTTGAGGCTTTTTTACGACATATATAAGTTCAAACATCCTGGTCCGGATGAACTGCGCAAGTGTATGGAAAAAGTATCGGGTGTAAAGCTCCATTGGTATTTTCATCAATGGATTAACTCTACCAAAACGCTAAAAATCGCCATCAAAGAGGTGCGTGAAGATGCCGACGGTCGAGCAGTAGTTGTGATAGAAAATTCTGGTAAAGCAATCATGCCCGCAGAGGTGTATGTGGAGGCCGATAAAGAGTATGCGTACTTCATTCCGCTTGACTTGATGTATCAGACACAGCCACGCGAAGGATTTATCACCGCGCCCTATTGGCCCTGGGTGAGGCCTGTGTATGAGCTTAAAACCGACATTCCATTTAAAGATATTAAGAAAGTAACACTCGACAAGTATTACAGATTGGCACGAGTCGATTTTAAAAACCAGGTATGGCCATTTAAATAAAACTCAGGACTTTTGAATTAGAAACAGGCGGCTATATTTGCGGCCTCAAAATAAAAAACATATTAATCCAACGTAAGGAATGCAAAATAAGGGACTTATCAAAGGCTTCGCTATAGCCTTTGCGATCGCTTGCCTTTACCAGCTCACTTTCACCTTTACAGCCTCGAGAATAGAGCGAAAAGCTCATGAATACGCTAAGGGCGACAGAGAAGCCGAACAGCGCTATCTCGACTCAATGGCTTCCGAAAAAGTTTTAAACCTCCTTATAAAAAAATACACATACGCTGAGGTTAAACAAAAGGAGTTGAACCTTGGACTCGACCTTAAAGGAGGTATGAACGTGATCCTTGAGGTACAGGTGCGCGACATCATTCGTAGCCTGGCTGGCGATAAAAACAATCCTCTGATCATCGAAGCCCTTGACAATACAGACAAAAAACTGAGAAGCACTCAAGACAATTACGCCAACCTGTTTTTCACAGAGCTCGACGCTCTGATGAAGACCAAAGGACTGTCGCTGCGCTACTCTGATCCTACGCTTTTTGGTACCAAAATGCTCAACGATCGAGTAGGTTTTAATGCACCTGATGAAAAAATTAAGGAAGAAATTCGCCGTGAAGTTCAAGGCGCTATTGACAATGTATTCACCGTTCTGCGTGCCCGTATCGACCAATTTGGCGTAGTGCAGCCAAACATCCAAAAGCTCGAAAACAGCGGCCGTATTCTCATTGAGTTACCCGGTGTGAAAGAGCCAGAGCGCGTGAAAAAACTTTTGCAAAGCACAGCCCAGCTCGAATTCTGGAACCTGTATGAAGGCTCTGAATTCCTCGACTTCTTAAGTCAAGCCAACGAGCGCTTGAGAGTGCTGGCGCCCAGAGAGAAGGAATCAACTGCTACTGATGATAAAAAAGAACAAAAACCTTCTGATATCCTCGACATTAAGAGCGTAGAAGACGATCAAACTACCGCTCAAGCAGACCAAACTAAGAACACATCCGATACTGCTAAAGCTGAAAGTGACACAGCTTCGATAGAAAATCAGTACAATCCACTCTTTGAGGTGCTTGCACCCTATTACGATTTTCAAAACAACAAAGCTGTACCCGGGCCTATTGTGGGTATCGCTTTAGTGAAAGATACAGCTAAGGTAAACAAATACCTCTCCATGCCTCAGATCAGAGCTTTATTACCGGCTGATAAGCGCTATGTAAAGTTTCTCTGGTCTGCTAAGCCCGAGGGGTCAACTCAGCAGCTCTTCTTGCTTGCCATCAAGGGCAATCGCGATGATCGTCCTGACCTATCTGGAGATGTGGTGATCGATGCCCGCCAGGACTTCGACGAGCGCAACCGCCCCATCGTGACCATGACTATGAATGCTGTGGGCGCTCAAAAATGGCAAAAAATCACTCGCGAAGCTGCCAGCCAGGAGCCAAAACGCTCTGTAGCTGTAGTGCTCGACAATCTGGTGTACTCCTTTCCTCAAGTGCAAAATGAAATTCCCGGAGGTCGTACCCAAATCACCGGCAATTTTACCATCCAAGAAGCACAAGACTTAGCTAACATTTTAAAAGCTGGTAAACTTGCTGCTCCGGCACGCATCGTTCAAGCTGATGTAGTAGGACCCTCACTTGGTAAAGAATCTATCAGAGCTGGTATCTGGTCTTTTGTAATTGCTCTGGTGATTGTATTGATTTACATGATCTTTTACTACCAAAATGCTGGTGTGGCCGCTAACGTAGCGCTGGTAGTAAACATGTTCTTCATTTTTGGACTGCTGGCTTCGCTTGGTGCAGTGCTTACCTTGCCAGGTATTGCCGGTATCGTGCTCACCATCGGTATGTCAGTAGATGCTAATGTGATTATATATGAGCGCATTCGCGAAGAGTTGCGCGCCGGCAAGGGATTGAAACTGGCTATTTCTGACGGTTATAAGGCAGCTTACTCGTCCATTATCGACGCCAATGTTACGACATTGCTCACCGGTATCATCCTCTATGTATTTGGTACAGGTCCTATCAGAGGCTTTGCTACCACATTGATCATCGGTATTTTCACTTCGCTTTTCTGTGCCATTTTCATTACACGTCTAATATTCGAAGCGCGTTTAGAGAAGAAGAAAAATATTACCTTTTCTTCCAAACTTACCGAAGGAATATTCACCAATTCAAAAGTAGATTTCTTAGCTCTTCGAAAGCGCGCATACGTAGTTTCGGGAGTTATTATCGTTGCAGGCATCATTTCTCTGTTTACAAGAGGATTGGATTACGGTGTTGACTTTGTGGGCGGGCGATCTTATCAGATTCGTTTTGACCAGCCCGTAAATACGGTAAAACTGGCCACAGCAATTGGTGAATATTTCATCGATGAGTCGGGTAAAAAGATTGTGCCTACCGTAAAGACCATTGGATCTGCCAATCAAGTGATTGTTACCACCAAATACAAGATCAATCAAACCGGACTCGAGGTAGAAAACGAAATTAAAGACAAGCTCTATCAAGCCTGCAAGCCTTTCTATGCTAATGAAATTCCTGAAAATCAATTTTTGGATAACGACAGTGGAATCGGTATTGTGGCTGAGCGCCAGGTAGGTCCTACCATAGCCGACGACATCAAGGAGTCAGCAATTTGGGCATTGGTGTTTTCATTGCTGGTGATCTTCCTGTACATCCTTGTGCGCTTTAGCCGTTGGCAATTCAGCCTTGGCGCAGTTCTGGCAGCCTTCCACGATGTTCTGGTGGTAATTTCACTCTTCTCGTTGCTCTACGGCATCGTTCCGTTTACGCTGGAAATCGATCAGGCTTTTATCGCGGCATTGCTTACAGTTATTGGTTATTCGCTTAACGATACTGTTATTGTCTTCGACCGCATTCGCGAGTATTTTGCAACCCACAGCCGTCGTAAACCTATCAACGAAGTAATCAATGAAGCGGTGAACAATACATTAGGTCGCACGATCAACACCTCTCTTACCACTTTATTTGTATTGGTAATCATTTTCATCTTCGGAGGAGAAGTGATTCGAGGGTTCATGTTTGCTCTTATGATGGGTGTGATCGTAGGTACATACTCATCGCTGTTCATCGCTACTCCTGTAGTATACGACACCTTTAGCGAAGAAGACCGCATTAAGTTGCTAGAAGCTCACAAGGCAGCAAATGTGTAAATAGTTCAGTAAAATTTAGCACTTTGAAAAAGCCGGCTTTCGTCCGGCTTTTTTATTTGTAGCTATATCTTTGCTAGGTATAAAGTCAATTTAAAAGTGCTTCTTTTTATTGGATTCGGGGAAATAGTTTTCATACTGCTTTTTGTTTTGCTCTTTTTCGGTGCTGATTCTATTCCGGAAATTGCCCGTAGTTTAGGGCGCGGACTTTATGAAATACGCCGAGCCACTCAAGAAATAAAAAATGAAATTACTCGTTCGGCTGAAGAAGTAATTGAAAAGGAAAAACTCAGTGATACAACGAAAGAGATTGAAAAAGTAAAACAAGAAATCGAAGGTACCATAAGTCGAAAGCGCTAGCATGATTGCTCTACTCCTGATACCAGCCATTATTCTCATAGGATCAGGATATTTTTTCTTGTATCGATTTACGATTCACATTTCAGTTTTTTTTCGACATCAGCCCGCTGCAATAGGGTTTTTGATACTTTCGGCATTTACATCATTACCTGAAATTTTCTGTGTTATTTACAGTCTGCATTCCCATTACACAGCTGTTCCCCTTCCCTTAGTTATTGGTAGCAATGTTTTTAATTTCACATTATTGCTTGGCTTGGTAGTTTGGCGATATCCTTTGAAGGTATCCGGATTTCATCGCGAAGAAGACCTATGGGTACAGATTTTATTAGGTTTTATACTGTTTTTAAACTTCATATATACGCCAAAAATTCATCCTCTTACATTTACAATTGTTTTAATTCTTTTTATACTATTTGGTTATTTGGTGCGTAAAAGTGTTTTGAGGAATTTAAATGAAAGACAACTTCCTACATTTACTTATATTAAAACACATCCCATTTTAGCTCTTTTATATGGATTATTAATGACGTTTTTTGGCAGTATTTTGCTGGTTGAATCAGGTCAAGCTATTTCATTAGTTTTTGGCGGAAAAGATATACTTACAAGTGCTTTACTGATAGGCAGTATTACGAGCATTCCTGAATTTTTGCTAACAATTTTTTTAATTCGAAAAAACATTTCTTCGGTAGCTATCTCCAATTTGATGGGAAGTGGAGTATTTAATTGGGCAGTAGTTTTCGTTTTTCCTTTGTTTTTTTTAGGTAGTTATGACGATAATGTGATTAATTACAGATGCATGTTTGTGGCTTATTTCTTTTCCTTAATCGCTGTTTATTTCTATATGTATTTAAAGAGAAAAACTTCAATAAAACTATTTGATTCACTATTCTTTATGGCTATTTATATACTTTTCGGCTATTGGTTATTTTTTTGCTAATCTCAAATGATTTTTTCAACTAAAGGCAAGTAAATATGGAATGTTGATCCCTCTCCGTGAGTGCTTTCGAGCTCTACAAACCCATCGTTTAGTTCTGTATAATTTTTTACAATATATAAACCTAATCCTGTTGAACTCTCACCCTTTGTGGGTTTAGCGGATAAACGTTGAAAAAGACCAAACATTTTTTTCTTATCTTCTTCTGTAAAGCCCGGACCTTGATCTTTTATACTAATTTTTACGTATTCTTTACTGTTTCTAATTTCAGTGGTTATACCTATTTCAACAGTAGAATTTTCATTGCTGTATTTTATCGCATTCGATAGCAAATTTTGAATAACTTCCCCTATTTTTCTTTCATCTATATTTACCAAAAATTTTCCTCTAGGTTGAAAGTGAATTTGAATATTTTTTTGACGAGCATAATTGTTCATTAATGAGTAATGCTCACTCAATATTTCAATGATATCTACGATTTTTTTATCAATTTTTTGCTTAAAGGTATCTTGACGAACGCTACTTAAAATATCTTGGATTATACTCATCATTTGAGTCGTAGAACTCTTAATCATCGATAAATAATCGAGCAACTCCTTCTTTGTTGGATTATCAAGATCGGTAGTTGAAATAGTTACCTCCATTAATTCCTTTATGCCATCAATAGCGCTTAATGGATTCTTTAAATCATGAGCATATACGCCGAGCAGTTGATTGCGTTGTTTCGATAATTCGTACAATTCATCTTTTGAGCGCTCTAATTCCCTCTTTTCTTCGATTAATTCCTTTGTTCTAAGTTGTACTAATTCTTCGAGTTCTTTATTCTTTTTTGCAAGATAACTTTCTCTAAGTTTTTGGATGTACAAAAGAGTAATTACAATCAGTAAAACCAAAATTACTAGGAAGTAAAAATTTAAATACCATGGGGTTTTGACATGGATCGGAATGGATTTTATTTCGCTATTAATGCCATAAATGTTACGAGCATAAATCTGAATTTCATAATTACCAAAATGAAGTTGTGGTATTACAATTACATTGCTATTTTTTAATTCTTGCCATTCGTTGTTTTCATTCTTTATCCGATAGAAATATGTAATTTTATCTTGACCCTCATAATAAGGCGATGTGATAAATATTTGCAAAGGTCCATAATCGTAATTTAAAACTATTCTTTTGTGTTTTTCATCATAGTATCCCTTTTGATTGTACAACATCTGTTGAATTGAAATTTCAAGGGGTTGATACAATTTATGTGACTTATTTAAATCAAGTACATAAAGTCCTTCAATAAATGTAATCAGAAGTTTATCGTCATGAGTTAAATGCCAACCGGCAAATCCTCTTTCTGGCAAGTATTTAAAAATTTTATTAAAATCGTTTTCGGCCGTAAGCGTTGAGTTTATTAAGTAATATTCATTTTGATTATTTTCGTTTGTTAGTTTGATAAATAATCCGAATTTTGAAGGATATATATTTGATACAAATTGTTTAGAAATGTAATCGCCGAAATCAGCAGTTCTTCTTAGATTATTCAAGTATTTATCAGGCTTATAAACCCCTTCTTGAGTTAATATATAAATCTGATTGTTTACATGTACTATTCGATTGTTGAAATAGGAAGGTAGCCCTGATTTTGTATCGTAAAATTTCAGTTTTCCCTCGTACAGAAATCCTACTCCACTAGAAGTAGTAGAAAACCATATCCTTTTATTAGTATCTACTACTATATCGCTTAATTCAACTTGGTCTAGGGTTTTGACATATTCAAAAGATACTTTTGAAGACTTTATTGAAAAAATTAAAATTAGATGATTGTTGTAAACTCCATAAAGTTTCTTTGTAGATTCAAGTGTAAAAATATTTTTTCCCTCGGAAAATTCAAATAATTTAATGATTTTCCGATTTTCAAATTTATATACACATTTGTTTGTTAATACAAAGAATGAAGTTTCATCTATTTTATAAATCTTTCGGATAATTTCGTTTAATTGAAATATTTTTTTTAACTCATTGTTATCAAAAATGTAAATATTGTATTGATCTGATAAGTATGTGGTATTCTCTAGATCAACAAATGAATGTATTATTCCTTTAATTCCATCTGAATTAGAGTAAATACTGTAAGGTGAACCGTAGTTGATAAATCGAATTAAATACTCTTCTGCTGTCCAAAGATTTCCAAAGTAATCTTCATATACATCGTTTACAAATTCGTTAATGAGATTGTTTTCTTGATTATAGATATATTTGATGTTAAAGGTGGAATCTGTAATAACGACACCAGCATTTCCTAATGCGAAGGCGTAATTTCCATCAAACAGTTGGAGGATTTTTCTTAAAGATCCTTCTCTTATATATTTCGATACTTGATTGCTTTCAAATATTACGTCTTTTATTTCCTCATTTTCTATCCTGCAATGCGCAACTACACCATCACTAAAAAATAATTTTGTGCCTCGAGTGGTTGGAAGTATAAATTCAATTAATTTATCGTTAAAAATATTACTGTTTTTTAAAAATTTTTTCTTTTTATCGGTAATTGTAAAAAGCCCGATTCCTTCTTCTTGAAAAATTAAAGTATTTTTATATACAAAAGCCTTGTAAAAAGTATTGTTTTCTGGTTGATGAATAGTAATTTTCTTTTGGTCGTATTCAAAAATAAATTTTTCACTAATAAAATAAACATTATCTGTGGTGATCGTTTGCCATATTTTACCGAATGAAGTTTGAGAAAGCGGTAATAGATTAAACAACGAAATATATTTCCATTTATTTGAATTATCGAGCTCTATATAACCGAAGTCTTCTAAGCCACCTACATAGATATTGCAATCTTTGTAATTGTAACTTAGTGAAAATATTTCTGAGTTAAGTCTGTTTTTTACAAGTTCCCAGTTGTAGCCATCAAATATTTTAACCCCTGAAGAGGATGCTACAATTATTAATCCTTCCTTAGTTTGGGTTACTTGCCAGTTAGTTCCACTTCCTTTGGTAATAGTAGGGCCAAATGTTTTAAAAGAAGGCTTTGGATTGGAATAAATTAAAATGGAAAAAATAAAAATAAAATAAAAACTAAAAAATTTTCTCACTCTTGAGATTTTGTACAAATATAGATAATCGCCCTTTCAGAAAGTATTTTGGTGTAAAAATCTACAATTTAACAGGTCCTTCTTCAGTCATTTTATAAAATCCTGGTAAAGATACTTCTGTTTCCTCTTCTACAAAAAAGTTATATTGTGTAAAAAAAATCTCAGGTAAATAAATTATTTGGTCTACTGGAAGGTGTACTTCAATAACCACTTTTTGTTCTCTAAATCCAATATTTTTTGGAAATGTAAAATACGAAAAAGCATAAATTTTATTACCATCTCTATACACTTGATACTTTATGTATTGAATATTTTTAAAAGCTTCTATTTCATCAGCACCTTTAGCTTCTGCTTTTAAAAAATATTTAGTATTATTTGTTTGACTTTTAAGAAGAATTATATCAATATTCGATAAATATATAGAATCTTTCGTCAATACAATAGGAAGGACATTATTGGAAATCAAATTTATGGGTACAACAAATAAAGTATCTCCTCTTGAAAGTAAAAAATTTTCTGATTGAAGTACGTAAGAAGATTTCACAGCAAAATTTCTTTTTATAGTAAATACTACAGCACCTGTAAAAACAGCTGAGAGCACTAACATAAAAACTGCGAGAAAAAGACTTTTTATGCGTTTTGTTTCTGCCTTTTTAGTTAAAATTTTAAATCCTACTCTTAATGCAGCTAAAAGACTGACAGCGAAAATTATGCTGCTTATAATAAATACAACCAACTGCAGGGTAGAGGGGAAGATGAGTAAGAGATAGTTTAATGCATTTTCCTTAGATATTTTGATACTATTAATTGTAATACTATCAGTAATAATTCCATAAACTGTTAGAAACATTACAAATAAAAACAAAAGAATTACAATAGACAAAATTATCAATGCGCTTCGTGAAAAGAAATTTACTAAAAAATTTTTAGTATAAATCAAAATATTTACAATAAAGTCTAATAATTTAACAAAAAATATGTTGTTAATATTTTTCGAACTACTTAATTTTTCAGAATAATATTTGTCAATCATCGATTGATCTAAAAATTTGCTTGGAATCTCTTCACCTTTCAT
Source organism: Thermaurantimonas aggregans (assembly GCF_003851885.1). Taxonomy (GTDB): domain Bacteria; phylum Bacteroidota; class Bacteroidia; order Flavobacteriales; family Schleiferiaceae; genus Thermaurantimonas; species Thermaurantimonas aggregans. Next base: position 77,800 of record NZ_BHZE01000006.1, on the reverse strand, counting down.
AATCATTTTTTCAACATAACTTTTTGCTTTTGGTATTATTGCCCAAAAGAAAAGGTATAACAAAATTCCAATTCCTTTATAAAAAGTTAGTAAGATAAATAAGATCCGAAGTACACTTCTGTGTACAGATAAATAGTGTGATAATCCTGCAGCAATACCTCCCAAAAGGTTATTATCAGGATCTCTGAACAATTTCTTTTTGAATTTATAGTGTTCTGATGACGCACTTGAAATTTCATTTTGTTCCAAAAATTCATCTGGTTTACCGATTATTTTGACAATTTCGTCGATCAGTTCTTTTTCAATGATTTGATTGGATTGATTTTTTTGATTTAACAACTCTGCAATTCTCAACTCGATATCTTTCAACGTTTCTTCTTGGTACTCTGGATGAATGACTTTCTTTAAATTTTCTAAGTACAATGACAGAGTTTCATATGCTTCTAAACTCATGGTGAATGGTACGCGAGCTATCTGTGTTGTTCTTGTTTTTTTCATTGTTGTAAAAGTTTGTTGATAGACGTTGAAAAATCGATCCACATGTTTTTTAAAGTATTGTAATATTCTTTTCCCGTTGGGGTAATCGAGTAGTATTTGCGTGGTGGGCCTTGGTTGCTTTCTTCCCATCGGTAGGTGAGGTGTCCATGGTTTTTCATGCGCGTAAGCAGAGGGTACAGGGTACCTTCTACGAGGATGATTTCGTGCTTTTTCAATGCCTCAATTATATCACTAGAATAAGCATCTCCTTGATTTAGAATGGCTAAAACACAGAGTTCAAGTACGCCTTTACGCATTTGCGCGCTGGCTTGCTCCTTTAAATCATTCACACTTTGACGATGAGAATTACAAAACAAAGATATAAATATAAAAATGTACTATGCAATACATAGTACGTAAATTTTGAAATAATTTTTTCACTCCATGTCAATGTTTACAAGAGAGGGTTTTTACTTTGCAAATTGAAAGCTTTAAAACACGTTTTATATGGGTAAGCAATGGATGATCGTGTACACAAGACCCAGAAATGAGAAAAAGGTCGCCGATTTGCTCACCCGCCAAAGCATCGACAATTATTGTCCCATCCGCAGAGTGCTTAAACAATGGAGTGATAGGCGTAAATATGTAGATGAGGTAATTATACGCTCGTATGTATTTGTGCGCATTGAGGAGAACGAACGCATCCATGTACTACAAACACCTGGTGTGCTGAATTTTGTGTATTGGCTTAAAAAGCCCGCCATCGTTCGCGATGAGGAGATGGATCGTCTAAAAACTTTTCTCGCAGAATATCAGCATGCTGTAATCGAAGTAAAAGATATACCGGTAGGTGCAAAGGCTAAGATCATTGAGGGACCACTTGTGTCGCATGAGGGAGAGGTAATACAGGTAAACAAAAACGCGGTGAGCATACGCCTCTACAGTGCAGGACTAGAATTTACCGCCGTGGTCGATAAAAACGCGCTAGAAGTGGTAGCTCTACAAGAAAAAAAATCGGAGAATAAAAAACTTATTAACCGCATCAAATGACACACGCTCCACTCGTCGGAATCATCATGGGTTCGAAAAGTGATTTACAAGTGATGCAAGGGGCTGCCGATGTGTTGAAAGAGTTTGGAATATCCTATGAAATAGATGTAGTTTCAGCACATCGCACGCCCGATAAAATGTTTGAATATGCAAAAAATGCACATTTGAGAGGCATACGTGTGATAATTGCAGGTGCTGGTGGAGCAGCTCACTTGCCAGGTATGGTAGCGAGCATTACACCTTTGCCGGTAGTGGGTGTACCGGTGAAGTCGTCTAATAGCATCGATGGTTGGGACTCAGTGCTTTCAATCCTGCAGATGCCTGCTGGGGTGCCAGTGGCCACAGTAGCCCTGAATGGTGCTAAAAATGCTGGAATTTTGGCAGCGCAAATCCTTGGGCAGTCTGACCCGGTAATACTGGAGAAGATAATCGCTTATAAAGAAAATCTGAAGGCAGCAGTACATCAAATGAGGGAGGAACTAAAGAAGGGGAATGCGTGAAAATATTAATGGTTTGTCTTGGTAATATTTGTCGTTCGCCCTTGGCAGAGGGTATTTTAAAAAGCAAACTCAAAGGTCACGGCGTTGAAGACGTTGTGGTTGATTCAGCGGGTATTTCATCATATCACATTGGCGAAAAACCAGACCCGCGTACGATGAAAAATGCCCGTAAACACGGCATTGACCTCTCTGACCAACGCGCCAGACAGTTTCGTCCGGTAGATTTCGATCGCTTCGACCTCATTTATGCTGCCGACAGATCGATTTACGATGCCTTGTGTTCGATGGCTCAAACCCCGGAGCAACTAAAAAAAGTAAAAATGATGACAGAAGAGGCATTTCCGGGCCAAATGTTAGATGTTCCGGATCCCTATTACGGAACAGAGAAGGACTTTGAATCAGTATTTCAATTAGTCGATATAGCTTGTGATGCCATTGTTCAAAAGTATTTCGTCAAAAAACAGTCCGCCCAGGATGGGTAAGTTGTATTTAATACCTTCCTTGATTTCTGAAATCAATCCATTGGAAGTTATCCCATTGGGCACAAAAAAAGTGATTGAAAACACGAAGTTTTACATTGCTGAAAATGCCAAATCGGCCCGCGCTTTTTTAAAAAAAGTAGTTCCTTACATTCAGCAGAGTTCCATAGAAGTGGTACAAATTGACAAACACAGGTCAGAAAACGATTTTTTTTCTTATTTAGACAAATGTAAAGAGGGAGAAAATGTGGGTCTGCTAAGTGAGGCCGGTTGCCCTGCTGTAGCTGATCCCGGAAGTTTACTTGTGATGGAAGCTCATAGGCGAAACATAGAGGTAGTGCCTCTGGTAGGGCCGTCTTCGCTTTTGTTAGCACTTATGGCGTCTGGACTGAATGGTCAGAACTACGCCTTTGTGGGGTATCTACCTGTAGATAAACACGAAAGAAGGAGAAAAATTAAAGAGCTCGAAGCCCGTTCATTAAAAGATAAAACAACTTTTATTTTTATTGAAACACCTTACAGAAACACAAAGCTAATTGAAGATTGTCTTCAAACCCTTCGACCAGATACATTGCTCTGTATAGCTTCTGATTTGACGGGGCCAAAACAGTATATCAAAACCTTAAAAATATCCGATTGGGCTAAGGAAAATTTCGTTACACTTGAAAAGGTACCGGCCATTTTCCTGATTGGCGTTCAACCGTGAAAACTTTATAACACATCTAATCCATAACTTGCGCACAATTTAATTTTCATCAGAAATGAAAGAAGTTGTAATCGTTTCAGCAGTTCGTACACCAATAGGTTCTTTTGGTGGATCCCTCAGCACAGTTCCAGCACCTGAGCTCGGAGCAGCAGCCATTCGTGGAGCTCTTTCTAAAGTTCAGCTCGATCCATCTTTGGTCAATGAAGTGTTGATGGGCTGTGTCTTACAGGCCAATTTGGGTCAAGCACCCGCACGCCAAGCTGCTCTGAAGGGAGGTTTATCGCCTGAAGTGCCTTGTACAACAGTGAATAAGGTTTGTTCTTCAGGTATGAAGGCCGTGATGATGGCTGCTCAATCTATCAAAGCCGGCGACAACGAAGTAGTGGTAGCTGGCGGTATGGAAAATATGAGTATGGTACCTCATTACCTGGCTACAGGCCGCACCGGTCAGAAGTTGGGAGACCTCAAGTTAGTCGATGGCATGTTGCGCGATGGTTTGCTCGATGCATATGATGGCCAGCATATGGGTACTTGTGGTGAATTGTGCGCCAGAGAGTATTCTTTTTCGAGAGAAGATCAAGACAACTTTGCCATCGAATCCTACAAGCGTAGCGCTCAGGCTTGGCAGTCAGGAAAATTTGCCGATGAAGTTATACCGGTGACCATTCTTCAGCGCAAAGGCGATCCGATTGTTTTCGCTGAAGATGAAGAATACAAAAACGTAAAATTCGATAAAATACCGACACTGCCACCTGTTTTTGAAAAGAATGGCACCATAACGGCTGCAAATGCCTCAACGCTTAACGACGGAGCTGCTGCTTTACTTCTAATGAGTATGGACAAGGCTCAGGAACTCGGTTTAAAGCCACTGGCTCGAATTGTAAGCTATGCCGATGCTGCTCAGGAACCGAAGTGGTTTACCACTGCACCTGCTAAAGCCTTGCCAATAGCAATTGGAAAAGCTGGTCTTAAAATCGAAGACATCGAGTACTTTGAACTCAATGAAGCTTTTTCTGTGGTCGGACTGGCAAATATCAAGATTTTGAACCTCGATCCGGCTCGCGTAAATGTTAACGGTGGTGCTGTGTCGCTTGGGCATCCTCTAGGTTGCAGTGGCGCCCGAATCATCGTTACCCTGATCAACGTACTCAAGCAAAATAATGCCCGATATGGCGCTGCCGGAATTTGTAACGGTGGGGGAGGGGCTTCAGCTATGGTGATTGAAAATTTGATGTAAAAAGCTGTAACTAAAAAACTTCTCGTTGATCATTATGCTTAATAAGGCTATTTCGCTGCTGTCAGTCATCCCGATGAGAAAAGAACCTTCTCATCGATCGGAAATGGTCAATCAGATCCTTTTTGGTGAGCTGATGTACGTTCTCGAGACCAAAGATGAAGAATGGGTCAAAGTGCGTTTAACACACGACGATTACCAGGGATGGGTCTTAACGGAGCAGGTTAGCTTGATCGACGATGAAACCTTTCAAATCCATTATACTGATTATACAGGTTACAGTGCTGACATGGTGGATTTGGTACTGAAAAAAAACAGTAACCACTTTTACTCTATTTTATTGGGCAGTAAAATACCTAAAATGGTAAATGGTGAGTTTACCATAGCCGGTGAGACCCTTGTCTTTAGTGGCCCTACAGTAAAAGGCGTGAAAACGCGAGCTACCATCATCGATACTGCTTTAAACTATTTGTATGCACCCTATCTATGGGGAGGGCGTACCCACTTTGGCATCGACTGCTCCGGCCTTGTGCAGATTGCCTATCGCATGGCCGGAGTCAGCATGCCCAGAGACTCTTATCAGCAAGCCACAGTAGGCATGCAACTTAGCTTTGTGGAAGAAGCCATGCCGGGAGACTTAGCTTTTTTCGACGACGAAGACGGCAGAATTATCCACGTTGGCATCGTACTTCCGGGCAAAAATATCATACATGCCAGCGGTGGCATGGTGCGAATTGATATGCTCGATCAAAATGGCATTTATCGTCCTGACCTGAAAAAGTATTCCCATCGGCTCAGAGTGCTAAAAAATGCTTTTGACATCAACTTAAAACAGCTGTAAAAAATCATTTCTCAGCCAATTCGTACTGTATTCATTTGCCAGCTCTGTATATGCATATGGCCAAATGAATTCTTCCTTTGTATTACATCGTCGCTTTTACTTCGAGGCTGCCCATTTTCTGCCCGACTATCTCGGAGACTGCAGAAATATACACGGACATTCGTATGTTTTAGAGATTGGAGTTTCAGGTAAAATTCAAATCTCAGGATCTGAGCGCGGCATGATCATCGATCTAAAGCGATTAAAAGCACTTGTTCAAACATCAGTACTCGATGTACTCGACCATGCCTTGATCGTTGAAAAAGCCGAATTTTCAAATGGAAATAGCATACCTGCGGATATGAAATTGGTCGTTTTACGCGAAACACCTACAGTAGAAAATTTGCTGAAATGGATTATCACGCGTTTGACAGAAGACTTACCCGAAGGTATTCGGTTGGAATTTAGCAAGTTGCACGAAACACGCGACTCTTGGGTAGAGTGGAGGGCAGGTTCAGCCGTATTTTCGCGGTGAAAACATCCTCAGCGTGTACAGAGACAGCTATTCACCCATCGGAATTTTTGACAGTGGAGTAGGAGGGCTCACAGTGGCCAAAGCCATCATGGCAGAATTGCCCAATGAAGACATTTTATATTTTGGAGATACAGCTCACTTGCCTTATGGTGAAAAGAGTCGAGAAGCCATCATCCGCTATTCGGTTGAGATCAGCGAATTTCTTTACAGCAAAGGGATCAAAATACTCGTAATAGCCTGTAATTCAGCCTCTGCTGCGGCATATGAGGCACTATGCGAACATTGGGGTTTGAAGCTACCTATCGTAAACGTCATCGATCCAGTAGTGGATTACGTTTGTAAAAAAGGTTTTCAAAAAATTGGTATCATTGGCACTAAAGCAACTATTAATAGCGGGGTTTATACAGCTAAGCTTTTAAAAGCTTGTAACAAAATCGAGGTCAAAGCCAAGCCAACTCCCCTGCTGGCCGGCATGATCGAAGAGGGGTTATACGGAACGGAGGTAAGTAAATCGCTGATTAGGCACTACTTGGAGGGTGAACATTTTGAGAAAATGGAGGGCCTAATCCTGGGGTGTACACATTACCCACTCATACAGCCTGAGGTAAGTGCATTTTTTAATCACACCATACAAATACTCGATACACCAAAAATTGTTGCTGATCATTTAAAAAAGGTACTTGAGGAAACAGGTTTGCGGTCGCCTTCGCAATATAAAGGCGAATATCACTTTTATCTCTCTGACTTAACAGAGAGTTTCAAAGAAATCTCGGGTCACTTTCTCGGATTTGCACCCGTGCTTGAGCAAGTGAGACTTTAAACAATACTACAATCTTTTGTATCTTTGTGAGTAGATTTGAAAAATGAGGTCTAAGAATTATGGCATTTGAATATCAAACCGATACAAAAACGCTCGTACTCGAAGAGCTAACCTCCCTTAAAAGCATCGTGCTTTACAACGACGATGTGAACACTTTTGATTGGGTGATCGAGTCACTAATGCAGGTTTGCGGTCACACTGCTGAGCAAGCAGAGCAATGTGCTTGGATCACACACCTGAAGGGAAAATGTGAGGTGAAAAACGGCACTTACGAAGAGCTCGAGCCGATGTGTACAGAGTTATTAAACCGCGGTCTGTCGGCCGAGATACATTAAGAAATTGTTTTGAAAAAAGTTCTTGCGGAATACTATTTGAGTAATAATTTTGCGCACCAAAATTCGTAAATGGCTTCGTAGCTCAACTGGATAGAGCATCTGACTACGGATCAGAAGGTTTGGGGTTCGAATCCCTACGAAGTCACCTGAAATACAAAAGGTTACAACGTAAAAGTTGTGACCTTTTTTGTTTCAATAGCAATTTGATGTAAAAAACTTTGATTTAAGAGCACTACCTGCTGAAATAATTATATTTTGTTTTTCTTTACTTCCGCAAAAGCAAAAGTTATTTCTTTAATTTCAATATTCAGGACACGTTTATAGATTGTCAACGGTCTGGATAATTTTGGGTGGAAATTGATAATTCAAGGTTGAATACCGAAGCATTTCAAAAAGCTTGATCAATTTGGTTTTAGCAAAGGATTTTGTGAGGATGGATTCAATGTGTATAGAGGGCGAATAGCACAACGGTTTTTACATACAGAGGTTTTAACTATTTGTAGTTAAACGCTGCCTTGAGCGATACGCAGAAACTTGGTAGTATGAATTAATACTTGTCACAAGGCTATTGTGTCCTGACGATTTATCGTGGTTAGCTAACCCAAACTATGTCAACTAACGCTTGCTTTCCTGGATTGATCCATCAAAGTAGAATTTTAACTCCATTTGACGGATCAACCAGGACGACTGAGTTCAGTGTTGAAAATCAAGAAAACAACGAAAAATAGACAATTATTCCAACGGTCTGTTTTTCTTCAGAAAGGCTGCTAATACGGCTGATATGGCTGCATAAAAGGCCAGGCCTATGGCAAAGCCGCGCAATTGGGTAGCTGGTACAAAGGTCTTGTTGATATTGGCAGTAGCCTCATCGATTTTCTCCTGAGGTACGGAGAAGCGCTCCATCATCGTCTCCATTTTGTCGGTGAGCAGGTCGATGACGGTTTGGGCTGCTGCTTTGTCAATTATGTTGAATATCAATATGGTAATGATGGTGTTAATGAGAGAGCCGACCAGGGCGGTGACGAAGGCTGTGATAAAAGAGTTGCGGAAGCCGATATAGCCGCCGAGGGCTTTTTTGGTGGTGTTGATGGAGAGGATCATCATCACGATGCCAAAGATGAAAAGCACAGTACCTGCCCAGGTGATGGTAAACCACTCGAGATTGATCAGGTAAGCTGCCAAAGTATAACCTCCATAAATGGCGCCAAAGATGTAGCCATTGTTGAGGCCAATGTTGCGGGCGATGGTGGCGTCAGAGGGTGTGCTCATGGTGGTTTGTCGTTTAGGGTTAGTTAAAGCGAAGATATTGCGATGAATTTTTGATTTAAATTAATTTTTTAGAAAAGTATCTAGAAAACGGAAGAACTCCGAGTGCCAGATGAGGGCATTCTGGGGCTTGAGCACCCAGTGGCCTTCGTCGGGAAAGAGGAGCAGGCGAGCCGGGAGGCCACGTAATTTAGCTGCTTGAAAGGCCTGAAGACCTTGCTCTACGGGCACGCGGAAGTCGAGCTCTCCATGAATGACGAGGAGTGGGGCAGTCCATCGATCTACGTAAAGGCTAGGCGAAAATTCGGTGTAACTGCGTGGCATAGGGTCAGCCCAGTACGGGCCTTCGAGGTCCCAATTGGCAAAGAAGAGCTCTTCGGTGGTACCATACCAGCTTTTCATGTCGAAAAGTCCGCAATGGGATACCAAAGCCTTAAATCTGCCTTCGTGCAGACCGGCAAGCATGTAGACCGAATATCCTCCATAGGATGCCCCTATGGCTCCCATACGCGATTCATCAGCCCAAGGCTCTGCTGCTACATGGTCGATGGCGCTTAGGTAGTCGCGCATAGGCTGACCACCCCAGTCTCCGGAGATGGCTTCGTTCCACTCGCGGCCGAAGCCGGGCACTCCACGCCGATTAGGAGCCACGACGATATATCCCTGTGAAGCAATGACTTGAAAATTCCACCGAAAGCTGTAAAACTGCGATACCGGGCTTTGTGGCCCTCCCTGACAGTAGAGCAATACAGGATACTTTTTGGAAGGGTCGAAGTCCGGTGGTAGGATCACCCACACGAGCATCTGTCGGCCATCGGTAGTGGGCACCATTCGACGAGTGACGGTAGGCTTGCGGATGGCATTGTAAATGCCGGTGTTCACTTGGGTGATTTGGGTAGCTTGGCCACGTCTGTCGATGCGAAAGACTTCCGGAGCGTGGTTCATGTCCATTCGCGTAGCCAGCAGGGTACCGCCGGCTGTACGCAGGCTGCCATAGTTGTACCATCCGGAGGTGACGGGTGTGAGAGCGTAGCGGTTGCGACGGAGGTCAATGCTTACGCGGCCGATTTGTACGGTAGCGCTGTCGTCATAGGTGATCAGCAGGGTAGAATTGCTTTCCCAAACGACGTCGTGCAAGTAGGTATTTTCAATGGCTAAGCGGGTAGTGCCGGTGGCAATGTCGTAAAGCATAAGACGCGGAACGTCGCTCTCGTATCCATCGCGTTCCATACTCAAATAGGCAATCAGCTTACCGTCGGGCGAAATGACGGGATTTAGGTCGTATCCTTTTTGTCCGGAGGTAATGTTCACTGTTTGGTCGGTGGCTACTTCATAGCGGTAGATGTCGGAATTGGTACTTACTGCGTAATCCTTGCCGGTCAGCTTCTTGCAGGTGTAGAAGATGTATCGGCCATCAGCCGTTGAAACAAATTGCTCTGATCCTCCAAAAGGTTTCAGAGGAGCATCGTACGGCTCGCCTTCGAGTATATCGCGAAAGGCGCTGAGCTGCAGCCGTTCGGCTGCAGGAGGCACATCAGCAAAGAAGATATGCTGAACGCGTGTATCTTCCCAGTAGTTCCAGTGGCGGTACATAAGGTCGTCGTAGAGGCGAAATTTGGCTTTGGTCAGCGACTTGTATTGCGGCAGGCGGTAAGTGGGATTTGGCACTTCCGCTACGACGAGGATGCGCAGTTTTCCATTTGACAGACCAATGACCTTACCTGAAATTATGCCGCCTTCGATCTCCGTAAGTTGGGTAATTCGGTTGCCATCCTTTAAAAAAAGCTGACCGGCATGTATAAACCATGTTTGACCTGAGGTGATGTAACCTGCAGCCGAGAGGTTTTTTTCGCCGTCAACCAGCAGTGACGCCGTACCACCGGAGGTAGGTATTTCGTAAATGAGCTTTGATCCCTTGTTTTCATCAATATCAAAAAATGTGACCCCATAGAGAGCTTTTCGGCCATCGGGCGAGAGGTCTTCGAGGCTCACCCGCCCGAGCTTCCAGAGCAGATCGGGCGTCATGGTAATCTGAGCCTGGGTGGTATAGGAGAGAAAAAGAACTGCGAAAAAGAGTTTTTTCATACAAAAGTTGGTTTTGCCGCTCAAACATAATGTGTTTTTGAAGAATGGGGAGAATAATACTTTTTGGGTCAATCATGGAGAAATCGGTGTACAGCATAATTAGATTTCCATGTGGAATAAGTAAATGGAATGTTCTGGTAAAATGGCATTTAGAAACATTAGAAATATGGCCACTTGATTCAGGCAATAAGATGTATTCTGTATGGTTTAGTGATATTTCGGAAACAAGATTTTTAAACCAGAACAGGTATTTCAGAAATTTAGTACAAGTAATGCTGGTATTGCAATGTGGAATTTAGTAGTTTTAAAATGCAGCTGAAAAACGCGGATCGGCACCTTCCTCTGCGAAGGGTCAATTCGTTTAAGTTGCAGATATTCAATTACATAATTTGATTCATTGAAATTTTTTAAGAGTTAGATGATAATGCGAGTAGCGTATATTTTTGTGTTAGCGGTCATGCTAATTTGACAGTGCAACCATTAAATAGATAGGCAGACAATAAACTTTAAAACAACAAACCTTGACGAGTGAACAACAACATACAGACAATATAACTTCGGGACAGTTAAGACAGACAGACCGACACTCAAGCCTATGCAATAAAAAAATTAAAACACCTCCACCGAACAATGAAAAATTGAATTTCTACGGCAAACGCACAAGCGACACATTTAGGGTTGCCGCCACGCTCAAAGCCGACCCAATGACCATCCCAAAAGAGCCGCTTTTTGCCCACGCTTCAAATGCAGCATTGTATACACATAATTCTAACTTTGGATTTTGGCAGAGATGAAAAAAGAAAAATACTTACATTTATTTAATTACCTAATTGAGTTTTCAAAACTTAGAAGTAATCCTGTAAGAGACATTGAGAGCTCCGAAACCCAATATCCTGACAAGATTTGGTTTGCGGACATTCCGCAATACGAAATTTTTGATTGTATCACTTTTCCAAATTACAATCAAGATGCTGACTACTGGTTAAAGATTACAAAACCGAAAGACGAACCAATACCGCCAACATTTCCCAAACTAAGTGAAACACTTTCTGAATGGATTGTAAAAGAAAGTTTGACTGACGAAAACGGAACACCGATTTTGAGGAATTCTATAATAAAAAATGGCAAAACAATCTCTTTAGCAGATAAGCCAGAAATTGAAGCAGAGTTTCAATCTTACCTCAACAACAAATGGATTGATGATTTGGAACTTTATAAAAAACAACTTGAAACATATAAAGTAAAACTTGCGGAGTATGAAAAACAGAGCAAGACCTATAAACATCTTTTCAGCATTTACAACAAAGCCCAGCGGTTCGGAGAAGAGTATGAATTAATCGTTGGGGTTGGACTTTTGCATTTTCAAGAGGATGCAAATAGCCCATTGATTTGTCGACACATTCTCACATCAAAAGCAGAAATTACTTTTGAATTTTCAGCGAAGGAATCTTTTGTAAAGGTTTCTCCAAGCGTTGAGAACGAAATACAAATTGAAACGGATGCAATACTTGATTTGGATAAACAGTTTGATTCAGAAGTTATTATTGATGCAGAGAAGAAAGTTGCTGAATTTCTAAAAGAAAAAAATATTACAGATAATCCGTTTGACAATCAGATTAAGGAAGCAATTCAAATTTTCGCTGACAGAATAAGAACAGACGGACAATCAAAAGATGATTTAGCCAAGTCAAAAGAAGTTGCAAAAAAACCTACAGTTTATTTTGCACCTGCTTTGCTATTGAGGAAAAGAAACACAAGAAGTTTTACAGCACTCTATGAAAAAATAATAGAGAACATAAGCACAGCAAACGATTCAATAGATATTCCTTCAATAAATGACATTATCGGTTATTATCAAAATCCTGAAGAGCTTACAATTGATTCTGAAAATGAAAGTTCAGATTTTGGTTCATTGAAAGATGAAACAATTTACTTCCCGAAGAAGTACAATGATGAGCAAATTGAAATCATAGAAAAAGCAAGACGAAATAATAAAGTGTTGGTTCAAGGACCACCAGGAACAGGAAAATCCCACACCATTGCAAATTTGATTTGCCACCTTTTGGCAAACGGCAAAAAAGTTTTAGTCACTGCTTACACGAAAAGAGCCTTGGAAGTTTTGAAAAACCAATTACCAAAAGATTTTCAAAACTTAACTGTAAATCTTTTGAGTGGGGATTCTTCTTCTATTCAAGACCTTGAGGCAAGTGTGAATGCAATCATTGATCAACTTTCAAAAATTACAAATCTTGACAATTACAAGAAGGAGATAGAAGAAAAGCAAAAGGAATTGTCTCGGATTAAAGAACAGAAAGCAAAAACAAAAAATGAGTGGCTGAAAGTAAAGGAGAAAACGACAAGACGACAAAATATTAATCGTATTTATGAGGGAACACTCTTAGAAATTGCTGTAAGAATTGAAAAAGATCTAAGCGCTTTCACTTGGTTTAAAGATGATATTACTGATTTAAGCAAACTTGATTTGCTAGCAGACATTGATAATTATTATTCTCTTACACGTTACTACCAAAGTAGTGATCGCAACGTTTTTAATTACACAATTCCTCAAAAAGAAAAACTTATTTCGCTTTCAGAACTTAAAGAGTATCGTAAAATTAAAAATGAGTTGGAAAAATATTCTTCCAAAGACGAACACATCTCTATTACTTGCACAGACTATCCTGAATTAAAAAAGCTATTAAAGTCACTTCATGAACTGTTTACAAAAATTGAAAACAATAATTTTCCTTTCAAGGCTAAACTAATAAGTGATTATGGTAATAATCTTTTCATTTGGAAAGACAAACTCTCACGAACAGTAAACACATTAACAGAACTACCAGACGATAAACTAAAAGAATTTGACAGAAGTGTTGAAATAAAATATCCGAGTGATAAAAGTTTAATTCAGCTAAAGAGCGATGCAGAATTTCTTCTAAAGTTAATAAGTGAAGGGAAAAAATTGAGAGGATTACTATCTGTTTTCAATAATCCCCTTGCTCCTGCAAATGTGAAGCAAAGAAAATATTTTATTCAAGGTGTTCAAGTTAATGGTAGTGATTGCGATACGGAACAAGAATTTAAAACTGTATTAGCTGACATAAAAATTAAACAGGACTTTGAAGAACTTAAAACCATTTGGGAAATAGAACCAAGCGCAAATTACAAATTCTATTCAGACAAAGCAAGGTTTTATAGGAAGCTCAAAGAAGACACAGAAGGTTTAATAAATTTACTTTCGGAGGTAAATAAAATTAAATCGCAGATAGAATCAATTTCCTCAGTAAGAATTCAAGGTTACGAAGTTTCAAATATTCAGACATTAATTGAAGAAATAGACCGCAATTATCTGTTTGCACAAGCAAGAGCATTTAAGTCCAAAATTAATGAAGCAAATAGTTACCTTTCAATTCAGAACATGCATCCTATTGCTTCTTCAATAATTGAAACAGTTGCAAATATTGACATAGAAAAATACGAACAGCATCTTGCTCAAATTGATACATTAAACTTAGAGAAAGAAAAATACATGAGCTATAAGAATCTTCAAAAAAACCTATTCAGACATTTTCCGATTCTTGTAAGAGAGATTTTAGAAAACTCATTTGATTTTGCAAATATCGGACAACTTGAAAATGCCATTTATTTTAAACATGCTCATGCTGAAATTAAAAAATTGTTAGATGAAGATTATGAATCAATTCTATCTGTAGAGTTATTAAACCTTGAGAGGGAGGAAGAAAAATTAATTTCAACAATCGCTTCAAAGAAAGCTTGGTTAAGTGTATTAGACAGGCTTAACAAGAACTTCCTTTTACGCCAGCATTTACAAGCTTGGGTGCAAGCAATAAAGAAAATTGGAAAAACAGGAACAGGAAAAAGGGCGTTAAAATTTCGGAAGGAGGCACAGCATCAAATGGAGAAGTGCAAAGATTCTGTTCCATGTTGGATTATGCCACTTTACAAAGTTGCTGAAACAATTAATCCTGAGCAGGGAATGTATGACTATGTAATTATTGATGAGGCGAGTCAACTTGGTGCAGATGCTATATTCCTTCTTTATATTTCAAAGAATATAATCATTGTTGGAGATGACAAACAAACTTCTCCCGAATATGTGGGTGTGGATGCAAATACGATGACACCGCATATTAAAAGGCACTTACAAAATATTCCTTTTGCAAATTACTACGGAACAGAATTTAGCTTCTTTGATCATGCTAAAAGGTTTTGTAATGGAATGATAGTATTACGTGAGCATTTCAGATGTATGCCTGAAATAATTGAGTTCTGCAATAAACATTTTTATGAACCAGAAGGAATAAGTCTTTATCCAATGAAACAATATTCTGAAAACAGATTAGAACCACTTAAAGCAGTGTATTGTCAGGGTGGCTATGTTGAAGGAACATATCAGAATATAACAAACAAAGTTGAAGCAGAGGCAATTGCAAATAAAATTGCTGAACTCATTAAGGATGATAACTATAAAAGAAAATCTTTTGGAGTTATTGTTTTACAAGGCAACAAACAAGCAACCATAATTGAAAATTTGATTATTAAGAAAATCGGGGAAGTTGAATTTAAGAATCGTGGCATAGTTTGCGGAAATTCTGCAAGTTTTCAAGGTGATGAAAGAGACATCATGTTTTTAAGTTTAGTAACCGCAAATAAACACAACAGGGCAGTATTGATAAAACCCGAAGATGAAAGAAGATTTAATGTTGCGGTCAGCAGAGCAAAAGAACAAGTTTGGCTGTTCCATTCAGTTTTATTAGAAGATTTGAGCAATACAAATGATTTACGTTACAAGTTGCTTGACTATTTCCTTAATTACAAGCCGCAACCAATCCCACCGCAAAAAATCATTAAAAGAACATTGGGAACGCAACCCGAACCATTTGAAAGTTGGTTTGAAGTTGATGTTTATAACGATATTGTTGCAAATAATTACAGAGTGATTCCTCAATATGAAGTTGCAAAGGGAAGATACAGGATTGATTTAGTTGTACTCTTATCAAACGGAAAAAAAATAGCAATAGAATGTGACGGAGATAAATATCATGGTGCAGAGCAGTTCACAAATGATTTAATGAGACAGAGAGTTTTGGAAAGATGCGGCTGGCAGTTTTTCAGAGTTAGAGGCGGAGAATATTATTCCAATCGTAAGAAAGCATTAGAACCACTTTGGAAACTTCTTGGTGCAAATGATTTTCAAAATGAAGAACCTTCAATAAGAAAAAAATATCAATTTAATGAACAATAGGAAACAGTTATTAAAATTACTGAGAAAGTTGAACCCGTAACACAAACGGAAACGGTTGTTCTCCCAAATAAAGTTACACAACTAGATTTATTTGATGATGAAACACAAACTTTATCGTCTTTTACGAATGATGTAGTGCAACCCGCTAAAATAAAAACAGCGTCCGACTTGTTTTCGTTTCCTGAAATTTTAGTTTTTATCACGAAGTATAGTGTTTACAAGATTTCAAATAGAGGATTTAAAAGTCTTCCGCAAGTAATTTCACAAATTGAATTTGAAGAAGGAGAAAAGCCAATATACTTTACTGGAACAAAAAATTATTCAGGACATTTGATTGTAGCATTTCAAAATGGAAAGGCTGGTAAAATTTCAATGACAGCTTTTCAAACCGAACACAATCGAAAGAAACTTAAAAATGCTTATAATGATGAATCAAAATTGGTATTTATTGAGCATATAGAGAACGATATTGACTTAGTAGCACTAAGCAGCATTAACAAAGTAGTGTTATTCAATACAAGTATGATTAAACCAGTTGACAGTAGAACGACAAAAGGCGTTCAGGTGATGAAACAGAAGGACAATAGCCTTATGATTAAGATAAAGAAATTGAACCAAGTAAAACTTCAAGATGCAGAATACTATCGGAAAAAAGAAAGTTTGAATCAATTTGGTTATTATTTAAAACAAGGTGATGAAATCTAAAAGCCGACACACAAAAGCACACATCTGAAAGCTGCACAATCCTACTCGCCGACCAAAGCTTGCAAAAAAGTGTGTTTTTTTCCCGACCGTAGAAAAAATTCAAATTATTTTTCTTCCGCCCTTCATTATTATTTTTTTTAACGCATAACCAACGTCGGACAAGCATCAGTCGGTTTATTGCAGACCTTAATTGGACAGAGGTAATTTAACACGGACGACAGAAGCTTGAACCGGTAACACAGGTTTTGCGTCAGGCGGGGTGACGTGCTTCTATTTATAATTTTGTGTATAATTGAAGTGCGGTTCTTCGTATCGAGTGTAGTGCTAAAAAGCCCGCCCTAACGCCAAGCCGCAAAACGTTATTGTACAAGCATAAAGACTAAAAAACAAAATATATGAAACAGACCATTTTAGGGGCGGGCGGTGCCATCGGAACTGAACTGGCAAAATCATTACCCGCTTACACCAACGAAATCAGGCTTGTAAGTAGAAATCCGAAAAAGATTAATCCGTCAGATGAACTATTTAGTGCCGACCTTTCTGTAAAAGAACAGGTAGAAAAAGCTATTGAAGGCAGTGAAATAGTGTATCTTACAGTTGGAATTGACTATAATACAAAGTTGTGGCAAAAATTATGGGTTCCATTAGTTAAAAATGTCATTGACGCATGTCAAAAGCACAATTGCAAACTTGTTTTCTTTGACAATGTTTATGCAATTGGTGGCGACAATGTAAATCATATTACCGAAGATTCACCCATCAGTCCGACAAGTAAAAAAGGAGAAGTAAGAGCCGAAGTAGACAAACTTATTCTTTCAGCAATTGAAAAAAATAAAATAAATGCAATTATCGCCCGTGCCCCCGATTTTTTTAGCGAGTTCAAAGACAGAAGTCTTTTGATGAACCTAATTTATGACAATCTAGCCAAAGGAAAAAAAGCTCAATGGTTTTGCAATGCGAAGGTTGTTCACACAACGGGATATGCCCCTGATTTAGCTAAAGGAACGGCTATGCTTGGCAACACGCCTGATGCCTATAATCAAATTTGGAACTTGCCTACAGACCCTCAAAAAATTACCGGTGAACAATGGATAAACCTCTTTGCACAAGAAATGAATAAAAGCAACCAATACCAAGTTTTACCCGGTTGGGGAATGAAAGCACTGGGACTTTTTGTGCCAATATTGAAAGAAATGTACGAAATGCGTTACCAATATGACCGCGATTATTACTTTGACAGTAACAAATTTATCAGAAAATTCAACTATAACCCTACTGACAACAAAACTGCTGTCAAACAGACCGTTGACAAATTAAAAAAATAAAAATGCCAGCCCATAACATCGGTAACCGTTGAACAACTACCTAATTTTTTCAAATCACTTCAATCTTCACTAAAAAGTGACCAATTTTTAGGCCTTTGAGGAGTAGTTCACATTTCTTATGCTAAAATGATTGCTCTGAAAAAGTACGCTTTAAAGGCTTCTTTTACGCTTTGAAAAAAGATATTTTTCACGCGTAGTAGATTTTGGCTTGTTTGTGTGTCTTTGGATAGGGCTTTTACGGCAACTTTCACCCTTTTACGATTCCATCTCATCAGCTTTTTGAGGTCGTAGCATTATTTTACCAGTTCTCAGCCAGACTAACCTGGCAAAACATTATTTGAGTGAAATTTTTTCTTCCTTGCACACCATAAAAGTAAGCAAAACATCATATTCAACCAACTTAATATAAGTACATTCAATTGTTTACAGCCTTAAAATCAATTATTTTCCACTTCAAAATTTTATGTGTGTTTGAAACAGTTAATGTTGTGCATCAGGCACACGGGTTTTGCAAAAGTGGCGGTGGTGTGCAAAATTGAAGCTGAGAGCTCCTATCAAACTTTTCAGCAAGTTGACAGTGAAGTGCTCCAGACTCTTCGGTTTGGACGGGTACAAAATCCCCCACTGCGGCAAGCGGTAAAACGTAATTTAGAACTGCACATAATTACCTTGGCTGTAACACTATAGACTCTTTGAAAAAAATACATCTTTCCATATAAAATGTCGTTAATAATCAATGCTTATGAAGAAATTATAAAGTATCCAAAAATTTAAAAAAAAGTATTGAAAAAAGGTCAAATCTGACGAATTGGAAAAAACTGTCTGTCATCTCTTAAATAGTTCAACCTGACAATTGAAATGAAATTCTTAAAGTAAGTGTTTTATAATCTTTTTGCGAGAATATAAGATAGGCTATCGTAAATCATTTTTTCATCTCTTAATTTTTGGCTTTAGCAATCAAAAAAATTCTCTGACTTCTCTTTAAAGATTTGATCTGAATATGCAAATTTTTTTATTTCACTTCCAATAAAAATGAGTATCTACCTCAACTCTCTGGAAGGCACCCACAGGTGCTTTTCAAAATCAACAATTTGATCGTTTTGCACGATGAGGCCTTCGGCTTCCAAGAGTTGCTGCATGCGCTCGGGATGGCCGAAGTGGTGCTTGCCGGTGAGCAATCCTTTGCGGTTTACCACGCGGTGGGCGGGAACATCGGGCTGGCTGTGCGACGCATTCATGGCATAGCCTACCAGTCGGGCAGATCCTTTCGCGCCGAGATACTCGGCAATGTGGCCGTAGGTCGTAACGCGGCCGGGGGGAATAAGTCGCACGACGTCCCACACCATTTCATAGAAGTCGCTTCTGCGGATGTTTATTTTGCCTCTTCTCACAGATTGTTTTTGTATGTCGGGTCAAAATTCGGAAGCAACATCCATCTTTCCGTATCCTAAGCAAGAGCATCCGGGCGATTATCCGGTTTTTGTGGGTGGCGAATTGTCACCAGTGGTCTTAATTGATGCGTATCGACATGGCTACTTCCCTTGGTATGAGCCAGGTACGACCATTCAATGGTGGTCGCCCGACCCAAGGATGGTGTTGTTTCCCGAAAAGGTGCATGTGAGTCATAGCATGAGAGCGGTATTTCATAAGGGTCATTTTCAACGTACGCAGAATCAAGCTTTTGAGAAGGTAATTTCACAATGTGCGCTGGTGAAGAGACCTGGACAGGAGGGCACTTGGATAGGTCGCGACATCATGCGTGCCTATATACGACTGCACCGCATGGGTATAGCGCATTCGTTTGAAACATGGCTCGATGGAAGGTTGGTAGGTGGATTTTACGGGGTGTGGCTCGGACAGGTGTTTTTCGGCGAATCCATGTTTAGCCTTGAGGCGAATGCATCCAAATTTGCCTTGATTTCGGCATGCAGGCACTGGGCGTCTACAGGCGAAATTCAGTTAATCGATTGCCAAATGAGTACGTCACATCTGCGTTCGATGGGCGCTGAGGAAATCTCGAGGTCAGAATTTATTGAGCTTCTGAAGAAGTGGGTGGGATAGACCACACCTTATCGCTCAGATAAGCCATACCGTGTAGCACAGCCACCTTTTCAGTATTACGCGTAATGATTATTTCCATGTAACTAAAGCGATGTGTGCGCTCTTTTTCCACTGCTTCAGCTTGCAGTAGGTCGTTTGCGTTTGCCGGGCGAATGTACTCACAGCTCAGGTGAACGGTTTTAGCCACGTAGCCGGCGGCATTGGCTGCAAAGGCCAAGGCACTGTCGGCAAAGGAGTAAGCGATACCGCCGTGCGCGATGCCAAATCCATTGGTCATTTCACGACGCACTATCATGGTCAGTCTGCAATATCCCGGTCGTACTTCGTCCACAGATATACCCAGCCATTGACTGAAAGCATCCTGGCGCATCATGTGTTGCACAATTGCCAAAGGCTCTGGCCTCATATTTCTTGCTGCAGATCTGTGTTTTCTTCGATGGCTGAGATGAGTACGTCTAGCATAAAGAGCAGGTTGAGTCGGTCGTAAACGTTGTGATCTTCCGGATTTTCAGTCACACGGTCGAAGAAGTTGTCATACAACAGTTCGAGCACAGCCGGATTGTGGCTGAGGGCGAGCATTTTTTCTTTGTCGAATTGTGGATTTTCATCGTCCACAGCTGATTTGTATAGATCGTCTTTTTCAGCGATGATGTTTTTGACTGATTCTTCGGAGATGAGTTTTACGTGAATGCCCGTTTCCTTAAAGCCATTGACCAGCATTACAACGACCTGATAGAGGTACTCTTGCATCTCTTCGGAGATTTCGTCGTCAAGGTCGAAGAGCAGTGAGGCCAATACAGGTTGTTCATCTACTAAATAGTTTATGGTGTCGAGGTATTCTTGGTCGTTGAGTGATACGGACTTTTCACGGACGATTTTTAAAAAGTCGGCGTTGTTTGAGGACATATATAAGTTTAAAAGCATTAGGAGCAGCAAATGTAGAACATTTGAAGCCGCGTGGCTATTCATCTACTCCCCAAGGGCCGGTATCGCTCACGCGACGATAGAGTGCTGCAATGTTGTCGTACGTGCCTACCACGTAGAGCACGTCGTCTTTTTGAATTTTTTCGTCAGGTTTGATTTCTTGAATGAATTCTGTACCTCGACGAATGGCAATAAGGTTAAGGTTGTAATCTTGGCGAAGTCTGCTTTCAGAAACCTTCTTGCCAGTTAGGCCCGAGGAAAGCTTACTGACTTGGACGGCTGCAACGGAAAGGTCTGGTATATTGAGGTCCACTGAGCTCGAACTACGCGCTTCGATGGGGCGGAAGAGTTCGTAATGCGTACTGCGGATTCGGGTGATGACATCTGAAATTTGATGCATCGGTACAAGGTATTTGTGCAGCACACGGCTGAAGATTTCGATGGACGTTTCAAACTCTTCCGGAATGACCTCATCTGCTCCCAGAGCAATGAGTTCCTCGATTTCGCGCACATAGCGCGTGCGCACGATCAGGTAAATCGATTGACTTAACAGGCGGATGGCCGAGATAATTCGTTTAGTAGCTGCCAGATCAGAGATAGCGATTACGGCTACACGGGCTTTTTCTACGTGGGCGCTGTTTAGAATTTCCGGGTGAATGGCATCGCCGAAGAGCACCGGTACGCCTTCTTCTTTGGCCTCGCGCACAAGGCGTCCGTCCATCTCTATTACTACATGCGGAATGCCCGAATAGCGTGCAGCACGGCTTACGTTTTTTCCGTTGATGCCATAGCCGATAATGACGAGGTGATCTTCTAGTGCATTTACAGAGGCACTTTCTATGTCCTCGTTCTGACCCGGACGGATTATGGTGTTAAATTTTGAAAGAATTACAGGCACATTCGTTTGCCCCAACAGATCACAAATGGTGTCAATTCGGCCAATGATAAAGGGTGCAATGAGCATTGTGACGATGGAAACTGCCAAGAAATACTGATTCATTCCGGCCGTAATAAGCTTGTGATCAATCGCTGTTTTTGCCAAAACAAAGGAGAACTCTCCGATTTGTGCCAGCGCTAAGCCAGTAATAATGGCAAGCCGGGTTGATTTTCCATGGATGATCAGGGCAGAGGCACCCGTGAGAAATTTTATAAAGATAACTGCTAACGCCAAAACAACGATCCAGTGGAGGTTCTGAAACAAGAATTTTAAATCGACTAAAAGACCAATAGATATGAAGAAAAAGCTCATAAAAACCTCTCTGAAAGGCAGCACATTAGCGACCGCCTGATGGCTGTATTCGCTTTCGGAAATGACCAGTCCGGCCAAAAAGGCACCCAACGCCAGTGATAGACCTGCTTCATTGGTAAGCCAAGCAATCGCAAAACAGGTAAGCAGAATAACGATGATAAACAGCTCTTTGCTCTTTGTGGTGGCTACCTGATACATGATGGCAGGAAAAATATAACGAGCTGCCAGATATACCATTACCAGTACCACAAGGGTTTTAACGACCAAAAGTGCCAGTATTTTTATAGTATTTCCACCACTGCTACCTGCCATTACCGGAATGAGCAACATCATAGGCACAGCAACTAAATCCTGAAAAATCAAAACAGCCAGCGAATTGCGACCTTCGGGGTTATTAATTCGTCCCTGTGCCTGAAAAAGTTTAATGACAACTGCAGTACTGCTGAGTGAAATCATGAAACCTATCAGCAGCGAAACATTGACACTGAAACCGTAGATGTATGAAAGTAATCCACCAAGTAAAACTGATAAAAGTACCTGAAGCCCTCCACCGATAAACACAGTAGATTTTATGGCTGAAAGGGTTTTGAGGTTAAATTCAATTCCTATTAAAAAGAGCAGTAATACAAGACCAATTTCAGAGAGAATTTCGATTTGTTCAATTTCACTGATCAGTCGGAAGCCCGTGGGCCCCATGAGCATACCAGCTACTAAAAAACCGATAATGGAAGGCATTTTTATGCGCTGAAAAAGCAAAATCAATAATGTAGATACACCTAAAACAACGACAAACTCCCGAAAGATGTCCAATTCCATTTGTAAGAATTATAGCATTAATTATGTGCTTCGTTCACAAAGATATTCGATTTTTATTTGCCGATATTATTTTTATTTTAAACAAAATTATAAAGGTCTTACCAGCGATAGAAAATTCGTTCAGGCGTTCAGAAGCGCTCTGTAGAGTATTCAACGCCGGACAATGGGAAAGGAGGTGGTCAGTCAGGCTATTAATCCTCACTTCGTTTCCAGATCTCAACAGCTGTAGCTCCTAGCCCATATTTGCTGTAGTCGGCATCGTAAACAGTAATGCCATCGAAGGCCGAGAGCATTTTTCGAAGCTCTTGTTTTAACACGCCTTCGCCTACACCGTGTATGAAAATGATTTTTTTGATGCCTGCTTTTCGGGCTTTAAAAAATTGATTTCGAGCGTGGTTTAACTGGTAAGTAACCATATCGTGTCGCGTAAAGCCTCCGTAGTGTTCAGCGATTTCGTGCAAGTGCAAATCCACTTCGAGCACATCAGATTTAAGTAGTTGCCTATCGCCTGTAGTGCGCACTTGGGCATCTTTTTGTACAACGGGTTTTCGGAATATTTCTTTGGCAATGTTTGCAGGCCTTACTACGAGTTTATCAATTGGATATTCAATTTCAAAACCTTCTTCGGTGCACACAATAGCTGTGTTTCCGGTGATGCTTACCACGATGGCTTTACCGGTTTCGTCCAGAAAGCTGACTTCATCTCCGGGTTTAAGCGTCATAAACTTTTAAAATTCTTGCTGCATTTCCTGTTTGAGATAGGCTATTGCTTTTTTGGTAGGAAGTGCTTCCATTTCCATAAAGTAATTGATGATTTTCTTGCTGAATTCAAGAGCATCAGTGTCTTCAGAGGTTTCAGCAGCCAGTTTATTGATTATGCCCACCATAGCAGATTTTGCAGTTACCACATATTGCCATGCTTGCTCGCTGATATACATCTGCTGGCTTAGATTGAATTCGTATTCTGATTGAATGGATTTAATCAGTAAATGTCTGTATTGGCGGGCAGTAAGATTTTTACTCGGTATGCGGGTAACCAGTTGATTGGGTGAGATACGCTCCAAAAAGAGAGCCAAACGCTCATAGGCCTGAAAGCGCAAAGGCAAGGCAATTTTAGCATTTTCCTTGCGCAGAGAGTAACGCCTGCGTCTGTCTTCGCTTTCCATGAAGTTTGACAGTAGCATGTATGTGAGAATCAGCATAAAAGCTGAGGGAAGTACGTATTTTAGGAGCTCGTTGATCAGTTCGGTGTATTGCATAAAAAGCAGTTCAAATGTCGAAGACAAAGGTATACTGATACCAATACATTATTTCGGTGGAATGACGGTTCCTGATTTTTGTAGTAATTTTTTTGGAACGGATGACTTAACGATTTCTTCCAGTTTTTGAATCATTTTGTTTTTCAGCTGATTTCTGGAATAAATCAAACTAATCTCACGTACGGGTCTAGGTTCGGCTATCAGCTTTATGTTTTTCTGCGCATCGCCTTTCATTTCTAAGGCCATCAGATACGGGATCAGGGTATTGCCCATGCCTTCATCTACCAGTCTGACGATGGTTTCGAAATTTCCAATTTCCACCATCAGGCGATTTTGCACCAGTGCATCTGAATCACTACAGATTTTCAGCACACTGTTTCTAAAACAGTGCCCTTCGCTCAAAAGTAAGAGGTTGGTGCTGTTTAACTCACTCGAAACGATGAAATCTTCCTTCCACAGGGGATCGCTGGGCGATACATATGCCATGAATGGTTCGTAAAACAGCGGAACTTCCGTGATATTGGGCAAATCGAGAGGTGTAGCCAGTATGGCTGCATCAAGATGGTCGCGATTGAGCTTTTCGACGATTGCATCAGTCTGAAGCTCTTCGACGACCAGAGTCACCTGAGGGAATGCCTTTCGGAAGGAACCGATAAAGCGATGCAATAAGTAAGGTGCTAAGGTGGGAATAATTCCCAGACGGAACTCACCATCGTGCTGATTGCGGGCATCGGCTATGATGGTTTGTATTTTATGGGCTTCGCGAAGCACATTTCGGGCTTGCGCAAGCACCAGCTTGCCGATTTCGGTTGGTATGATTGGCTTTTTTGATCGATCAAAGAGCACCACTCCGAGATCTTCCTCTAATTTTTGAAGTTGCATGCTCAGGGTAGGCTGTGTCACATTACAGGCTTCGGCTGCCTTTCCAAAATGTCTGTGGTCATCTACAGCTATGGCATATTCCAGTTGAGTGATGGTCATAAAGCGAAAAGTTTTTTGCAAAGATAGTAATTTACTATTGAAAAATATTTTTAATAGATAGTTATGCAAATAAAAGAATCGTGGAGAGCGTATGTGAAGGCAAAACCGCAGCAGTGGTAAATACCTGGATTGACAAGTACATTTGCAGCAAGATAATGTTAACAGGTGTAAATTATGTCAATGACCACCACTCCATATATCCCAAAAAACAAAGTTCGCATTGTCACAGCTGCCTCTCTTTTCGATGGGCACGATGCAGCCATCAACATCATGCGCCGAATCATGCAAGCTACCGGCTGTGAGGTAATTCACCTCGGACACGACCGTTCGGTAGAAGAAATTGTTAACTGCGCCATACAAGAGGATGCTCAGGCGATAGCCATCACCTCCTATCAAGGGGGACATATGGAATTTTTTAAGTACATGTACGACTTGCTAAAGCAGAAAGGCGCCGGACACATCAAAATCTTTGGAGGAGGTGGAGGTACCATACTGCCTACCGAAATTGAAGAGCTTCATCAGTACGGCATCACCCGCATTTACCACCCTGACGATGGCCGTGCAATGGGCCTGCAGGGCATGATCAACGATGTAGTGATGAAGGCTGACTTTCCTGTGGGATATCCACTCAACGGTCAAGTCAAAAAGCTTGGAACTGCTCCTGAAAATTGGGGCGCCATTGCTCGGTTGATTTCAGCGGCTGAAAACTTCCCGGAGGAAAGTCGTGCTGAGCTTGAGGCTGTAAAAAAAATCGCAGAAAAATCAAAAACACCTGTGCTCGGAATTACCGGTACAGGCGGTGCCGGTAAAAGCTCGTTGGTCGATGAATTGGTGCGTCGCTATTTGCTCGACTTTCCCGATAAAACCATTGGAATCATTTCTGTAGACCCTTCGAAACGCAAAACCGGTGGAGCTCTGCTCGGCGATCGCATTCGCATGAATGCCATCAACAATCCGCGCGTGTACATGCGATCACTGGCAACTCGCCAAAGCAATTTGGCTTTGAGCCGTTACGTAGGTGATGCCATTGCCGTACTGAAAGCTGCCGGTTACGATCTGATTATACTTGAGACTTCTGGCATTGGCCAAAGCGACACCGAAATACTCGATTACTCCGATGTGTCGCTCTACGTAATGACGCCCGAATACGGAGCTGCCACTCAGCTCGAGAAGATCGACATGCTCGACTTTGCTGACCTAATCGCCCTCAACAAGTTCGACAAACGTGGCGCCCTCGACGCTCTTCGCGATGTCAAAAAGCAGTACCAGCGCAACCATCAGCTCTGGGATCGACCAGCCGATGAGATGCCCGTATTTGGCACCATCGCAAGCCAGTTCAACGACCCAGGAATGAACCGACTCTACAAAGCAGTAATGGACAAAATCGTGGAAAAAACAGGTGCTGACCTGCGATCAAACTTCCACGCCACCGATGAGATGTCGGAAAAGGTGTATATCATTCCCCCACATCGCACGCGCTACCTTTCTGAAATCACTGAAAATAACCGCAAATACGATCAGTGGGTTAAAAAACAAGCCGACATCGCCCAAAAGCTTTACAACATTCATCAAACCATTGAACACCTTTCCTCCACTGATATTGAAGATAAAGATCGACTCTTCAAAAAGTTGCGCGAAGAATTTGAAAACGTAAAACTCGACCTCGATCCGCACAACTGGCAATTGATCGAAAAATTTGATGAAAAAGCCCAGCAGTACCACAACGAGGAATACATCTTCAAAGTACGCGATAAGGAAGTACGTGTAAAAACCTACACGGAATCGCTATCACACCTGAAAATTCCGAAAATCGCTACCCCGCGCTATCGCGCCTGGGGCGATTTGCTGCGCTGGCAGTTGCAAGAAAATTTTCCGGGAGAATTCCCCTATACGGCGGGTATTTACCCCTTTAAGCGCACCGGCGAAGACCCTACCCGTATGTTTGCCGGCGAAGGAGCACCGGAGCGTACGAATAAGCGCTTTCATTACCTCAGCCTGGGTATGCCTGCTGCCCGTCTTTCTACCGCCTTTGACTCCGTAACCTTGTACGGACGCAATCCAGACCTCCGTCCAGATATTTACGGAAAAATCGGGAACTCTGGTGTTTCGGTTTGCTGCCTCGACGATGCCAAAAAGCTGTACTCAGGCTTCAACCTGGCTGATCCTACCACATCGGTATCGATGACCATTAACGGGCCTGCACCCATGATTCTGGCTTTCTTTATGAATACGGCCATCGACCAGCAGTGTGAGCTTTACATCCGCCAAAACGGTTTGGAGCACTTGGTGGAGGCCAAGCTGAAAGAACTCTACGACGACCGAAATCTGCCCAGACCTCGTTACAATGCACCTCTGCCCGAGGGCAACGATGGCTTAGGCCTACTTCTTCTTGGGGTTACCGGCGATCAAATCCTCGATCGCGAAACCTACGAGCGTATCAAAGCGCAGACCCTTAGTACCGTACGCGGAACTGTTCAGGCTGACATTCTTAAAGAAGACCAGGCCCAAAATACGTGTATCTTCTCTACAGAATTTGCCCTTCGCCTAATGGGCGACGTTCAGCAGTACTTTATCGACCACAAAGTAAGAAACTTTTACTCAGTATCCATTTCGGGTTACCATATTGCCGAAGCTGGTGCCAATCCGATTACACAGCTAGCTTTCACGTTGGCTAATGGATTTACCTACGTAGAGTACTATCTCAGCCGTGGAATGGACATTAACGATTTCGGTCCAAACCTCAGCTTTTTCTTCTCTAACGGCATTGATCCCGAATATGCCGTAATTGGTCGTGCCGCTCGTCGAATTTGGGCTAAAGCAATGAAATACAAGTACGGAGCGAATCCTCGTGCTCAGATGCTCAAATATCACATTCAGACTTCCGGTCGTTCGCTCCACGCTCAAGAAATTGATTTCAACGACATTCGTACAACCTTACAAGCGCTCTACGCCATCTACGACAATTGCAACTCGCTGCATACCAACGCTTACGATGAGGCAATTACGACTCCAACAGAAGAATCAGTACGTCGTGCTGTGGCTATTCAATTGATCATCAACAAAGAGCTCGGACTCGCCAAAAACGAAAATCCCCTCCAGGGCAGTTTCATCATTGAGGAATTGACCGACCTGGTTGAAGAAGCCGTGATGATGGAGTTTGACCGCATCACCGAGCGCGGTGGCGTTCTCGGTGCAATGGAGACCATGTATCAGCGCTCGAAGATTCAGGAAGAATCCCTCTATTACGAAACTTTAAAGCATACAGGCGAACTTCCCATCATTGGAGTAAACACCTTCTTGAGTTCAAAGGGGTCGCCTACCATTATACCAGCCGAGGTAATTCGAGCTACTGAAGAAGAAAAACAAGCTCAAATTGAAACCGTAAGCAGGCTCCATGCCTTTAACCCCGAGAAGTCTCGACAAATGCTGCGATCCATCCAAGAAGCCGCCATTCAGAACAAAAACGTCTTCGAAGTACTCATGGAAGCCAGCAAATACTGCTCCCTCGGCCAAATGACCGAAGCACTCTTTCAAGTAGGCGGACAATACAGGAGGAACATGTGATGAAAAGTATTAAGGGTAAATGGTATAAAGTTAAAGTTGTCGGTGCCTAAACAATAATGACTTTAACTTTAACTAAAACTAAAAACTTTTTATAGCGCTTTTCAATGAATATTTCTGAGCTCCCCCTCTTTAAATCTGCATGTCAGATGTAGAGAGGGGGATAAGGGAGTGAGTGAATAACCAAATCTTTTTCTGCTCTTTTCAGCGAGATCTTCGGGAAAATTCCTCCCGACAAAATTTTTACAATACATCACATTCCTTTAACATCCTTTTGGAGTAGTATAACTACTCAATTATTATGATTTACTCAACAAAAAGAGCATTTGGTAATAAAAATCCCCGATTTTACTAACTTAAGCGCAAATTAATTTGCAAGTAATCGCCGTTTGAGTAGCTTTGTTGCGCAATTAGATGAGCAAATATTTTGCTCAATCTCTTAGTAGCCATGTCAGACCCGAGTATGGGACTGACGTGGCGGAGCCTTAAAAAGATTTACGTTGGCTCCTCATCCCAGCTTCTTTGAAGATGATTTTGAACGCATCAAGAGAATCATTCTTCCTTGTGACTTTGATGCAGAGATCCGAGTCTTTTGTATTGACCCTGAAGACATCGACATCAGTAGGGAAATGTATCTGCTCATCATCAGCGAAAAAATTACTCGCGACGTCTGGTTTATGATCGATTACTACCTCCGCAAAGAATTTAAAGGCAGATATATTAAGACTTACGTCGTTAAAGAAATCAATTCTGGCTTATTGCGCATTGCCTACGATTGCTCAGTGCGAATTTGATGAGATTTTACAGGGATTTTCTTAAAAGACTTTTTGATATTCTAATCTCCCTTTCAGCACTCTTGATTCTCTGGCCTTTAATTTTACTCATTGCAATCGTATTATTTTTCCAGAATAAGGGAAACGTATTCTTCTTACAAGAAAGGCCTGGTAAGGATCAACGCGCTTTTAAGGTATTCAAATTCAAAACCATGACCGACGAGCGCGACAGCACTGGAAAGTTGCTGCCAGACTACAAGCGCATCACTCCCTTTGGTCGCTTTTTGCGTGCTTCTTCACTCGACGAGTTGCCTCAACTATTCAACGTATTGCTCGGCCATATGAGTTTGGTGGGGCCGCGACCTTTATTGTTTAGATATATTCCGCTTCACCAACCTTGGCAATTAATAAGATATGAGGTGCGGCCTGGCATAACTGGCTGGGCACAGGTCAATGGCCGAAATTCGCTGACTTGGGCACAAAAGTTTAGACTAGATGCCGAATATGTTGAAAAGTGCAGTTTCTGGTTCGACTTAAAGATTTTGTATCTAACCTTCTTAAAAGTTTTAAAAGCTGAAGGCATACAAAATTCACAAACCCATCCTATGCCACCCTTCGACGGCACCAATTAAATGCTTGAAACACTTATTTCATCAAAAACGCGCATCAAATTGCTTCTAAAATTCTTTTTAAATACCGAGGTAAAAGGGTATTTAAGGGGATTGGAAGCTGAATTCGGAGAAAGCAGCAACGCTATCCGACTGGAGCTAAATAAGCTGGAAGAGGCTGGAATGCTCGTATCGGAAACCCAAGGCAACAAAAAGCTGTATTCCGTCAATAAAAATCATCCGCTCTTCCAACCAGTATATCAATTGATTCGCACCTATGTGGGTATTGATACAGTTATTGAACGGGTGATCGAACGTTTGGGTAATGTTTCTGAAGTATATCTCACAGGCTCTTTTGCTAGAGGTGTAGATGCTGATCGGCTCGATATAGCTCTTATTGGCCAGAATATTGACGTCGATTATTTGGAGTTTCTCACCCAGAAAGCAACAAATATCATAAATCGCCAAATTTACACATCCGTATTTTCGGACATTGAATCGCTAAAGTCCGTACACGGCGATTCTATTGTGCTCATTTACAAAAACGAAGAACAAAATGGCAGAACTCAAACCTCTTAGTGAATCCAAGATTGGAGTCATTGGTCTCGGATATGTAGGCCTTCCACTTGCTGTGGCACTTGCTTCTAAATACAAAGTGGTAGGCTTCGATATAAATGCTGCCCGCATTGACGAACTTCTAAAGGGTCGCGATCATACGCTTGAGGTCTCTGATGAAGACCTTCAACGCGTATTGGTCAAAAATCCAATGGAACTCTACAACGGTCGTGTAGGCCTCTATCCTTCAATGGCTATAGGCGACCTGTCGTCGTGCAATATTTACATCGTTACGGTGCCAACACCTACTGATAAACACAATCGCCCGGATCTAACGCCGATGATTAAAGCATCTGAAACAGTGGCAAAAGTTTTAAAAAGAGGAGATGTAGTCATTTACGAATCTACTGTTTATCCCGGTGTTACTGAGGAGGAGATGGTACCCATCCTCGAAAAAGGTTCAAAACTCAAGTTCAACGAGGACTTCTACTGCGGCTACTCACCTGAGCGCATCAATCCGGGCGACAAAGAGCACACCGTTACTAAGATCCTCAAAGTAACTTCTGGCTCTACTCCCGAAGTAGCTGAATACGTCGATCAGCTTTATCGCTCGGTTATCACTGCCGGTACCTTCAAGGCTTCATCTATCAAAGTAGCCGAAGCGGCTAAGGTGATTGAAAACAGCCAACGCGATATCAACATTGCTTTTGTAAACGAACTTTCCAAAATCTTTAATCTGCTCGGCATCGATACTACTGAAGTGCTCGAGGCAGCAGGCACAAAATGGAATTTTCTCAAATTTAAACCCGGACTCGTAGGGGGCCATTGTATCGGCGTTGACCCCTACTATCTGGCTCAGAAGGCACAAGAGGTCGGCTATCATCCCGAGATCATTCTCGCAGGTCGCAGGCTCAACGACTCTATGGGCAAGCACGTAGCCACTGAAACCATCAAGCTGATGATGCGCAAAGACCTGCGCGTGATTGATTCTAAAGTGCTCATCCTTGGATTTACCTTTAAGGAAAACTGTCCCGATACCCGCAATACCCGTGTGATTGACATCTACAAAGAACTGCTGAGCTTTGATATCAATGTAGATATTTATGATCCATGGGCCAATGCCGATGAAGTGAAGCATGAATACGGCATTGACATTATCACAGGTCAAGGCAACATGCCCGAGCTACATCAGTATCAAGCCATCATCCTCGCCGTAGCCCATAACGAATTTAAATCGCTGAATCTTTGTAAATCGGCCAATCAGGTCATCTTCGACGTAAAGTCCATTCTGCCTAAGGAGTGTGTAGATGCGAGACTGTGATCAGCGCAATTCAAATATCTTTATTTTATAGTAATTATATTCAAAAAACAGTTTTTGCTTGAAGATCTTACTAACGGGCGTTGCAGGCTTTATCGGTTCGAATATCCTCGAATCCTGGATCAATCATCCTAAGGTTGAAAGAATAGTAGGACTAGACAATCTGTCAACAGGGCATTTGAGGAATATTGAAGAATTTTTATCCAATCCCAAATTTCGGTTCATTGAAGGCGATATACGCGATCCGGAAATTTGTATCAAGGCCGCAGAAGGTGTTGATGCCATTTGCCATCAAGCAGCGCTGGGCAGCGTCCCCCGCAGTATTGAAGATCCGGTAACTTCCCACGACGTAAACGTCAATGGGTTTATCAACATCATTGAAGCAGCGCGCAGGCATGGCATTAAACGCGTGGTGTATGCTTCCTCCTCGTCTGTATATGGCGATCTGGAAGAATCTCCTAAAGTAGAAGAGCGCGTTGGCCGGGTACTTTCTCCCTACGCTGCCACAAAAATGACCAATGAACTCTATGCAGAAGCCTATGCTCGAAATTACGACATGACCTTCATAGGGTTGCGCTATTTTAACGTCTTTGGTCCGAAACAAGATCCCAATGGCCCGTATGCTGCCGTAATTCCTCTTTTTATTAAAGCTGCTTTGACCAATACTCCCCCTATCATCAATGGCGACGGAACCATCACAAGAGATTTTACACCCGTCAGCAACGTTGTACAGATCAATACAAATGCACTTTTGGGAAAACTTGAAATAGGCCGTCACTACGTGTGGAATGTCGCTTGCGGCAAGACTACCGACCTAAACACCCTTTGGAAAATGATCAAAGAAATCACCGGTACTAAGGCAGATGCCATCCACGGTCCCATGCGGAAGGGGGACATTCTGTTTTCCTTGGCCGATATTTCACGAGCAAAGAAAGAAGGGTCGTACGAACCGGATGACGATTTGATGATGGGGTTGAGAAATACAGTTGTTTTTTATTCAAATTTATCAATAATCCAACAAATAAATAATTGAAAACTGTCCTGGTAACTGGAGCTGCAGGTTTTATTGGCTTTCACTTAATTAAAAAGCTGATCAAAAACGCATACAAAATTGTTGGAATTGATAATTTAAACACGTATTACGATCCGACCCTCAAAAAGTTTCGATTAAGGGAATTAGGAATTCAGTTTGACAACAATACCAAATTCTACAAGACTTCTAATTTTGATTTCGTTGTAGGTGATATCTCAAATTCAAAGGAATTAGAATCTGTTTTTTCCTCTTACACTTTCGATCTCGTAATTCATCTAGCAGCTCAGGTAGGTGTTCGATATTCCCTTGAAAACCCTGAAGCATACATTCAATCAAATATCGTTGGATTTTACAACATAATCGAAAAAGCAAAACAGCAGAAGGTTTCGCACTTCATCTATGCTTCAAGCAGCAGCGTATATGGGCTTAATGAAAAAGTTCCATATTCTACCTCCGACAATGTTGATCATCCTATTTCACTATATGCAGCTACGAAAAAGTCAAACGAACTGATAGCTCATACATACAGCCATTTGTACGATCTTCCAACTACAGGTTTGCGCTTTTTCACTGTTTACGGACCATGGGGACGACCTGATATGGCGACATTTAAATTCACAAAAGCCATTCTAGAAGGCAAGCCAATATCAGTATATAATTTTGGCAAGATGCAGCGGGATTTTACATATATAGATGATATTGTTGAATCCATTGCTCGACTTGCTACAAAGCCTTTCTATCGCGATGAATCCCGACCTATAAGTCCGGCAGTATCAAAAGCTCCTTATCGGGTCTTTAACATCGGCAATCATTCTCCAGTCAATTTGCTGGATTTCGTACACACACTTGAAAAAGTCATTGGTAAAAAAGCACAGATTGAACTTATGCCCCTTCAGCCCGGCGACGTCCTTACCACCTATGCTGATGTAGACGATTTGGCAGAATATGTGGACTTTCGCCCTAACACTTCTATCGAACAGGGATTGAAGAATTTTGTGGAGTGGTATGTGGAATTTTATAAAGTAACTGCATGAATTTTAAAGAAGAAATCGTCATCGAGCCCGGCAAAAACTGGTTTGCTGAATCAGTTCGGGAATTAATACGCTATAAAGACCTGCTCTACTTTATGGTCATCAGAGGAATAAAAGCAAAGTATGCACAGTCGGTTCTGGGCGTCAGCTGGGCCATCATTCAGCCTCTGTTTACTACAGTCGTATTTACCATCATTTTTGGGAACCTTGTAAAAGTGAGCTCAGATGGCATGCCCTATATATTGTTTAGTTTCTCCGGTATGGTCATCTGGAATTATTTCTCAAACACCCTTACTGAAGCCAGTAATAGTGTGGTTCAGAACGCCTCCATGATTACCAAGGTGTACTTCCCCAGAATCATACTTCCACTTTCTGCTGCCTTTTCTAAACTGCTTGACTTTGTCATAGGGCTAGCCGTATTAATTGGATTTCTCTTATATTTTCAGGTAGTTCCATCTCTTAACGTGCTCTGGCTACCAGTGGTTGTTCTGGTTATGCTGCTCTTTTCCTTAGGCATCGGATCGTTTTTATCTGCTCTCGCGGTACAATACCGGGACGTAAAACACGCACTTTCATTTGTGGTACAGATACTAATGTATGCTTGTCCGGTTGTGTATCCATCATCGGTAATACCCGAACAGTATCAGTTGCTTTACGCGCTCAATCCGATGGTAGGGGTTATTGAGGGATTTAGAGCAGCTTTTATCCCTACGTTAGCTTTTCCGTACATGCAGTTTGGCATAGGTGCCTTGGTATCAATGGCTGTATTCGTAGGAGGCACTGCCTATTTCAACAAGTTTGAACGCAAATTTGCCGACGTAGCCTGATGAAAGAAATTATCCGGGTAGAAAACCTCTCCAAAGCCTACAGAGTAGGGCAGAGGGAACAATCACACGATACCTTGTTTGGACAACTTGCTGATATCCTTTCAGCACCTGTACGGAATTTAAAAAATTTAAGGTCACTTACGAAGTTTAATGATCAAGACGACCCAACTGTACATTGGGCGTTGAGAGACATCAATTTTACCGTAAACGAAGGCGAGGTACTTGGCATTATTGGCCACAACGGCGCTGGAAAGAGTACATTGCTGAAAATTTTGTCCCGCGTCACTGAGCCTACCTCAGGTCACATCCGCATTCGCGGCCGCATCGGCGCCTTGCTTGAAGTAGGAACAGGGTTTCACCCCGAGCTTACCGGACGTGAGAACATTTACATGAACGGTACCATTCTGGGTATGACCAGAAAAGAAATAGACCGAAAACTTGATGAAATCATAGACTTTGCAGGCATTGAAAAGTTCATCGACACTCCTGTAAAATTTTATTCCTCCGGGATGAAAGTGCGTCTGGGCTTTGCAGTGGCTGCACATTTAGAACCTGAAATTTTGGTGATCGACGAAGTTCTGGCAGTAGGCGATGCAGAGTTTCAGAAGAAGTGTTTGGGAAAGATGGAGGATGTGGCGACGCAGGGTAGAACGGTATTGTTTGTGAGCCATAATATGATGGCGGTGCGCAATCTCTGCCAGAGTGGATTAGTTTTGAAGCATGGGATACTTAGCTTTTATGGTTCGGTAGATGAAGCTATTGACTTTTATTTGAAAGAATACTCTGATGTACAGAAATGCTTACGCTACGATATACAAGAAGCCCCTGGTAACAACGAAGCACGGTTTTTAAGAGCCGAAGTAATGCCGCTACCTGGTAATAAGTGGCCATTGGAAGAAGGTCATGGATTACGGTTGGAATTTGAATTTCTCTACACCGGCGATGACGATTCTAATCTCGATATCACCTTTCATTTGATGGATGAATATGGAAACCTAGTCTTTGTAGGCAGTACTGGCAGGGAAATAGAGCCCCAATACTTTAATGCCGGCATTATTAAAGCAGTATGTGATATTCCACCATTTCTAATGCACCATGGTACTTTTACTATTAGCAAGCTGCTGCTGGTACGTAATCGTGGAACAATCGTTTTTGGCGTCAATAACCCGATTTCTTTTGAATTAGTACCCTCTAACCAAGAAGCATGGGGCTGGATGGGCAAAAAAGAAGGCATCGTCAAACCAAAACTTAATTGGAAATTGCACTATGATCCCAGTAACTAAACCTTTCTTACCTCCTAAAGAGGAATATTTTAAATACCTCGAAGGCGTATGGGAGCGAAATTGGCTTACCAATAATGGCCCGCTGGTGAATGAACTTGAGCTAAAGCTTAAAGAATACCTCGGGGTTCCACATATTTTGTATCTCACTAATGGTACAATTGCCCTGCAAATTGCCATCAAAGCACTGGGATTAAAAGGAGAAGTTATTACGACACCTTTTACTTATGTAGCAACTGTGAGTAGCCTAATTTGGGAAGGTTGTACACCGGTGTTTGTTGATATTGATCCTGATACTTTAAATATTGATCCTACCAAAATCGAGGGGGCTATTACTGAGCGAACAACCGGTATTTTGGCTACCCACGTTTATGGTAACCCTTGTGATATTGATGCCATTGATACCATTGCAAAAAAGCACAACCTAAAGGTAATTTACGATGCAGCTCATTGTTTTGGTACTAAGTATAAGGGAAAATCTGTATTTAATTATGGCGATGTAACTACCACGAGTTTTCATGCCACTAAGCTGTTTCATACTGTGGAAGGCGGAGCTGTATTTACACAAGATCCGGAGCTGCTGAAAAAAATGGCATTTATGCGGAATTTTGGGCACAATGGACCGGATGATTTCGCTGAAATTGGCATCAATGGCAAAAACAGCGAGTTTCATGCAGCAATGGGGCTAATAAATTTGAATTACATTGAGAAAATATTTGCAAAGCGAAAAGCCCTGACAGAGAGATACTTCAAATGGCTTTCAAAGAATGATTTGCAGACTCCTCAATTTAATAAATTTTCATCACCAAATTATGCGTATTTTCCAATTATATTTAAAGACGAGAATACTCTTTTGAAAGTCATTAAAGCCTTAGAGCTTAACTGGGTTTATACAAGAAGGTATTTTTATCCATCACTTAGTTCTTTTAGCATCTTTAATGGTAGTGAATGTAAAGTCAGTGATGATGTAAGTAAAAGAATATTATGTCTTCCATTATATACTCAACTAAAATTTGAGGAGGTAGATTTTGTTTGTAGAATTATTTTAAGAGTTTTAAATAATTAAAAAATGTCATCATTTTTGACTAGACACGAACTAGAAAAAATCGGTTTTAATAGTATCGGTAGAGATGTCTACATAAGCAAGTACGCTAGATTTTATAATCCATCAAATATTAAAATTGGAAATAATGTAAGAATAGATGATTTTTGTATACTTTCTGCTGGTATTGGAGGAATCGAAATAGGAAATTATGTTCATATTGGAATTTTTTCATCAATTCAAGGTGATGGAAAAGTAACCATACAAGATTTTTCTGGGATATCTAGTAGAGTATCTATTTATTCATCTAATGATGATTATTTAGGTTTTTTTCTAACCAATCCTACTGTACCGAAAGAATTTAGAGGTGTAGTATCTAAAGATGTGATTATTGAGAAACACGTTATTATTGGTAGTGGGAGTATTATTTTGCCGGGTGTAAGAATTAAATTGGGAGCTGCGGTTGGAGCTCTCAGTGTAGTAAATTCAGATTGTGAAGATTTTTATATTTATAAAGGTAACCCCGCAACTAAATTTCTTAAAAGAAGTAGAAATTTTATAAATTTAGAAAGCGAATTTTTAAAAAAAAATATGAATTCAAATGAATAAGAAAGTTGAAGAATTAATAAGAATCGTCCTAGAAAACCGAGGAAAGAGGTCAGACATACCAATTCATTCGGAGAGTCATTTACGGGATGATTTAGGGATGGATTCATTAGATTTAGCAGAATTGACAGTGCGAATAGAAGCTGAATATGATGTGGATGTTTTTGCTGATGGAATAGTATCTACCGTAGGAGAGATAGAAAAGAAACTATCATGAAGTACTTTTATATTGATTTTTCCGGAGAAATTCATAAAACATGGGAAGAATTGATATATGATTTAAACGAAAAACAAGAGGTAGAAAGGTATTGTTATCAGAGAGATTTTTATGAAATTTTTAAGATTATTATAGCGTCAATTCTTAACGAAAGTGAACTGACTTTGATTGATGGAGAATTGACTATTCCAGAAGTTAAGACTTTAATTGGCGAAGAGGCATTAGAACAGATAAGTCAAATAGAAAAAAGAAAATATAGTGATATTAAAGATAAAAAAGATTTGATTGAAAAGATAAAAAAATCAAAAAGTGGAAGTATAGTTTTATTTACATCTGGGACCACTGGGAAGCCTAAACCAGTTAAACACAGCATAGCGAATCTCAGTAGAGGAGTGGTTATTAAAGAAGAGATGCAAGGTGATGTATGGGGTTTTGCATATCATCCAACACATATAGCGGGTATACAGGTGTTACTACAAGCTATTTATAATGGGAACACAATAGTTCGATTATTTGGATTGAGTTCTTCGGAAATAGAAGAGGCTGTAACAAAGTATGAGGTAACAAACATTTCAGCAACGCCAACATTTTTGAGACTATTTCTAAGCACCGGTAAACAGATAACAATGGTAAGACGTATTACATCCGGAGGTGAAAAAATGGATGAAATGTTGATAGAGCGATTGACGAAAAAATTTCCGCATGCAAAATTTCGAAACATCTATGCAACAACAGAGTTTGGAACTTTATTTAAATCCAGTTCAGATGGTTTTGAAATAAAAAGTGAAAAGAGAGAGTTAGTAAAAATTAAAGATGGCGAATTGTTGGTACATAGAAGTTTACTAGGGGAATTTGAGACTCATCAACTAGACGGAGATTGGTATAAAACTGGAGATTTTGTAGAAACCATAAAAGAAGAGCCGTTAACTGTTAAAATTATTGGAAGAAGGAGTGAGATCGTAAATGTTGGTGGTATGAAGGTAAACGTCACAGAAATAGAAGAAAAAATTCGGGAAGTATTTGATGTAAATTTTGTAAAAGTATATGCCAAGCAAAATTCCGTGATAGGAAACATACTTTGTTGTGATATTAACTTCAAAGGAAAGCAAGAGAATGAAGCTGAGATTAGAAGGCAATTGTCAAAATTTTTTCAAGAATATAAAATTCCTAGAATTATTAAAATAATTGACAGAGTTGACAAGACAGATTTGACAAGAACAATAAAAATCAACAGGACTAAAACATAAAAGATGAACATATTATTGACTGGAGTTTCGAGAGGATTAGGCTTAGAAATTGCTAAGATTATTTTAGAAAAAGGATGGAGAGTCTATGGCATAAGTAGATCAAAGACAGAACAAATTGATGAGCTTAAAAGAAAATATTCAGAAACATTTCTATGGATGCAATACGATTTAGAAAATAGTAAAGATGTAAGGGAAAAAATATTTAAGCATTTCATTACATTTAAAAATCCTATACATGGTTTTGTGAATAATGCAGCTACAGCTTATGATGATTTAATTACAAATTTAGATTTAGATCATCTTGAGAAGATGTTTCATGTAAATGTATTCACGCCGATGTTAATTACTAAATATGTTATTAGACAAATGTTATTACACAATGTAAAAGGAAGTATTGTGCATATTTCTTCGATAAGTGCACACACAGGTTACAAAGGTTTAGCGATGTATGCTTCGACCAAGGCAGCCTTAGAAGCATTTTCAAAAACAACGGCAAGGGAATGGGGTGAGAGAGGTATCAGATCAAACGCTTTGGTAGCTGGGTTTATGGATACAGATATGAGCAGTACGCTCAGTGAAGAACAAAAAGAAAGAATTTATAAAAGGACCTCATTGAGAGAAGCAACGGACGTCAGAAGTGTGGCATCAACGATAGCTTTTTTACTTTCAGAGGAAGCAAAATCGATCACCGGACAAAATATTTTTGTAGACAACGGGACTATCTAAATTCTTAATAAATGGAATACGATAAGCCCCTAGTATCAATCTGTATGATTACATACAACCATGAACCTTACATACGTGAAGCAATTGAGGGGGTTTTAAAACAGATAACCAATTTTGATTTCGAGCTTATAATCGGCGAAGATTGCTCCACCGACCGCACGCGCGAAATTTGCCTGGAGTATCAGCGCAAAAATCCAGATGTGATTCGGCTACTGCTGCGTGAAAAGAACATCGGGATGATGCCCAATTTTTTGCAAACCCTCGAAGCCTGCCAAGGCAAATACATCGCCCTCTGCGAAGGCGACGACTACTGGACTGACCCCCTCAAACTGCAAAAGCAGGTGGATTTCCTCGAAGCTCATCCCGATTTCGTTGGTGCATTCCATGATTGTATTATTCTCAATCAGGCAGATGGAAGCCAGCGTCTGCGCATCGGTCTTACGCACATAGATGAGGAAGCGGATATGGCTTCTATAATCAGACAAAAAAATTCTCCTACTGCATCATTATTATTTAAAAATTGTTTCTCAAAAGATTTCTGGCCTCAAAATGCCGATCAAATTTCACAAGGAGATTATCTTTTGGTAGTGCTATTGGCTCGGTATGGCAAATTCAAATATTTCCCTGAGCCAATGTCTTTATATAGAATTCATGAGGGAGGAGTATGGTCATCCAAAACGAGGCTATACACTACTGAGCAGGATATTAAATTTTACACTTATCTATACCAACTTTTTGACACGTCTGAAATTAGGCAAGTCATTGATGCCAAACTCAAGGCTGCTTATCATAAATATGCCATAGAATTAGTAAAAGCAGGAAGTATAATAAAATCTATATCCTTTCTTAAAAAAGCACTGCAAAACAATTTGACTGGGCAAACCAATCAAAAACGCATATTATCTACTTATTTAATTGTATTGGCTTCAAAGACGAAGCAAGTTTTCTTTCCATTTCTTCCATCTTTTTCTAGTATAAAAAATACGATAAAGAAGTAAATCTAGCTAAGCATTTATCTAAATCATGTTAAAATATAATAATCTACAATCCTCCCCTTTCCTCATCGCTGGCCCTTGTGTCATGGAATCCTTCGATTTGCTCGACGAGATTGCTGTTGAATTAATAAGGCTCAAGAATATTTATCAAATTTCCATTGTATTTAAATCATCCTTTGATAAAGCCAATCGTACATCAATAGGAAGCTTCCGTGGGCCTGGTATTGAAAAGGGTATACAATGGCTTTCAGATAT
The DNA here is from genome assembly GCF_003851885.1 of Thermaurantimonas aggregans. Taxonomy (GTDB): domain Bacteria; phylum Bacteroidota; class Bacteroidia; order Flavobacteriales; family Schleiferiaceae; genus Thermaurantimonas; species Thermaurantimonas aggregans. Next base: position 36,833 of record NZ_BHZE01000006.1, on the reverse strand, counting down.
AAAAAGCAAATACAATATTCCTGTAACTACAGATATTCATGAGCCTTGGCAGGCTTATGAGGTTAAGGAGGTCGTAGACATAATACAGATTCCTGCGTTTTTATGCAGGCAAACGGATCTATTAATAGCCGCTGCTAAAACCGGCAAGATTGTAAATATTAAAAAAGCTCAGTTTCTATCTGCAGCTGATATGTTTTATCCGGCCCAAAAGGTACGGGAGGCAGGAAATGAGCAGATCTTATTAACAGAAAGAGGAACCATGTTTGGTTACAACAATCTTGTAGTCGATTTTCGAAATATTCCTGAAATGAAGGCCTTAGGCTATCCTGTTGTAATGGATTGCACGCACTCTGTACAAAAGCCTGGTGCTGCAGGTGGTAAAACAGGAGGAAACAGAGAATTCGTTCCATATATGGCATTGGCTGCAAAAGCTTTTGGTGCCAATGGATATTTTATGGAAGTGCATCCTGACCCAGACAATGCGCTGAGTGATGGCCCCAACATGTTATTATTGAGCGATCTTGAGGGTCTCATTCGCCAAATACTTTCTTGATTTGATTTTCCGTTGATGTATGAATGATTTTATACAAGCTGCCGTTCGCACCATAGAAATAGAGGCGCGTTCGATCTTAGAACTAAGAGAATCTATTACGGAGAGCTTTTCTAACGCTGCAAAGGCAATTCTAAACACGACGGGTAAAGTTATCGTCAGCGGAATAGGTAAATCTGGTCATATAGGAAAAAAAATTGCTGCTACTTTGGCCAGTACAGGTACTCCTAGCTTCTTTATACATCCTTCAGAAGCTTTTCATGGCGACTTAGGAATGATTGGTAAAGATGATATATTACTGCTTATTTCTTACTCAGGTGAAACTGAAGAAGTACTTCGGCTCTTGCCTTTTTTAAAAAACCTTGGCAATACTATCATTTCTTTTACTGGCCGCCCGGAATCCACTCTTGCCCGTAATGCACATTTTAATATCAATGTGTCAGTAAGGCAAGAAGCGTGTCCACTGAGCTTGGCACCTACTTCTTCTACCACGGCTACTTTGGTCATAGGCGATGCACTAGCCATCGCCTTAATGGAGGCAAGGGGCTTCAAACCTGAAGACTTTGCCCGCTATCATCCTGGTGGCTCGCTAGGCAGGAGGCTTTTGGCTAAAGTAAAGGATTTTGCAAGGTATGACAATTTACCATTCGTCGAACCTGATGTTAATGTACGGGAAGTCATTTACCGCCTGGCTGAAGGTCGATTAGGCCTCGTTATGATTCAAAATCATGATGGGAGGGTGGGAATAATTACCGACGGAGACTTTCGTCGCTCATTGGCAAATATCGACCGTCTTGATGACTTGAGAATTCATCAGATTGTTAATTATTCACCTATTGTAGTCGATGAAAATACTCCTATCTATCAAGCAGAGGAACTGATGTTAAGCCGGAAAATAACCACTCTGTTGGTAAGTAGAAATTCAAAAGTGGTAGGTGTATTTCAGATGTTTAGTTTGGTTAATTATGTATAAAGCTCTCTGTTTATTTAGAGATCAATTCATGCATATAAAACCCGTCGAAGAGGTTAGTAGGGGTAAAATAAATTTTATTTACGATAGTGAATGGAAAGCTGATAATATTTCAAGGTTAAAACCTGATATTGTAATTGGAATAAATGAACATCATTTAGAAATTGCTAAATGTTACGAGGTAGCTAATAAAATGAATATACCAACACTCACCATTCAAGATGGAGTACTTGAGTGGAGGTATATGTTTGAAAATCCCATGTTTGACGGTGATAAGTTAGGGATACCTCTTCACAGGCCTATTTTGGCAAATAAATACGCTTGTATCGGCACATGGTGGGCATCATTGATATCTGCTATGGGTAATGCAAATAAAGTTGAGGTTACAGGTATGCCAAAAATGGACACAATCGATGTACAAGCTGCACATTGTAGCGTTATTAGGGGGGATAAAAAGAAAATAATGGTTATCACAGCTGCAAAGCCTTGGTTTGAAGATAATCAGAAAAAAATTGTTTTGTCGATGCTAACAGACCTAAAAGATTATTTTGATAAACAAAAGAACATTGAAGTTGTGTGGCGAATCACAAAAGCATTGGAAAAGGAGATCAATGTAACAACGGCCTTTCAAAATAAGGAAACATCAGAAATTGCAGCTCAAATAGAAAAATGTGACGCTGTTATTTCAACAATTAGTACATCTATGATAGAAGTTTTATTAAAAGGTAAACCTTTGGCAAGAATCGATTATTTCAATACTCCTTGCTTATTTCCCACAGTTTGGAATATTACAAATCCCTCACAAATTGATGATACAATAAGATCATTACTTAATCCTAAACCTCAACAACTGTATCTGCAGGAAATTTTTAAAATGCAGGTTATTTCAAATCTTGGAAACGCGTCTGAAAGAGTTAGTGAATTAATTTTAAAAATGATAGATTTTAATAAAAAAAATTCAAGCATTGATTTTCCCAGCAATTTAGTCGGAATACCTATTATAAATATGAATAAAGTTAATATGACGTTAAGTGACAGAAGGGAATCTCTTATGTTTGACGATATCAATTGGCTTAAAGCTAAATTAGTCAGGCTCGAGTGGGAAAATTATAAATTAAAAAAGGAAAATGCGCAAAAACGTTTTATTAATATAATTTATAAACTTTATAATAAACTAAAAGCATGATTACATCACTCATTACAGGTGGAGCCGGCTTTATTGGCTCACATGTGGCAAAGCACTGCATCTCTCTTGGTCATAGAGTTGTTGTTCTTGATGACCTTAGTGGAGGGTTTATTGACCATGTACCAACTGATGCGATATTCATTAATGGTTCAATTTCTGACGAGGTACTCTTAAAGGAATTATTTGAAAAGTACAATTTCGATTATGTTTATCACTTGGCAGCATATGCTGCAGAAGGCTTGTCTCATTTTATACGAAAATTTAACTACAACAACAATCTAATTGGGTCTGTAAATTTAATTAACTTATCAGTTCTGTATGAGGTAAAATGCTTTGTATTTACTTCATCAATTGCTGTTTATGGCGCCGGACAGGTTCCCATGAGTGAGGAAATGATCCCCCAACCCGAAGACCCATATGGCATAGCTAAGTATGCTGTTGAATTAGATTTAAAAGCAGCTCGTCACCTTTTCGGATTAAACTATATAATCTTTCGTCCTCATAATGTTTATGGAGAAAATCAAAATATTGGCGACAAATATCGAAATGTAATCGGCATATTTATGAATCAGATCATGCAAAATAAACCTTTAACCATATTTGGTGACGGAGAGCAAACACGTGCTTTTAGCTATATAGATGATATTGCGCCAATTATCGCCCATTCTGTTAATTTTCCTAAGGCCTATAACGAAATATTCAATATTGGTGCTGATAAACCGTATACAATAAATGAACTCGTAGATGTTATCGCTGCAGAATTTGGTATTACGCCAAAAGTAATTCATCTGCCCGCTAGAAAAGAGGTTGTTCATGCTCACAGTGATCATTCTAAGGCTCGAAAAATTTTCGGTACAAATATTCATGTACCTTTAGATGAGGGAATTCATAAAATGGCTACGTGGGCAAGAAAAGTAGGTGCTAGGCAAAGTCAAAAATTTAATAATCTTGAGATAGAAAAAAATCTACCAGAAGGATGGTCAAACTAAAAAAAAATAAAAAATTAAAAATATTACTTCTACCTGGGGCTTTTCACAGTCCGTCCGCTCGTTTTAGAATATGGCAATTTGTTGAACCGTTGAAAGCTTCTGGTTATGAAGTCGTTACTAGGGTGCCTATACCTGATCGTAACTATAAAGGTAGGAAATTGTTTAGTAATAAATGGGAAAAAATTCCTATAAAAATTAAAAGTATAATCCGATTAATATCTTCAATGTGGATGCTTCGTGATTTAAGAAGGTTTGATTACGTAATTGCTAATCGCGATATAGTACCTGATGTAAAAATTAAATTTTTAGAAAAAATAGTAATTTTAAGTGGCGTAAAATTTATATTCGATTTTGATGATGCTATTCACCTGGGAGCAAGGGAAAAAAAATTATCAGAATTTTTACCAGCTTGTTATTACATAACTCCTGGAAATGCATATTTAGCTGAATATGCACAAAAACTTAACAACAACGTGAAAATTATCCCAACTGTAGTCAATACTGAAAAATACAAACCAATATCTTTTAGGAAACCTGGGAAACTTCGAATTGGTTGGTCTGGTTCCTCAAGTACTAATATTTATTGCTTGCCTATTTTAAAAAATGTAATCGAAACACTTTCTTTTAAGCACGACTTTGAGTTCATCATTATTTCTGATAAAGACCCAAAAATAAATTGGATTGGAGTCCAATCAAAATTTTTACTTTGGCGACCAGAAACTGAGATTACAAACCTTCAACATTTGGATATTGGTTTGATGCCTTTAAATGATAGCCCTTTTGAAAGAGGCAAATGTGGTTTAAAGGCTATTCAATATATGGCACTTGGAAAACCCGCATTAGTCTCTCCTGTTGGTGTAAATGCCGAAATTGTTACACACGGAGTAGATGGTTTTCATTGTTACAATGAAGCTGACTGGATAAAATACATCGAAACCCTAATACTAAATCCGGACCTTTTAATAGATATGGGTAAAAATGCAAGAATTAAGATAGAATCTAAATATTCTGTTGATTACGCTATGAACATTTGGAAAAGTATTTTATTGTAGCATGACCTTTTCCCTCGTCATCACCACCTACAATCGCCCCTTAGAGGTTCTAAGCTTAGTAAAACAAGCTATAGAATGCCAACCCATTCCAGATGAGGTAATCGTGGTAGATTCTTCGGATGAAGTTCATCGTGAATTGTCAGAAATGAAAGGAGTGTGCTATATCCACTCCTCTCATAAGAACCAGCCCTACCAACGTTTGCTTGGTGCAACGGCGGCTAATTCTGATATAGTTGTTTTATTGGATGATGACCTGAAGATTCTGAGAAAAGAAATCTTTCAGCTTATCCTAGAGCCTTTTCAACTGAAAGGCGTAGTCGGTTCAGCAGTTGCTTTTCGATATGAAGATGATAATGAAATGTCGTTAGCATTACCAAGGAATAAACTACTGAAATGGTTCTGGCAGTTTACGGGCGTGCCCTTTCCAGCAGAAGGGGAAGTTTCTCGCTTGGGCGTGGTGGGATGCAAACCCAAACAACCTGGATTTTCTGAAACATTTAATGGGGCGAATATGGCCTTTTATCGTTCTTTGTTTGTAAATATTATTCCTGATGACCTTTTATCCCTCACTGAACGTAAATTGTCAATGGGAGAGGATAAAGTGATCAGCATGAAAGCTGTAAAAGAAGGAAAGCTGTATTTTAACCCTGAAATAGGTTTGGAGCATCCTAAGAATAAAAGCACTTATTTTCAAAACGAGCGTCTTTTTAACATCAAAGTGACCTACTCAAGACTCTACTTGAGTAAAATATACGCTGAAGTTTTCGATAAGCCTTTTTGGCAGGAAATATTGATTTTTCAATGGTTTACTTTCTGGCGATTAACGATTGCTGGCTTTTCCTGGCTTTTTCGTCCATCAAAGACACGAAAGCAGAAGTTCATAGGTATTCTTGAGGGCTGGCGCCTTGCTTTTACTTTACCTCTAAAGGCTGAAAAACTTACCCCTGGGTTACATTGGCCAACAGAAATTCAAAAAGACCTTGAACGCTCCGGCATCCGTCTATAGCATCCAAACCTGGAAACTTGCCAGGAAACAAAAGCGCTGGGAAAAGCTGTTGTTTTGGTACAGTTTTATGATGGCCTTTCCATCATTACTGCTGTTCAACCAAAATGCCTCACTGTTGATTTTTTTGGCGATGGTATGGTTCATTGTGCAAAACAGCCGTATTTCGTTAATTGGCTTCACCAATCCTTTGCAAAGGCTGGCCGCTCTTTTTGGAATAGGTGCCATTTTGTCCGTTGCGAATATCCCCTCCGATGCCTCTTCCGATGCATTTAACCGTGCCTTGTCCGTCCTACCCAATTACCTATATTGGAGCCTGTTGATTATTATTTTGATACAACAACGCAGGCTACTACGTCTGGAGGTAATATACAAAGCCGTATTCTGGGGTGTGGTTTGTACAGTTATTTACTATCTATTTTTGCAACAATCATTAAGGGCGATTCCCATTTTCAACAGACAAACTCCCAATAACTTTTCTTTTATCTTAATCAGTTATACTCCTATCGCTATTCACTACCTTAAAGAGCAAAAAAACCGTATATGGGCTTTGGCTTTTTTAATGCTGTTGGTTTTTATATTGCTAAAAGAAGGTAGACGAGCCGGGATGGTTTTAGTTTTCTTAGGAGGCATGTCCGTTTTATATGCTGACTACATAAATTGGAAGCGTTTATTAGTGGCAGCAATAGCAGTACCGGTTTTTATTGCAGCGCTTTACTCGCCTCCTGTAGAAGCTTTCATCCTGCAATCGAGCGATCGCATCCATGAAATGATCTATGAAACCGAAAAAGTGCGCACGGAGGATAGATCCTACCTTGTAAGGGTGGCAATGGTCAAAAAAGCACTGGCTATATTTGAAAAACATCCTTTAACGGGCATTGGACTTAATAACTTCACAAATTATAGTATAGCTTTTGATGAATCATTTGAGGGGGCAAAGTATGTAGTAACAAGAAAAAATATACAACAAAAGAGCGCTCACAACTCCTACATTGGAGTGCTTGCCGAAGGTGGGCTTCTATTGTTCTTGCCTTTTGTGCTTATTCTTCTTATTCCAATCTATCATTTGATCAGAAATTTCAATTCAATACCTGTTGTTCAAAAGCCTGTATTTTATGGGCATGTAATGATGGCTGTTCATCTTTACTTTATCATGTCCATTGTTAACGTTTTTACTTGGTTTTTGATTGCTCTGGCTTCAGCTTTAGTGTATAGAAAATGAAATTGGGTTTTTATTATCACATTCCAGCTGTAATAACGGAAAATCAAATAAAACTACCCGGTTTTTTGGGTGTTTTCATTAGTGCTCTGGCAAAAGAGGTCGATTCATTGGTTTTAATTTTACATCAGGCGGATAAGCATTATGAACAGTTTTGTGATTACGAGCTCATATCAAAAAACATTACGGTCATCAATCTGGGTTATAAAACTCCTGCCTGGCATAGGGAATTTTTTCATAAAAAGATTTTGAAAACTGCTCTTCGACAAGCCGAAATATGCGATGCCATCATCATTAGATCGCCTACCCCACTCGCAGCCTATTTTCACAAATATGTGAAACATCCCGAACTTTGGTTTTTGATAGTCGGTGACTATCTTGAAGGCACAGAGCATTACTTAAAGTCAGGTTTAAGAAATAAATTAATTTATTTCTACTTAAAGGTCAATAATTACTTTTTTCAGAAACGCATTCCTTTTACAAACGTTTTAGTCAATTCTCCGGCCTTGTTGAAAAAATATACGCCTGTGGCGAAAAGAATACACCTCATAAAAAGCACAACACTTAATGAAATTGACTTGTATTATCGTGAAGATACCTGTCAAAACAATCGAACTAATATTTTATTCACTGGAAGATTTGCTTATAATAAAGGTCTGGTAGAACTTTTTGAAGCATTAAACAAATTGATTTTAATTAAGGAAAAAGATTTTTATTTACATCTAGCGGGTTGGGAGGATGATGTAAATAAACCTGTTGAGAACAAGTTGAGAGAGTTAGCAGAAAAATTAAAAATTACTGATAGAGTAATTTTTCATGGAAGAAAAAAGGTTGGAACAGATCTTAACGCTATGTACAGGTCATGCGACATTTATGTTTTACCATCTTATCATGAGGGCTTTCCTCGTACCATCTGGGAAGCTATGGCAAATAGCTTGCCGGTAATTGCCACTAGTGTAGGAGGAATACCCGAGTATTTAGAGCACGAAACACATGCACTGCTCATACCTCCGAAAAATGTAGAAGCATTAGTCGAAGCCATTAAAAGAATTATAAACGACAAAGGCCTAAGAAAAAAGCTTATATATAATGGCTTTGAACTTGCAAAAAGTACTACATTGGAAATACAGACGAAAAAATTAGTACAAATTATTAAGCAACAATTTCCATGAAAAAATTATTTCGCCTTTTGCGTTACGATTGGCCACTTCACTTTGTTTTACTACTCACTAATTGGCTTCCTGATAATGTTGTATTTATCAGGTTAAGGGGAAGAATAGCTTCTCCATTTTTTAAAAAATGTGGAAAGAATTTGGGTATTGGTCGACATGTTACCTTTTATCAACCATCATCAATAGAAATAGGAGATTATGTTTACATAGCTTATGGCTGTTGGTTTCAAGGAAGTGGAAATTTAAAAATTGGCGATCAAGTTTTATTTGGTCCGTATGTGGTAATTACTACTTCTAACCACACCAGGAAAGAGGGCTCTTGGAGATTTGGTATGCCAGTTGAAAAGGAAATTACTGTGGAAAAAGGAGCTTGGATCGGTTCGCATTGTACTATTTTGGCTGGTAGTATAATTAGAAGCGGAAGCGTAATTGGAGCAAACACAGTAGTAGCTGGGGAGGTCAAAGCGAATAGTTTGTTTGCAGGAGTAATGGGTAGTATAAAAAAGCAATATGAAGAATAAAATTTTATTTGTTGGTACTTTTCTTTCTGCTTATACGGGTACTGCAAGTGTGTCTGAAAATATTGCTAATAAATTCAAAGAATTTGGCTTTAAATGTAAAACAGTTTCTCATAAGAGAAATAAATTGGCAAGACTAATTGATATTATCACAGAACTATTTTTATATGGGCCTAAAGTTATACATGTTGATGTTTTTAGTGGCCAAGCTTTCATTATTACTGAAATTACCGCATTTATTGGAAAAATTTTAAAAAGAAAATTGATATTTACGTTACACGGAGGTGCACTTCCTGACTTTTACTCTAAAAACGCTAAAAGAATAAATCGGGCTTTCAAACGAGCTGAAATAATAACGACTCCTTCACGAATGCTTCAGCGTTTTTTTGAGGAAAAAGGTTTCGAAGTGCGGTACATACCAAACCCAATTGAATTAAAACATTTTCCATACAAAAGGGATTCGGTACGCCCCTATTCCTTGCTATGGGTCAGAGCCTTCCACCCAATATACAATCCTTTACTTGCCATACATACATTAGCAAAAATAAAGGAGTCCTTCCCAGAAGCCACGCTGACGATGATTGGCCCCGATAAAGGTATGCTCAATAAGACTAAAGAACTGATAAAGGAATTAAATCTTGACCAGGCTGTGGAAATAATAGGGCCGGTACCCAATACGGAGCTTTACAGGTATTATCAAACTCATGCCGTATTTTTGAATACTACTTCTTACGAAAGTTTCGGTGTGGCTGTGCTGGAAGCTGCTGCTTGTGGTATTCCTGTTGTATCCGTTAGTGTTGGTGAGATTCCTTTTCTTTGGGAGGATGGAAAGAATTTACTTCTTGCCGAAAGTTATGATCAGGATGTAATTAGTTCAAAAATTGATATTTTGTTTAAAAATTGCAAATTAGCAAATCAGATTTCGATTAATGCACGAAAAAAAGCTGAAAAATTTGATTTAATTATTATCCTTAATGATTGGCTCAATGTATATTCAAAAATTTGTTAATTGTCATGGAGCGTCCCATAACATTCTTAATACGAATCCTTAAAATCGTGTCATTAATAGCGAAGGTGTTCCTTTTATTATCCGTGACGGGTATGATGGTATTGGGGCTAACACTTTCGACATAAGCGGAATGTGTATTGCCATTGAAAGTCATATTAATCAGCTTAACTCTGGCGTAGAAAATAAGCCGGGAGGTACTTAAAATAGTAGTAAAGCTTTAAATTTGGCAGACCGTGGAATAATAGCTGTAATTACTTTTTACTTAATAAGTATCTCGAGAAACATGTTTACTTTCCGTGCTGTTTAACGTTTAAACTGACCGCTCTAAACTAGAATGATTATAAAACCTAAGTGCCTTTCGTATTTTTGAGCAAATACAAAACACTAAATAATTTCTTTTAAATCAAAACTCTTCAACCTAATTTATGCATTAAAAAGTTCAAAAAAATTAGCTATTTAGATTATCTTTTAAAATAATTGTTCTAAAAAATCTTTTCGTTCTACTTTCGACGATAATTTGAGCTTTTTTTTAAGGTCTTTGCCATCGGATTAGCTTAAAATTTAAGCGTTTGAAATCATATACTACTGGGTTGTTAAACGTCCGTTTGTGAGTATTTGAAATCTATTTAGTGTTTTGTGATGGGCTATTAATGCCAATCGAATAACTTTCTAAGCTGCATAAAGTTTTTCCGTGCAAAAGCCTTCTACTGCATGTTCATTATTGAGCTCTATAGTTCGTTTTTAATAATCTGCCCTCATATTGTATAGAAGCCATGCCAATTCATCCGAAAAGTCTATATTGGTACAAACGCTGCATAAGTGGGCTTCTCAAACTCTTCTATATTCGGAAAGTACAATTTGCCACTAGTATGTCGGTCTTTCTCTCGTTCTTTTCACATTACTACAATCCTTTTACTTTTGCTCCATTCCATAACCTCGTAATGAACTGGCCTGACCAGTTGGCCTTATCATAGGGCATCTATGCATCTTGGTCGAATGTCCGTCGAACAATAGATGAAGTCATCACCACAGGCATAATACATGACAATTTATCCTTCTTCCATTGTGCCATTTTTCTGAACAAAAACGCTTATCTGCTCTCACTAATCCAATTCTTTCCGGTTTAATAATCTGTTTAGTCTCTTCATAAAATCTAATAAATCCGTGCTAATAGTACTATCTCCCGTTCGCATCCATGCATTGGCTATCATTTTTGGTCTCTACCATGAAGACTTACAGTGGATAATGAGAAACTCTTCCTCTTATAGTGCGATTGTAACCCTTGGCTACACCATCCTGGTTTTCATAACGTGTTACAACGTTACTATTAAAATCCAGAGTAGTCTGGTTGATTTTTAATCTTGTTAACCAATCCTGATTGATCTGGGTGAATACTTAATAGATGCATTCACCGTAAGATTTTTTGGAATTCCAGTCAAAAGTGCTCTATTTATCCATCACTTTATTATTCCTGAAAATGCGCCTAATTACCTGGTCATTTCTGTGTGCTTTGGCATGGACCAGGCAGTTAGCCCCTCAAATGACCCTATCTATATAACATTCCATTGAGTTTATGGGAATATAACCTCTCTTTGATTGAGGCTTGGGAAGTTCTGTCTATATCTCTTCCAAAAACCCTCTTAAACTTGTCTTGCGACATAATTCTTCAACGAATCTGAGCTCTCCCCCATGGAGAAATATTTTTATCAGTGAATTCGGTTTTCGATTCCAGGCATCTTTAATTTTTAGAATTTGATTCTTCAACTTAAAAGTAAAAAATCCTTGTTGAAAGCTGTGAATCTTCTAATGAATTAATTAGGTTTAAAAAAACATCTATTAACCATGCATTTATCGCCTATAATAACTGATACATTTTTAAATCAATAAATATTTATGAAAATGTCCAAGATTTTTGAAGGGTGATTCATCTAAGGACTATTTAATTGTAAATCTTATATGCTTACAAATTAGTATAATTTAATTTTTAATTAATAGTTTTATTTTAAAATACAACTCCTTAAACTACAAGTTTTATTTTTATGTTCTATGAATAGTATTTTTCTTGAAAAAGGTATTTTTCCAATTGGTGATCTTATCCTTGGTACTTCGTTTATTAAACATTTACTTAGGCTTCGTAAAGAGGTTAATTTGACTCATGATGAAATAAATATTCTTCAAAAAAACAGATTATTTGATATATTGAAGCTTGCCACTTTAAATTCAAAATATTATAAGAACTTATTAAAATATGAAAATAATGATTGTATTAAATGGTTAAAAAATTTTCCAATTATTGATAAAGAAATATTGCAAAATGAACGAGATAACCTCATAACAACGAAATCTAAAAATCTAATCAAACTATCCAGTAGCGGATCAAGTGGATTACGAAGTGTAGTATATTCAAACAAGGATGAAATAAGTGTCCATCGAGCTACACAGATTCTTTGGTGGGAATGGGCCGGATATCACCTAGGCCAACCGATTTTACAAACTGGGATTACTCCTAATCGCGGTATCATAAAAGGATTAAAAGATATCCTTCTTTCGACTTATTATCTCCAAGCATTTACTCATGATCCATCAGATTTAGATAGGGCATTGAAATGGGCACAGAAAAAGTCTAATCCTTTTTTAGGTGGCTATGCCTCTTCGCTTTATGTTTTAGCCAATTATGCTAAAGAACAAAACATACAAGTACAATTTGCTAGTGCAGTAAGTTGGGGAGATAAGCTTTTTAATCATTACAAAGCTGAAATTGAAACTGTTTTTAAGACAAAAGTTTTTGAGACTTATGGTAGTGCTGAAGGTTTGATGATAGCAGCTCAAAAAGATTTACCTTATATGTACATAATGACGCCAAATGTTTATTTGGAAATTTTAGATGACAATGGAAATGAGGTCAAAGACGGTGAAATGGGACATGTAGTTGTTACTAGTCTGGTAGCGAAGGCTATGCCTCTGATTAGATATAAAATTGGTGATCTCGCAATCAAGCTACCTAAAGAAAAATATCCTCAAAAGCGTGAATTATCTCTACCATTACTTCAAAAAGTAATAGGCAGAGACACTGATTTGGTGAAAACTGCTTCTGGAAAATACATGGTGGTTCATTCCTTTACCGGAATATTTGAGCATATACCAGAAATTAAACAATTTTGCGTCATTCAGGAAAATTTAAATAGCATAAAAATACAATACATACCTAATAAGAATTTTAATTCTGACATCCTTTATCTTATTGAGAAAAAGATTCAGCAAAATCTCCAAGAATCTACCTTTAAAATCCAGTTTGAAGAAGTTTCTTTTATTCCACCTACCCCATCTGGAAAACCACAGATAATAATTTCAAAATTAAATAAATGAAAATTTCAGTTATTTGTCCGTGTTTAAATGAAGAAAAGTATATAGAGAATATTCTTTCTCATTTCGTTAAAAGTTTGCCCTATGAAAAAGAATTATTTATTGTAGATGGAGGATCAACAGATTTGACAATTGAAATTGTAAAAAAATGGACTTTAAGATATTCAAATATTTTTTTACTTAATAACCATCATAAGTTTGTTCCATTTGCACTAAATAAAGCAATACCTCTCTGTAAAGGTAATTATATTGTTCGTATTGATGCTCATACTGAATATGCAGAAGATTATTATGAAAAAATTATTGAAGTATTTGAAAAAGTCGATGCTGATATTGTTGGTGGACCAATGCGTCCTGTTGGAGAAACTTATTTACAAAAGGCTATCGCATATGCTACATCATCTATCTTTGGCATTGGCGATAGTAAATTTCATAATCTTACATATGAAGGATATACGGATAGTGTCTATTTAGGTGCATGGAAAAAATCATTATTTGATTATATTGGTTTTTTTGATGAAAATTTAAAACGTAATCAAGATGATGAATTTCACTACAGGGCAAAAAGTTATGGAAAAAAAATTTATTTAAGTCCAAAAATAGTTTCATATTATTATCCTAGAAAAAGTTTGAAAGGTTTATTTAAGCAATATTTCGAATACGGGCTATATAAACCATTAGTTTTAAAAAAAGTTCCATCTGAGTGGAAAATTCGCCATTTTATTCCATCATTATTTGTTATTTATTTAATTTCTACGCCTTTATGTTTTATTTATCCTATTTGGATATTTCCATTTGCCTTATATTCAATGTTAACGTTATTATATAGTTTTAAAAGCAAAAAATCTTTGCCTATAAAATTATTATTACTTTTGGTTTTTCCAACTATTCACATTAGTTATGGTTTGGGATTTATAATAGGATTAAAAAAAATATGGAAAAAATAGTAGATTCAACTAAAAAAGATTTAAAAAATATTGCCAAATGTCATATTAGTTCTTTTCCCAAAGCTTTGTCATCAGCTTTGGGAAAAAAGTATGTCAGCCATATGCTTTCCTGGTATTTATCATCTGATAAAACCTTTCTTTTTCACATAGAGGATGAACAGGGCAATTGTGCAGGTTATTGTGGTGGGATAGTAAGCGATGGAACTTTGGCAACAGGTTCAGCTAGCGGTATGGCTCAGTACACATTTAAAGCAGCAATCACTGCTTTTTTAACCCATCCGTGGGTACTCTTTCATCCTGAGATTCGAGCTAAGTGGCCTCTTTTGTGGAAAAATATAAAAATGAAAATAGGATTAGCTCCCAAAGTTCATTTTAACCAGGATCAAAAGAAGAAAATGGCACAAGATCCACAAGTTGGCCTCGTAGTGATAGGTGTCGATCCAAGGTACCAGGGCAAGGGATATGGTTCATTGCTACTTAAAGAGTTTGAACGCAGGGCTGTAGAAATTTATGGTATTAAAAAATTGCAACTGTCGGTATTGGCATCAAACCACAAAGCAATAAAAGCCTATGAGCGAAATGGTTGGAAATTTGACAAACAAAACGGTAAATCTGTGTCAATGATTAAGATTTTAGAATGAATGTAATTGTAAAACGATTCTTTGATATAATCTTTTCACTTATTGCACTATGTGTACTATTAATTCCGATGTTTATCATTGGAATTCTAATCAAACTGGATTCAAAAGGCAGTGTATTTTTTGTACAAGATAGGATAGGCAGGAATTTTAAAAAATTTAAACTATACAAATTCCGAACAATGGTAGATAGCCAAAAGGCGAGTTCTGGACTATTTGAACCCGGAAATACGAAGCGAGTCACCAGAATTGGAAAATTTCTTAGAAAATACAAACTTGATGAACTTCCCCAGCTATTTAATGTATTAAAAGGAGAAATGTCGCTGGTAGGGCCTAGACCCGAGGTGGAAAAATGGACAAATGCATATCCAGATCTTTGGAAAAAAATATTACAAGTTAAACCTGGAATTACAGATTATGCTTCAATAAAATTCAGAAATGAAGAAGAAATTCTTAAAAATTCTAAAGAACGAGAAAAAACTTATAAAGATGAAATTCTTCCTGAAAAATTGCAATTAAATTTAGCTTATGTAAATGAAGGAAATGTTGTAACAGATATCAAAATTTTATTATTGACAATATTTAAAATCTTCAAATGAAAAACAGTAAACTAAAAATACAATACGCTAAAGTTTTCATAGGTGAAAGGGAGCGAAAGCATATTAATGATGTATTGGATAGTGGATGGCTAACAACTGCCAAAAAAACGCTTCAATTTGAAGAAAAATTTGCAGATTACATTGGAGCGAAATACGCTTGTGCTGTCAATTCCTGTACAGCTGCTTTGCATTTGGCGGTAGATGCACTTGGCATCCGTCCAGGTGATAAAGTTTTTATACCCTCTATGACCTTCACATCCACAGCAGAAGTAGTGCGTTATGTAGGCGCTGATCCTGTTTTTCTTGACACAGAATATCGCACAAATCTTATAACACCTGAGATTTTGGAAGATGCTGTTAAAAAATATCCTGATGTGCGATTTTTGATAATAGTTCATTATGGTGGTCAAGCTGCAGATTTAACTAATATAATTGACATTTGTAATAAAAACAATATCAAAATTATTGAAGATGCAGCTCATGCTTTTCCAACAAAACATAATGGTCGTTACATTGGTCAATTTGGATTAATAACTTGCTTCAGTTTTTATGCAAATAAAACTATTACTACTGGAGAAGGTGGAATGTTAGTAACTGATGATGAATCCATTTACAATCGATCTAAAATAATGCGCTTGCATGGAATAAATAGAGATATATGGGATCGTTTTACTTCTGACAAACCTAGTTGGGAATACGACGTGGTCGATGCAGGATTCAAATATAATTTAACTGACTTGGCTGCAGCCATAGGATTAGGACAGTTGGAAAATGCCGAATTATTTAGAAAGGAACGTCAAAAAATCGCAGAGTTTTATTATAAAAATTTAAGTGACATTGATTGTATTGATTTACCAATAACTTATGGATCATTTGAAGATCATGCTTGGCATTTGTTTCCAATAATATTAAACGAAAACGCACCTATCAGTAGAAATAAATTTATTGAACTTATGTCAGATAATGGAATAGGTACATCAGTTCATTACAAGCCACTTCATCAAATGACCTACTACAAAGAAAAATACAATTTAAAACCAGATCAATTTCCAAATGCTGAAAAAACTTGGAGGGGAAACGTTTCATTACCTATTTATCCATTTATGACAGAAGATGAATTAGAATATATTTCAGATGTAATCCATGAAATTTTTGGTTATTTTTAATTCTTCATCAATATTGATTTTATGAATAAATGATATAAAAATCTCTAGTTTTCTTTTGAAAAGTATCCATTTTTCTAATAAATCTATTTTTAAAGGTATAACTTTTCTTGGAATTTCACAAGGATTTGTCGTAATATTTAATATATTACGATCTAAGCTTATAGCTGTTTTGTTAGGTCCTGTTGGTTTAGGTTTACATGGTTTATATACATCGGCATTGAGTTTTCTAACTTCCGTAACAAATTTTGGTTTGGCTGTAAGTTCCGTTAAAGAAATAAACAATGCATATTTAAGTAGTAATGAAGATTTCCTTAAAACATATACCATATTTAAAAGGTTGATTCTTCTCACAGGTTTTTTTGGTTTTATTTTAAGTATTTTATTATCGTCTTATTTAAGTAAAGTTACTTTTGGTAGTTATGACTATATTACTGATTTTTTATTATTGTCTATTACATTGCTTTTTTATCAATTAACAATACAAAATGAATCATTACTTCGTGGAATTAATAATGTCAATAAATTGATTCAGTCAAATGTAATTAGTGCTGCTGTTTCATTTCTTTTATCTGCACCAATTTATTATTACTTTAAGAAAAATGGCATAATTTGGTCAATAATTATCTACAGTTTAATTCCGTATTTTATTTCAAAGTATTTTATATTAAATTTAAATTTAAAAAAAGTACAAGTATCCCTTGGTGAATTTATCGAAAAAAGTAAAATTATTCTCAAGCTTGGTTTTATCATCAGTATTACAAATGCTCTATCAACATTAGTATCTTATTTATTGCGAATATTTATCAATCATACCTCTGGCGAAGAAATTGTTGGTTTATATACAGCTGGTTTTGTAATTATATTAACTTATATTAATTTAATATTATCTTCAATGTTAAATGATTATTATCCAAAACTAAGCTCTTGTATTAATGAAGTAACTAAAGTAAAAAATCTGATACATAATTATACAAAAATAGTGTTGTTTATTTTGACACCTATGATTACTATTTTTATTTTTTTTCATCATGATATAATTTCACTTTTGTACTCTAATGAATTTCTATCTATTAGTTCGATGATGATTTTGATTTTATTAGGAATGTTTATTAAATCCATTAGTTATATTCTTTCTTTTTTATTCTTAGTAAAAAATACCAATAGATTATTTTTTTTTAATGAATTAATATTCAATTTATATTTTCTTTTTTTAAGCATTATAGGTTTTAAATATTTAAGTCTGTTAGGTCTTGGTATATCTTATTTAGTATCAAATTTGTTTTATTTAATACAGGTTAATTATTTAATTGAAAAACATATTAAAATCAACATTGATAAAAGTATTTATTTAATTGCATTTTTATTATTTATATTATGTTGTTCAACTGCAATTATGATAAATTTTAAATTTCATAACTTCAATTTAGCATTAATCCCCTTAATTGCCTCAATTGCAGTTTCAGTATCTAAATTTATAAATATATTTAAAGTATCCCAATAAATTACTTAATGCAGAAAACTAATAATTTAACCATAGTTTTTTTTTATACATATGTTGTACATTATGTAATTGGTGTTTTAAAAAAGTTAGTGGAAATAAATGATAATATCAATATAACATTAATTTACTATGATAAAAAAAATATTGAAAGAACACAATATATTGTTGAAGAATTTAATCGAATTAAAATTATAAAAAGATCTAAACTTAATAAAAAATCTTTATTAGAATTATTACTTAATCAAAAGCCACATATTATTTATATTTCGGGTTGGGTTGATGATGAATATATTTATGCTTTAAAAAAATATAAAAAAATTTATAAAAACAAGACTGTTTCTGTTGTTGGTATCGATGATCAATGGTTTGGTACGATAAGACAAAGATTAGGTGTTTTTTATTATAAAGTATTTTATAAAAGTATATTTGACTACATGTGGATAGCTGGAAAGCCCCAATTTTCTTATGCCCAACACTTTGGTTACTCTTCAAAAAATATTATATATAATTTATATTCTGCTGATGATTCGATTTTTACATATTCTGGTAATTTTAAAAAACGTTTCCTTTTTGTTGGCAGATTTGTTAAAGAAAAAGGTATATTTACACTTTTAAATGCTTATAAATCGCTTGATAAAAATATAAGAAATAGTTGGCCCTTATATTTAATAGGTGATGGTCCTCTATATGAAGAGATTTTAAAATTTAAAGATGAGAATGTTGTAATATTACCCTTCCTACAACTAACTGAATTAAAAAATGAAATAGACAAGGGTGGAGTTTTTTGTCTGCCAAGTAATTTTGAACCATGGGGAGTAGTTGTGCATGAAATGAGTTTGAGTGGTTATCCTTTAATTTTAAGTGATAAAGTTGGTGCTGCTACAGAATTTTTAATAGATGGATACAATGGATATATGTTTAATTTTAATTCAGTAACTTCATTGCTAAGTTGTATGCAAAAAATTGTAAATCTTTCAAATGAAGAAATTGAAATATTCTCAAAAAGAAGTGTTTATTTAGGAAAAAGAATAAATACTGAGCTCTCTTCTAAGTCTTTATTATCAGTTCTTGAAAAGAATACAAATAATTAAAGATTCGTGGGTTTAATACTCTCAATTTTTTTCATAGTATTAATTTCAATTCTTCATTTTTTAAATAAACATAAATTAAATTTCTTTCTATCCATTTTTTCCATAGTTTCTGATACCTTATATTTTAAATTATTTAATGTTAATATACTTTTAATTTATTTTATAGCTATTATAAATATACCCTTCGTAATAAATCATCTTTTTAAAAAAAATATAATTATAGAAAATTTAATTCGATATATTAAATATGAATTTATTTATTTGATAATATTAGGGGTAATTTTTGGATTTATTTTTCCTTGGGAAGACATGAGTGGAGATAGATCATGGAGCCAAAAAGCACATGGAAGGACTATTGTTCAAATAATTCGAATATTTCTTGAATTTATTGTTATTTTTTATGTAATATTTTCAATAAAATATAGAAGAATTACTTTAGAATTTATAATAAAAGCATTTGCTATTTCAGCCATTTTATCTTTTTGGATAGGTTTGTTTGATTATTTTATATCATATCAAATAAAAGCCACTTTATTTGACTTAGAATACTTTGAAAAAAATAGATTTTTAGGTTTAAATGGAGAGCCTAAAGCTTTAGGTCGTTCAAGTGCTTTTGCATATTCAATAATTTTACTTTTTTGTATTCAATTTAAAAAATATACTAAATTTTATTTATTTTCTATTTTTACATGTATTTTGGGTGTTTTACTAAGTTCCTCTGCTTCATCTTACATATTATTCTTACTGTTAAATGTTTTGATTTTTTTAAAATTTAATTTTAAAAGTATTTTAAGTTTTATTCTAATTGCTTTTTTATTGATCACATCTTATTTTATTCTATTAGAAAATAATTTATTGCATCCAGGCACACACCGTAAAATTACTAAAGCGCTTATTGCTTTAGATGAGGATTGGATTAAAAATGAACCTAAATTGTTTAAAAGGTTTGATATTTTTGATAGATTAGCACTTATCTATTTATGGAATAATCCAATTTATTTAGTTACAGGAACTGGTCCAAATTTGATTAGCTTACCTATGAGCAAATATATTCCTTCTAATACTATTTTTCACGTTTGGGGTAGGGTGGATTCAGTACCAAATGTATTTCCAATAAACATTACAGCTCGATCTGGTTTAATCGGTCTTACATTGTATTTTTTATTTATTTATAACATTATTAAATTATCATTTAAAAATCTACCGTTAAATATCAGTAAAATATATTTATCTTCCTTACTTTTCAATTTTGTTTTTATTAATATTACATTTATTTTATTTTCTGCTATTTTTATTGGTTTACATTCTAGAAAATAATTCTTATGTCAAACACTTGTTTCAAAATTTCTGTTCTTATTCCAAATTATAATTATGATAAATATATTTCAAAAACAATTGATAGTATTATAGAACAAGATTACAAGTTTTATGAAATTATTGTCGTAGACGATGGATCAACTGACAATTCATGGAATATTTTATGTGAATACAAAAATAAATATCCTGATAAAATAAAAATTTTTCGTCAAGAAAATTCAGGTCAGGCATCTGCTTTAAACCATGCTATAAAGTATGTTACTGGTGATATTATTTGTTGGATAAATTCCGATGATACTTTTTGTAGAGATGCTTTTAGTTCTGTTATAAACACTTTTAGTACAGATTCTAGTCTGGAAATAGTTTTTGGTAATATATATATAATAGATTACAATGACAAAATTATAGGTTTCATTAAACACACGAAATTTTCTTACTTTATAAGCGTATTTGTTGGATTTTCAAATACTACATCATCTAACGCAGTCTTTTGGAAGAAACATTTGTTATCTGATAGAGATGCTTTTAATATTAATTTTAAATGTGGGATTGATAATGAATTTTATTCCAGGCTATTTTATAAATCAAAAGTCAAATATATTAACAAATATTTAGCCAATCACAGGAAGCAAAATATAACAAAGGCAGCTTTAAATTATTCAAATTGGGATGAAATTGTAAAAAAAGAATATTATCAGGTTTTTCAAAATTCATATTATAATTTATACATCTCAAAATTTTTTTCTTTTAAAATTGGAAAAAAAATAAGACCATTAGTTTTAAACTATTGGCGACTTAAAAAACTATTTGACTCTTTAGGGTCAAAATTGATAAAATAACTAGGGAATGAAAATTCTATTTCCCATTGCTATTTTTTATCCAACTACCATTGGAGGTCCTAGTAGTTCTGTTTATTGGTTATCTAAGTATTTAAAAAAAAATGGAATTAATTGTTATATTGTTACAACTAATTTTAAAGTTCCAAATAATTATAATACAAATACATGGATTAATTTAGACTGTGGATTTGTTTATTATACAAAAAGTAAAAATCCAAAGTTTCCCATATATGCAGTATATATAACCTATAAAACTATACCAAAATGCGACATTGTTCATTACTCAAGTGCGTATAGTTTATTAACCCTTTTCACTATTATTTATTCCATACTTTTAAAAAAAACTGTTATCTTATCACCTAGAGGAGAATTTTTTGAAGAGGCGATTGATAAATTTGTAAAAAAAATAATAATTAAATTTTATATACTTATCAAGAATAAGATTGTTTTTCATGCAACATCAAATGAGGAAGTAAATGCAATAACTAAATTATTTAAAAATCCAAATATTTTTACACAACCCAATTTTATAAATGAATTACCGAGAGAAAAAAAACAAGTATTTTCAAAAGATTTTGTGTATTTAGGTATTATTTATGATATAAAAAAAATAGAAAATACGATAATTGCTTTGTATAAATCAAAATATTTTGTAAATTCAATTTCTAACTTTATTATAGCCGGTAAACCTCTAAGAAAAATTGATTATTTATATTTAAATTATCTTCATGATTTAACCAAAAAATATAATCTTGAAAATAAAATTAAATTTATCGGTGAAATATATAATCAGAATAAATATAATTTACTTTATAACGCTTATTTTTTAATTCTATCTTCTGATAGAGAAAATTTTGGAAATGTAATCATTGAAGCCTTGTCGCAATCTACCCCAGTCATTGTTTCTAAAGGCGCTCCCTGGGAAATATTAAATATATATAAGGCTGGATGGTGGGTTAATAATGATCCTGATAAATTATCAGAGATCATCGATAAAGCTCTTTTATTAGATGAAAATAGTTACCTTGAAATGTGTTCAAATGCATTGTATTTATATAATAAATTTTATAACATTAATACCTCTGAAAACAATATATGGTTAAAAATTTATAATTCTTTTAAAAAATGAATATTTCCACAGAATATAGACAGTGTACTAATTGCGTAATGGACACTTCTGATCCTATGATTCAATTTGATTCAGATGGAGTTTGTGATCACTGTCATGATTTTACAAATCATGTTAAAAGACATTGGGAGAAAAGTATTAATGATGAAAATGATGTTAACAAAATAATTCAAAAAATAAAAAAAGATGGAAAAAATAAAGAATATGATTGTATTATTGGTTTGAGTGGAGGCATTGATAGCTCTTACATGTTGCATGTTGCTGTTACTAAGTTTAATTTACGACCATTGGTTTTTCACGTAGATGGTGGCTGGAATTCTGAAATTGCAGTAAATAACATTTATTCCATAGTTGATAAACTAGGTCTCGACTTATATACTGAAGTAATAAATTGGGATGAAATGCGAGAATTTCAACTAGCTTTCTTCAAAGCTGGTGTACCATATTTAGATATTCCACAAGATCATGCATTTATTGCCGCACTCTATAAATACGCGGAAAAGTATAATATTAAATACATTTTTAATGGAGGAAACTTTTCAACAGAATGTGTTCAATATCCCTTAAAGTATTATTATTATGGAACAGATATGATATTTTTAAATGATATAATAAAAAAACATTCAAATATTTCTTTTGAATCTTATCCCTTTAGTTCAATATTTAGACATAAATTATATTTAAAATATATAAAAGGTATTACAGTGGTTAAATTGTTAAATTTAATCCCTTATTTCAAAAATAATGCGATAAAAGTATTAATTGATCAATATAATTATAAACCATATCAACAAAAACATTTTGAGTCAAGATTTACACGCTTTTTTGAAGGTTATTGGTTGCCTATGAGATTTGGTTTTGATCCTAGAAGAGTTCAATTGTCAAGTCTTATTTTAACTGGGCAACTTCAAAGAAACGAAGCTCTTGAAATATTAAATAAACCCCCTTTATCTGAAGAACAAATTAATGAAGAAATTTATTTTATTGCCTCCAAATTAGGAATATCTATACAAGAATTAACTCATTACTTCTCTATCCCTAAAAAATATTATTGGGATTATAAAAATCAAAGTAGCGTTTTTAAATTTGGAGCGTCTGTATTAAATTTATTAGGTATTGAAAAAACAAAAAAAAGAAAATTTTAATATGATTGCTGTAGTTGATTATGGTCTTGGTAATATAAAAGCATTTGTAAATATTTTTGAAAGATTAAATATTAAATACATTGTAGCTAACACACCTGAAAATTTAAAATTAGCTGAAAAAATAATACTTCCTGGTGTAGGTGCTTTTGATACAGCAATGGATTTGTTAAATAAATCTGGTTTGCGTGATACACTTGAACATGAGATAATCATTAAAAAAAAACTATTTCTTGGTGTTTGTGTTGGTATGCAAATTTTATTTAATTTCAGTGAAGAAGGTTCTTTAAATGGTTTAGGATGGGTGGATGGTTTTGTTAAAAAATTCGATACATCAAAAATTCCCTTTAAAACAAAAACACCACATATGGGTTGGAATCATGTAAATCCGATAAACAATTCCCCCATATTTTTAAATCATCCAAATCCATCATTTTTTTACTTTTTACATTCTTATTATGTAGATTGTGATGATACTTATAAGATTGCTGAATCATATTATGGTATTCATTTTATTTCTGCTATTAATAAAGAAAATATCTTTGGTGTACAATTTCATCCTGAAAAAAGTAATAAGAATGGTCTTTTATTGATAAAAAATTTTATTGATTTAAATGTATAATATCTTATGCTCTTACCACGTTTAATACCTTGTCTTCTTATACACAAAAATCAGCTTTATAAAAGTGTTAATTTCAAGGAATATAAGTATATTGGAGATCCTATTAATACAGTTCGAATATTTAATGAATTTAATGTAGATGAATTAATAATTTTAGATATTGATTGTACTTCAAAAAATTTAGAACCTAATTATTTTTTAATTGAAAGGCTTGCAGCTGAAGCTCGAATGCCAATTTGTTATGGTGGGGGTATAAAAAATATCAATCAAGCAAAAAAAATATTTAAATTAGGAGTTGAAAAAATAGCTCTTTCATCTGCTGCTATTTTAAACCCGGAATTTATAAAAGATGTTGGAAAAGAAGTTGGTGTACAAAGTGTTGTTGTAATTTTGGATATAAAGAAAGATGATAAATATTATATATATATTAATAATGGTACAAAGCGAATGGATATAGATATAAAAGAATATTTAATAAAAATTCAAGAATATGGTGTAGGTGAAATTGTATTAAATTCCATTGATAAAGATGGTTTAATGACAGGTTATGATTTAAATTTAATTAAAGAGTTTGCAGAAGTAATTAATGTGCCTTTGACTGTGTTAGGTGGTGTAGGGTCATATAGTCATTTTAAAGATGCAGTTGATAATTTTGACCTATTAGGATTAGCTGCTGGCAGTTTTTTTGTATTTAAAGGTAAATATCGTGCTGTTCTTTTGTCATACCCCAACATCGAAACAAAAAAGGAAATTTTCTCTAATTTTATTTCAAAATTTTATTCTTAATTTTCTTTAGTCAACTATTATTTTTTTTGATGTTGTGTTAAAATATATTTAATTTGGTCCTATTAAAGAACAATTTAATAGCGATAAAAAAATAAAAAAAAAAAAAAAAAAAACTTGAAACGTATTTACTTATCTCCTCCTCATCTTGGCGAACAAGAGATACATAAAGTAAATGAAGTTTTTAAATCAAATTGGATTGCTCCATTAGGTCCTGAAGTAGATGGTTTTGAACAAGATTTACAAGAATTGTTTGATGGATCCTATGTTGCTGTGTTAAGTTCTGGAACTGCTGCAATCCATTTGGCTTTAATTTTATGTGGTACAAAGCCTGGTGATGAAGTAATTTGTCAAAGCCTTACTTTTTCTGGTTCGGCATATCCAATCACTTATACAGGTGCACATCCCATATTCATTGATTCTGAAGATAATACTTGGAATATTGATCCTGAATATTTAGAAATAGCTATTAAGAACAGATTAAAGAAGGGGAAAAAGCCCAAAGCAATTATACCAGTACATTTGTATGGTATGCCAGCATCAATGTCAAAAATCATTGAAATTTCTAAACTTTATTCTATACCAATAATTGAAGATGCTGCTGAAGCATTAGGTTCAAAATATTTTGATAAAAAATGTGGTTCTATTGGCGATTATGGAATTCTTTCTTTTAATGGAAATAAAATAATAACAACTAGCGGTGGTGGTGCATTAATTTCCAGCGATATTTCTGTTATAAATAGGGCTAAATTTCTGGCAACTCAGGCAAGAGATCCTGCTCCTCACTATGAACATTCTCAGATAGGTTTTAATTATCGAATGAGTAATGTGATAGCTGCCATAGGGCGAGGACAGTTAAAATTGTTAGAAGACAGAATCCAGAGTCGAAGAGCTAATTTTGATCGTTATAAAGCTTATTTTGATGCAAAAAATAAACTTGGTTATTGCATAAAGTGGTTAGATGAAAAGAAGGGTTTTTTTTCAAATAGATGGTTGACCACGATATTGATTGAACCAAAAAAAAATAATGGTATAAGTAGGGAAAAACTCTGGTTAGCATTTGAGGAAAAAAATATTGAATCAAGGCCAGTTTGGAAGCCTATGCACATGCAGCCGGTATTTAAAGATGCTCTTTATTTTGGTGAAACAGTCGCTGAAAGTATTTTTAATCATGGTTTATGTCTTCCATCAGGAACAAACATGACTGAAGAAGATTGGGAGAGAATTTTTGATGTTTTGGACAGTATATTTAAATAAAAATGTTTAGTAATAAAGTATTATTAATCACTGGAGGAACAGGATCGTTTGGCAGTGCTGTTTTGGAGCGTTTTCTTTCTACAGAGCACTTTTCGGAAATACGAATTTTTTCAAGAGATGAAAAAAAACAAGATGAAATGCGAAATGCTCTGAAGAATCAAAAAATTCGATATTATATAGGTGATGTACGCGATTTCAACTCCATTGAACCAGTCACCAGGGGAGTTGATTATATTTTTCATGCTGCTGCACTTAAGCAGGTTCCTTCCTGTGAATTTTTTCCAATGGAGGCAGTAAAAACCAATGTAGAAGGAACTTTTAATGTAATAAAAGCTGCTGGAATAAATGGAGTAAAAAAAGTTATTTGTCTAAGTACAGACAAAGCGGCATATCCAATTAATGCAATGGGCATTTCAAAAGCCATGATGGAAAAAGTTGCCATTGCAGAATCTAGAAATTTATCAAATACCGTTGTTTGTCTTACAAGATATGGAAATGTTATGGCCTCAAGAGGCTCTGTAATTCCCCTTTTTATTAGTCAAATTAAAAAAAATCTACCACTCACTGTGACCGATCCGAATATGACAAGATTTTTAATGAGCCTTAATGATGCAGTTGATTTGGTATTATTCGCTTTTGAAAATGCAAACCCTGGAGATCTTTTTGTTCATAAAGCACCTTCTGCTACAATTTCGGATCTTGCAAAGGCAATAATTGAATTAGCTGGGAAGGAGGTACCTATCCAAATAATAGGAACAAGACATGGAGAAAAACTATATGAAACTTTATGCACAAGGGAAGAAATGGCAAAATCAGAGGATATGGGTAAATTTTACAGAATTCCTGCAGATAATCGTGATTTAAATTATGCAATTTATTTTTATAAAGGTGAACAAAATTTGTCAAAAATATCCGATTATCATTCACATAATGCTGAAAGACTTGATGTAGAAGGTATCAAAAAGTTACTTATTAAGTTGCCAATTATACGTAAAGAGTTATTAGGGCATGAAATTAAAGAATTTTATGTTTAAATATTATGATTATTTCTGGAGATATATATAAAGATCATCGCGGTACAATCAGATTTATTAACGAGTTTAACATGAGTTCAGTTGTCAGAATGTATTGTATTAAGCCAAATTTTGATGTGATACGTGCATGGCAAGGACACAAGTTAGAAAATAAGTGGTTTTTTGTATCAAAAGGGAGTTTTCTAATTAAAACTATTCAGATGGATTCAAGTAAAAAAAATGAGTATTTACTAAGTGAAAAAAAGAGTGAAGTTCTTCATATTATGCCAGGAAATTATAATGGTTTTAAAGCTCTTGAAAAAGGTAGTATTCTTATTGTTTTTTCTGACTTAACTATAGAACAATCCAAATCAGACGATTATAGAATATCAATAGAGCAATTGCCTTGGTAATGAAAAGAATAGGTATTACAGGAAAAAATGGTTTTATCGGTTATCATTTGTACCATACATTGAAACTTTTTCCAGATAAATTTCAGTTGGTTGAATTTAAAAGAGAGTTCTTTAATGATGAGTCAAAATTAGATCAATTTGTTTCCAATTGTGATGTAATAGTCCATTTAGCTGGAATGAACCGGCACGAGAATGCTTTATTTCTGTTTGAAACTAATATTGCCCTTGTTCAAAAATTAATTGATTCCTTAAACAGAACCTTAAAAAAGCCTCATATAATTATTTCATCATCAACACAAGAAGATAATGATAGTGAGTACGGAAAATCTAAAAAAATAAGTAGAGAAATTTTATCAAAATGGGCTGAACAGAGTGGTGGTAGATTAACTGGCATGATAATACCGAATGTATTTGGTCCATTCAGTTTGCCATTTTATAATTCTGTAGTGGCAACTTTTTGCTATCAAATTTCTAGAAATTTAACACCTAGAATTGATGTCGATAAAAAATTAAATTTGATTTATGTTGGGGATCTTGTACAAAAACTTATTGAGTTAATATTAAATGAAGATAATTCACATAAATATATAGTAAATCACACTACGGTTGCAAATGTTTCTGAAATATTATCACTCATTGAAAAGTATCATACTACTTATTACATTAATGGGGAAATTCCTAATTTAAAGTCAAATTTCGAGTTTAATTTATTTAATACTTACAGAAGTTATATTGATTTTACCTCATATTTTCCTAAAAAATATAAACAAAATATTGATAATAGGGGAGCGTTTATTGAAATTATTAGAAATAATATAGGTGGTCAAACATCATATTCAACAACCTTACCGGAAGTAACCCGTGGAAATCATTTTCATACCCGAAAAATTGAAAGATTTGCTGTTATAAAAGGAAAGGCATTAATTCAACTCAGGAAGGTTGGTACTGATAAAGTTTTAAATTTTTATTTGGATGGAGATGAACCATCATTTGTAGATATGCCCATATGGTATACGCATAATATTAAAAATATTGGAAAAGACATTTTATATACTATTTTTTGGATAAATGAACCTTACAATCCTGATAATCCTGATACCTGGTCAGAGAATGTTTAAATTATGAAGAAATTAAAAGTAATAACAGTAGTAGGAACTCGACCTGAAATAATTCGATTGTCTAGAGTAATGGCGAAACTAGATGCCTCTGAAGCCATAGACCATGTGACTGTTCATACCGGACAAAACTTCGATTATGAGCTTAATCAAATTTTTTATGATGATTTAGAAATTAGAAAACCAGATTATTTCCTAAATGCAGCTGGCGGTTCTCCTTCTGTTACAATTGGTCAAATATTAATTAACATTGATCCAATACTGGAAAAAGAAAAACCTGACGCATTTTTAGTATTAGGTGATACCAACTCCTGTTTATGTGCTATACCTGCAAAAAAAAGAAAAATTCCAATTTTCCATATGGAAGCAGGTAATCGCTGTTTTGATCAAAGAGTACCAGAAGAAATAAATCGAAAAATTGTAGACCATATTTCTGATATAAATTTAACTTATAGTTCAATATCACGTGACTATTTACTTAGAGAAGGAATTTCACCGGATAGGGTTATAAAAACAGGATCGCCAATGTTTGAAGTATTGACTTATTATGAGAAAAAAATTAGAAGCAGTGATATTTTGAAACGTCTTAATTTAGAAAAAAATAAATATTTTTTAGTATCATCTCATAGGGAAGAAAACATCAATAATGAAAAAAATTTTTTAAATTTAATCGATACACTTAATAGTCTTGCACAAATATTTAAATATCCAATTATTGTTAGTACGCATCCCCGAACTAGAAAAATGTTGGAGGAGAAATTTATAGAAGTAAATCCCAAAATACAATGGTTAAAACCTTTGGGTTTTTTTGATTACAATGCATTACAAATTAACTCCTTTGCAGTATTATCAGATAGTGGAACTATTAGTGAAGAATCATCTATTTTGAATTTTAGAGCGTTAAATATCAGGGAAGCTCATGAAAGACCAGAAGCAATGGAGGAAGCTAGTGTAATGATGGTAGGTTTAAATAAGGATAGAATTTTACAAGGATTAATTGAACTTAAAAATCAGGATATAATTGATAGAAATTTTCGTTTGGTTGATGATTATTCTATGCCAAATGTAAGCGATAAAGTAGTTAGAATTATTTTAAGTTATACTGATTATGTAAAACAGAAAGTTTGGTTTCAAAATTGTGATTGATAATGTTTGAAATTTATGACTATTGATAAGTACAAAATGTTTATATTGAATTAATAAATTTTCTATTTTGAAAGAAAGTTATAACATTTTTTTTCCTACAATATTAACAAAACAAGATTTAAGTGAGAGAAATATTTACACTGATTTAATTAATTACTTTATTTTAAATAAACATCAAATTTTCGTTACTTGCACAGATGATAATATTAAACAGATATTTAAAAAGAAAGAAAATGATTATTATACAATCTTTTTTGTGCCTTCAAAAGGATATCAGAAATCAAGTAGTTTCAGGAAGCTGATCACATTATTTAACATAAATACTTTATTGATAAGGCTTTTAAAAAATCAATTCGATATAAATAGAATCGATTTAATAATATGTTTTACACCTCCGATTACTTTTTTTTATTTATTAAAGAAGATAAAATTTGTTAAAAATGTAAAAATATATTTATTATTAAAGGATATTTTTCCTCAAAATGCAATAGATTTAAAAATTGTTTCAAAATTAAATCCTCTGTATTATTTTTTCAGAAGAATTGAAAAAAAATTATATTCAATTTCAGATATGATTGGTTGTATGTCAGAAAAAAATAAAAATTATATTTTGGAAAAAAATTCCTTTTTAGACAAAAATAAAGTAGAAGTAAACCCAAATACTATATTTCCAAAATCTTTTAAAAAAACCAGTACAATAAAATACGAATTAAGAAATAAATATAATTTGCCTTTTGATAAGTTTATATTGCTGTATGCAGGAAATCTGGGTAAGCCGCAAGGTATAAATTATCTAATTCAATCAATCGAATATACCTTACACCTAAAAAATATTTATTATGTTATTATAGGATCCGGAACTGAACTTAACAAAATTCTAAGATGGAAAGATTTAAATAATCCAGAGAATGTTTTGATTAAAAGTAGGCTTCCAAAAAGTGAATTTGATGAATTTCTGCCAGCTTGTGATATCGGATTAATTTTTTTAAATCCTAATTTTACCATCCCTAATTTCCCTTCTCGTTTATTAAGTTATATGGAATATTACATGCCTGTGATTGCATCTGTAGATTATTATACTGATGTTGGAATTTTTTTAGAAAAGAAAAAAATAGGATTTTATAATTACACAAAGGATTATAAATCTTATCAAAGTAATATTTTAAAATTTACGAATAATCCTAAACTGATAGAAACTATGGGAAACAGGGCAAGACAAGTACTTGAAAATGAATTTCATATTTCTATCACTTACAACAAGATTATTAATATTTTAAACTAAACAAATATGGATATTGCCATCTTTGGTGCAGGTGGATTTGGTAGAGAAGTTGAACTATTAATTAATGATATAAATGCACATTCTGTTTCTTCATATAATTTAATTGGATATTTTGATGATAAATTTCAACCTGGAACCTTGTTTAATGGATATCCTATTTTAGGAGGCATAAAAGAATTAAATGCCTGGAGTGATGATCTCGCTTTGGTTTTAGCTGTCGGTAATTCATTAACTAGAAAGAGAATTTATTCTGAAATATTAAATAAAAATATTACTTATCCATCATTAATTCATCCAAGAGCTACTGTAAACATAAAATATAATTTTATTGGAAAAGGAGTTGTTATTTGTGAAGGTACAATTCTCACTTGTAACATTCATATTGGGGATTTTGTACTGATTAATCTTCAATGTACAGTGGGGCATGATGCTGCTATAGAAAGTTTTGCCTCATTGATGCCAGGAGTTAATGTTTCAGGCAATGTAAAAATAAACAGTGCGGTATTTATTGGTACAGGTGCAAAAATTATCAATAATGTTGAAATAGGAGAAAATTCTATAATCGGAGCTGGAGCTGTAGTGTCGAAAAATATTCCAGCTAATTGTACTGCAGTGGGAGTACCTGCAAGGCCTTTGAATAAATAAAACAGGAGAACCTGTAAAGCCTCTGAATAAATTAAAATTATACATATATATGACTTTATACTATGCCCACCCCACAGCTGTAATCGATGAAGGTTGTGAAATCGGTGAAGGAACCAAAATATGGCATTTTAGCCATATTATGACTGGTTGTAAAATTGGTAAAAATTGCAATCTTGGCCAGAATGTGGTGGTTAGTCCTGAAGTAGTACTTGGGAACAATGTAAAAGTTCAAAATAACGTCAGCATCTACACTGGAGTAACTTGCGATGATGATGTTTTTTTGGGTCCAAGTATGGTTTTTACGAATGTTATTAATCCGCGCTCTGCTGTGAATCGTAGAAATCAGTATTTAAAAACCCATGTAGGAAAGGGTGCCACGATTGGGGCGAATGCTACAATAGTTTGCGGCCATAACATTGGAGAATTTGCTTTTATTGGAGCTGGAGCAGTTGTGACAAAGGAAGTTCCTCCGTATGCTTTGGTCGTTGGTAATCCTGCCCGTCAAATAGGTTGGATGAGTGAATATGGACACAGACTTATTTTTGACGAAAAGGGTTTGGCTCAATGTCCTGAATCTGCAGAATGGTACGAATTGAAAAATAACAAAGTAATAAAAATTGGACATGTCTAAAAATTTTACATTAATAGGTGCAGCCGGGTACATAGCTCCCCGACATATGAAAGCGATAAAGGATACTGAAAATGAACTATTAGCAGCTTATGATCCGTATGATGGTGTCGGTATAATGGATTCATATTTTCCCAACGCTTCCTTTTTTGTTGAATTTGAACGATTTGATCGACATGTGGATAAACTTAGAAGAACTGGATCTAAAATTGATTTTGTAAGTATTTGCTCACCCAATCATTTGCACGATAGCCATATCCGCTTTGGACTTCGGATAGGTGCAGATGTGATATGTGAAAAGCCCATTGTGCTGAACCCTTGGAATATAGATGCCTTGAAGGAGGTAGAAAAAGAAACCGGTGGAAAAGTGTATAATGTTTTGCAACTTCGCATTCATAAATCCATTCTCGAATTAAGAGAAAAAATTTTACAGTCTGATCCAAAAAAAATATTTGATATTGATCTTACTTACATTACAAGCCGTGGAAAATGGTATTACACCAGTTGGAAAGGAGATGTGAGTAAATCAGGGGGAATTGCCACTAATATTGGCGTTCATTTCTTTGATATGCTCACATGGATATTTGGAAAATGCAAATACCAAGTGGTACATATCAATACTCATGATAGGGCATCAGGATTCATGGATCTTGAACGCGCAAGAGTAAGATGGTTTTTAAGCATCAATGAAGAATGTTTACCGATCGAAATTCGTACTAAGGGCAAGCGTACCTATAGAAGTTTAAAAATTGAAGGAGAGGAGTTTGAGTTTAGTGATGGATTTACAGATCTTCATACCGAAACCTACAAAGCCATTCTCGACGGAAAGGGGTTTGGACTGGAAGATGCACGACCATCTATTGAAATTGTTCATGAAATACGGATTTCTGATCCGATAGGACTAAAAGGAGATTATCATCCATTGGCAGCACTTCCCTTATCAAAACATCCTTTTTCCTTAAAATAATGGATTGTTAATAAAAAAAAAGAAATACTTCACTTTAACCGAAATATATCTTTGGCCAAATTTAGACTTTAATGAATCGAGTTTCATTTATTCTTTTATTGATAGTGATTTTGTCGTCTTGCGTAACGAGAAAGCAGCTTACCTATTTCCGAGATTCAGGAGTTTCAATTGCTGTTGATTCTGCAGAATTTCAGCAAAGACTAATGATAAAATATCGACTTCAAATAGGCGATATGATCAAAGTAGAAGTAATCTCTACGAATAAAGAAGTTAATGAACTGTTCAATATGGCCTCATCCAACATGATGAATTTTGGTATGATGGGAGGTATTGGTAATGGATTAGATCCTTTGTTTTATTTAAACGGATTTACAATTGATTTAGATGGCGAAGTTAAATTACCGATTATCGGGACTGTTAAACTAGCAGGAAAAAACCTGATGGAAGCCCAAGAAATAATTGAAAAAGAATTACATAAATTTTTCGAACCTGGAACAGTAAAAGCAAAAGTAAGTTTTCCAGGCATAAATGTTAAAGTAATTGGTGATGTTCGGAAGCCCGGACGTTATGTTTTTATGCGCAATTATGTGACAATTATTGATGCTTTAGTAGAGGCAGGAGATATTGATTTTGTAGGCAATCGAAAAGAGGTAGAAATAATACGAATGACAGCAAATGGATATGTTTTCAAAACGCTGGATCTTACAGATAGAAAAGTGTTAGCAAGTGCTGATATTTTTCTGGAACCAAACGATATAATAAACGTAAAACCTCTACCTGCTAAAAGCTGGGGAATTGGTACAACCGGTTTTCAAACATTTACTGGTGTTTTGAGCGTTGTCAGTACACTTTTAACGCTAATTATTGTAACAAGAAGTTTGAATAATTAAACTTAGAA
Organism: Thermaurantimonas aggregans; assembly: GCF_003851885.1. Lineage (GTDB taxonomy): Bacteria > Bacteroidota > Bacteroidia > Flavobacteriales > Schleiferiaceae > Thermaurantimonas > Thermaurantimonas aggregans. The sequence goes on along the minus strand of NZ_BHZE01000006.1, from coordinate 2,664 downwards.
TTTCAAAGATGAATTACACTACTCAAAAAAATACGATATTAAATCAAAATCCATTTCAAGATTCTGAGTCGTTTGATTTTAAAGCTTTTTTCTACAAAATATTGTCTTATTGGCCAATAGTAATTGGGGGAATTGCTATAGGTTTATTATCAGCTTTTATAGTTAATAGATATAAAGTTCCTGTTTATCAAGGTAAGAGTTTAATTCTACTTCAGGAAGGAGAGAAGACAGGTCCAAACATGGACATGTTACTTATGTCCATGGGATATTACAATCCCAGATTAAAGTTTGAAAATGAAGTATTGATTCTACAAAGTTCAAAACTTGCAGAAAAAACATTAAAAAGTCTGAATTTTTACTATACGGTAATTGAAGAGGGTAGATTTAGAAAGGTGGAGCATTACGGCTCCTCCATGCCTTTTATTTTAGAATTTGATAAAAATCACGTTCAACCCCTCACATCATTAAACATAAATGTTATAGATGAAAATTCCTTTAAATTAACAAAATTAGATAAAGATGCTAAAGTTCGAGTTGTACAATATTCAACGGATTCGATTTTCCCTTGTGATTATGATATAACTGAGGAAGTATACAAATTTGATGAGTGGATAATTTCAAATTGTTATAAGTTTAAATTGAGTAAAAAAGACAAATCCCTTGCTGGCCGATCATTTATAATACAGTTTAATAACATAAAAGCACTTGCAAATCAATATGCAAAAGATATCAAAGTTGAACCAGCTGCTAAAAGTTCGTCAGGTATAAGTATTACATTACAAGGTACTGTAAAAGAAAAGATTAAAGATTACATAAATGCATATATGAGAGCCTACATCGAGTTTGGCTTGGAACTTAAAAAAGCAGCTAGTTTGTCCACATTAAAATTTATCAATGAACAGCTTACAGGAATAGAAGACAGTTTGGTTTTTACTGAAAATATTTTACAAAATTTCAGATCATCTAATCTGATAATAGATATTTCTTCTGAAGCAACTGAATTGTTCAATAGACTTTCAGAAGTAGATAAAGAAATAGCACAGATTAAATTAAAATTGGATTATTTTTCGTACCTGGAAAAACAACTTCAAAATAAAGATCCAGAGAACGAAGTAGCCCGACCTGCTGTAAGTGGAATAAGTGACCCTGTAATTTTAAATTTAGTTCAAAAATTAAATGATTTAATTAACCAAAAAGCTCGACTTGGTAATTTAAAAGTGGATAATCCATATCTTAAAGAAATTCTTCAACAAATTCACTCGACTCAAGAGGCAATAAAAGAAAATGTAGTAAACATAAAAAACTTACTAAATATGGATTTAGTAAGTTTGCAGAGAAGACAAAAATTATTAGAATCACAACTTAGTAAAGTTCCTAAAACTGAACAGGATTTGCTCCGAATCAAGAGAAAATTCGAAATAAATCAAACACTTTTTACTTTCTTGCTTCAAAAGAAAGCTGAAATTGGAATAACGGCTGCAAGTACACAAACGGATGTTCAAATCGTGGAAGATGCGTCGGTGAATAATACACCTCTTTCTCCTAAGTATGGTCAAAATTTTCTCATTGGTTCATTATTGGGAGGAATTATACCAATTGGTTATCTTTTTTTGATAACCTATTTTGATTCAAAAGTTAGAAGTCCTCAAGATTTAGAGAAAATTACACAAGTGCCATTAATTGGATTAATTGGTCATAACAAAAAAGACAGTAATCTAACAGTTTTAAACTACCCAAAATCTGTAGTATCTGAAAACTTCAGAGGTATCAGGGCAAATCTGGAATTTTTTAAACCCACAAAAGACACTCCTATTCAAGTTATTTCGGTAACTTCTTTCATTCCTGGTGAGGGTAAAACCTATGTTTCCATTAATTTTGGAAGTGTTCTTGCGATGGGCGGCAAGAAAACAATTATTATAGGTGCTGACCTCAGAAAGCCGAAAATTTTCATGGATTTTGGACTTTCGAATGAACCAGGGTTGAGTACTTATTTAGCTGGCGCCAGCGAAATAAATGAAATTATTCAGTCAACAAAATATGATAATTTGGATATAATTTCTGCTGGAACGATTCCTCCTAATCCTTCAGAATTAATTATAAGAGAAGAATTTAAAAAATTAGTCACTGAGCTTAAAAAGAAGTATGATTACATTATAATCGATACGCCACCAATTCTTTTGGTAAGTGATGCTTTTGAGATTGCTAAATATGCTGATTTAAATCTTTATGTGACCAGACAAGGATATACTCCAAAGGAGGTTTTATTTCTAATTCGTGAAAGAGCGAGTACGGGTTCATTGACTAACGTAGCTTTGGTACTCAACGACGTCTCTCCAGAAAATTCTGGTTATGGCTATGGATACGGTTACGGTTATGGTTATGGCTATGGTTATGGCTATGGTTATGGCTATGGCTATGGCTATGGCTATGGTTACGGTTATGGTTATGGCTACACTGATGAGGAGGATGGAGAGGATATGATACCTAAAAATAGAAAAAGAAGAAAAAAGAAATAGTATTCAATCACCAATAATAATATGAAGCTGTCCTAAAAGAGGGCAGCTTTTTTTTATCAGTTTTTAAATGGTATTTAATGTTACAAAAAATGAATTAGACTTAAAGCAGGTTTTTGGTAGTGATATTTCAAAAAATTGATTTTTGAAG
>NZ_BHZE01000005.1 GCF_003851885.1 Thermaurantimonas aggregans | reverse complement strand
TAGGGTGCGTAAAAGCATTTGCGTAAAACTGTGATTGAATCTGTGAAAATCTAATCGGTGTCTCCATTTTTAGTTAAAATATAAGTTCAAAGACTTAACGACTATACCAAATTACCTTTCGACCCTCTCTCTAAATCCGGTGAATTAAAGAGGGGGCGTCTCCTGCAGTACTCGCAGCTGGGTGCTGTATGGTTTGGGCTTTATTATAATCAATTTCATTGGTCATTTAATCGATCATTGATTTTCGAAATTGGTAATATCTATTTTAGAAAAATGTAATTGAGGTTTATTAAAAGTTTGACTGAAAATTATGATACTTGTCGTAAAGGAAATTTTATTAAAAGAATAGTGTATTGGGAGGAGAAATTATTGATGTGAGTGTGATTTCCCTGCCGATAATTTTCATGGAGCGTATGTCGGAGGTATTAACAGGTACAAGGAGTATGGAATCTTGATTTTCGTAGTAGGAATTGACTTCTTGAAGAGTGTTATAAATATCTTGAAATTTTGGATGTTCGGAACGAGCTATAAAAACAGATTTTTGAATGCGGATGCATCCTTGTTTTATGAGATATTTTGAAATTTGAGTGCGTATTTTATTGTTTTCGATATCGTACATAATTAGGTAAATCATTTCTGTAGATTTTAGCTGTTGGTCAAAAATTTTTAGAACTGAGCGTAAGCGTTCGTCAAGAGGAAGTAGGGGATCGGGCTGTTCAGGGGGATTAAGTGCTTGAGCACGTAAATTTTTTTGGTAGATTTTGTGAAGTTTTTCTTTTAATGAATAAGGTCGATTTTTGGGCTTTGCCATTATTGGTTGGCTTTAGGAGGATAAAAAACCAGGTACTTCAGGTAGATTAGTAGGCAGACTGGTGAGATACTGCTCAAGGAGCTGGCGGCATAAGTTATTGAGCTCTGTATTGGTGCCAGTTTTAGGGGTAGGCACTACGGAAAATCCTTTTTTTCCATAGAATAGATTAATCTCGGCTCGTAGATTACCAGCGCGAAGCACGAATTTACGACCGAAGTTTATTGGTAAAATTTCTAATACTTCGATTTGATTTTGATTAAAGAAATTGACAATGGCTTCTTTATGCTCATCTACTTCGGGTGGCACATAGTAATTTTTTTCTCGTAAGGAACGGGCATTAGGGTTGAGTTTAGCTTTAATTTGCTGGAGGATATCTGGAGCGGGGTCGTTGGCTTGGTGGGCAGAAGGTGCTGTCGTCTCGCTTAGTATTTTTTCGGCTTGGCTCACTTCATGCCGAATGGCAAAGAGATCGTCAGGTGGGATAAAAGAAAATATATCGATTTTTTCATTGTCAGAGCGAGAGAGAAGATCAGGGTCGTAGCTTAAAAAAGTGGCGCGTGAAACGTCGTGAGTAGCACGATCGAGCCATTGCATAGCTTGGTGTTCGGTAGCAAATCGAGTAGCAAATATTTTATAAAAAGCTGCATATAGTGGAGCGTCGGATAGAGGCTCTGCGAGTTCAAAAATAAGTTTAAGGCCATCGGCACCAGGCGACATAAATATGGCTTTAACAGTGGGATGCTGGAAGAATTGGCTTTTAATCTGTTGAAGTTGTTCAGGATGGTCACTCACGTGATCGAAATCGATGATGAAAAATTGTGTATTTACAAAATTTTCTTTTCGACGGTAGGGGGGATTAAATAGAGAAGTGGTGAAAAAAGGGAGTTGACGTTTTTTTTCGGAATAAATTCGGGGGTCGAGGGCGCGGATACGCCTGAGGTTTAAAATTTGATTAATAAAGCTTTGATCTGGTTGACGAATTAGGTGAAGAATTTGATGCAGTGTAATTTTTTCCAGAGGCTCATTTAAAGCCATTACTGAGCGACCGTACATCATGGTTGAGAGAATTTTAGAAATTTTTGAGCGAGGGAATGGGCGTAATTTTCCAAGTGGGTGGCGCGTGAGCGTTCGAGTTGGCCTTGTGCTATAACTTCAGCCAGGTAGTCGTTCACGCTTTGAATAAGAATGCGCTTACCTATACCGTCGAGTAAATATTCACGTTGATTTTCGATTCGAAAGCACTCATCAAAAAATGCATTTGCGCGAAAGAGAGTAATAACAACATAATCGATCCAGTACCTAAACTTTTCGATGATATCAAAGACAAGAGCAGGGCGATTGTAATCGTCGCGATGATATATTCCCATATATGGATCGATGCCAGCTTTTATAAGGGCACCTTCCACTTTTCCATATAAAATTCCGTAACCGTAATTCAGTGCGCAGTTGAAGGGATCGTAAGCCGGGTGTTGCGAGCGTTGCTCAAATCGCCATTGATTTGGTAGAAGTAATGAGACGCCCTCAAAATAGCGACGGCCGGCTACACCTTCCCACCCGCGAAGGGTAGGGGCAATGTCAGAAATATGAGGTGCTTTTATGGATTGGATTTTGGATTTATAGTCTTCAAGGCTATTAATAATTGATTGAATTCGGCGGTCGTCGGGCGAACGATCGTCAGGTTTAAAGGCGAGAAGTACCGTTATTTGGTTATCGAGCTTTTCGGTGAGAAGTTCTTTAATAAAATCTACTGCTGCAGCTGAATAAAGAAATTCGACTTGTTTTTGTCGAATAGTTGAAATTGAGCCAAACTGTACGGACCAAACGCGGCCATGTGGCTTACCTCGCGAGTCAATAAAAATTACATCAATACTGTGTTGAATTGCAAGCATTATAGCATCTGAAGTGACTGCAGCAGATGGGTGTACTAAAATGCTGCGAACTTGATCGGCGGGAATTCGTTGCTGGCCTTCGAGCGTTGATATTAAAAAAGCGTTGTTTTCCTTACGGAGAGTGAGCCCATGGGAATTAAGCACGAGTTGCATGCTCGTAGGTTTTATACAAAGATATTAAGGTATTTATTTATTTTTTAAGATAAATTTGTGTTAGTAATTCAGACAAATTGTAGGTTATAACTATCCTAATGGCGAGATTGTGAAAAGCTCTTTAATACTTATTTCATTTGTTCACTTTTAAAAAAATCTTTTTTATTCACCTTTTGGATATCTATCAAAGAGAAGTTTTTTTACTTTCTCCCCTCTCTTCGCTTATTGGCGGAATGGGGGGGGAGAGGAAGTGCTTCTTTAAATCCGCCTGTCGGATCTAAAAAGGGATTTAGGGTGCGTAAAAAGCATTTGCGTAAAACTGTGATTGAATCTGTGAAAATCTAATCGGTGTCTCCATTTTTAGTTAAAGTATAAGTTCAAAGACTTAACGACTATACCAAATTACCTTTCGACCCTCTCTCTAAATCCGGTGAATTAAAGAGGGGGCATCTCCTGCAGTACTCGCAGCTGGGTGCGGTATGGTTTGGGTTTGGATTTTATTTTGAGTTAAAGTTTGAGTTCAACAGCTTTAAAAAAAAGGTACGCCAAAAGAGAAAAAATTAAATATCAACTTCGAAGGTATAGCGTATGCGTCGATAGTCGGCATGGGCGAAAAAGGAAAGACAGGTGTGCCACAGGGTGTTTTTAATTCGGAGGTAAGATTGGTTTTTGGGGATTTTGATGAGAAAGCGCATGCGGTAGTAGTCGCTTACGCGAGCTACTGGCGGAAACTCAGGGCCTATGATGTGGATCTCTTGAAGTGTAGTGAGGCTCTGGGCGAGTTGTGAGGCAGCTGCCTGAAGGATTTTGAGGTCGCGATGGCGCAGGGTGAGCTGTATCATACGCACGAAAGGTGGATAGTGAAACTCGCGACGTTCGGCTGCCTGCCATTGGTAGAAGTCGCCGTAGTGATGTGTGCTTACATGAGTGAGTACGGGATGCTGTGGTGTGTAGGTCTGGATAAATACTTTGCCCACCTGTCCGCTGCGGCCGCTGCGACCTGCTACTTGCTCAAGCAGCTGAAAGGCGCGCTCATGGGCGCGGTATTCGGGAAAGTAGAGGAGATTGTCGGCATTGACGACGCCAACGACTTCTACATTGGCGAAGTTGAGGCCTTTTGTTACCATTTGAGTGCCGACGAGTATGTCTATTTGGCCTGTTTCCATGTCGGTAAGGAGTTGTTGATAGCGCTTTTTGCTGCGTGCGGTATCTAGGTCGAGTCGCTCGATGCGGGCATTGGGAAAATAGGTAGTGAGTTCGTCTTCGATCTGTTCGGTGCCAGCTCCTTGCAGCTGCAGTTGTACACTACCACATGCGCTGCAAGCGAGGGGAACAGGCTTTTCACTACCGCAGTAGTGACAGCGGAGCTTGTGGGCAGCCTTGTGCAAAGTGAGGGCGATATCGCAGTGCTGGCACATAAGTATCAAGCCACATTCGGTACATACGAGACGGGGAGCATATCCACGGCGATTTTGGAAGATGATGGACTGCCTGCCGCGAGCTATGGCTTGTTCAATGGCTAGAAGCAGCGCCTGACTGAAGTTGCCGCGCAGCTGACCTTTCTTTCGGGCTGCTCTGAGATCGACAATTTCGACAGTGGGGAGACTCAAGCCTTCATAGCGCTGGTGTAGCTCTACGAGGTCGTATTTGCCTATTTGGGTGTTAAAATAGCTTTCGATGGAGGGAGTGGCGCTGCCGAGAAGTACTCGAGCATCGAAGAGACTAGCGAGGTAGATGGCTGCATCCCGGCCCTGGTAGCGGGGGTTTGGGGCATCTTGGCGGTAAGAGGGGTCGTGCTCTTCATCGATTATGACGAGTCTGAGGTCGGAGTAGGGCAGAAAGAGGGCACTGCGCGCACCGACAACGATGCGGCCTGTGGGCTCACATTTTCTGACGGATTCCCATACATCTGTTTGTTCGCGGTCGGACATCCGGCTGTGGTAGAGACTGATTTGATCGCCGAAAAATTGGCGAAGGCGACCGATGAGTTGGGTGGTAAGGGCTATTTCAGGTACTAATAAGAGGCATTGGCCGCCCGATTGCTGCACCTGCTTCATCAGGTGTACGTAGATTTCAGTCTTGCCGCTGGAGGTAACCCCGTGCAAGAGTACGATTCTCTTTTTTTGAAAAGAATCCAAAATCTGCTGTAGGGCTTGGTTTTGTACAGGCGTGAGCGTGTATGCCTGCATGCCAGAGCGGCCGATGATGGAGGATTCTTTCACCTCTACGATTTCAAAAATACCTTTTTCTACTAAAGCATCTAACGATGACATGGAGGCGCGTGAAACATCGAGTAGTTTTTCGCGGGTAATGGGTTGACCAGTAGATTCGAGCTGATAATAGGCTAATAGGAGGTTTTGCTGGCTTTTGGCCCGCGTATTAGGGCTGAGAATGGCAGCAATGAGCTCTTCGCTGTTGGGCCTGAGTCTGACAACTTTTATCCACTTTTCAAGGCTCTGGTGTTTGATGGATTCTTTGATGAGCAGTAGTCCGCTATCGACCAGATGGCGAACTACTTTTACAGAGCTTGCCCCTGAAAATTTTATTACGTCGTTTAATGTGGTTTCGCTATTGGAACGGGTAATTCGAAGTACTTCGAGTTCGGTATCGCTGAGCGTGTCGGGCCACTGTTCTTCGTCGAGCGGGCAGAGGAGTTGGGTTTCGCTTTCGAGTTTCAGTCGCGAGGGCAGTGCTACGTTCATTACCTCACCTGGCGTGCACATGTAATAAGAGGCAAGCCACTCCCAAAACTGCAAGATGCGCTGATCGTCGATGGCAGGACCGAGCACTTCGAGAATAGCTTTAGGCTGATGGTTTTCTGGTTTTTCGTTGTGAAGGCGGAGTATGATCCCGGAGTAGATCTTTCGATTGCCAAATTGGACAAGTACTCGGATGCCCGGCCTGAGCAGGGTGTGCATGTTTTCGGGAATAATGTAAGTAAAACCGCCGGCCAGAGGCCTTGGAAGAAGTACTTCGGCAAATCGGGGGAAGCTTGGGTTTTCCAATGGCTATAAGCTCTTAATGGAAGTTTCGAATGGTATGCGGTACTGTATGCTGCGCGCAAGTGTGATTTCGTCAGCATATTCGAGTTCTTCGCCTATGGCAACTCCTCGTGCAAGTGTAGTGATCTGTATGGAAAGGTCTTTTGTCTTTTTAAAGACGAAGAAAGCGGTAGTATCGCCTTCGGCAGTAGAGGGCAGAGCAATGATCAATTCCTGAACGCCGGTTGTTTGAATGCGCTCAGGCAGGTCAGCTACTGCAATGTCAGATGGGCCTATACCAGCCATCGGATTAATAAGGCCTCCGAGCACGTGATATTTTCCGCGGAATTGGCCGGTATTTTCGATAGCGAGTACATCGCGCACATCCTCAACCACGCAAAGGCGTGAGGCATCACGCCTCGGGTCGCTACAAATGTCGCAAAGGTCTGATTCGGAGATGTTATGGCACACGCGACAGGTTTTCACATCTCTTACTAAGGCATGTATGGCTTCAGCGAGTTTTAAACCCACTTCTTTATCGCGCGACAACAGGTGTAGTGCCAATCGCAAGGCTGTTTTACGGCCAATGCCTGGCAACTTAGCAATCTCAGTTACGGCATTTTCTAATATGCGCGACGGTAGGGTAGGTTCATTCATGTAGATCAATTACTTATCAAAACTCAACACAAAAACGCAAAGTAAGGCAAATTCTATCTAAATCTACTTTTGCAACGAGCGATTTGTTTCTACGGTAGGTTTTTTGCCACATCATCGAACCATATATGCGTTCGCATTACCAGGTTCAATGGCTTTAAAAATCTCAGTGGCGAATCATCTCCCTTGCTGGCACGATGGTATCATATCCTTTGTTTTTGAAATATTGTAAATCGCTTGCTGAGGATATGCGCACTAAGGCAAAATCACCTCCCCATGCACCTAGAGATTTAATTAACAAAGGATAATTTTTAAAGAGCGATTGTTTTATCGTAGGCAAGCCTATTAGGCGACTGATGAGGCCCTCGTGTTGCTCAAGCAGGTAATCGAAGTCTGCTGAAGTATTGACTCTTGATAATTCGATGCTTATGGTATCTACATCATCTATAAGTACAGGATCGATCTGTACGGAAGCAGTGCGACTGAGCTCAGCTTGTGAGGATTGCTTTTTACCCAGATAAAGAAAGCAAAGGCTATCTACGTCGGGCATAGTGTATTCCAGAAGTTGAACCTCCGGTTTTGGTTTTCGAAGTTTGAATAAAAGCGGTTTGCCGTGAAGCGATACAGCCACATCGTAACCACTGCCCGAGAGGGTTGAGAAGAAGAGTTCGAAAGCATCGCACTGCGACCACTGAGCGAGGAGTGCTACTAACGTGCTGCTGCTGCCAAGGCCCCAATGGCGGGAAAACTCAAGTAGAGTTTCGACTTGGTAGCCAGTGTATTTGAAAGCAGGATTGAGCTCTTGGGCTTTTTTCAAAAGTTTTATAAGTGTATCAGCTTCAGCCGTTGATTCGCTGGGTATCAATTCTTTTCCTTCAAAAGTGACTGAAAGCCATATTTGCCCGTCGGCATCACGAGCTTGCCAGATGAGTTTTTCGCTGTAGGGAAGGGGAGTGGCTTTAAGTTGCTGTCCGTAGCGCGTGGGCAGTGCTAAGGCACGTGCACCATGCGTCACGGCATATTCGCCTGTGAGCATCAGTTTTCCGAAGGCGTAAGATTCGAACGGAATCCTTTCCATCAAGAGAGATGTTTTCTTACGTAATCGGCGTCTTCAGGGGTATCTACGGGTATGCTTTGAAAATCGGTTTCAATGCAATGAATTCGGTAACCTGCCGCCAACCACCGAAGTTGTTCCAATTTTTCGGCATCTTCAAGAGGAGATGAGGGAAGTTGTACGATTTCTTCTAATACTTGACTGCGGAAGGCGTAAATGCCTATGTGATGGTAGTAAGTAAACGATGCTGTCCATTGCTCGCGCGGCACGTCGCGTTGGTAGGGAATGATGCTGCGGCTGAAATATAAAGCGCGATTGTACTGGTCGAGCACTACATGCACTGTTCCCTCTTTGAGTTCGCTAGCGGATAAAACTTGTCGCACAGCAGTTGCAATTTGTACAGATGGATTTAAAAAAAGAGCTGCCAGATTTTTAGGCAGTAGGGGGTCCAGGAGGGGCTCATCACCCTGAATATTTATGACTACATCAAATGATAAACCTTCCATTTCAAGGGCAGAGAGCACTTCGGCACAGCGGCTGGTGCCGTTTTGATGTTCAGGAGAGGTCATTAGTGCACGACCACCAAAGCTGTGTACAACGGCTGAAATACGCTCATCGTCGGTGGCTACTACCAGTAAATCTACCGCTCCGATAGCTCTTTCGTACACATGTTGAATCATGGGTTTGCCGCCAAGGTCAATGAGCGGTTTGCCCGGAAGTCGAGTGCTGCCATATCGCGCAGGTATAATGCCGAGTACTTTCATGAATGCAGATAATAAAAAATGCGTAATAAATCAGCTGGCAAAGTTCGGCCCGCTGACAGAAACTATACAGATGTGAAAAAAAGGAATCACAAAAAAACATTTTTAGTGCAGGAAAATTGGGAAAATCTATAAACCAATAAGTTTTAATATGCTGATATTCAAAATTTAAACTTTTATTTTCAACACTACAAGCCTGCTAAGAGCGAGAGGCATCAAGAGCTGCAGGGCAGGAAAGCGATTTTCTGAGAGTAAAAGTCAATTTCTTTTATAGATTTGCGCCCGTCTGCAGGTGGCCCTAATACGGCCTTAATAGGGAATGCGGTGAAAATCCGCAACTGTACCCGCAGCTGTGAGCTTCGACAAAAAGCGCTGTCCATATCAAAGCCACTGTCGCCACGTAAAAGCGATGGGAAGGCGGACAGCGTGAAGCAAGTCAGAAGACCTACCGCAGATGTTAACCCAATGCCGCTTGTCTCTCGGGAATAAGGGACAGCCTGAAAATGAATGGATTAAATTACATACTTGGAGCTTGGTTGCTCTCCTGGGCTCTTTGTTCTCAGCATACGTATTTGCCTGAAGTGGACGTGCGCGCCAGCCGCATTCACCTCTCCACATCAGGGTTTATGGAATTTTCACCTGACTCTTCTTTGTTAAAAAACAAGGCTTTTTTAGAAGTTACTGACTTGCTGCGTTATTCCTTACCAGCTGTCGTTCGGCAATATGGTCCAGGAATGATAACAACTTTCAGAGTACGAGGGCTGGCATCAGAACACTTCAAAGTCGTTTGGAACGGCCTGAGCATCAACAATCCGGCAATGGGCCTCTTTGATTTCAGCGGTGTACCTGGATTTGCTTTCGATCAACTGTCTATATATCAAGGCAATATGGCAGGTTTTTATGGCTCAGGGGCAGGTAGCGGAGCCTTGCTGCTCGGTTCAAAACCTGTGGCTGAAGCCATAGAAGCCAGCGCTATTTCATCGATCGGATCGTTTGGTTATCGGCAGGCCGGAGTAATGGCAGGAACTAATATGGGCCGATTCAGCACAAAAATATCTATAAACCAACATCTTGCTTCAAATGACTTCGAATACATAAACCTATCGAGACAGCGCCAACGACTGTCCAATGGAAGCTACATACACACCAATGCCACTCTGGATTTTGGCTATAAAATCGACGAACGTTTACGACTTCATATGGCCGTTTGGAAACAGAGGTCGTTTATCAACATACCACCATCGCGTGTGGAGTCGCGCTTTAATACCAGCAGACAATGGAACGACAACCTTCGCACAGTACTCTTACTTACTGGAAGAGCAGGTTTAGTTCACTATTCGACTGGTGTCGGATATATATCTGAAAAAATTGTTTATCAAAATGATCTACTTCGAACCACCGATTCTAGTGAAGTTAAGGGCGTTCAAACATTTTTTAGAGGACAAACAACTTTTAATAAAACGTGGAATGTATTGTTCAACACGGAATTGAGCCACTACAATGCTCCATCGAAACTCCGGGCTGAAGGTGCCCAACAAACGCTGGCCATAGCAAGTACAACCGTGGAACACTGGATACATCGGAAAATTCGCCTGGCACTCACCGCAAGGCAGGAATGGATGGATGGAAATTGGGCACCTTCAGTTTTCAGACTTTCAGGTGAAAAGTTTTTAAACGCTTTAAAATTCAGCATTTCAGCTGGTAATCACTTTCGATGGCCTACACTCAACGAGCGTTTTTGGACGCCAGGAGGTAATCCTGACCTTCAATCTGAATCAGGCTATACTGCTGAATTAGGCTTGAGGTACAGACAAAAATGGAAGCTCTTGGATGTAGAGATCAATGCACAACCTTTTGCACAACAAATTAATCAACTAATCCTATGGCAGCCCGTGGGAGCTTTCTGGTCGCCCATCAATGTACAGAGCGCACAAAGTGCAGGTGTGGAAGTACGAGCTGAGTCTAGAGTTCAATTAAAAGATCGAAATACGGTGAATTTTCAAATCAACTACTGCTTTAATCGCACTGAAATAACTAAAGCAGAGGGCGCAATGTCTTCTACTGTGGGCAAACAGCTTATTTACAGTCCATTACACATTGCAAATTTCTCACTTGGGTACACTTTCAATACTTGGCAATATTTAGCATCATCGCATGTACAAGGCGCTCAGCACACCCTGAGCGACAACCATCCTTCAGGACTATTAAAAGGTTTTGCAGTGTTTAATACATTGATAAATAAAGAGATTACCAGAAAAAATTTTAATTTAAGCATAGGAATAGAAGTTCGAAATATATTCAATACGGAATATCAGATGGTTGCACAGCGACCCATGCCCGGAAGAGAATATCGACTTAATCTATTAATACGCTATTATCAACCTAAAACCAGAAATCTATGACCAAAAATCACGTAGTAGCAGCGGCTGCCTTAGCAATCGTTGTGGCGGCTTCATGTAAAAAGGATGATGCCATTCAACTCCCTGAAAAACTCTATCAACCGGGAGTATTAGTTGTAAACGAAGGCCCCTTCGGCAGCGGAACAGGAACGCTTGACTTTTATGATCCACAAACCAAAAAGTTGGAATCAGACATTTATCAGAAAGTTAACGGGGTTCCGATTGGTAACATCTTTCAGTCAGCCTATTTCGACTTGTCATATGGGTATTTAGTGGCTAATAATTCGGGTGCCGTTCGCGTGGTAGATGCGAATAATTTAAAACTTGTAGGTACTCTTGAGGATATGGCCTCGCCACGCTACGCAGTAAGGACGGGCACTTTATCTGTTGCCATTTCCGATTGGGCATCAGGAAAGGTGTTTTTTTATCAAACTCCATCCTTTGTAAAACTGGCTGAAGTAGAAAGTGGAAATGGTCCCGAAAGAATGTATTATCAGCCATCGAGTAACAAACTCTATGTACTCAACTCCGGCGGATTTTTCACTGATTCTACCATTACCGTCATTAATACAACCAATTTTCAGGTTATTCGCAAAATTCAAGTACCTTACAATCCCAACGCATTTGCAGTAGATAAAGATGGTAAGCTGTGGGTAATTTGTGGTGGCAAGAAAGATTTTACAAATCCTGCAAACAACACACCCGGTGCCCTTGTGCGCATCAACACCTCTACTGATCAAGTGGAACTAACTCTCAGCTTCCCAGATGCAGGCAAATTCCCATCAAACCTTACCATCAACCGCGATCGAGATGTTTTGTACTTTGTCGATGATAAATACTTTGGCGGTGTATATAGAATGAACATCACCGCCAATGCATTGCCCAGTGATCCTGTGATCAACCGTACGGCATATGCTTTGGCCATCGACGACATTAGAGGCGACCTTTATCTCGGTGATGCTGGCAACTTCAATCAAGCAGGTAAGATGATTCGATACACGGTACCATCTCTTACACCAGTTGATTCTCAGCAAGTAGGGGTAATACCTGGCAATTTCACTTTTAGATAGTCAACAACTAGAGTTGATTCTTGGCCTGTACAGCTCGAGCAGTAGTGTACAGGCTTTTTCTTTATTAAGTTGATTAATTCGATTTGGCTGCAAGTCCATAAGATTGGGGGAATTTTCTCGACCTTTGCAGCTAATGACTGAAAGGCTAAAGTTTACAATTCGCGTACCCAATAAGAAAATTTTACACGCACTCGAACAGCGCCTTGAGCGCGTTCAAGGTGGTATAGGTAAGTTAGGCGTGCTAGAAAAACTCGTTTTGAAATTAGGTGTACTTCAGGGAAGCTTACATCCTGTAATTCAGCATCCTAAATTTTTGCTTTTTGCAGGCGATCACCTTACCGGACTCAAACTCTCCAATGACCCGATAAGCCCGGCAGCGCGAAGGGTTAATAAGATGTTGCTCGACGAAGCCCCAGTGCTAAGAATAGCCCATCAGGCTGAAATAGACGTAAAAATCATCGACTGTGGAATTCATTATCCCTTGGAGGGATTTATTGACTATTGGATGCACAAAGGTTCACTGATTCTCAACAGAAAAATTCGCGGAGCCGCAAGAGATTTTATTCATGAAGCTTCACTTACCACGCATGAAGTTCATCAAGCCATTGCTTACGGAGCTGATTTGATCAACTCGTACTATTATTTAGGATCTAATGTGTTTTTGCTTGGCCATATTGGCTCGTCTTGTAAAATTTCAACGCTTGCGTTGGGAGCTTCGATTTTTGAGGTAGAACCGTCATCTCTTCTTCACTTAATCAAGGTTGAGGATGAAATTTTACTAAAAAATGCGGTTTTAGCCCTTAAAAAACATCCAAAGACGCGCGATCCGATCAATCAAATAGCAATTTGGGGCACGTATCAAATCGCAATGATGGTGGGAGCCATTCTTAAACTTGCTGAGAAAGAGCTTTTAATCGTGGTGGACGATGAAGAAGCGCTCCTTGCACTCTACTTAGCTTGGAAGCTACACCCCGAAGTGGCAGAGTATGCCATATTGGCGCAAAATTCTTCGCTTATCGCTCAACACATACAAAGACAAATACAAATACAACCTGTATTTGATTTTAAAATTTCAGCCGAAGAAGGCATGGGAGCTGTGCCTGCTTTTCAGTTATTGAAAATGGCATGTGAAATATTTAATTAAAACCTGTTTATCAATGAATTATGTTAAATCAACTAAACTTTTTAATTATATGATAAAAAATTTCTAAAAAGCTGATATTGTATTTTTTAGAATATTTAACATCAATTTTTGGTTGATTTTATTTAAAAATGTAATTTAGTTGAAACTTTTAAAAAATTGATATTCAATCACAATACATTAATTATCTTTAATTCAGGCTTACAGAACAAGAGATAAAATTTAAAACAGATCAGAAATCTTTTTAGCTATGATAGTAGCCAATGCAATGCCCATACCTGATAATCGCACACCATATGCGATAGAAGATGAAGTGGTACCCACGAGATAGCCTTTTTCGTTTTCAGGGCCAAAGCCCATAATGCCCGCCCAGCGAAATTCTATTTGAACATCTTGAGGAACTTTAAAGTATTTTTTCAACACGCGATCTAATTCGCTCTGAATAAGATCACTGGTTTCGATAGCATCAGTCGATTCTCCTTTGAAGTCAAAATTTCGAGCTCCGCCGAGCAGTATTCTGTTTTCCCCAATGTTTCGAGCGTAATAAAATCCCTCGTCCCAGTGCAGATTACTTTTCCATTCCAGAGGCTGGGGCAAAGGTTTAGTCACAAGTACTTGACCCCTTTTGGGAGCTACAGAAAGCTCAGGCAGTAATGTAGCGGCAAACCCATTAGTACACACAATCGCCTGTCGGGTGTGAAGCTCGCCAAAATTGGAATGGAGAACGTGTTTGTTACCTAACTTTTCGATGTGTTTTACTTCAACGCCATTTAAAAGTACAACACCTTGTGATTGTACCTTTTGAATGAGTTTTAAAATCAACTTTCCAGAGTGCAATTGGCCTTCATAAGGCGTGTAAATGGCTCCAATTGCCCCTTTGATACCTTCAAGTTCTTCTAAATCGTCGTCGATTACAAAAATTTCATTTGCCAGTTCGCCCAGTACATCGTTGAGGTATTGGACTTTAGAACAGGTTTCTTCGTACTTTTTCTTTTCGCCTTTAAAAAAGAGTTCGTAACCGCCGAGAAATTTGAAGTCAATATCGTAAGGCTTCACAATGTGAAGCAGTTCCTTAATGCCCATCCAGCGGTCAGATATCAGTCGCACTGCAGCTTCCTCGCCGAGCGTCTCGATGTCATACAGAATTTCTGTAGGGCTGCCAAAACAAGCGAAACCTGCATTTCTGGTACTTGCACCAAAGGGTATCAAGGATCGCTCTAAGACGGAAATACGAGCTTTTGGATACTTTTCTGATATCTTAAGGGCAGTTATTAACCCTGTGATACCACTGCCAACGATGGTAAAATCTGTTTCGCTCAGAAAAGCATCTTTTTCCCAAAAACTCAGCGGACGACTCATACTGTTTGAACTAAGCGCTTATCTACATAGCTAAATGCCAGTAAAATGAGCGCACCATAGAAGAGGGTACCGAGCAATTGATTGATGGCAAAAGGTATAGCGGCTACATAACAAGCCAGCAATCCACTGATTGTTTGAGGGTATAAAGAAGTTTGATACCACACGCCAAAATTGGTGATCAGGAAAAACAGCACAGTAGAGGCGATAGAGGAGACCAGCCACTTGAAGGTAGAGTTGCCGTTTTTTAAAAGACGAGGAATGAACACTGAAAGAATGAAAGAACTGTAAATTAAAACTGCTCCTGGTGTAAACCAGACAAAAGAACCATAAAATTCAGCATAAAAGAGATTGTTTACCAATAAATCTGATACAAACATAGAAGCCACTGTAGCCAGTAATGCCGGTATCCAATTTCGATATGCCATTCCACCAGCAATAGCTACAGCACCTATAGCTGTGAAATTAGGGTAGTGGGGGATGATACGAGAAACAAAAGCAATAACAAAAAGAATGAAGGTGTACGTCCAATCTTTGCGCGTCATTTAATAGAGGATTTGCTGCAAAAATACACGAGTAGAGTTACAAAAACGGATTCTCTGCACTAGGTGTGAAAAAAAACACGCGACCATCGCTAGTAAAGAGCGCTACTTTCACCACCTGAAATTCATTAACCTTTATATTTACATCTGTAAAATGACGCTGTTCGTTTTCTTTACTTGATTTTTTATCGTCAATCAGGTGCATGGGTGGATTTTGAACATTTTTATCTGAAGCTTGAAATTCTTCAATGGATGAAAATAAATCATTGATTATATGCTTCTTAGATTCGTTTACCTTTTGATCTGCTTCAAACAAATTTCCTTGTCCTTTTAAGAGGTAATTGAAATTTACATTTGGAAATTTTTGATAGATTGCTTCTAAAATCGTCAAGGAAGGATTATTTCGACCGCAGTAAATATGAGACAGTGCAGCTGAGCTAATTCCAAGTTTTTCAGCGAATTCATTGTTTGTAAGTCCCTGTGCTTGTTGTAATTCCTTAATTCTATCAACAATTGTTTTCATTTCATCTGTTTATTACAAATGTAAATCTCAACGATAAACATCCAAATAATCACATATGTTAATTAATAAACCTTTTTTACATGTGTAAATACAAACGTTTCCTTCAGACAGATACTTTTACCTTTTGATCTGAAGATATCTTTGGCATCAAAATTTACAAATGATGACTTCTAAAGTGGTATATACAGGTGGTTTGAGATGTGAATCGACTCACACCAGAAGTCAGCAAGTAATACATACGGACGCCCCACCTGACAATCACGGTCGCGGTGAAGCTTTTTCGCCAACAGATTTGCTCAGCACTTCGCTGGCCAATTGCATGCTGACCATCATGGGCATAGCAGCCGGCGAAAATGAAAAGCTTTTAAAAGGTGCTTTTGCTGAGGTGACTAAAGTAATGGCCTCTGGCCCAAGACGCGTGAGCGAGATTCATTTAAAAGTGTATTTGCCTGCACAATATCCGGAAAGCGATCGCCTTCGATTGGAGCAAGCCGGCCTTAACTGCCCCGTAGCGAAGAGTTTACATCCTGATATCGTTCAAGATATCGAATTTTACTGGACGCTCGAATGAGAAGATATGAAATATTCCTGATGCTGGCAGTAGCTGCATTTGCCCGTTCGGGTATGCCTAGCGATCTGAAGAGACATTTAAAGGCAAAAAGTACTTCGACCATTAAGGAACAGTCGAAGTAAATATGGATAGCATATTTTTACAAAGGAGAGCCTTGGGCCATCCTACGCTAGGCTCCAGGCAACTTGGGATTTTATCCTTCGTACAACATTTATACCCTCAGAGATCAACTGGTAATATCCGTAGTTCCAAAAGCCATAGAAGATTCAGCCCAAGAATCATCAACTGTTTGTCTGGTTCACTTTATGAAGGATGCATTTCCACATCCATCGACATATCCTGTTTTCTTGCGCAGGTGCGATTTAGCTCGCGATTTGGTTTCCTTTCAAGTTATTCAAAACCAGAAACTAAATGAATTTGGAATCAAAAACTTTCAGCGAATTTTCAAAACGTACTCTGATAATCCTCAATCCTGGATGGTTTTGCAATTAAAGTTGCAGCAAAAACTGCATCGTATCGACACCATCTGCATAACTGTCTATAGCCGGCCATTGAGCTCTGCCATAGTCGTCCGTACAAAGTGATTTTTCAGCGCCTACAATACATTGAATTTGTTCGCGAAGCTGATGAATGGTCGAAGCGAGAACATCATACGATGAATAATACTCGTAATGCACTACACTTACAGGAGTGGCGAGAGCTTGATTTTGACGGAGAATAAAGAAGCCATTTTCCAAAATGGGCTCCTTACTCATAAGATATACCACGCGGTTGTAGTCGTAATTGCTGGCATACCGGTGGTGCTGGATAATGTGTCGCCAGTCGTAAAAAGCACCGAAAATGCGCTGCAGATCAAATCCTTCGGGCAAGTACAGTTTCGAAACCGAGCGACAGCCCAAGCCGAAATATTGAAAAACGTCGTCGGCAAGACGCCTTAATTGATCATCGGTAGTGTCAACCGTGACAATGGCTATGGAATTCCGGTTTTTGCGAATGATATTGGGATATTTTCCGAAGTAATATTCGAAGTAGCGAGCGCTGTTGTTTGATCCGGTGGCAATCACGGCATCTATGCTTTCGATCCGTTCGACGAATCGAAAGCGCTCTGCCACTGAACGATCTATCTCTGCCAGCATGGAGATCATCCATTTTGTCAATACAGGATCGTCAGAAGAAGTTTTAAGTACAGCATTGTGACCTGATAAGTAAACACATAGCAAGTCGTGAATGCCTACAAAAGGTATATTGCCTGCCGTGATAATGCCAACATTTTTGATTGATGTAAGCTCTTTTTGATAGTTATCTAACCAACGTTCAAGATTTTCCTCGTTGAGCATCGAAGCCCAATACGAGAGGCCATACCATATATTCTCTGAAGTAAACCAGGGATTTATGGCTGAAGCTTTTTGAATAAGTTCTTTAACCTCAGAGGATAAATTTTGATTCTGATAATCTTTAACGAGCTTATTTAGTTTGTTTCCAAATTCGGTTAAAATTTGAATTTCTGTCCCAAAAGTCATTTTTAGTGGCAGTGCGTGATTAACTTTGCAAAGGTAATTTTTGAATATCGTACGTTTCTATGGCTATCAAAATAACTGAAGAATGCATCAACTGTGGTGCATGTGAGCCTGAGTGTCCTAATAATGCCATTTACGAAGGCGGTAGAGAATGGAGATTTTCGGACGGAACTTCTTTAAAAGGCAAGATCACACCGAAGTCAGGTATCACCTACGATGCCGATGAACCACAGGAGCCCTTGAGCTACGACGTATATTACATTGTCACAGATAAATGTACGGAGTGCGTTGGTTTTCATGACGAGCCTCAGTGTGCTGCGGTATGTCCTGTAGATTGTTGTGTACCTGATGAAAATCACGTGGAGACTAAAGAAGAGCTTTTGGCTAAAAAAGAATTCTTACATCTGTAGAAATTAAGTTTTTTCTATTTTATCCCTTCTGTTTGCAATAAAAATTGCTTCAGAAGGGTTTTTTATTTGCTTGAGATTTAGGATTTACGTTGTCATGAAATCAGGCCAGCAATACATTTTGATTACCTTTCTATTCATTTTCAGCACTATAAGTTCATGCTTTAATCCAATTCGCTCTCAATCGCTGCATGAGGCAGAAACTATTTTGGCTGATTTGGGTTCAAAAATTTTAAAAGCCGTAGAGTATCAAGCCAGAAAGCAGGCTTCGGATGAATTTTATGTTTTGCTGAACGATTTACTTAGTCAACCGGAAAGTTTCAATTACCCGTTTGAGCAAGTTAAAAACCTCAGCCGCCTACAGTCGGGCGATAAGTTTGTAAATGTATTCACCTGGCTTTTGCCATTAGCCGAGCCAAATATGTATGAATTTTATGGTATTCTGCAAGTAAAAGACAAAAAGAACCGCATCTACCTGTATACTCTTGTAGATAAGGCATCGGAAATCGCACAGCCTGAATACACAGCTCTTCAACCGGCCCGTTGGTACGGAGCCCTGTATTACCAAATCATTGATGTAAAACACGGCAATCAGACGTATTACACCTTGCTCGGCTACCGCCCACAGGGAAAAGCAACACAGCGAAAGATAGTCGATGCCTTAGTGATAAAAAGCCCTAAAAATATCCAGTTCGGAGCTCAAATATTTTATATACAGGACTTAGCAGACCGTCGTTATCTCAAAAAACCTTTCAGACTCTTCTATGACTATTCGGCGAATGTTTCAGCTACACTTCGGTATAATGAAAAAGAAAAAATGATCATCATGGATCATCTAGCGCCACCCGATGCGTCAAAAAAAGGTGTCTATGCCGTATATGGTCCTGATTTTTCATATGATGGACTTTATTGGAACAAAGGCCATTGGCATCTAAAAGAGCAGATAAAATTTGATACCGGCATCAAAGACGAAATCCCGACCGTTCCGCCACCTGTTCGCAGAAAATTTTAATGTCTGAAGGCAAAAAACTAATCATTCTTTGGTATCATTTCATGCATTTACATTAGAGCTCATGATCTTGTTTCGAATACCTTTGATTCAAATTCTCTTTCGATGAAAACCAGCATTTTAACTGTACTCTTATCTGTTCTTTTACTATCGTGCAATCAAAGCAACAACAACTACGATGCATCGGTTTCTTCAGACGAAATGGTTGAATCTCAAGACTTAGCAGGCATTCCAAACGAAAATACTCACACAGATAATGACAAGATTTATTCAGATAGGCTGTTAATTAAAAATGGTTCAATCCGATTTAAGACCAATGATTTTCAAACTTCTAAAAAGGCTTTATTCTCATTGATTGAACATTACAAAGGCATTGTTCAAAACGAAAATACTGATCGCTACGACAATTCCATTAATCTCTACCTCGATTGCAAAATTCCTTCAAAGCACTTTGATGCTTTTGTCGATACACTAGAAGATGTTTTTGGGCGTCCAGAATCGAAAAATATACGCGTTGAAGACATCACCAAGAGCTATCGCGATACTGAAGCTCGCATACTAACGAAAAAAGAGCTGGAAAACCGCTATCGCGAATTGCTTAAGCAGGCAAAAACCGTTTCTGAAATTCTGGAAATCGAGGCAAAGCTCAACGAAGTGCGTTACGAAATCGAACAGTATGAACAAATGCTAAAAAATTATGACAATCAGTTGGCCTACAGTACCTTGAGCATAAGTCTGTACCAAGAGTCAAGGCGCGAATTGGAATTCTTTAAAAAGGTAGGAGATGGCATCTATGAAGGATGGAACAACTTTTTGAGTTTTTTAATTGGCATCGTACATCTGTGGCCATTTGTTATCTTGATTTTAGTGGTCATTTATCTGTTGAAAATCAGGAGAAAAAGGTAAGCCTACTGCGATTTTGTCTTCTTTCACTTTTTACTTCTTTTCACCTTTTCAAAGAATAGTATGAACTTTCATAAGGTGTAGTACCTTTATCGAAAATCTAAAAGAAATTTTACAGAATGGAATACAGCAAATTAGGTAAGTCAGGTCTGCCTGTTAGTAGACTTTCTTTTGGTACGTGGATCACCTTTGGCAATCAAATCGGATATGACACAGCTAAAGAGTTGATGGTGATTGCCTACGATGCCGGAGTTAATTTTTTTGACAACGCCGAAGTGTATGCCCATGGCCGATCAGAGGAAGTGATGGGACGCATCCTCAAGGAAACCGGATGGTCAAGAGATTCTTACACTGTATCGAGCAAGGTTTTCTTTGGGGCAGGGGGAAAGCTTCCAACCCAAAGGGGCTTGCACCGCAAACACATCCGTGAGGCCTGTGATGCCGCTTTGAAGCGCCTTCAAGTGGATTACCTCGATCTCTACTTTTGCCACCGACCCGATAAATCTACACCGATTGAAGAGACTGTATGGAGTATGCACCAGCTCATCATGGCTGGAAAAGTGCTCTATTGGGGTACAAGCGAATGGAGTGCACAAGAAATCATGGAAGCACATATGGTCGCTGCCCGATACAATCTGATAGGCCCTGTGGTTGAGCAACCTCAATACAACATGCTCTATCGCCATAAGGTAGAAGTCGAATTTGCCCAGATCTATAAAACCGTTGGTTTAGGACTCACTATTTGGTCGCCATTGGCGAGTGGCTTGCTTACAGGTAAGTACAACGCTGGAATATCAGACGACTATCGACTCAAGCGTGATGAACTCGCTTGGCTTGCCGAGCGAAATCTCATTGAGGAAAATCTGAAAAAAGTTGCTCAGTTAATGGAATTTGCTAAAGAAATCGGCACAGATGTCACAAGACTGGCCATTGCGTGGTGTTTGAAAAATCCGAATGTAAGCACAGTGCTTTTGGGAGCCAGCAAGCCTGAACAACTCAAACACAACCTTACAGCCCTCGAGGTAGTGCCCCTACTGACTGACGATATGATGGAGCGCATCGAATCAATTCTGAATAACAAGCCTCAGCACCCACCTTTCTAAAAGCTCATAAATGAGTTTTTTGCATTCCGTCGCAAACCAAATTTTTGAAGAACATAAAGACAACCTGCACGACATCACTGTGGTGTTGCCCTCCCAGCGGTCGTGCATCTTTTTTTTGAGGTATTTAGCTGACCGGTCCGAATCAGTCGTCATCGCTCCTGATGTACTTACGATGGACCAGTTCATTGCGAGCATTGCCCATCAGGAGCCTACGGAATACTCCAAATTGCTGCTCGCCTTCATAGAAGTCGCCCGTAAGCACATACCTGAGCGCTGCAGCACATTGGGCGAGTTTATGTCGTGGGGGCCCATAGTACTCAACGATTTTAATTCCCTGGATGAACAATTGATTGAACCAATATCGATTCTCACAAATACTGCTCGTGCCAAAATACTAGAGCAATGGCAGTTGCATAATGATCGAGAAAAAGGCGAGCTTGAAAAAAAATTTGAAAAATTCTACGAATCACTTCCAAAATTGTACGATGAATTTATCAGCCAGCTCAAAAAGAAAAAGTACAGCACACGAGGTCTCCTCTACCGAAAGGCAGCTGAGAGCATCAATACACTCGAATTAACCTCCAAAAAAGTGTACTTTATCGGTTTTAATGCGCTAACCAAAGCTGAGTTTGAGGTGATAAATGCGCTGGTAACATCGGGTAAAGGTGAGTTTATTGGCCATTATGACACATATTACTGCATCCATTTTCCAAATCATGAAGCTGGAACTTTTTACCGAAAATGGAAAGAAAAAAACCTTTTATCACCGAAAAGTCAGTTTACCGATGACCTTTTGACGCAACAAAAGAGAATTACCCACCACCGCGTTTCGGGCCGAGTACAACAAACAAAGATCGTAGCCCAAGTGATAGAGCAACTTAAGGAACAAGGCTATGGGGATTTTAAACGCGTAGCCGTGGTTCTGCCCGATGAAAACATGCTCTTTCCCGTTTTGCACCATCTGCCGGTAGTACCTGAAGGCATTAATGTGACCATGCAATTGCCATTAGAACAGCTACCAGTTTATCAATGGATACTATCTTTTATAAAATCGGTAGAATATGCAAGCCGTGATGAGTCAAAAGGGAAATTTTATCACCGTCAGCTCAAAGAAGTGCTGTCAAATGCTTTAGCATATTCCTTTTTTGAGCCTGAACGCATTAAAAAACTTTTGCAAGACATCATCGACAACAATTTGATCTTTGTTGATCATAAAAAAGTCAATGAAACCCTTTGTGATGGCGATCAACTTCTTTTTTCGCCCGCAGAAACACCGCAACAACTCATCGATGCAGCAAAAGCGCTGCTCGAAATAGGTATTGCGAAATCACCTGAACGAGATATGCTCGAAAGAGAGCAGCTGTTCATGATGCGCGAAGTGCTCGCTGAATTGAAAGATGTAACAGCCGCCTGGCCTCAAGACTTTCTCAAGTTGCAGGATTTAGTGCTCTTTTTAGAGGCTATCGCCCGATCTTACGGCATCAGCTTGCGTGGAGAGCCTGTACAAGGCCTCCAAATCATGGGAATGCTTGAGACGCGACTGCTCGATTTTGATACCATCATAATTCTATCGGCTAATGACGGTATTTTGCCAAAATCTGCCTTTCATCAGTCAATCATACCCTACGATATTGCAGTAGCACATGGTTTGCCGGAGCATCGCCATCAGCTGGCTATTTATTCTTATCACTTTTATCAACTCATTAGAAATGCCAAAGAGATTCATTTGATTTCATACGCGCCAGCTATTGGAAACGAACAGGCCATTCCTTCCCGTTTTATTTATCAAATCGAATGGGAACTTGCCGCTGAAAATCGAAAAATAGAATTCAACTACATCGCACACATCCTCACTCCGAAAATTGGAAATTATTCGTCAGAATTTCATCTGAAAAAAGATGAAGCCTTTGTGCGTGATTTGTCAGATAGGCTCAAATCCAAAGGAATTTCTCCAACACATTTGGCAAATTACATAGAGCGTCCAAGGGACTTCTATACAAAGTACATGCTCGGCATTCAAGATGTAGAAGAGGATGTAGCAGAGCAGGCCGACGCCCGAATCAAAGGCGTGGCTGTGCACAATACCTTGAAGCGCTTATATGAACCCTTTCTAAATTCCACATTCCCAAATGTCGAAGCTTTAAAAGTTTTAGAAGCTCAAGTAGACCAAATACTCGATGAAGAACTTCACCGCGAGCTTCCCAACGCAGATTGGAATACTGGTAGAAATTTTCTCGAAAAATTTCTCATTAAACAAATGATTTTAAATCAATTACAGATTGATAGAAATCGACTTACCGATCAAACCCTCGACACCAATAATCTATCCATCGCGCATTTAGAAAAATCATTTGAAACGACTTTACTCGTGCCCCATCTTGGCGAAATTAAATTATACGGTACCTTAGACCGACTCGAAAGAGCTGGTAATCACTTTCACAATATCGATTACAAAACCGGATCGGCACCCAGTAACAAACATTTTGATCTCGAAAATATTGACTTTTTTGACAAGAAAAAGCGAATAAACGCCGGCAAGCCCCTTCAACTACTATGCTATCTGTTGATGGTAGCGGATTCTTTAGGTAAAAATGAAAGTTCCTATTCAGCCGCCCTTCATTTTATTAAATACAAAAAAGAGCAAGAGAAATTTTTGTTTAAAACAAAAACCAACAACTGGTATTCTTTTGACAATTTTGATAACTTTACCTTTAAAGCAGAAGATTTAGAGACCTACAGAAACATAGTCATTCGTTTGATTGAAGAAATGCTCGATATTCATACCATTGAAAATCAATATCTAAGCGAAATTAAAGAACTTAATAATTGATTTTAATTATCAAAATATAAGTTCAATTGAAATATATGATATTTTAAACCCGTTATTTTTGCACGAAAAAGAGAAAAAATGGCCGTAATTGTAACTAATGATCAGACATTCAAACAACTGATTTCAGAAAACGAAAAAGTAGTCGTCAAATACTATGCTGACTGGTGTGGCGCATGCAAGATGTTTGCCCCAAAATATCGCCGTGTAAGCGACGAGGAGCAGTACAAAGACATTGTATTCTTAGATGTAAATGCTGAAGAAAACCCCGATGCTCGCCATGCAGCCGGAGTAGATAATTTGCCTTTTTTAGCTATTTTTAAAAATGGACAGCTCATTGAGGGCAGTGCCTCTGGTAAAGAAGAATACTTGAGAAAACTCCTTGAAAAACTCCAACAGGCATGAAAATACCCGCCATTAAAAAGCTTTTACCTGTAGATATTGAAGCCCTTCGCAAAGCAGAGCAAGACCTCTATGAAGAGCGCACGCCTGAAGTTGCCATCGAAGGTGAAGACGAGGGCGAACAGCTCACCCACGTACTGGCCGCCATTTGGATCAAAGAGCAAATTCAGGCCGGAATGAGTGAAACCGAAGCCATAAGGGCCTATACGCAGCGCGTACGCAACTCCATCACATAACGCCAATGCCCGTGGTAAGGCACAGGTTTGGCGAGTTTTTGCCGCCGGGTGTTCGATGGATCTTTATGGGTACCTTTAATCCAGAAGCATCGTGCAACCCGGCGCACTTTTATTATAGCCGACCTCAGAACCACTTTTGGCGGCTATTACCGGAAGTTTTTGGAATGCCCTCGCTGAAAAATGCCTCGTATAAGGAAAAAATAGCCTTTTCGAGGCATAAGAAGGTTGGTTTTATCGATCTCATTCGCTCCGTTGAAGTACCTATCGGAAGCGAATGCACCTACGAAGATGCTTTTATCGACAACAAAGTGGCGGAATGGAACGATGTTTTTTCGCTACTTTCGAATATTAAAACAGTTGAACAAGTCTTATTTACACGTAAGAGTTTCAAGGACATACCAAACATCCGAAAGCGAATCGAAGAAGTTCATTCTTTTTGTGTTCAATCAGACATAAAATTTTCATTATTACCCACGCCAGCGAGAATTTATTCGGATAAAAAACTAAATATCTGGCAAAAAAATATATTAATGTAGCATCAAGAGAGTGAAAAAGTAATATTTTACACAGACTTTTGCATTACTTTAGCTACTCTATCAAGTCTTTTTTGCTAAATATAAATATAATATTTCGTAAAGTCTTTCAAATGCTATTTTCTGCGATGAATAAACTTTCTAAACTATATAAGTGTTTCTGAATGTGTAATTTAAAAATCATCGATAAACTTGAAAAGGAAGGGCTTTTTTCTAAATATAAGTTTGAACATATAAGTACATAAACTTTGTAAAATTAACAGAAAAAAATATTTGATCATTACCATTTCATCTGTTTTTTAAGTATGTATAAAAACCAAAAAAATAGATGATTTTCCAAAGAGATTTTCTACAGAATTCGAGAGAATCGAGTGGGGGATTTGTCTATAGATCACTGATAAACTTTCTCCTAAAAAGCCCTAAATAAATTGATCCGTAAAGATTATTCGGCTTTTTTCAATTCTACCGGTGGCCGGCATGACTCTCCTTCGCACAAATACAAGCGATCGACCTCAAGCGAAAAACGATTTTTTAAAACGTCAACCTCTGATGGATTTTGAGCGGAAATAACCATGCCGTCAGGTAGAAATTTTTGTCTGTACTCCAATGCTTTGGTATGTGCTGAAGGGCCCGTGATTACGTACATTTTCCATTCTGATGCGTGCATAAGGTACACATACCACCAGTGGTAGTATGCCTCCGGATGCTCAGTAGCACGCTGTTGCATTGCATTGAGCATAGCCAGCGACCGTTCGGTGTAGTCATGCTTGCCAAGTATATGACCCAGGAGCATCAGGTTTTCAGCCATAACTGCATTAGACGAAGGAATTACATTGTCCTCCGTTTCGACTGCTCTTTGAAAAAGCAAATTGTCATGTGCAGGAGTATTTGTAAAGAGTATTTTATCTCGCGTGTCATGAACTTCAAAAACTCGATCTAAACTTTTTTGAGCCCTTGTAAGGTATATTTCATCGCCGGTAGCCGCAAAAAGTCGAATGGAGGCTCTAATGATTTGAGACAAGTCATCGAGCAAGCAGCGCGATAGATATTGTCCATTTTTATAATAGTGAGCTTTATGATCGATGATTTTGTGGATAAAATTGGCCAAACGAATGGCTTTCTCAAGCCAATGTGTTTTACCGGTAGCTTCAAACACGGTAACCAAGGCACTTACAAGCATGAGATTCCATGAGGCAATTACTTTATCGTCTATACCCGGACGGGGTTTTTTAGCTCTTGTGCCTTTAGCCCTTTTCAAAAATTTGTCGAGGTTTAGTTTGGCTTCGT
Organism: Thermaurantimonas aggregans; assembly: GCF_003851885.1. Classification (GTDB taxonomy): domain Bacteria; phylum Bacteroidota; class Bacteroidia; order Flavobacteriales; family Schleiferiaceae; genus Thermaurantimonas; species Thermaurantimonas aggregans. The sequence goes on along the minus strand of NZ_BHZE01000005.1, from coordinate 112,278 downwards.
CCAAGCTCAAGTGATGCTTTTCAGCATACGATTCAAGCGGTTCTTTCTGATGCAACACATATTGTCCTTCCCACTGTTCGCCGGGATGCAGGGCATATACATCGCGCAGAAAATCAGCCGGTAAGCCTTCGAGCATCTTTTCTATTTCGCGCGTTGTAAAGGTGTAGGTTTTTCCTTCTTCACCCTCAGCGTCGGCATCGAGTGCCGCGTAATAACCACCATCGTTGCTTTTCATCTCGGCTTCAAGCCAATCAAATGTTTTTTGAAGGACATCTAAATAGGATTGATCGCCCGATTGTTTGAAGGCTTCGGCATAGAGCTCGATGAGCAGTGCGTTGTCGTAAAGCATTTTCTCAAAGTGCGGGATTTTCCACTCCGCATCGGTCGAATAGCGGTAAAAGCCGCCGACCGTTTGGTCAAAAATGCCTCGCCGAGCCATTTGTTGCAAAGTAAGATGCACAAATTCAACGGCTTTTTTATGCTCTACCCAAACGCCTAACCGAAGTATATCGAGCAACTGCGTGGGCATCATAAACTTCGGTGCACGTGAGGGGCCACCCGTTTCAAAATCGCGATGCTGCAGATATTTATCGAGTGCCTTTTTAATTTCAGAACGCTCGGGCTTATGAAACCCTTTAAAATCGGGTGTAGTGTGAAGAATACTAATTCCATGGCTGAGCTTATTGGCATAATCGTACAGCTGATTTGGATTATTCTTTTGTAATTCAGCTATTTGCTCTAGTGCGCTCATCCAACTTTTCTTGGGCAAATACGTCACACCCCATATGGGCCTCCCGTCAGGCAAGGCTACGATGTTTAGTGGCCAGCCTCCGCGGCCGGTCATCAGCTGCAGGGCGTCCATGTAAATTTGATCCACATCTGGATGCTCTTCGCGATCTACTTTTATAGAGATGTAGTATGTATTCATCAGGCGAGCTACCTCTCGGTCTTCAAAGCACTCGCGTTCCATTACATGACACCAGTGGCAGGCTGAGTAGCCTATACTGATCACCAATAATTTGTTGTGCCTTTTAGCTGCTTGAAAGGCTTCTTCTCCCCAAGGATACCAATCTACTGGATTGTGTGCATGCTGTAGTAAATAGGGGCTTGCTGCATTTATAAGGCGATTCATCATTTCTTGTATTTTCACGGCAAGGTAGCTTCATTAAACAATCCTACTGCAATAAGAGTGTGGTTTTCAATAATAGAAAAAAGTAATCGACTTTTTCACACTAATGCTAAAATGTAACACAATTCATCACAATCAGGGTAGGTTTTGGATTAAAAACTGAATATTTTTAAAAGCAATGAAAGTTTTTTAAAAAATTTCTGAAAACCTATTATTACTCATCAAGGATATCCATTTTCGTAACCATAATCAGAAAATGGTATTCAAGCGGCCTAATTTTTTGATGATCGTTCGTTTCTGAATTTTAAAAAAAAACGCAAGAGATTCTACGAATGACTTGCTGTATTCAATTCAAATTTTTGGCACTAACTTGTAGAGTATGCCATTAGATTCATCAGAAAAATAAATCCAGCCATCAGTGGATTCTACTACGTTGCGAATTCGCCCTTCACCCTGAAAATACCGCCATTCAGAGCTGAGCGTTGAACCTTGGAAGGATGTTTTGTTTAAATGCTGGCCAGCGAGAGCCCCGATTAAAAGATGACCTGACCACCCCGGATATCGGTTGGACGTTATAAAAGCCATTCCACACGGTGCTATGCTTGGTGTCCAGTAGTGAATTGGTTGCTCAGTACCCGGATAGCTGGGATCGGCAATTTTGCCTCCTCCATATTGTTGTCCATAAGTAGCAAGAGGCCACCCGTAATTCAATCCTTTTTTAATCACATTAATTTCATCACCTCCTTGCGGACCATGTTCATGTGCCCAAAGTTCACCAGTGATAGGGTTAATGGCCATTCCTTGTATGTTGCGATGACCATTTGTCCAGATTTCTGGCAAAAAGTCGGGATTAGTAACAAATGGATTATCGGAAGGCACACTGCCATCCTCTTGTAACCTTAAGATACAACCCATGTGATTTTTTGTGTTTTGTGACTGTTGCATATTACCACGGTCACCAAGACCCAGGTAAAAATGCCCCTTGCCGTCGAAAATCAATCTGCTGCCGAAATGCACTCCTGAGTTGCTTAGCATTTCAGCCACAAAAATTTCCTGAAAGTTTTTAAAAGACTTGTTTTCATAGATGGCTCTGCCCACTGCGGTAGTATAAAGCCCGCTGACCTGTTTTGTGTATGTGAAATATACTAATTTGTTTTGATTAAAAAATGGATGCAGACGTATATCCATTAAACCTCCTTGACCATAAACGACAGCATTTGGAACCTTGAAAAGCACCTCTTTTGAACCAGTATACACATTTCCTAGTATCACATCGCCACTTTTTTCAGCTATAAGCACCAAACTGTCGTTTATAAAGACCATTCCCCATGGGATATTCAGCCCCGTAATCACAGGGATTTTTTGCACCTCAAACGAGGGAATAGTGTCATTGTTAGGTTGTTTTTCCGAACTTATTTTTTCACAACCGAAAGAGGATACTGTAATAGAGATAAAGTATAAAAAGAATATTCTCATCACTCTTAAACAAAAGTAATACTCTTTTTTGTTTTTTCGAAATCTTGCTAAAGTGTATTAAATACACTTTCTTTGTGGCAAAGACTTGATTTAATGAAAAATACAATACTTATTGCCATTCTTTTTGGTACATCCTCTCTTTACGGACAGTTACGCACAGTAACCTTTCGCGTGGATATGAGCCAACAAACAGTATCTACTGCTGGCGTACACGTAGCAGGAAGTTTTCAAAATTGGAATCCTGCGACCTCTCAAATGACAGCTGTTGGCAATGGGGTGTACTCTTTTAGTGCACAAATAGCTCAAGGAACTGCCATTCAATACAAATTCATCAACGGAAACACGTGGGCAGGGGAGGAGCAGGTGCCATCAGCATGCGGAGTATCAAATGGATTTGGAGGATTCAATCGATCGCTTACAGTTACACAAGACACAGTGTTGCCTGTTGTTTGTTTTAGCTCCTGTACAACCTGCCAACCCTTGCCACCAACCAAGCTTGTGACCTTTCAGGTGAATATGTCGAATGTTGCCAACGTAAGTCAAATGGGAGTTCATATAGCAGGTAGCTTTCAAGGTTGGAATCCAGCCTCCACACCTATGATCAAAAGCGGAAGCATTTGGAGTTACACCGTGGCATTACCTGTAGGACAGACAGTACAATTCAAATTCATCAATGGAAATGCGTGGGGGCAAGATGAAACTGTACCAGCTGCTTGCGGTATGGGAAATCCAGTGAACCGATTCCTCACCGTGCCAAACAGCGATACGGTACTTCCTGCAGTTTGTTTCGGTACATGCAATACAAATTGCCCAGTAATCCCACCAACGCCCAAAAAAGCAGTGACTTTTCGCGTTGATATGAGCCAACAATCGGTAAGTTCTAATGGGGTACATGTAGCAGGAAATTTTCAAGGTTGGAATCCTGCCGGTTCGACCATGACTTTAGATACCGCTTCTGGTTTGTACGTGCGCTTAGATTCAGCCAGCATAGGAGATACAGTGTTTTACAAGTTCATAAACGGAAATGCTTGGGGACAGGACGAAACAGTACCTGCAGCCTGTGGATTAGGTATACCCTCGCCTAATCGTTGGTTTGTGATGCCTAATACCGATACCATTCTTCCAGTCGTATGTTTTGGCATGTGTGGGCCATGTCCGGTGCCTCAGCCGCGAAATGTCACCTTTAGAGTGGATATGAAAAATCAAACCATCTCACCCAATGGAGTTTATCTGGCCGGTAGTTTTAACAATTGGTCACCAAAGGCTACGCCAATGACAGCTAACGGTACTATTTATTCAGCCACTGTAGTAATTAATTCAGGTACGACAGTTCAGTATAAGTTTTTGAACGATTCTACTTTCACAGGTGCTGAGGCTGTGCCACCAGCCTGTGGTGTAAGCGATGGTTTTGGTGGCTACAACAGAGTCTTTAATGTCACAAACGATACAATACTTTCGGCTGTTTGCTTTTCGATGTGCGATACCTGTCCGGCACAGTTGCCTACTTCTAAGGTTACCATTTCAGTGCTCACCCAAGGAATTCAGGTATCGCCACAAGGTATGTACGTAGCCGGTACTTTCAACGGTTGGAATTTTACACAACACCAAATGAACCTAGTGAGCCCAAACAAGTACAGCATCACCTTAGATCTGCCAAAGGGCGAACAAGTTTTGTATCGATTTTCGACCACAAATAGCCCTGCCGGTCAAGAGCTTATCACCGGCTCTTGTGGATTTCTAGGTTCAAGAAATCTGACTGTTCCAACGGCAGACACCACACTGCCCGATGTGTGTTTTAATCGATGCGACTTGGTATGTACCTCCTTTTCTATTGACGAAACTGCCTATTCTTCTTTGAAGGCTGCCTATCGCAATAGAGTTCTTAGCATTTCAGGATTACCTGTAGGTGGTGTACCATCCAAACTAAAAATAATAGATGTATCAGGCAAATTGATTTATTCTGTTGATTTTCATTCTACCGGTACTTTCACCTCTCCCTTAGAGTTAATATCAGGAGTTTATTTTATTGTCTTACAAATAGATGGACAAATTAAAATCCTTAAACTTCCAGTGGCTTTTTATTGATTTTTAAAACAATATTCAAGAAAAACGGGGAGCAGTCGGTTCTCCGTTTTTTATGTATAAAAAAACATTAAATCCAATAATAAAACGCCAGTGTTAATAACTCAATTCACTTTACATACAGCGATATGACGATAGTTTTTAAACTTGAAAGTTGAGAAAAAAGGGCAAATCGATTCATTTAAATGTCTGAAAATCAAATTAAATATACCGAAGAGAACATCAAAACCCTCGAATGGAAGGAGCACATTCGCCTGCGGCCGGGTATGTATATCGGTAAGCTAGGTGATGGAAGCTCACCTGACGACGGGATCTACATCTTGCTAAAAGAAATCATCGATAACTCCATCGACGAATTTGTGATGGGAGCCGGCAAAACGATCGAAGTTACCATAAACGACCGCACAGTGACGGTGCGCGACTATGGCCGTGGCATTCCATTAGGCAAGACTGTGGATGTTGTAAGTAAGATTAACACCGGAGCTAAATACGACAGCCAAGCCTTTAAAAAATCCGTCGGTCTGAATGGCGTGGGTGCTAAAGCCGTGAATGCGCTTTCGTCGTTCTTTAAAGTGCAAAGCATTCGCGATGGAAAAACCAAGTGGGCTGAATTTGAGCGAGGTAACCTCAAATTTGAATCTCAAATCGAAGATACTACCCTCAGGCGAGGTACTCGCATCATTTTTACCCCAGATGATACCATTTTCAAAAACTTCAAGTTTGTAGATGAGTACGTTGAGCGCATGATGTGGAATTACGCCTACCTGAATGCCGGCCTCACCATCATCTACAACGGACAAACCATCCGAAGCGAAAACGGACTGAAAGACTTACTAACCCATACTATCGACTCGCCTATCTTACACGAAATCATTCACCTGAAAGGCGATGATATTGAAATAGCCATCACGCACAGCGAGCGTTCACAGTCAGAGATTTATCACTCTTTTGTTAATGGACAGCACACCACACAGGGGGGCACACACCAAGCTGCCCTTCGCGAAGCGATGATTAAAACCATTCGGGAGTTTTACAACAAAAATTTCGACACGGCCGATATCCGCCAATCGGTTATTGCCGCCATTTCGCTCAAAGTAATTGAGCCAGTCTTCGAATCTCAGACGAAAACCAAGCTCGGATCTACCGAAATGGGTCCCGGTATGCCAAGTATCAGAGCTTATGTGAACGACTTCGTTAAAAAAGAACTTGACAACTACTTGCACAGAAACCCGGAAGTGGCTGATGCCATCTTGCGAAAAATCGTTGCGGCTGAAAAAGAGCGCAAAGAACTGGCCGGTATCCAAAAATTAGCCCGCGAGCGCGCTAAAAAAGTCAGTTTGCACAACAAAAAGTTGCGCGATTGCCGCATTCACCTCACCGATGTAAAGGATGAGCGCTGCTTCGAATCCACCCTATTTATCACTGAGGGCGACTCAGCCTCCGGCAGCATTACCAAAGCGCGCGATGTAAATACTCAAGCTGTATTTTCCCTGAAAGGAAAACCTCTTAATTGTTATGGCCTCACCAAAAAAGTGGTGTACGAAAACGAAGAATTTAACTTACTTCAAGCCGCCCTCGATATCGAAGAGTCTATCGAAAACCTTCGCTACAACCGCGTAGTGATTGCCACCGATGCCGATGTAGATGGCATGCACATCCGTTTGCTGCTCATTACCTTCTTTTTGCAATTCTTCCCTGAGCTGGTTCGCGAAAATCACCTCTACATTTTGCAAACACCTCTTTTTAGAGTGCGAAACAGAAAAGAAACCATCTATTGCTACAGCGAAGAAGAAAAATTTGAAGCCCTTCGAAAGCTCGGCAACAAAGCTGAAATCACTCGATTTAAGGGTCTGGGTGAAATTAGTCCCGATGAATTCCGCCATTTTATAGGCAAAGACATCCGGCTAGAGCCGGTTCTTATTGGCAAAGACCAAACCATCGACGAAATTCTTGAGTTCTACATGGGCAAGAATACCCCAGCTCGACAAGAGTTTATTATTGGAAATCTAAAAATTGAAAAGGGCGAAAATCCTCTTGATTTGAACGACCATCAGTCCGTAGAACTCATCGAAGAACAGCTATGAAGCCATATCCGCGCATTGTGTACATGGGCACACCCTATTTTGCCGTGCCCGGTTTGAAGAAGTTAATCGAAAACAATTACAATGTGGTAACCGTAGTTACTACGCCCGACAAACCGGCCGGACGAGGCCTTAAAATGCAATCGAGTCCGGTAAAACAAGCGGCCATCGAATTAGGAATACCCGTTTTAGAGCCTTTTAGCTTAAAATCAGACGATTTTTTTGAAGCACTGAAATCGTATAATCCTGATATTCAAATAGTAGTAGCCTTTAAAAAGTTACCCGATCGCGTATGGCAACTACCACCGCTTGGCACATTTAATCTTCACGCTTCTTTACTACCGCAATACAGGGGGGCGGCACCGATCAACTGGGCCATCATCAACGGTGAACAGGAAACCGGCCTTACCACTTTTTTTATCAACGACAAAATTGACGAGGGAAACCTTTTACTCCAAACCAAAATACCCATCACACCTGACATGACGGCAGGCGAATTACACGATGCCATGCTTGAGCCCGGCGCTGAATTGATTCTCAAAACTTTAGAAGGAATTCTGAACAATTCCATTGTTCCAAAAAAACAAGAAATTCATGAAAATCTTAAAACAGCACCTAAGATTTTTAAGGAGAACTGCTTGATTGACTGGACAAAAGGAGTTTTAGAGGTTCATAATTTTATAAGAGGTCTGAGCCCAAATCCTGGAGCATACACAGTCTTAGAAATTCAAAATAAACCGATCATTTTAAAAATATTAAGAACAAAAATTCTCGGAAACTCCATTAAAATTCCTCCTAAAACACTACATGTCGAAAATAAAAAACAACTCATCGTAGGATGCGCAGACGGGGCTCTGAGCATTGAAAAACTTATGCCCGAAGGTAAAAAAGAAATGACAGCAAGTGAATTTTTAAATGGTGTATTGAATAAAACAAATCTGATAAAGATTAACAGTTAAACGTTAAAAATTTACCTCAATTTTTTTTCTTAATCTCTTGCATAATTTCATCTATCAGTTACTTTTGTCGTTGTAAAGAAAAAATTAACATAAAATTTACTCTCATGAACAAAACAGAATTCATCGATGCAGTAGCATCTAAGGCTGGAATGAGCAAGGTCAGCGCCAAAGCTGCAGTTGATGCTTTCATCAGTACTGTAAATGAGGCACTTAAGAATGGTGACAAAGTGATCCTCACTGGTTTTGGAACCTTTTCAGTGGCTGAAAGATCAGCGCGCGAAGGAAGAAATCCCTCAAATGGTCAGACCATTAGCATTCCTGCTAAGAAAGTTGCCAAGTTCAAGCCGGGAAAAGAGCTTGCTGATAGCATTGCATAACAATACTTACATCAGCAACTCTACTCTGAAAAGATTACGCCGGCCTACACGTGGCCGGTTTTTTATTCATCTTTTATACCCAGTCGCTCCATGATCTCTGGATTGATAAAGAGATAGGAGTGAAATTTCAAATCTTTTGAACTGAACAAGTAAACGTCATCTACACAAATTGGCAAATAACCAGTATCTTCTAAATCTTTGATGCAAAAACACTTGTCTTTTGTATTCCAAAGGATTACTCCTTTGCGCTCTATACCAGTATCAATGCGATACTCTACAATGTCGAGTTCGTACAGATGCTGGTTGTTTCGATCTTTTAACCCCGAATATTCATCAATTTGCTTGTAATACAGCTGATGGCCTGACCACCATAAGCCATTGCGCGAATAAAATTCATACGATTCGCTCATTACGCGCTTGTAGCCTACGATTTTATCATCAATTCTGAGCCGATAACGCTTTTCTCCGAACATGCAACTTTAACGGAAATTCAACTAAAATGTTTTTCATCAAAACTTAATAGCACAATGAATCACGCCACTAGGCGAGGGTGTTAGTAGAAAAGATTGATTAGAGCGCCTAATATGAAGATGAAGTTTTGGGATGAAGTAACCAATCGACCATCCCAAGGCAGCCCCTGTTATTACATCAGTCAGATGATGAACCCCGGAGTAATATCTCAAAAATCCAGAGGTAATCGCAGCGGCATATGTGCTATACATTAAAAAAGTAGCCAAGGAATTCTGCTGTTTATATACTTCCTGGCATGCGTGTACAAACCCTGCAGCTGCGAAAGCCATAGCCGTATGTCCCGAAGGAAAGGAATTTAAACTCTCGATGCCTCTATATCTTGAAATGTCGTATGCATTAGTGAACATTTCAGGTCTTGGTCTTCGCGTGAGAGTTTTCAGCGTTTGAACTACCAATAGGGTAGTGGAGTAGGTCTCAATGCCCATGACTGCCATTGTCGATAGTTGAGAGAATGATTTCGAATAAGGCGCTAACAAAACGGGTAAAGCAATAGTACTTAACATCGCGTAGTGGCTTGCGCGCTCAGTTGTGGTATTAAATGTTCGGAAAGTAATTCGATCGAGATAAAACAATCGTTCGCGGTCGAGTTGCAAAATTTCAGCGTCTGTGGGTACATTTAGATGAGCTTTTAAAGCTGTATTTGCTCCAATTAATGCAATATTTCCAGCTACAATTGAGACATCTATAGAATATGTCAGTCGAAAAGGAAAGTTTGAGGGTTGAGCGCAAACTGTAACAGTCAGCAAAAAGATCAACAAAACATAGAAGTTAAAACCTCTCATTTTCAAGCTGTTTAGCTGCCTCATCGAGTTTTTGGTACCATTCCTTCCCGTATTTTCTGATAATGGCACTTTTTAAGAAGACGTACACAGGCACTTTCAGTTGAGCACCTAATTCACAAGCCGGGCTACAAATTTCCCAGCGATGATAGTTCACCGCTTCAAATGTTTTGTATTTCGTAATTCGAATGGGGTATAAGTGACAAGAAATAGGCTTTTGGAAGGTAGTTGCCCCTGCTTTCCAAGCCAATTCAATACCGCACTTAGCTATTCCGTCAGCATCAAAAACGACGTAAGCGCACTCTTTACCTTCAACCAGAGGAGTAACTGGATCACCATCGCGCGGATCTTTCAACCAGGTGCCTTGCTCTTCAATAGCTCGTATGCCCTCAGGCCTCAAAAATGGCTTTATGTTTTCAAATTCTTTCTCGAGAATCCGAGTTTCTTCTTCCTCTAAAGGTGCGCCCGCATCGCCATGTACACAACAAGCACCTTTACAGCGCGCCAAATTGCACACAAATTCTTTGGCCATTACATCTTCGGCCACTACAGCGCCATCGATTTCTACCGCAAACACAAGCAAAAAATTGAGGTACAAAGTAACTATATAACTCTTCAGAAAAAAATTCCATCTTACCACTGTATAACTGGATTAAAACCAAAAAGACCTATTTACATCTTACTTTTGACGCAAATCAAAGCCTCAATAATCTACCTGCTCAAATGTGTGCTCATCACCACCACACCTTCACCATTGATATTCATACACATATATTACCCGAACATTTACCAGACTTCAAGAAAAAATTTGGCTACGGAGGTTTCATCTTTCTCGAGCATCACGCTCCATGCCGAGCCCGCATGATGCAAGATGGCCGATTCTTCCGCGAAATAGAAGACAACTGCTGGGATGCAAATACTCGCCTTCGCGAATGTGGTGTGCATCATGTAGATGTACAAGTACTGAGCACAGTACCAGTCATGTTTAGCTATTGGGCAAAGCCAGAGCACACCCTGTATATTTCCAAGTTCTTAAATGACCACATAGCCGAAGTGGTACATCGATATCCCAAGCGATTTATAGGGCTTGGAACCGTTCCGCTGCAAGATACAGAATTAGCAATCAGTGAATTAGAACGCTGTAAATCCATTGGTTTAGCTGGAGTTGAAATTGGCACACACGTAAACGATCTCAACCTCGATGCTCCACAGTTGTTTCCCTTCTTCGAGGCGTGTCAAGACCTTGGGATGGCAGTCTTTGTGCACCCTTGGGATATGATGGGCAAAGAAAAAATGCCTAAGTATTGGCTCCCTTGGCTTGTAGGTATGCCCGCCGAAAGTTCCTTGGCCATTTGTTCCTTGATTTTTGGAGGAGTCTTTGAGCGACTGCCGAATTTAAGGGTAGCTGTAGCACATGGCGGAGGGTCATTTGCTGCCACTTTTGGCAGAATCGCCCATGGATTTGATGTAAGACCCGATCTATGTGCCATCGACAATCCGTATCATCCAAGTAGATATCTAGGCAGATTTTGGGTAGATAGCCTCGTGCACGACATCAATATGCTCGATTTTATTATACGCATGTTTGGCGCTGATCGAGTGGCACTTGGCACAGATTATCCCTTTCCTCTAGGTGAGTTAACCCCAGGAGAATTAATCCATCAATACACTGATGACGAGGAACTAAAAGCAAAGTTGCTACATGGCGCAGCCCTTCAGTGGCTCAACATAGATAAATCACTCTTTTTGGCTGATTAAAAGCGTATCAAAATTTGATTCTTCTCAACTGCATCGCCTTGTTTCACTAAGATAGCAGACACTGTGCCCTCTGCTGAGGCTTTAATCACGTTTTCCATTTTCATAGCCTCAAGAGCGAGTAGGGGAGTACCTTTTGTAACTGCTTGTCCTTCAACGACCAAAATACGAGTAACAAGACCTGGCATAGGAGCTTTCAGCTCGCTGACTTTTGACGACGCGCCACCGCCGAGTCCCATCTGCTTCATGACGAGCTCCTGGTCGCTAGTTATATCAAATTCTACATCCTTACCATTGATTATAATTCTGGCTGATCCACTTTCAGGTATCTGAAAAGGTTTTAATACTTTGTACTTACGACCTTTGTAGTGCAGAATGTACTCATTTTCAGCTACTGATTTCAGCTCTATTTCATAAAGCTCACCATTTATTTCGCCTTTTAATCGGTTGTTTTTTCCCGGCTTTACGTCAAAAACCTGATCTGCGTATTTTATTTGCATAATCTGTAGAAATCAACAGCCAAAAGTAAACACAATATCCGTGATTCGATTTCTCTTTTTAGCTTTTTTAGTCTTTGTTGTAAATGGCAATTTAAGATTACAACAAATTGAAAATCAAAATATTGAAGTTAATATAAGTTTGGATTTCAACAATAATTCAGTTAAAATTTCCTACTTACTCTCTCCACCACCGGGCAATTACACTGCAGAATATTCAATAGAAACACCAACACAATCTATAAATAACTTTAAAAAATACCTTTTAAAACCACTGGACGAAACAGCATATCAATACGATGGAAAAAAACTCACTTTTAAACACACTGATAAGAAATTTTTAAAATATTACTTCGATGTAGAAATTCCACTGTCCTATCTACAGGATCATCTGATAGTAACAGATAGTAAAAATACATTAATATTTCATTTTAATGAACAAACTTTCAAGAAAATTATTCCCAAACCTCATGATAAAAATTACTTAATTTCTTTGTCTATATGCAGTGCAGTAAATTTTAAGGTTAATGGCTTAAAATTTTACAGCTTTGTCGATAAAAAATCGAATACTATGTGTATTTTTAAAACAAATTTATCTCCAGATGATATACAAAAAATAAATGTGGTATTTGAAAGACCAATCATTATAGCTTCTACCAGCGAGAATCAAGCGAAAAAACCAACACCTACTCCTGCTTCTTCAGCTGTTAGAAACCAACGTGTAGAACCGGATCTTCATCCTGAGGATACCAATAATCAACAGCAGACTATTGCAGCTAATCCATCACAACCTTCGATGAGTAGTGAAACAAAAATCACATCGAATACCTTTCAGCAACCTTCAAGTAAATTTCAGCCTTGTTATACGTTTTTAGCAGAAAATCACATTAAATGTCAATTTGATTCAACACTATATCCCGGTATTTATTATTTACCAAAAAATCCCTATTATTACCTAATGCCTCAAAAAATTTCAAATGAACAAAAGTGTATTCAAGCAGCCTTGATGCAATGTGATAACAGTACTGAAATTTTAGATGTTCTTAATGCCTTTGAAATAGTAAAAGAAATAATTGAAACATCAAATCAAAGCATTCATGCATTAAAGCTCCGAAATGTTGTTGATAATTATACAAAAAACAGTAATTATACAAACGATATTCGACTTTATTACATCCTACTATTCTACAATGTTTATTTCTATAATGGATTTGATGTTTTAAAAAATGTACTTGATGAATACAGTAAAATTTATGCTCAGAAAAAGATACACGAAATACTTCAAAGGAAAAAAATTCATACAGATATAAATCACCTTGTAATTAACAAAACTAATATGAAGAAACTTTATATATCCTACGAGATTAAATTTTCATCGAAATCAAATGTCATAAAGATTCAAATGAATGATGAAAACCTCATTGTTAAAAAAGGTACATTTCTCCAATGGATAGCTTATAACAAAGACCAAAAAATAGATACAATTATTACACCTACCACAGGTGAAAAAATCATGAATTTCGATATAACGACATCCTCAGAAATTCTCTTTTTGTATCCGCAATGGGAAGAATATCTAATGATCCCTACACACGAAATAAGGCCTGAATACCAGGCACTGCTCGAGCTCAATTATGGATATACTCCTTTAAATCGATACAGAGCCTTTCGCACCATGATTGCGACTGGCAATCCCAACCTACTCGCCACGGCAGTATCGCTTGCACTCGATGATTCTCTTCCGGAAATCCGAAACTTTGGATTTGAACGCCTCGACGAAGTACCCGATTATCAAATCCGAAAAGTAAATGACGGTATTTTAAAAGGAATTGCTCTAACCGACGCCTTTACACGGCCCATTGCCTATCGCAATGCCGAACGCTTCCAACTGCCGGTAAAAAGACCTGCTATCAGCAATCAAAAAGATCAAGATTTGTACTCAGATCTCTTGGTCATGAAGCAATTCGAAGGTCTCAAGGCCACAGAAATGGCATTGGAAAGTTTTATTGAGGGCAACACGGACCCTGGACTTATTTGGTTTTTAGCTGAAACAGGTGAAAGAGAAATTCTCGACCTCCTGCTTACCTTCGTGAGAGGCATACCATTTGATGAGGCTTTTAAAAGAATAAGTATTGTTTATCAGGCGCTTATATTTAACTTTAAACAAGAATCAAATCGTTTGGATTTAATGAATAAAGAATACATCTCACAGAAATTGTTCAATGCCGGTATGAAGGCGACAGAAGTTGAAATGTTGTGGAAAAATCTTGAAATTAACATCCAACTTTTTAAAGCATCTTTCACCAATTAAACGATGAACTTTTTGGTTTTTTGTAAATTGTTTAAATGTTTGTAATTCAAATATGGATCTTCTGGTTCGAATTAGCCAATTTTTATTAAGCCTCTCCATACTAATTATTTTGCATGAGTTAGGACACTTTATTCCAGCAAAGCTTTTTAAAACCCGTGTCGAAAAGTTTTATCTCTTTTTCAATCCTTGGTTTTCACTTTTTAAGAAAAAAATCGGAGAGACGGAATACGGCATAGGCTGGCTTCCGTTGGGCGGATATGTGAAAATTTCTGGAATGATCGATGAAAGTATGGACACCGAACAGATGAAACAACCGCCACAGCCCTACGAATTTCGCTCAAAACCAGCTTGGCAAAGGTTGATTATCATGGTAGGCGGTGTTACCGTGAATGTGCTATTAGCCATAGTCATCTACATGGGTATGCTAATGTACTACGGCGAAGAATACATCCCCACCCAAAATGTAAAATACGGAATCGTAACCGATAGCATTGGTACTGCCTTAGGATTTAAAAACGGAGATAAAATTCTATCCGTCAATGGAAAATATCCCGAGCGCTTTCATCAGATTCCTCTAGAAATTCTTCTTTCAGGCGGAGGATATGTGGAAGTAGAGCGCAGTGGAAAGCCTGTGCGAATCACTATCACAGAAGAAAAAATTTCAGACATTATAAAATCCAAAAGCACCCTCTTTGGCCTCCGATTTCCGTATTACGTCGGTGGATTTGTGGAAGACAGTGAAGCGAAAAAAGCCGGGCTACAAGAAGGTGATCAATTAGTGGGAATAAATGACCTACAACTGCAGTTTTTTGATCAGTATCTGGAGGAAATTCCCAAGCACAAAGGCGACACTGTAATCTTGCGAGTAAACAGAGCGAGCAACATTCTCTCCATCCCGGTCTATGTACCTGAGAGTGGAAAAATTGGCGTCTTTGCTCAGAATCCCTCGCAGTTTTTTGAAACCAAAGTGATTAAATATGGCTTTTTAGAAAGTATCGGTGCGGCCTTCTCGAAGGCTGCAACTATGCTAAGCGATTACATCCGCCAGTTTAAGATCATATTCAATCCCAAAACAGAAGCATACAAAGAAGTCGGCGGATTTATCATGATCGCCAAGCAGTTTGATACGACATGGAATTGGGAAAAGTTTTGGTCGTTCACTGCCTTTCTATCCATTATGCTGGCCTTTTTAAATATTCTGCCCATACCAGCACTCGACGGTGGCCATGTGGTATTTCTGCTCTGGGAAATTCTCACTGGCAAACCCGCTTCGCAAAAGGTTTTAGAATATGCTCAACTTGCAGGATTTTTCATACTTTTAGGACTTTTAATATTGGCTAATTCAAACGATATTATTAAACTCTTTTAGTTCCCAAATATCAATATATGCTTTGATTAAAATCATATCATACTATGAAAGAAGACTTTTTATTTGCCTTGTTTGCAAGTAGTGTGATGAAGGATAAAGAGCAGTTCATTAAAGAAAATTTCACAAAACTAATTCCCGAAGGTTCTCAAGTGCTTTTACAATATTTTATTACTTCTGGTGATTTAAAAATTTTTAAAGTAGGAGATGAAATTCTCAGAAGAGGTGAATCATCAGATAAATTTTACTGGTTGATCGAAGGTGGTGTAAAAAGCTACAGAAATGGAGAATTAATTCTTCATAAAAATGGCGACTTTTTAGGTATTTCTGCCGCCATACAAGATTTGCCAATATTGTATGATTATTCTTGTATTTCAGAAATTGCGATATTACTGGAATTATCAACTCAAAAATTAAAAGAGCTTCTAGTTAGTCAGCCACAAGCCGTTTTCCCAATAATGCAGGTAATTTTTAAGAAAGCAGAACTCACTGAACAGAATGGCGTTAAAATAATGCAAGCCGACTCTGAAGGTAGATTACTTCAAGTGCTTAAATATTTGATTACAAAATATGGTTTGAATGAAGACAACAGCATTCCTGTGGAATTAAACAGTGATGATCTTGCACTGCTCAGCGGTTCGTCGCGTACCTCTACGTACCGTTGGCTGAAAAACTTTGAAGAAAAGGGAATTATTAAAAGAAACGGAAACAAAATAAAACTTTTAAATCAAAAATTTTTTCAAAAAATGTTGATTTAAAAATCTCTTCGAATAATTATACATCTTTTTGGGGAATTTTGAATGAGAGGTGAAATACCTTTGCAGGTATGTTTTCTAGCGATTCATCTCATTACCTCAAAAGAGGGGTATCAGCCAGTAAATCCGATGTACACGAAGCTATTAAAAACGTAGATAAAGGCCTTTTTCCAAAAGCATTTTGTAAAATCATTCCTGATCTGCTTACTGGCGATTCAAATTATTGTCTTGCAATGCATGCAGACGGAGCCGGCACCAAATCATCGCTGGCCTATGCCTACTGGCGAGAAACAGGTGATCTAAATGTTTGGAAAGGGATCGCAATTGACGCCCTGGTGATGAACATCGACGACTTGCTCTGTATTGGATCCACTGGTCCGTATTTGATAAGCAGCACGATTGGCAGAAATAAACATCTGATACCGGGCGAAGTCATTAAAACCCTCATTGAGGCTAACATAGAGTTTTGTCAATTGTTGAGTGATTTCGGTATTGAAGCAGTTCTGACAGGAGGTGAAACAGCTGATGTCGGTGATCTGGTGCGAACCATAATAGTAGATTCTACTGTAATCACCCGTTTAAAACGCTCTGAAGTAATCGATAACTCCAATATTCAAATTGGTGATGTAATTGTAGGTCTTGCATCTTATGGAAAAACGAGTTATGAAACCATTTATAACTCAGGAATCGGTAGCAACGGCCTTACTGCTGCTCGTCACGATCTGTTTTCAAAAGAAATAGCATCTAAATATCCCGAAACATATGATTCCGGTTTAGACCCCTCAGTGGTATATACCGGACCCTACACACTTACGACGCCACTGCCTGGAACACCTTTAGATATGGGCAAAGCCATACTGAGCCCAACTCGCACCTATGCACCTGTGGTACAGCAAATATTAAAAGAATTGCGCAAAAGCATTCACGGCATGATACACTGCAGTGGAGGTGGACAAACCAAAGTATTGCATTTTGTAGAAAATGTGCACATCGTAAAAGACAATCTCCTCGAACTACCGCCTTTATTTGCAGAGCTACAGCGCGCATCCGGAACCCCTTGGCGCGAAATGTACACCATATATAATATGGGACATCGCATGGAAATCTACTGCGACCCTCAGGTAGCTGACAGAATTATCGAAATTTGCAAAGATTTTCAACTCGAAGCCCAGGTCATAGGTAGAGTAGAGGCCCCAGTTGAAGGTAAAAAGTTGACCATCAAAAGCAATTTCGGGATTTTTGAATATTAATTGCTAAAAGAAATGGATTCGCTGATTGAAAAAATTGAAGCGCTTGAACTAAAGTTTCAAGATGTTGCCGATCAAATAGTACAACCACACATTATAGCCGATCAAAAAAAATACGTTGCACTCAATCGAGAGTACAAAGAGCTGGAAGCCATTGTGGAAAAGGGCAAACAATTCAAAAATCTCTACAATTCTATTCAGGAGGCAAAGGAAATTCTAAAAACAGAGAAAGACCCCGAACTGCGCGAAATCGCACTGGCTGAAATAGAAGAGGGGGAACCTCGTCTTGAACAGCTGCGCGAAGAGATTCGACTACTTCTTTTGCCTAAAGATCCGGAGGACGCTCGCGGATGTACGATGGAAATTCGCGCCGGTACCGGTGGTGACGAGGCCGCCATTTTTGCTGGCGATCTGTTTCGTATGTATTCAAAGTATTGCGAAAAACGTGGCTGGAAGGTAGAAGTACTCGATTACAACGAAGGCACATCAGGAGGGTATAAAGAAATCATCTTCAAAGTAAATGGAGAAGGTGCGTATGGCGTATTAAAATATGAATCAGGAGTGCACCGAGTTCAACGCGTACCACAAACTGAAACGCAAGGCCGTATACATACCTCTGCAGCTACTGTGGCAGTACTGCCAGAAGCCGATGAAATTTCCTTCGAGCTCAATCCGGCAGACGTAGAAATGCAAACAGCCCGTTCAGGGGGTGCAGGAGGTCAGAACGTTAACAAGGTCGAAACCAAAGTGATGCTTACCCATAGGCCTACAGGTATAGTAGTTACCTGCCAGGTAGAGCGGTCGCAACACGCCAACCGCGAGCGTGCTATGCAGATGCTTCGCGACAAGCTCTTCGAAATCGAATACACCAAGCGAATGGAAGAAGTAGCCTCAAAGCGCAAAACAATGGTAAGTACTGGCGACCGATCGGCTAAAATTAGAACATACAATTATCCCCAAAGCCGGGTGACAGATCATCGAATTGGTCTCACAGTATATAATCTAGATGAAATCATGAACGGTGATCTGTTCAAATTTTCTGAAGAACTCGAATTGGCTGAAAATGCTGAGCGTTTGAAAGAAAGTGCTGAAGTATAACTTTATTGGTTATGTTTTCCAAAGAGTCACTCGACAACCTGATCCTGTCAAAGCGCACAGTACTGTGTGTGGGCCTCGATACAGATCCTGCAAAAATTCCGGCCCACATTACAGGAACGACAAAGCAAAAAGTGATGGAATTCAACACATCCATCATAAAAGCAACTCACAAATACTGCGTCGCCTACAAAATCAACGTAGCCTTTTATGAAGCCTTGGGTATGGAGGGTTGGCAAATTTTATTTCATACTGCAGAATACATTAAGTCCCATTATCCTCAGCACTTTCTGATAGCTGACGCTAAGCGTGGTGATATTGGTAACACAGCTGAACGCTACGCGAAAGCCTTTTATGACGAAATGCCTTTCGATGCAATTACACTCTCGCCCTACATGGGCATTGACACCGTGGCTCCCTTTATCCGACGCGGAAAATTTGCCATTGTGCTTGCTCTTACATCCAATACCGGTGCATCTGATTTTCAATTACAACCAATGGACGATGGCAAACCTTTATATCAAAAGGTAATTGAAAAATTTTCTGAAAAGTTTGGTCGAGATGAAATAATGTTTGTAACCGGTGCCACGCACAGCCCGATGCTTAAATCAGTAAGAAGCTTGGTGCCTGATTATTACCTATTGATACCCGGTGTGGGAGCACAAGGAGCTGACTATCTTACTACACTTAGTAACGCTTTGAATGCCTCGGGAGCCGGAGTCTTAATCAATTCAAGCCGCGAAATTTTATATGCCTCTTCTAACGATGACTTTGAAGAAGCCGCTGCAGCCGCTGCCTCCAAATATGAATTTTAAATTAGTTTCAGTTATTAATTATTGTTTTTACTTTTAAACTGTATCTATTTAAATAACAATACTTTAAATAAGCAGCTTAAAAATAGAATCATATATCACAAATTTTAGATGTAGCTACATTTCTTTGTGTTTAAAAAAAATTGTTTTTAAACAGAGAGATTTCCGTTTGAAAGTGAGAAATTTAACATAATCGTGTAAAAAAGAATTTATATACATTATTTGGAAACTTTGTAATTAAAAATATCTTTGTGGGGTAAATAATAAAAGTCATGATTACATACACACTCGGCTGGTTTTTATTTTTGATTGTTTTTTTAATGGGCTTTGGAATGCTCATTTTCCTTTCTTTGTTCATCGGATACTGGCTGACGCTCGTTTCTATTGAACAAATCAATCCGAAGCTCGCTCACAAGATCATCGGCCACAAAGAAAAAGAATAATCCTACATCGACATATTCAAATTAAGAAGAGGCCTACGTGCCTCTTTTTTGTTATATACTTATTGATTTAAATTTCAGTTTTTGTGATACCATTATTGGCTCTTAAGAGATATTCGAAACAGACGTTATCTATTAAATTCATTGTATCGAAAAATCAGCAAGAAGTTGACCGCATTCTACATGTCTTACTACATGAAATGGGATATAGATTTGTAACTGGTAATAAATGGGAAATCGCTGGACCATCAGCCTTTGGTCTATACCGTCTTAAGTGGATTCCTGAGAGGTATATGGATATAAATTTTTTCAAGAAAAGTGAAAATCAAACTGAAGTAGAACTTATCGTTTCGTATTACTCATTTAGGCGAAGATTTAAATGGAAAATAGACTCCATATTGATGAATGAATTACATATCATTAAAGATGTCTCGACACATAGCAAAGTAGATTCTAATATTCGTGATGAAGTATTTATTAGAAGTCTTGACGCCAGCAAAAACACTCACAACTATATCTTACTTTTTATTATCGTTATAACCTCCGCTTTACTCGTTGTTTTACTATTGAGCATACCCGGAAATATAAAGTGGATTTTTATTGGAATATTTTTATTTATTCAAGTTTTTTTGTTGTATTGGTTTCGCGCTCAAAATAAGGTATGAAATAAACAAAGAGAGTAAATGAAACCCAAAGATCTTCTAAGCGATTTTATTGAATACCTAAAACTGGAAAAAGGCTTATCACAGAATACTGAAAAGTCTTATAATACTGATATTCAAAAGTTTTTAGCATGGGCTGAAAAGGCAGATAAAGATGTTTTAACCATTACATTAAACGATTTAGAAACCTTCATTCGAGAATCTACTACAGGTTTAAAATCGCGTTCAATAGCTCGTCAAATATCTGCCATCCGACAATTCTACAAGTTCTTACAAATCGAAGAATACCTTCAAGAAAATCCAGCCGAATTACTCGAACTTCCTAAGCTGGAAAAATATCTGCCTAATGTATTGAGTATTGATGAAATCAATCAAATTATTGAGGCTATAGATGTTTCTACCGATGAGGGATTTAGAAATAAAGTAATCATAGAAGTACTCTATGCCACTGGCATACGAGTAAGCGAATTAGTATCGCTAAAATTAAGCGATATATATTATGAAGAACAAATGATAAAAGTGACAGGAAAAGGCAACAAACAACGCTTTGTTCCAATCCATCATAACGCTTTACATCTATTAAACATTTACATTAAAGAAATACGAAGCAAAGTCATACATGATAAAAAGAGTAAAAATTACGTTTTTTTAAATAGGAGAGGTGCACCTCTCACTCGTGTTATGGTATTCACTTTTATAAAAAAATACGCGAAAGATGCCGGTATTAAAAAGAAAATTTCACCCCACACCTTTCGACATAGTTTTGCTACTCATTTAGTAGAAGCAGGAGCTGATCTTAGAGCTGTTCAAGATTTACTTGGGCACGAGAGCATATTGACGACAGAAATATACACACATTTGAGTCAAAAACATCTGAGAGATATGATCAATATCTACCATCCCAGGTCACATAAAAAAGTTACTTTTCCCAAAAAAGACATTTAAATAATCAGATTTTTGACAGTATTTTTGTCAAAAAGTATTTTACATGGAGATTCTTGCCGCTAATATTCGCCTTTTGCGCAAGCGCAGACGGTTATCGCAAGAAGAATTGGCCTCAGCCGTTGGAATTACTCGATCTGCAATTAATTCCTATGAAAATAAATTGGCAGATCCACCTCTTCCGGTCTTAGTGCGATTGGCTGAATTTTTTAAAGTCAGCATTGACCGATTGGTACGACAAGACTTGTCTAAACTGCGCGAATCAGAGCTTTGTGAAATTGAGCGCGGAATTGATCTGGATGTATTAGGCCGAAGGCTTCGCATCTTGACCACCGCAATAGATACAAACAGCGATACCCTCACCGAATTAGTTCCTGAAAAGGCAAAAGCGGGCTATACAACTGGATACTCTGACCCTGAGTTTATCAAAGAACTGCCTATAATTCAGCTTCCCTTCTTGTCAAAAAACCGAAAATTTAGAGCTTTTACCATTTCAGGCGACAGTATGCCACCTGTAGGCAATGGAGATATTGTAATCGGCGAGTATGTCGATGATTGGCTGAATATGAAATCGAACCTTCCTTACGTACTTGTGACGAGAAATGAGGGAATTGTTTTCAAAATCGTGAAAAATCTACTGAATGAATCGGGCAATTTCCTTTTGATTTCTACTAATGTAGCTTACAGTCCCTATTACATTTTGGCTGAGGAAGTACTTGAAATCTGGAAGTTTCGCTATTTTATCAGTTCAGAATTAGCTACTACTGAACCCTCCAAAGAGGCTATTGCTAAATCGCTCAGAACAATACAAGAGGACTTGTCGAGCATCAAGCGACATTTACATGTTCCCTGATTTTCAAAATATTTCCGGTTTGAAATTAAAACTATTGGAAGCTGTGGCAGTTTGCTGCAGCTTGTTGTACACCTGGCTATTGGCTGATGGCAATATGGCCTGCTGGTGGTTTGCCATAGTAGGGTCAATAATTTACGTATTTATCACTTTTTCAATGGGTTTAATAGCCGAGGCAGTGCTTCATTTCTTTTATTTGCTCATGGCTTTTTATGGACTGTTTAATCGCGGCAGTTGGGTAGAGGAGGGGGTACACTCTTCGCTATCAGCTGCTACACATGCATTATCTATAGCCCTTTTGGGAATACTTACCTGGATTTCAGGTAACTTGCTCCATAAAATAAAAGGTGCAGCAGTCACTTACCTTGATTCCTTTACTACCTTGTTTAGCTTTTGGGCTACCTGGTTGATGGTAAATTTTTATCCGGAAAATTGGTTATATTGGATCGGTATAGATGCAGCTTCAGTGGTCTTGTACCTCAGTAGAAGGTTGTATTTGTCTGCCTTACTCTTTTTCTTCTACACCTTGCTAGCTATCAGAGGCTGGCTGCTCTGGACCTAGGATTATTTTAATTTTTTCTTCTTTAAAGTTTCTTCTATTCCACTCAGCATGTCGTTTACTGAGTTTTCCCAGCTGTGGCTGTGGGCAAAGGCTATTCTGCGTGCTTTTAGATCATTATCGTCTTTTTCTAAAAGGGCCTTTTCGATCAACGTTAAATATTCCTCAGCCGTAGTAGCTAAGTGCACATAGCCATCAAAAGCCTCCATCGCCTCGGTGCGTGTAGCCACAGTAGGTTTACCCATTGCGAGGTACTCGTCGATTTTGCGCGGATAGTTGCCGATGGTCATTGGATTGATTTCTTGTGGGTTAATGGCCACATCGAAGAAGTATAAATACCTGGGCAGTTCTTCTGGCTTTCGCGGACCGAGGAAGTGAACATTTGGCATCTGATGTAGAGGCGAGGCTTTAAAGTGCTCATCTTCAGGACCTACAAATACAAATTGCCAATTAGGTCGATCTTTAGCGATTTTTTCCAAGAGAGCAAGGTCGAGTCTCAGCTTGAGCAGTGCGCCTATATAGCCGATGATCGGTCTCTGAATGTGCTGCATTTCGACAGGCTTTTCGTACGATTTCTCCGGGTCAAAGAGGTCGAGTTCACAGCCTTGACCGATGTAGTAGCTGTTTGGATTGTACTTGGCGCAGTAATTTTTCAGATAAATGCTATTAGCAGCGGCCATATCGCTCTTTGCAATAAGAAGGGGCTCTATGCGCGTGCCGTGCTTTTTGAAGTAATCGATTGAAATCAGATTGTCGCGTGAGTAATAAATGCTAAAAACAGGATTCAAAAGTTCTTTCATGTAAAAACTGCGAAACATATCGCTGTCATTAAAGAGGATAAAGTCTTTGAATCCAACGTGTTTCAGAGCAAATTGTACTTCTTTGGCCTGTCGGCGGTTATTTATCTTGTTAAAGAAGTCAAACAATGCTCCATCGGGCAGCCAATTGATGCTTTCGAGTACGACCCGAGGCGTAAACGTAATGAGTCGATTATTAATGTTTTCAAAAGGTTTGATCTTCCCCTTCAGCACGCTTTTGCGATACTCGATGTGCTTGCGGTCGTTCGGAGAGTTTCTCAGTATTGTAAATCTGTCTAAAGGAATATTTACATACAGAACATTAAAGTTTTTACTCAATTCGAGCGCAATGTTTTTGCAATTACTGCCAATAGGAGTATCCCATGGCTGCTGACCGAAAATCACAAAATTTTGTGAGGGTAGGCGAAGAGACATTTTTACAAAAGAATTAATTCATCACAAACATATTTATCAATAGCTAAAGCTAATTATGACTTTCATGAGTTTTTTTAGCTTAATAAAGTGAAAATCTTTATTGAATAACATTTTCAAGCTCCTCGGTATAATTTGCTTTTAAGAATTCTTGATTTTTATCATTTTTTAAATGCAGAATATCAGAGAATTTTAACAAAAAATTTCAAGGTTATGATACTCGGCATTTCCTATCCCATTCCTCAATCGTTAGTAAAGTTGTATTACCGATGTGAGCCTCTTGAAAATTTTGTATTCAAGTATCCTGAGATACAACATCTTTGTGCTTTTCACAATGTGAAAGAACTTTATTTGATCGGATCAGCTGCAAGAGGACAGTTTAAAGAAGGTGATGACTTGGATTTTTTAATTGACTTCTTGACAGATGAACATCTAGAGCGCAATGAAAAATTCGTTTCTTTTAAAACAAGTCTTATGGAAATTTTAAATCAAGATATCGATCTATACGATGTAAAATATTTAACAGAAGACTTGATCAAAAAAGGAGATACTACAAGTATATTGTTGTACCAAAAGAATTAATAGTCAAAAAAATAATTTTCTGGGAATCCGAGTAAAAAAACACTTCTCCTTCCTCTCGTAAATGCAGTATAGAGCCAGCGCAAATACTCTAGTTCTATTGATTGTTCTGAAGGTAAAAAAGGCTTTTCTACGAATACAGTATCCCACTGGCCGCCCTGAGCTTTGTGTACTGTAATTGCGTACGAAAATTTTACTTGAATTGCGTTGGCATAATCATTTTCTGATACTATTTTTTTGTAATATTTACGAGCTGAATCTGCGTATTTTTCTTCTGAAATGTTTTTTAGTAAGAGTGCATATTCCTCGTAACTCATAGAGGCTGACTCGCTGTATAAAGTATGTAAAAGCAAAATGGCATCAAAAGGCGGTTGGTCATCGATATCAGGCATGCGAGCGCGCACTTTTGCAAATCGAAATCCGTACTTTTCTTCAATTTTATAAACTCTCAATATTTCAAGAATGTCGCCATTAGCCAAAAACCCGGCAGGTGAATTTTCATCTAACCAAAAATAATTGTTTTTTACTACCATAAGTCGGTCGCCGGCATCTAACTCTGACTCTTTGAAAAGTATTCTCTGCCTAATCTGCGCGTTATACATATTCGCCCGCTTGTTTGAGCGAACGAGAATTACGCTGTTATCCAAGTTTTTTGCACTAAAGGCATCAGATAAATATTCGAAAATCTCAGCCTTATCTTTTAGATCTCTGAAATCTATTCCACGATGGAATGGGGGTAAGTATAGCGTTTCGGAATTCATGGAATCCCTCAATCTTGTAGCATTAAGCAAAATTTTCGAGCTGTCTTTTTGACGCACTACTTCGTTGAGTTGGGCTGAATAGGTGTTTACAAAAAAGTAGTTTTTCAGCAGTTCTTCGTTTAGAGCCGGGCTTTCAGATTGTTTTACGGGTGGTAACTGTGCATGGTCGCCAATCAAAATCAATTTATTGCGCTGTCCGGTAAAGACGTATTCAATGAGATCTTCGAGCAGACTTATTTCCGAATCTTCTGATTGCAAACCAAGCATGGAAGCTTCGTCTATTAAATATAAAGTATCGTTGTTTTGATTGATTTTCAGTCTGAATATGAATTTCCCTGACTTAGACGAAGTGTAATAAATGTGCCTATGGATGGTAGAGGCAGGTAAGGATGCATATTGACTCATTACTTTAGCAGCTCTACCGGTAGGTGCCAACAGAAAAAATCGAATTCGCTTCGGAAGGCACTTAACTAGGGCCGTAATCAGAGAGGTCTTACCAGTACCAGCTGAGCCTCTTAATATGAATATCTGCGCATTTGAATCTGAAAGGAAATCAATAAGTTTTTGAGCAGCAACTTTTTGGTCGAGTGTTGGTTCATTATTGAGTACTTTAAAAATATTGTCAATATTAATCATAGTTTAACAGAGCCTCCCTTGCCAGAATTTGATTTTTTGAATTTTGGTGTAGCTTTGTGCAAAGTTTTTCAAAAAGCTATTATGAATCCAAAAGTAAAATTCGCAGTAAACCTCCTTCTGGTAATAGGTTCTGTATTTTTTGCCTACAAGATTTATGCTTCCATTCGCAAACCCATTGAATTTAATGAAATTAGAAAAAAGAGATACGAAAAAATAATTGATAGACTCAATTTGTTGCGCGATTTGCAAATCGAATACCGAAAAGTTAACGGTTCTTATGCAAACGATTTCGATGCCCTTCTCGCTTTTGCTGATACTGGCAAAATCGCTATCGAAGAGCGCAAGGATTCCTCTTTTATGAGATACGACAAAGTTTATCAAACCGATGTAGTCGTAGATACAGTTATTATTCGTGTTTTAGGATACCGCAGCGTTCGCGAAGCTCTATTAGATGGAAAAGGTATTAAAGATGTGAACGAATTGCGTTATATTCCATTTACCGATAGAAAAGAATTCAAAATAGCTGCTTCCTCTGTCGAAAGAAATGGGATAGTGCTTCCTACATTTGAGGTATCAGCCGCTGATACCGTTATTTTTGAAGATCTGAAAGAAGAGTATGGACAATTTATTTCAAAAGAAAAAGCTCTGATACTTGGCAGTCTTACTGAGCCTATAGTAAGTGGAAACTGGTAATATAAACTTAACTTAAACATGTAAAAAGTCGTTGGAAATAGCATCAGGTTTACAGATTCTTCAAGAAACAGATTCTTTAAAAGTCCAGGAGCTTTTTTCAACACATCCAGCATTGCAAATGTCCATCAGAATAAAACCTGATGGCATTTCTTTTTTAACGGTATCACATTCGCAGCGAAAAGTTCTTTATTATAGAAATTTCGCCGTTGACAATACTCCTGTAAAGATAAAATTGCTCGAAAAAGCTATTTTAAACGAACAGCCTTATTTGCTATATGCAGAGGCAATAAAATGGTCGTTTTATGCAGAGCAATTCACAATAGTTCCTGAAAGTTTGTATGATGCTAAACTGAATTATTACTATCTGAATTACACATGTGATGTAAAAGAAAATGAACTAATTGCAGCTGTATATTCAGATGTAGTTAAGGCATATTTTGTCTTTGGAATCGACAATCAATTGAATGAATTTATTACTAAATACAGCCCTACAAGATTTAAGCTGGCAAACGTAACGGTAGCTGATAGACTTTTGAGAATGCAAGAAATTACAGGACTAGGGGTATATGTAGATCTGTTAAAAGATGGATTTTTTATACTGATTGGCAATAAAGGAAGATTGATGCTTTACAATTTTTTTAAAAAGGAAACTCCAGAAGATGTTGCCTATCACGTCCTATTTTGTATGGAACAATTTGGATTGAATCCAGAAAAAATTCCAGTGTATTTAAGTGGATACGTTTCTGAAGGAGATCCAAATCACAAAATACTGTCGAAATTCATCAAAAACTGTGAATTTTCAGCATTGCCAAAAGGTGTGGATTTTCATCCACTAGCCGGTGACAAAAGTTTACATCATATAGCCTTTACCCAAATTATTGAACTTCTATGATATGCGAATCATCAGCGGAAAATTTAAATCAAAACGCATCATTGCTCCTGCACATCTGCCGGTAAGACCTACTACAGATATGGCAAAGGAATCGCTCTTCAATATTTTGGCTAATCACTTTTATTTTGAAGACGTTAAAGCCCTTGATTTATTTTCTGGAACAGGAAATATTACGTATGAATTGGCCTCCAGAGGGTGTAACGATATTACATCCGTAGATATCAATGGCCTATGTACAAAATTCATTTATGAAACGACACAAAAACTGGGATTTAAAAACGTAAAAGTAGTTCATCAAAATGCCTTAGAATTTTTGTCAAAAGCTTATCAAAAATATGATTTGATTTTTGCCGATCCGCCTTTTGAGTTTGAACATTATGAAGAAATCATTGAAAAAGTTTTTAATCGAAACCTGTTGACAAACGATGGCATGTTAATAATTGAGCATTCTGAACGCAAAGACTTTGTGAATTCTCCCTATTTTTACGACCATCGCAAATACGGAAGTGTTCATTTCTCATTTTTTAAATCTGACGAAGTAGAAGACGATGATGAAAAGAAAGCAAGTAATTATTTTATGGTTGATAATCAATTTTTTATCGGCTAATTATACAAATGCTCAAGAGCGAGTAAACACATCGAAGTTTCGTCGCATTGAAGAGTGGAATACGCCCAATGCGTATCGAACTGCTTCTGGTGCTCCTGGATTTAAGTATTTCCAACAGAGGGCTGATTACAAAATTTCCATCGTTTTAGACGACAAAACACAATCAATCGCGGGCGAAGAAGAAATCACGTATCACAACCTTTCACCTGATGTCCTAACGCACTTGTGGATACAACTCGACCAAAACATAAGCCGCGAAAACAGCACAGCCCGCCTCATCTCGAAAATGCGCATGAAAGACACCATCAGCGTAGAAGAAATGTCGTATTATTTCCCTGATTTTAAAGGTGGCTTCACCATTTCAGAAGTGGTGGACAAATCAGGCAGCAATGAAAAGTACTTCGTGAACGGCACCATGATGCGCCTTGATTTAAAAAGACCTTTAAAACCAGGGAAAAAGTACACATTCAAAATCAAATGGTCTTATTCGATCAACGATCGTTTGAAATACGGAGGCCGCTCAGGCTACGAATACTTTCCAGCTGATGACAATTATCTGTACACCATTGCTCAATTCTTTCCCCGAATGGCTGTGTACAACGACGACCGCGGTTGGCAAACGCAACAATTCCTCGGTCAGGGAGAGTTTACATTGCCGTTTGGTGATTTCGATGTGCGCATTACTGTTCCGGCCGACTTTGTGGTGGGTGCCACAGGTGAACTGCAAAATGCTTCTCAAGTACTTACAAAAGAGCAACTTAAGCGATTTAGTGAGGCCAAGCGCACTTTTGATAAACCTGTGTTTATTGTAACACCTAAAGAAGCTTTAGAAAACGAGAAATCGCGCTCTACAAGTACTAAAACCTGGCACTTCAGAGCTAAGAATGTGCGCGACTTTGCCTTTGCGGCCAGCCGCAAGTTTATCTGGGACGCGATGGCGGTAAAGTTGGGCTCGACTACTCCGCTGGCCATGTCATTTTATCCTAAAGAAGGAAATCCGCTTTGGGAAGAATATTCAACTCGAGTGGTGGCTCACACACTAAAGGTTTATTCGAAGTACACTTTCGACTACCCCTATCCTGTGGCCATATCGGTACACACCGATCGCATTGGAATGGAATATCCGATGATTTGCTTCAATGGTGGTCGGCCGAGACCTGACGGCACGTACAGTAAAGCCACCAAATACGGCATGATCAGCGTGATCATTCACGAAGTTGGGCACAATTGGTTCCCGATGATCGTAAACAGCGATGAGCGCCAATGGACTTGGATGGACGAAGGACTTAATACGTATTTGCAATATCTTGCAGAACAAGAGTGGGAAGAAAATTACCCATCAAGGCGAGGCGCTGCGCGCAACATAGTGGATTACATGAAAAGCGACCCATCGACCTTAGTGCCCATCATGACGCAGTCAGAGTCGATTCTTCAATTCGGAAACAACGCCTACGGAAAACCTGCTACTGGCCTTAATATACTGCGTGAGACCATCCTGGGAAGAGAACTCTTTGACCATGCTTTTCGCCAATACGCAAACCGCTGGAAATTCAAACACCCGACACCTGAAGATTTCTTCCGCACCATTGAAGATGCTGTAGGTCAAGATCTTGCCTGGTTTTGGAGAGGATGGTTTTACACTACTGATGCTTGCGACCAAAACTTAAAATCGGTCAAGCTTTACGTACCACAGATCGTGCACAGAAAAGAAAATGCGTTTGAAAAAATTGAATCCTTTGAAAATCTGCCTGATGAAGTTAAAAATCGATTGAGCCAAAACGAAAAAGACTTGATGCAGACGCCTTACTTTCTTGAGATATCGGTAGAAAACAAGGGTGGTCTCATCATGCCTGTAATTGTAAAATTTACCTTCGAAGACAACACCTCTCATATCGTTAGACTACCAGCTGAAGTTTGGCTAAAAAATGAGAAAGAATTTTCCAAAGTTTTTCCACTTGACAAAAAACCTGTACATGTAATATTAGATCCTGATCTTGAAACAGCTGATATCGATATATCAAACAATCAGGTAGATATTTCCCGTTCGAATACCTTCTATATTTTTACCTTTAAAAATCAGGCTCAGTGAAAAGCAATAAAATTTTCTTCAGTGTACTTTCACTCGCGCTGATTGGATGTACTGTAAAACAAAAAACAACCTCTCACACTGACGAGCTGCGCTTCGAATGGACTGAGCAAGCGACAGCTAAAACACCGACTAAACCATTAGATAAAACGCTAAACGAAACCCCTGAGCCAGCTCCCATAAAAATCTCCGCTCGGCAATTTGAAAATGCTGACGACAAGGCAAAAGCGATTACGGATTTCACATTGCAATGGGAAGGTACGCCTCATCGAATCGGTGGTATGAGTCGCGAGGGTATCGACTGCAGTGGTTTTACGGTTCTGATGTACAAAGAGTTGTTTGATCACAAATTCACCTCCCGTCGTTCAGCAGATCTGTTTACTGAGGTCGATCCCGTGCCTAGAAAAGACCTTAAACCTGGCGACCTCGTATTTTTCAAAATTTACGGACGTCGAATCGATCACGTAGGCGTTTACATAGGCGATGGCGTTTTTGCTCATGCTTCTGTGCGAAAGGGCGTAATTTTTTCGCGACTAACCGAGCCGTATTACGACCAACGCTTTTATATGGGAGGCAGGGTAAAACAACCATCGAAAAACGAAAGCTCCTCAATCCAGTAATGCCATGAATTTTTTTAAAAAAATCTTTGGAAAAGAAGAGAAACAAACCCTCGATAGAGGACTTGAAAAAACCCGAAACTCCTTTCTCCATAACCTAGGCAAGGCCATCGCTGGTCGCTCTACTATAGACGATGAAGTTTTAGATGAGCTTGAAGAAATACTTTTAACAGCTGATGTAGGAGTACAAACTACTTTAAAGATTATAGAGCGCATTCAAAACCGCGTAGCAAAAGACAAATATCTGGGGGCGAATGAATTAAATCGTATCTTACAAGAGGAAATTGCAGGCTTATTGGCTGAGAAAGAAGATGCTCAGCAGAGTGAAATACCCGAAGGCATTAAGCCTTATGTAATTCTTGTAGTAGGTGTAAATGGAGTAGGTAAAACCACAACCATAGGAAAATTAGCTTCTCGATACAAAAAAATGGGCAAGGAAGTAGTGCTTGGTGCCGGCGACACCTTTAGAGCTGCTGCTGTCGATCAACTCGTTACTTGGGGCGAAAGAGCTGGTGTGCCTGTGATCAAGCAACAGATGGGCAGCGACCCAGCTTCAGTGGCATACGATACCGTGCAATCAGCCATTTCAAGAGGGGCCGATGTGGCCATCATCGATACAGCCGGACGACTGCACAACAAAACGCATCTGATGAACGAGCTGGCCAAAATTCGGCGAGTCATTCAAAAACTCATTCCTGAGGCTCCGCACGAAGTTATGCTCGTGATTGATGCTTCCACTGGTCAAAATGCCTTTGAGCAAGCAAAACAATTCAGCCAAGCCACACAAGTCACTTCATTAATTGTCACTAAATTAGACGGAACTGCGAAAGGAGGTGTTGTAATAGGCGTAAGCGATCAACTCAATATTCCCGTGCGATACATAGGAGTAGGGGAGGGCATTGATCACCTTCAGCCTTTTGATAAAATGGCTTTCGTAGAGAGCTTTTTTGGAAAGTGAAATCAAGACGCACCCAATGAATCCATCGGTGCTGATATGTGTGCTCAATTGGGGCTACGGACATGCAGCCAGATGTACCATCATAGCACGGCAATTACTCAGCAGCGGCCATAAGATTTACCTGGCCTCCGATGGCGACGCCCTAAAATTTTTACAAAAACACCTCCCAGAGTGCACGTTCATTCCTTTGCCTGAGTACAAAATACGCTATTCAAAATCAGGTAAATGGTTGATTCTTAAAATGATCTTCACGTTTTTAAAAATGATTCCCACTTTCGTGAAAGAGTGGATGGTCATTCAAAGAGCAGTTGAGCGATATAAGCCCGATGTATTAATCTCAGATACGAGACCCTATTGCCACAGTTCAAAAGTTCCAACTATTTATATTACCAATCAGGTCGAAATCAGGCCCTTTACACTCGGATTCATTCATCGCTTACAAATAAAAAGGTTTGACCAAGTGTGGATACCCGCCATAGAAGGCGACCCTATTGGCGGATTTACCACAAAAGTTTTTGGAAATCTGAAAAAAAAGACGCATTACATCGGATATATACCAAATTATCAGGATTTTACGATTGAAAAAAAAGTCAAAAAGTACTACATAGCTGCCATACTTAGCGGTCCAGAACCCGCCCGAACAAAAATGGAAAGTCTTGTAATACAAGCTTTTAAAAAAATTGACAAACCCACCGTGCTCGTTAGGGGAGTGGCTGGGGGTAGCTCAATGCCTTACTATGAGTCACATACGTTGATATTCGACTTTTTACCATTGGAAGGTGTGGCCGAAATGCTCTCTGAGTCTGAAATCTATGTAGGCAGAAGTGGCTTTAGTGGCATTAGCATGATGGTAGGGCTTGATATAAAAGCAATAGTAGTTCCTACAAATGGCCAACCTGAACAAGAGGCAAATGCGCATCACATGGCGCTAAATCGCTTGGCAATAGCACAGGAGGAAGAAAATTTTAACTTAGCTAAAGCTTTACAAGAATTAAAAAACATTCACGCTCTCAACTTCATAAAAAACAAACGTTTAGAAATTTCAGAACTTTTAAAAACTTTAGTGCCATCAAAAAGATCATAGCTATAGACGCCGGACTGAAACGCTGTGGTATAGCAGAGACCGATGTACTGCAAATGATTGCCTCACCGCGGGAAACGGTAGAAACAAGTCAAATAGAAAAATTTCTAGAAAAATTCCTTCAACAAGAACCAGTGGAAGCCGTCGTTTTAGGCTATCCAGCCAAATCTGACGGAAACGTCAACGAAGATGTGGAGGGAATTTATCAAAAAATTATACGTTTTATTCAGAGAAAATTTCCATCTGTGGCCATACAT
This sequence comes from Thermaurantimonas aggregans, assembly GCF_003851885.1. Classification (GTDB taxonomy): domain Bacteria; phylum Bacteroidota; class Bacteroidia; order Flavobacteriales; family Schleiferiaceae; genus Thermaurantimonas; species Thermaurantimonas aggregans. The sequence goes on along the minus strand of NZ_BHZE01000005.1, from coordinate 79,177 downwards.
CGCATCGATGAACGCTTTACTTCGAAGTTGGCCCAAAGAGCTCTTGTTGAGTCTGGAATGAAAAAGAAAGACCGTCAAAAAAAAGAAATTCTCGATCAAGTAAGTGCAGCCATAATTCTACAGGATTTTTTAGAAACGAGAAGGTAAATCAGAAAATTTGCGCAATGTCCATCCTTTTAGGGTATTGTTTCCAGGACGAGTTTAGGACATAAAGCATCGAAATTAAGGATGTCAAAAAACTTTATTTAACATAATATAAATTATGTTTTAAATTTATTTTTCTAAAAATGTTGGTCGTATCACTGCGTAGCCGTTATTTGTAAACTGATTTTGAATACTTTTTTATTATGAAAACTGGTAAGGTTAAATTTTACAATGAGACAAAAGGTTATGGTTTCATTGTTGCCGACGATCAATCAGGCGAAATCTTTGTTCACGCCACCGGACTGAATGAAAAAATCAGTCAAGACGACCGCGTGCAATACGAAGTTGAATCCAATCGTCGGGGTCCGCAGGCTGTCAATGTAACAAAAATCTCCCAATAGATCTGATTTTCTGTTCATTGAGGTTACAAAAGCCGCCTTTTAAGAAAGGCGGTTTTTTTATTTTTGGAATGTAATTTGATTTAGGTCACACATATTTATGATATTTGGTACTAATCAAAATAAACGTTGTTTGCCATGAAAGAAAATTTTCAATCTATTGATAAAGATCTAATTACAAATCTAAAATTTCCAAAATCAGATGTTTTGACTGACGATGTACAAAAGAAATTAAGAAAATTGAACCTTGAAAAAGCACTGATGCTTGGCAATACAGAAAAAACAAAATTCAATATTTATTTCGAAGATGAATCTAACAAGTTTAAAGTAGAGACCACCATTTGGGGGTTAACGGAAGAAAGAGTCATTTTAAAAAAAGGCGTTACTCTGCCGATTAGACGCATACACCATCTCGATTAATTATTTTTTATACAACAGTCGAATATCTTTTTGTCAATTCGTTTTCTTAAAGCAATGTGTTAGGAGCCGTTGGTCTATTTTCGCCTAAAATAATTGCAAATGACGGCTCCCGGTGACAAAAAGCTCTTTCTGCTTGACGCTTACGCCTTAATATTCAGATCTTATTTTGCTTTTGCAAAAAATCCTCGTGTTACGAGCACTGGGATGGATACATCGGCCATTTTTGGCTTTATCACTACTCTGCTCGATTTAATTCAATCTGAAAAGCCATCGCACTTAGCCGTAGTATTCGATACTGATGCGCCTACTCAACGCCACATCGATTTTACAGAATACAAGGCTCATCGCGATGAAACGCCAGAAGCGATAAAAATTGCTGTTCCATATATTAAAAGGATTTTGGAAGCCATGCACATTCCCGTTTTGGGCGTAGATGGTTACGAGGCCGACGATGTGATCGGTACACTGGCTCAGAAAGCTGAAAAAGAGGGTTATACCGTCTACATGGTGACGCCTGACAAAGATTTTGGGCAGCTTGTAACAGATAATATTTTGATTTACAGACCCGGACGAATGGGCAATCCGAATGAAGTTTGGGGTGTAAAAGAAGTGTGTGAAAAATTTGATATTGAACGCGTAGAGCAGGTTATTGACATGCTTGGCATGATGGGCGATGCCGTGGATAACATACCAGGCATACCTGGCGTTGGCGAAAAAACGGCCGCCAAACTGCTCAAAGAATACGGAACTCTCGAAAATGTGCTCGAAAATGCTTCATCCATCAAAGGAAAGCTCGGTGAGAAAATCGCTGCTGCCAAAGAGCAAGCCTTGCTGAGCAAGCGATTGGCTACCATTTTGACGGATGCTCCCATAGAATTCGACGAAAAGCGCTTTCAGCTAGATCCACCAGATTTGAATGCGGTGGAAGAAGTGTTCAAAGAGCTGGAATTCAGAACCTTGACAAGGAGATTTAAAGAGCTCTATGGTGTTAAATCTGCTGATGATATGCCAGGCAGCAACTCCCCCACTTCGTCTAGTGAACCCATACAGCTCAATCTCTTTGATCAGATCGATGCCACAGCATCTAACCCCCTCGGGCGAAAAACTATTCGCGATACTGATCATTTATACACGCTGATTTCAGACATTCAAGGATTTAAACAGCTTTTAAAAGTACTTGAAAACCACGCAGAAATCTGCATCGACACCGAAACTACTTCGCTCGATGTGCTCGACGCTCAGCTCATTGGCATTGCGATCAGCTATAGAGCTCACACAGGTTACTATATTCAACTTCCAGAAAAAGAAGATGAAATAAAAAACTGGCTAACCTTATTTGAGCCTTTATTTGGAGATACTTCAAAAACCTGGATCGCTCAGAATTGGAAATACGATTATGCCGTATTAAAAAAGTACGGTATTCATTTGCCTGTTAAGGTTTTTGACACTATGCTGGCGCATTATGTTATCAATCCGGATGCACGGCACAACATGGATGTTCTCTCAGAAAATTATCTCAATTATGCACCCATTTCAATTGAGTCACTCATCGGAAAAAAAGGTGCCGGACAGGGAAATATGAAGGATGTGGACATTCATCTTGTAGCCGAATATTCAGCCGAAGATGCCGATATCACTTTTCAGTTGGCTCAGGTGTTTAAACCCATGTTAACTGAGCGAGGTGGGGAAAAAGTTTTTTACAATGTTGAAGTACCGCTGGTGCCTGTATTGGCCGATATGGAAATGATTGGGGTCAAAATTGATATAACCAACCTAAAAAATCAAAGCAAAGACATTGAGGAAGAAATCGGGCAAATCGAAAATGAAATAACCTCATTGGCCGGCGAAAAATTTAACATTGCTTCGCCCAAACAGTTAGGTGAAATTCTTTTTGAAAAACTAAAAGTAGGAGGCTCAAAACCAAAAAAAACCAAAACCGGCCAATATGCCACGGGTGAAGATGTCCTTCAATCACTTGCTAAAGAGCACCCGATTGTGCCTCTCATCTTAGAGTACCGCCAACTGACGAAACTAAAAAACACCTATATCGACACACTCCCCCAAATGATTCACCCAAAAACGGGTCGAATACACACAAGCTTTAACCAAGCTGTAGCTGCTACCGGGCGACTGAGCAGTAACAATCCCAACCTGCAGAACATTCCCATACGCACCGAGCGCGGTCGAAAAATCAGAGAAGCCTTTATAGCAGAAGATGGGTATAAAATTCTATCGGCCGACTACTCACAGATCGAACTACGCATCATTGCGGCTATCAGTGGAGATGAAGCAATGATTCAAGCTTTTCGAAATGGCGAAGACATTCACGCTGCTACAGCAGCCAAAGTATTCGGCGTTCCTCTCGAAAAAGTGACAAAAGAGATGCGTTCGAATGCAAAAACAGTTAACTTCGGAATCATTTATGGCGTTAGTGCATTTGGACTTAGCCAACAAAGTACGTTGACAAGGCAGGAGGCTTCTGCAGTGATAGAGGCTTATTTTAAAACTTACCCCGGTATCAAAGCATACATGGAAAATCAAGTAAAAAAGGCACGAGAAACAGGCTATGTAGAAACCATACTCGGCCGACGCCGGTATTTGCCAGATATCGAGAGCCGCAATCAGGTAGTGCGCGGTCAGGCAGAACGCATTGCCATAAACGCGCCCATACAGGGCAGTGCTGCAGATATTATAAAGCTTGCCATGATCGATATCCACCGCTTCCTTGTAGAAAAGGCTTACAAAACACGCATGCTACTGCAAGTGCACGACGAATTGGTGTTTGAGATTCACCAGGATGAGCTCCATCTGCGCGAAGAGATCAAACGCCGTATGGAAAACGCCTGGCATTTTGCAGTGCCATTAGTAGCAGATACAGGTATAGGCGATAATTGGCTTCAAGCACATTAACCAAATTCCCATGAAAATACACCGAATTTTAATCAGTGTGCTCCTGGCTTTAGGGGCAATGACTTCTTATGCTCAAAGAGCTACCAGAGTTACAGTTTCAGGATTCGTCTCCGAAAAGCGCTCGGCTGAGCGCATGGTAGGCGTAAATGTGTATGTGCCAAAACTTAAAATTGGAACCATAACAAACAACTACGGGTACTACTCGCTGAGCTTACCTCGCGGTAAGCATACGCTTGTCTTCTCTATGCTAGGTTTTGCAACACAGCAATTTGAAATTGACCTTAAGCGAGATACCATCATCAACGTTGAAATTCAAGAAGAAATTGCTGAGCTTGAGGAGGTAGTTATAATAGCAGATAAAAAGCAAGCTGAAAATGTTCAGATGAGTTCCATCGATCTGCCTCTTAAGACCGTTAAGAAGATTCCAATGCTCTTTGGAGAAACGGATTTGCTCCGCGCCATTCAATATTTGCCTGGAGTTCAAAGCGGAAACGAAGGCTTTACAGGTATTTATGTACGCGGTGGCAGCCCTGATCAAAACCTTATTTTACTCGATGGTGTACCAGTGTACAATGCATCACACCTTTTTGGGTTTTTCTCTGTTTTTAACAGCGATGCCATAAAGAGTGTGCAGCTCTACAAAGGGGGATTTCCAGCCCGATTTGCCGGAAGACTCAGTTCGGTTATCGACATTACGATGAAAGAGGGCAACATGCGGAAATTTGGCGGTGAGGGTTCAGTAGGCCTTATTGCTTCTCGACTTACTGTTGAAGGGCCAATCATCAAAGACAAAGCTTCATTCATCTTCAGTGGGCGTCGTACCTATCTCGATGTACTTTCTCAACCCTTGATTTCAGTTCAAACCGATGATGCAACTGGTGGCTATTACTTCGGTGATTTTAATGGGAAGATCAACTATGTAATTAATTCAAAAAATCGGCTCTATTTGAGCTATTATGGGGGTATCGACAAGTTTTTTTTCCGGGATAGATCCAATTTCGGAACACATACTGAAACGGTGGAAGGCGGTCTGCAATGGGGCAACAATACCGGTTCACTACGCTGGAATCACCTATTTAACAACAAAATGTTTGTAAACACCACTTTTAACTACACTCGATACAGATTCACTACTTACCTCTCTCAAACGCACAGTACAGATCCCTCACAAAACCTATTGGCTCGATTTTTTTCTTACATCCAGGATTTTTCTCTTCGCTCTGATTGGGAGTATGCCCTGAATCCTAACCACTATCTGCGCTTTGGTGTGAGCAGCATTTTGCACGATTTCAGACCTGGTGCCTTACAAGTAAAAGACAATCAGGCCAATATTGACAGTTTGGTAGACTTTTCGAAACGCATTCAATCTGTAGAAAATGGTTTGTATGTAGAAGACGAAATTTCATTAAATAACCGAACAAAAGTCAACATAGGGCTTCATTATGCCCAAAATTTTGTAAAAGGGGTCACCTATCAAGGCCTCCAACCCCGCCTCAGCGGCCGGTACATGCTCAGCGACAAAACGTCTTTAAAAGCATCGTATGTACTAATGCAGCAGTTCATCCATTTGCTCAGCAATACTGGTATAGGACTACCTACTGACCTTTGGGTACCGGCCACCGATAAAGTAAAACCTCAAATCGCTCATCAAGGCGCAGTGGGAGCAACTTACAGCATGAACAGTACGTACGAATTTTCGGCAGAGGCTTATTACAAACACATGAGCAATCTGATCGAATATAAAAACGGAGCCAGCTACTACTCTACCGTCGATTGGCAATCGCAAGTACATACCGGCGGACGTGGTTGGAGTTACGGACTTGAACTTTTTGCTGAAAAAAAGCTGGGAAATACCACCGGCTGGATAGGCTACACCTTAAGCTGGAGCTGGCGACAATTTAAGGAGCTGAATAACGGACTCCCCTACCCTTTTCGATTTGATCGCCGTCACGATATCTCTATCGTGTTAAACCACAAATTCAGCGAACGTTTTGACATTGGCTTTACCTGGGTATATGGCACCGGCATCGCTACCAACATTCCAATGGGCCAATTTGCTACTTTGCCCATAGATTTTTGGAGTGGCTACAGCCCGGTGTACATCAATCCCGATCAACTGACGGCAGTCTTCTATTTCGGACCTCGCAACAGCTTCCGTATGCCAGCCTATCATAGAGCTGACATAGGTTTTAATTTTCATAAAAAATTGACTATCGGAATCGAGCGCACCTGGAACATAAGCCTCTACAACCTCTACAGTCGCAGGAATCCATTCTTCATCTACATCGATTATTACAACAACAATAATCCCGACAGAGGTGTGTACAAATTGGTCAGCCTTTTCCCGATTATACCTTCTGTTAGTTACAACCTAAAATTTTAAAATGCCATGAAAAAAAATTTGATTGCAATACTGGCTTTGACCACTCTATTCAGTTGCGAAACTATCATCGATTTAGATATTGATTTCGATGAAACACAAATGGCCGTGAATGCCGTTTTCTGCGATCAGCGTGTACCAGGAGACAGCTCTGTGATTGTGTGGGTAAGCGATGTGCTGCACCCTCTGTCTAAACGCAGAATTAACAAATACCTTACCGACGGGACAACTGTGGCCTTGTTTGAAAATGGACAATTTGTAGAAAATCTTCAAAAAGTAGAACAAATTCGCATTGATTTTGACTGGGTTACGGGAAGGACAGATACTCTACTTTCAGGGTACTTTAAATCGACAAGACCTCTGATACCGGGAAATACGTACAAAGTGGTAGCAAATCATCCTGGCAAAAAGGAAGTTTCGCATACCTACACACATGTTCCTAGAGTAATTCCGACTTCTGTAAAACTGACCAATCCTTCAACCGGAGAAGTAACCATAACCTTTAACAATCCTGAAGGCATTCAGACATATCTCATATCCATCACAGCCAAAAGCCAAAATCCGGCCACCTGGGAGTGGGTTGAGTTCTCTTGTCTCGATCCAAACTTTCAGGCCTACTCGTTTTCAGGTTTCGATCCATTTGAACCAGATTCTTCAGGCTTTTACACCCGATTTGGATTTTATGTCGACAACTCTTCTCAAGCCATTCAAAACCAAACGATTAAACTTAATATCAGAAACTTTGATTCCTCCTTGCTTCAAAAAATTCAGATCGAATTTGGAGTTGTCTCTGAAAGTTTTCCACGCTATGTGGCTTCCTATTTCGCCTACTACTTTTCTGAAGATTCCTTCTTCTCCACACCAGAGCCTATTTTTGGCAATTCCTCAAATGGAATAGGAGTTTCCATAGGATTAAGTACCGGCAAATTCAATATTCAACCTTAAAATGAATCGTGTAGAAGACATTTATAAAGCCTACCTTCAGTGCGATAGCGTGAGCTTCGACAGCCGGAAGCTTTCCGGAAAGTCGCTTTTTGTGGCCCTAAAGGGCACAAAAACAGATGGAAACGCTTTTGTCAAACAAGCCTTAGATACCGGCGCTCTTTATGCTATTGCTGACGATCCAACTCTTGAGGGCACCGACCGTGTCTTTGTAGTAGATGATGCTCTTACCGCACTACAAGATTTAGCTCGCCATCACCGTCGCCAACTTACTATTCCGGTCATCGGCCTTACAGGTAGTAACGGCAAGACTACTTCCAAGGAACTCTTCCGTTCCGTGTTTGCCACACGTTATAATGCGTATGCCACTCGTGGCAATTACAACAACCACATTGGCGTGCCGGTATCGGTGCTTGAAATCAAGCCTGATCATCAGATCGCCGTGATTGAAATGGGCGCGAATCACCAAAAGGAAATCGAATTTCTTTGTACTATTTCAATGCCCGATTACGTCTATATCACTAACTACGGATTGGCACATCTAGAAGGTTTTGGAGGTGTAGAAGGCATCATCAAAGGCAAGAGTGAAATCTACGAATATGCCCGACAAAACGGTAAAACCGCCCTTGTAAACATTGACGACGCCAAGCAAGTCGAAAAATCGGTCGGCATTAGTCGCATCATCACCTTTGGCACCAGCGACAGGGCTGATTATCAAATCACACTCAACGCGACAAAGCCTTTTGTATCTGTTAAATTCCGCGACCACATCATAGAGAGCCGTCTAAGCGGTGGATACAACTTTAGCAATATTGCAGCGGCCATAGCTCTCGGAGCACACTTTGGGCTATCGATTGATGAAATCGCTCAAGGCATTGCTGCATATACACCTGACAACAACCGCTCTCAACTCGTGAATACCAGAAAGGCCCGCATCATCTGCGATGCCTACAACGCAAACCCCAGCAGTATGGAGGGAGCAGTTAGCAATCTGGCAGAGTTTGATGGGGTGCGTGTCGCCATACTTGGCGATATGTACGAACTTGGCGATTACACCGACGAAGCACACCAATACATCGCCGATCTCTGTGAAAAACTCAGAATAGAAGAAGTGTATCTAATAGGCGAATATTTTGGAAGGGTAAAAACTGATAAGTGGAAAAAATTGTCTACTACTGAAGAAGCCGTTGAGTTTTTTAAATCCTACGATCCCAATGATAAAACCATTTTGGTAAAAGCTTCGCGATCAATGGCTTTGGAGCGATTGTATCCTATTTTAGGAATTGAAGCATAAACTGATTTTTAGGGATAAAACAAAAGCCGAAAATGAATTTTTAAAATTTTCGGCTTTATGTTATACTTTCATCAAGTAAGCAGCCTCACAAGAGGCAATTCCAGTTTTCTAAACTGTACCTTTGCACGTTAACTTGTATGAACATTACAGTAGAACTCGACGGCCGTCGCCTTGACCTGGCCAATATGCTCGAAATCAGCCTGCCAATCGATTTTTCGATGTCAAAAGAAAGGGCCTGGTACATCGGTCCACCACGTCGCGAACCAGTGCGACTCGGCGACTGGGTAGGCTCTACACGTGAAGGCGGCAGCGTCAACTTTTACAACCTCACCATCAACCCCCACGCCCACGGCACCCATATCGAAACAGCCGGTCATATCGACCACACATATACTGTTTCTCCGTCAGTAGGCCTCTTATTTTTCAAAGCCTTTTTGTATACTGCCTCTGCTGGCGAATCCGGCGCTCTCTCCTTCTCAGAGCTATGGCCTTCCATACCCTCTGATGTACAGGCCATTGTCATTCGCACTTTGCCAAATACCCACGATAAAGCTCACAAGAGCTATTCAAACACACATCCGCCGTACATTATGGCTGCCGATGCCGAGCGATTGGCCAGGAAGGGTATTTTCATTCTGCTCATCGACCTCCCCTCCGTAGACCCGGAGAGAGACAATGGAGCCCTCGCTGCCCATCGCAGCTTTTGGGAGCACCAATTGCCCCATAGCCCAAAGCCCGCTCTTATCGGCGAATTTCTCTACATTCCCCATACTGTGCCCGATGGGCCATACGCCCTACATATTCAGCATCCGGCTATGAACACCGATGCAGTGCCGGCGCGTATATTCCTCATTCCCTATTTGTAAAATGTTGTTTGAAAAATGGTATTACTAAACGTTGTAAAAAAGAAAAAACAAGACATACACATTCATGTCCTTCCCAATGGGCTTACTATAGTACATCGATACACAAAGTCGCCTATTGCATATTGTGGACTGCTCATTAAAGCAGGCACACGCGATGAACTGCCACACGAAGGAGGCCTGGCACACTTTACAGAGCACATGCTCTTCAAAGGTACAACACGTCATACAGCTCGCTACATCCTCTCAAAGCTCGACGACAGAGGTGGTGAACTGAATGCATACACCTCTCGAGAAAATACAATCCTTCATGCAACCTGTTTTCGCCAACACGCCAGGGAAGCCATTGAATTGCTTTTTGAAATTGCATTTGAATCCACCTTTCCCGAACGCGAAATCCGAAAAGAAGCTGAGGTCATTCGCGACGAAATTTTGTCGTACAAAGACTCTCCTTCTGATGCCTTGCTCGATGAATTCGATGAGTTGCTCACGGGGGGTCATCCTATCGGGAGAAACATTCTTGGAACCCTTGAAAGTGTGAGTTCTTTCCGGCGTGAACATTTTATTGGTTTTACCTCTGAGCTTTACCGTCCCGAGCGTATTCTGCTCTTTTTCAGCGGACAGATCAAACCAGAATCCATCGCACAATGGGCTGAATCCATCACAGCTGGATATCAGCCAAAAGGCCCTGCTCGCGAACGCAGCGAGGCGCCTACCTTCCACCATTTTAACATCGTTCGTCAGCATCTCAATCATCAGTGCAATGCAGCTTTGGGCATATTGACTCCTGGTGTACACCATGCTGACTACCCTACCCTTGCATTATTAAATCACATGCTTGGCGGACCGGGGTTGAACAACATATTGATCCTCAACATCCGTGAAAAATTTGGCCTCACTTATGAGCTAGAATCCTTCTTCAATGTGTACTCTGATTGCGGGTTTTTAGGAATCTACTTCGGCACCGATAAGGAGTCGCTGAAAAAAGTGCTGAAACTCATTCATCAAGAGTTACAAAAACTCATCGATACCCCACTGACCGAGCGTCGACTCATGAAGGCCAAAGTGCAATTTATGGGTCATTACCTCATACAGCAGGAACATGCCCTCAATCAAATAATTAATGCAGCCCGCTCCTGGGAGCTCTTCCAAAAAATTGAAGACACTTCCCAAATCTGGGAAAAAATCAGCGGCATCACCCCTCACCATATCCAGGAAATAGTTAGCAAATACCTCAATCCTGACGGTCTATCCACGCTTATCTTTGAATCGGTATGAATCCGAACCTCAATCCCGATAAAAATCGCCTCGCACCTGAAGAAATTGAAATCGAGCGAAAACTTCGCCCGGCCACATTTGACGATTTTGCCGGCCAGGAATCTGTGGTCGAAAACCTCAAAGTCTTCGTTGCTGCTGCCAATCAGCGTGGGGAAGCACTCGATCACGTCCTGCTGCACGGCCCTCCGGGCTTAGGTAAAACCACCCTGGCCAATATCATCGCCAATGAATTGAAAGTCAATATAAAAGTTACTTCTGGCCCGGTACTCGACAAGCCTGGCGACCTGGCCGGACTGCTCACCGGACTCGAAGAGCGCGATGTACTCTTCATCGACGAGATTCACCGCCTCTCCCCCGTTGTCGAAGAGTATCTCTATTCGGCTATGGAAGACTTCAAAATCGACATCATGATCGACTCCGGACCGGCAGCCCGCAGCATTCAGATTCAGATTCATCCCTTTACCCTTATTGGTGCTACTACCCGCAGCGGCCTGCTCACCAGTCCGCTTCGCGCCCGCTTCGGTATCAATGCCCGCTTGCAGTACTACACCACCGAGCTACTCTCGTCCATCGTCGAGCGGAGCGCACACATTCTCGGTGTGCCCATCCATCCCGATGCCGCCGTCGAAATCGCACGTCGCTCCCGTGGCACACCCCGCATCGCCAATGCCCTCTTGCGACGCGTACGCGACTTTGCCCAGATCAAAGGCGACGGCACCATCACCCTCGACATCACCCGCTTTGCCCTCACCGCTCTCCAGGTCGATGAAAATGGCCTCGACGAAATGGACAATCGCATTCTTACCGCCATTGTCGAGAAGTTCAACGGCGGGCCCGTCGGCATCAATACCCTAGCCACTGCTGTGGGCGAGCAGGCCGGCACCATCGAAGAAGTCTATGAGCCCTACCTCATTCAAGAAGGTTTCATTGCTCGTACGAGCCGAGGTCGCGTGGCTATGGATAAGGCCTACCGGCATCTGGGAAAGAAGCCTCCTGGCAGTAGCCTCCCCCTACTCTTCGATATCGAAGACTGAATAAGAAAAATTTTTCTTTTTTCTTTTTTTGGGCGTGCCCCCGGCAAAACGCTGATAGCGCTTTCGCCGGGGTCGGGCTACTTTGGGGTCCGCTTCGCTCCCGTGCTTCGGCTCAGCATCGCTTCGCCTTCGCACCGCGCTGCTGCGCGCCCGCCGTATCCCTCACGCGGCAGCAGCTTTCAGCCGCTAAAAATTTTACTACTGCTGAAACCCCTACTAAGTCAATAAATAGTCAACGTTATTTTGGCATCAACATTGACTAAAGTTTATCTTTTACCTTTAATTCTTAACCTACTTAATTACCGATACAGCCGTATCTCTCCTCTTCGAACGGGCATGGGATTGCCGTGGCGGTCAGTGTGGCGGATTACATACAAGTAAACCCCGTCGGGCACCGGACGACCCCGGTGTGTGCCATCCCAACACTGGCTCACGTCGTCGCTCTGGTACACCAATTCTCCCCAGCGGCTGAAGATCTGTATCTGATAGCTGCTCAGATTGTCGCCCACTACCTGAAAGCAGTCATTACGCCCGTCGCCGTTGGGTGTGAAAGCATTCGGTATGTACAGGGTGGTGAAGGCCTGCTCCTTGTCCCAGCAGAAACGGGTATATAGCGTAAAGGTATCGGTGTGGGCAAAGCACTCGTTGTACGTATAGGCCGTGTAGGTACCAGGCTCTTGTACCGTGATGGCATAGGCCGTATCGCCGGTGCTCCACACCGTAGTGATGCCCGGCATGCCGGCGGGTACTTGCACGGCCAACTGTGCTGACAGCCCCTCGCAGATGGTATCGGGGTGCGGCAAGGCTGTAGTGACAAAGTCGCTGATAAAGCCGACATGGATGGTGTCACTCCAGGCTGTAAACTCCCCGTCGATGGTCACCCGCACCCAGTAGCTGCCCGGCTGGGTGACGGTGATGGTAGGGGTGGTATCGCCTGTGCTCCACAGATAGCTGCGGGTCTCGTTTTCTAAGGCGTAGAGGCTGTCGATTACCGTAGGAGTGAGCACTAAAGAGTCGCCGTCGCACAGCACCGTATCAGCCGGTAGATGCACGCTGAAGACCGTATCGCTGCATCGGAAAAAATGTACGTCGTCGATGTAAAATATGGAAGCGAAACTTATTGGTATTTGATTTATTCCACATCGAATCAATACTAAAGCACCTGTAGAATCAACAATGGAACTGAAGTTATCATTTATGTTCGGCTCTAACCAACCTAAATAGAGCATAGTATAGTTACCGTTTGTTATGGTCGTTTTAAAGGAAATCTTCTTCCATTCTGCAGACTGATTTATGGAAGCCGAATCGTTGATCAACACTACATGGCCAATCGAGGGGAGATCAGCATTGGTGTAATTGACATTGGGGCCAAAGGGCTGATACAACGAATCCTCTTTCAAAAAGATGCCAATACTTTTAAATCGAAAGGTATTTCTGCTGTCGGCACGAGCATAAAAAAAACCGCAATAATCACCTGTTTTGACTGTGTCTTTTAATTTATTACCAATTAAATCAACCCATATGTCTTTATGAAGTGTGGTGCAAATTCCACTAGCTGTAACCGGATAAAAATTTTGGAGAACAAAAAATGCAAGATGGGTAATTCCGCCTCTTGACTGTGGTATAGGTATATTGTTGGAAGTATGTAATAACAAATTTGGATAGGTAGTATTATGTACATAAGTTTTGCCATTGCGCATGACGGTTGAATAATAAGATCTTCCATGATGTCTAAAATCATTATTAAGATACCAATTATTAACCCACGAACCACTATGAGATTGTTTTAAGGACAATCTAATATAAGGACAATCATATGAGTAGTTGCACGGTTGACTCCACTCTTCAAAAGAAGGATTCTGTATCAGATTTTGTGCATTTGCACAACCATAAATGCTTAACAATAGAAGTAGAACATACTTTCTCATCAGCATTGATTTTTGAAAGCCGGATAAAGGATTTCACTCGGCTTTTTTTATTTATTGTTTTACAACTTTATACACATTTTGATGGCCACCTTGATGCACAGAAAGCATATAAATACCTGCCGGCAACTCATGCAGGTCAAGTGTAACCTGTTCGCTTAAGCTCATCTGATTTTTTTGAATCACTAACTGACCGTGTAGAGTGTATAAGACTATATCTACCAGGTGAAGACCATTGCCTTGAATATTCAGTAGGTCTGTAAAAGGATTTGGATAAAGCTGTATTTCAGGCGTAGGTATTTCTGCAGCATCAAGCGGGCGATACGCTGGGGCTGAAATGCAGGAGTATATTGTAGCTGTATTAATTGAATTTATAATATTGGGATTTGGACTTGGATCATAATCAATCCCTTGACTAATGTTCCAATAATAATTTGGAACTGGACTTGGGTTTGATAAAAACCCATTTATTTTATTCTGCACTATATTGTTTATCCACCTATTGTTGGCCGTTTGGCCGGGGGAGCCGATGTTTATCTGGTGGAAGTAGTTAGTTTTTGCTTGATGGTCATACGGCTTTGTTTTCATGGCCTATAAGACTTTTACCTTAGCCAGTATGCAGTGAGCTGGTGAGCTGATGCCGGAGTAGTAGTTGTTTTCATAATGATGGGAGTTTTACATTCAGCTAGTCAAATCTAAACGAAATTTTAAAATGGCAAAATTTTTTTAACAGTTTCTGTGAAAAATTTCAGGGTAAGTAGGTGTAAATGTGTGCAAAATGTGTTTTTCTAAAGCTTTTTTATACTGACTCCCCGGCCCCACTACCGACGAAAGCTCAGGGGAGATTTGTTGGGATCTGTGGATCTATTTCCATTGGATTTATTTGGGGGGGGGAGTTATTGCCTGCAGGACTCGCTAATGGGTGTTGAAGGGGTGTGGGTTTTGGATAGGTTTAATGTTTACGACTATGTGAATGCGCTGCCGCACGGGCGTTCCTTTTTGTCTTGACACAAAAAGGAACCAAAAAGGTCAAGCCTGAAATCCTTTTCGCCACGACAGCTACGGCCGGTATTCTTTGCAGCGAAGCCGGAATGTCGGCCGGCTGACGTGTGTGTACCTCATAGCCAGTGTTTCTGGCAGCCTCGCCGGCTTCTTCCCTTGCCCCACAGCGGGGAATGCCTGCCTTGTGTCGTAGGGCGAAAATGTTTTAAGGGCTTTTTTCTACTTACCACCTCCATCTGCCTACCGACGAAAGCTCAGTGGAGATTTGTCGGGATCTGCGGCTCTATTTCCATTGGATTTATTAGGGGGGAATTATTGCCTGCAGGACTCACTAATGGGTGTTAAAGGGGTGTGGGTTTTCGTTAGGTTTATCGTTTTGGACTATGTGAATGCGCTGCCGCGCGGGCGTTCCTTTTTGTCTTGACACAAAAAGGAACCAAAAAGGTCAAGCCTGAAATCCTTTTCGCCACGACAGCTACGGCCGGCATTCTTTGCAGCGAAGCCGGAATGTCGGCCGGCAGACGTATGTGTACCTGATAGCTAGTGTTTATGGCGGCCTCGCCGGCTTCTTTCTTTGCCCCACAGCGGGGAATGCCTGCCTTGTGTCGCAGGGCGAAAATGTTTTAAGGGCTTTTTTCTACTTACCACCTCCATCTGCCTACCGACGAAAGCTCAGGGGAGATTTGTCGGGATCTGCGGCTCTATTTCCATTGGATTTATTAGGGGGGAATTATTGCCTGCAGGACTCGCTAATGGGTGTTGAAGGGGTGTGGGTTTTCGTTAGGTTTATCGTTTTGGACTATATGAATGCGCTGCCGCGCGGGCGTTCCTTTTTGTCTTGACACAAAAAGGAACCAAAAAGGTCAAGCCTGAAATCCTTTTCGCCACGACAGCTACGGCCGGCATTCTTTGCAGCGAAGCCGGAATGTCGGCCGGCAGACGTATGTGTACCTGATAGTTGGTGTTTATGGCGGCCTCGCCGGCTTCTTCCCTTGCCCCACAGCAGGGAATGCCTGCCTTGTGTCGTAGGGCGAAAATGTTTTAAGGGCTTTTTTCTACTTACCACCTCCATCTGCCTACCGACGAAAGCTCAGAGGAGATTTGTCGGGATCTGTGGATCTCTGTTGCCTTTGGCAACAAAGAGGGATTTGGGGTGAGTAAAAATTTATCGGCAAAAATTCGCAGCATAATCTGCACAAATCAGTCTTTCAATAACTGGTTTTAGTAAAAGTAATTAAAAGCGGCCGAAGGCTGCTGCCGCGTGAGGTGCCTGGAGGGTGACGGCGAAGCCGGCAGTGCGTAGCGCAGCGTAGCACCGAGCGAAGAGCGAGCCAGGAAGGGACCGACCCCGGCAAGGTGCTTGCGAGCACCTTCGCCGGGGGCACGCCCAAACTCAAAAAATAAAAAAATTCTAAAGCTACATTTCGGAGCTTTTGTTAAAGGTTTTCGTCTATATTTGCGGCCATGATGCAGCGCGTACACATCCATCTTCATCATCACCACGCTTCCCACCACCGGGCAAGCCGAGGATGTGTAGTGCATCATCCCTATCAGTAAGCACGATAATATCCGTATAATTTTCAGGGCTTGCCAACCGGTAAGCCCTTTTTGTTTTTAAATCCCTTGAAAAGTATGACCAAATTGAAAATTGCTCTACAGAAATCGGGTCGCCTGAGCGACAAGTCGGCTGAGCTCCTTCGAGAAGCCGGCATTCACTTCCCAAACGACGGCAGCAAGCTGCGTACGGAGGCATCGAACTTTCCGCTGGAAATCTACCTGCTGCGCGACGACGACATTCCGCAGTACGTGGCCGATGGAGTGGCCGATGTGGGTATTGTGGGCCTGAATGTGGTGGCTGAAAAGGATAAAAATCTCAAAGTGGCCGAACGGCTGGGCTTTGGTAAGTGTCGCCTGTCGATCGCAGTACCTAAAAATGAGCCTTTTAGTGGCATTGCCGATCTAAATGGTAAGCGCATTGCTACCAGCTATTCGCGCATTGTGAGCCGCTACCTGAAAGAGCAGGGAATTTCGGCCGAAATTCACGAAATCAGCGGCTCAGTAGAGATTGCACCGGGTATTGGATTGGCGGATGCCATTTGCGACCTTGTTAGCACCGGCAGCACATTGCTTACCAATGGCCTTCGCGAAGTAGTCACAGTGATGCACTCTGAGGCCGTACTGGTAGCTCGACCTGACCTAAGCCGTGAAAAGGCTGAATTGCTCGACAAGCTGGTCTTCCGCCTACAAGCTGTGCGCAAGGCGCGAAACCACAAATACATCTTGCTCAATGCACCCAACGAACGCATACCCGAAATTGCCCGGGTGCTGCCGGGCATGAAAAGCCCTACCATACTGCCTTTGGCTACCGAAGGCTGGAGCTCGCTGCACTCGGTAGTGGAAGAAGACACCTTCTGGGAAGTGATCGAGCAGCTCAAAGCCCTTGGCGCTCAAGGTATATTGGTGGTTCCGATTGAAAAGATGATTGTGTAACCTACATGAATTTCAGCTTAATGATGAAGATTTACCGAAATCCCGAATTCAGTCAGTGGTCAGAATTGTTGCACCGGCCGGCAGCCGATACCCGAGCCTTGGAATCGGCAGTGCTGCCCATACTCGAAGCTGTAAAGCTGCGGGGAGATGCTGCTTTGAGAGAATATACTGCCCGGTTTGACGGAGTGGCGCTCACGGATTTCAGCGTGTCAGAATCCGAATTTCAAGCCGCTGAAGAATCCTGCCCTAAAGACCTCAAAAAGGCCATTCGGCTGGCTCAGAAAAACATCGAAACCTTTCATCGTTCGCAAATTGAAAAACACGAAGAAGTCGAAACCCTGCCCGGTGTGCGCTGTTGGCGTCGGTCGGTACCCATTGAGCGGGTAGGCTTGTATGTGCCGGGTGGTTCGGCTCCACTCTACTCTACACTCCTGATGCTCGGGGTGCCGGCGCGCATCGCTGGTTGTAGCGAAATTGTGGTCTGTACCCCTCCGCAGCCAGATGGCACGGTACATCCGGCCATTCTATTTACCGCCAAAACACTGGGACTTAGCAAAGTATTTAAGGTGGGTGGCGCTCAAGCCATCGCTGCCATGGCCTATGGCACAGAGAGCATACCGGCCGTGTACAAAATCTTCGGCCCTGGCAATGCGTATGTGACCGCAGCCAAGCAGCTTGTGGCGCGTGACGGAGTGGCCATCGATCTGCCGGCAGGCCCATCAGAAGTAGCTGTGATCTGCGATGCTACCGCACAGCCAGCCTTTGTGGCGGCCGATCTGCTCTCTCAGGCTGAGCACGGCACCGATTCACAGGTATTGCTTATCACCTGGGACGAAAACACCCTAAAGGCCGTGATGCGCGAAGTCGAGCGTCAGCTCACTGACTTGCCAAGACGTGATATAGCACAGAAAGCCCTTGAAAACAGCAAGGCTATCCTTGTCAACACTCCTGATGAAGCTTTACAACTCTCCAACGCCTATGCTCCGGAGCACCTCATTATTGCCTGTGCCGATGCCAGAGCGCTGGCGCAGCGCGTCACCAATGCCGGCTCCGTCTTCATAGGTCACTACTCGTGCGAAAGCGCCGGCGACTATGCCTCGGGCACCAATCACACCCTGCCTACCGGGGGCTATGCCCGTGCATACAGCGGGGTATCGCTCGACAGTTTTGTGAAGAAAATCACCTTTCAACACCTGTCGCCCGATGGCCTTCGCCGGCTCGGCCCGGTCATCGAAACCATGGCCGAAGCCGAAAACCTGTCTGCACACCGTAGAGCTGTATCCATTCGCCTGAATTACCTGAAAACCAACACCATCGACCGATGACTTTCGACCTCGATGCTCTTTTGCGGCCCAACATCCGCCAACTAAAGCCCTATACCTCCGCTCGCGACGAGTTTCAAGGCAGAGCGCGTATATACCTCGATGCCAACGAAAATCCCTTCGACGACTCCCCCTTTCACCGCTATCCCGATCCCCATCATACTGATTTAAGACAAAAAATTTCTTCGCTCATTGACCTGCCAGCGGATCATATCTTTCTCGGCAGTGGCAGCGACGAAGCCATCGACCTGCTCATCCGAGCCTTCTGCACACCGGGTGAGCACTCCATCCTGACCTGTCCGCCCACCTATGGCATGTACGAAGTGCAAGCCAACATTCACGATGTTGGCATACAGCAGGTCTTACTCACCCCTGAATTTCAGCTCGATGAGCCGGCCATTCTTCAGGCATTGCGGCCCTTCACACGCATCATCTTCCTTTGCTCGCCTAACAATCCTACGGGTAATCTGCTAAGCCGAACTTCCATCAAACGACTGCTCGAGGCCTTTCACGGAATTGTAGTAGTCGACGAAGCCTATGTTGACTTTGCCGACCAGCCCGGACTCACCGACTTGCTCACCACCCAGCCCAATCTGGTCCTCCTGCGCACTTTCTCCAAAGCCTGGGGACTTGCCGGACTGCGCGTCGGGATGGCGTTGGCCAATCCATCAATCATCAACGTGCTTTATCGCATCAAGTTGCCCTACAACCTCAGCCAGGCCGCCCAGTCATACCTCTACACTGCCCTCGACAGTCACAAGGCCATAAATCAGCGCATTAACCTCATCCGCACCGAGCGTCGTCGCGTAGCCCAACAGCTCAGCAGCTTGCCGAACGTGCTACAAGTTTACCCCTCCGACGCCAACTTCCTGCTCGTGCGCTTCATCGACCCCCAGTCCACCTATCGCCACTTGCTCAGCAACGGCATCGTAGTGCGCGATCGCAGCCGCCAGCCCCTCTGCGAAGGGTGCCTTCGCATCACCATTGGCACCCCTGCCGAAAACGACCAACTCCTCCAAGCCCTTGCCGAAATATGAATGAGCGCAGTAATTTTTTGAATGTTGATTTGGGCTTGTCCAGACAAGGGTTAGAAGAGAGCTTTCATTTGGGCGTGTCCTTCGCAGCATGCCCTTTCGGGCAGCTGCTCAGGCCGGGCTATCCGCTCATATTCGCCTTGCGGGTGGGGGCGGCACCACCGACTTGGCTTATCCTAGCGGCAGTAGCCGACTTCATCTGGGCATGTCCAGACATATCAGCTCCAGCTGATATCGTCTGGGCTGCGTTGTCTGCCCTTCGGGCCAGCCAGCCTCGCCCAGGTGCCGCAATTCCCCACCCGCTGCGGCTCATATCCGCTTCTATCCCTCACGCGAAAAGATGTGCCGGCCTTGCCACATCATTGAAATGTTCAAACACATATTCCACCCATTGACCTAACCGTAAAATTTTAGAAAACATGACCACACCTCATAGCATCACTCCCTTAACGAGCCATACCAAAAAGAAACTGCTCTTCATCGACCGCGACGGCACCCTTATACACGAGCCCCCCGAAACCTATCAGGTCGATAGCATCGATAAGCTCTCCTTTTTGCCTGGCGTATTCGAATACCTCGGCAAAATCGCCCGACAGCTCGACTACGACCTCGTGATGGTCACCAATCAAGACGGCCTTGGCACACCCGGCTATCCGGAAGAAGTTTTCTGGCCCATTCAAGAGCTCATCCTCCGTCTGCTGGCCGGCGAAGGCATTGCCTTTCGCGAAGTGTGCATCGACCGCTCATTTGCCCACGAGGGCAAGCCCACCCGCAAGCCCGGCACTGGCATGCTCACTCACTATATGCAGGGCGATTACGACCTCGCCAATTCATGGGTAATTGGCGACCGTGCTGCCGATGTATTGCTGGCGCGCAATCTCGGTAGCCGAAGCATCTACCTCACCTCTCCCCTACACGCCTTGCCGCCCGATGTGGTACCTGACCACATCGTCGCCCATTGGCGCGAAGTGTATCAATTCCTCTTCCGACTGAACCGCACAGTAAGCCACCGACGCACCACAAGCGAAACAGACGTTGAGATTCGCCTTCAACTCGATGGAAGCGGACAATCTGATATTCACACAGGTCTAGGCTTCTTTGACCACATGCTTGAGCAGCTGGCGCGTCATGGCAGTCTCGACCTCTACCTGCGCGCCAATGGCGACTTGCACATCGACGAGCATCACACCATAGAAGATGTCGCTATCGCCATGGGCGAAGCTTTCTCAATGGCTTTGGCCGATAAACGCGGAATAGAGCGCTACGGCTATGCCTTGCCGATGGACGATTGTCAGGCTTTTGTTACTGTAGATTTCGGCGGACGCCCTTGGCTGGTGTGGGAAGCTACCTTTACTCGAGAAAAGATCGGCGATATGCCTACCGAAATGTTTTCACACTTCTTCAAGTCCTTTGCAGATGCTGCCCGCGCCAACGTGCACATACAAGCTCAGGGCACCAACGAACACCATAAAATTGAAGCCATTTTCAAAGCTTTTGCCCGTGCCGTGCGAATGGCGATTCGTCGCGACCCAGACCACCTCATCCTGCCTACTACTAAAGGAATTCTGTAACCCCCTGCCTTTTATGAAAGTAGCCATCGTAAAATACAACGCCGGCAATACCCACTCCGTAGCCATCGCCCTTAGGCGACTGGGAGTTGAAGTACTGATTACTGATGAGGCTAGTCTGATTCGCTCAGCTCATCGCGTCATTTTTCCCGGTGTGGGAGAAGCCTCCTCGGCTATGGCATACTTGCGAGAGCGTGGACTCGACGAAGTATTGAAGACCCTCACACAGCCCGTACTTGGCATTTGTCTCGGCCTTCAGCTGCTCTGCACCTACTCAGATGAGGGCGACACCAATTGCCTTGGCATTTTTCCGGCACAAGTTAAGCGCTTCAACGGTGTACTAAAGGTTCCCCACATCGGTTGGAACACTCTACAAGCCGAGCAGTCGTCGCCTTTATTTCAAGACGTGCCATCTAACAGCTATGTCTATTACGTGCACTCGTATTATGCTGAGGTGTGTCCATTCACCATTGGCACGACGGAATATGGGCAAGACTTTTCGGCCGCATTGGCACGCGACAACTTTTTTGCCCTCCAGTTTCATCCCGAAAAATCAGGTCCCATCGGCCAGGCTATTTTATACAACTTTTTGAATATCAAATATTGAAAACTCATGCACACCGAATTTGAAATCATACCAGCCATCGATCTCATCGGCGGCAAGTGTGTCAGACTCACGCAAGGAGATTTTTCTTCCGCAAAGGAATATTCAGCAAATCCGCTGGAGGTAGCTCTTCGATTTCAGGATGCTGGATTGCGCAGGCTTCATATGGTAGATCTCGATGGTGCTCGCATGGGTGCAGTTGCTCATCTGAACGTTTTGGAAGCTATCGCAACCCACACAGACTTGGTCATCGACTATGGCGGTGGCATTTCGTCGCTTGAGACCCTTCAATCTGTCTTCAACGCCGGCGCGCGCTATGTATCCATTGGTTCCATGGCTGTTCGCCGACCCGATGTAATGGAAAAATGGATCCAAAATGTAGGAGCTGAACGCTTCTTCCTAGGCGCAGATGTGGTGCATGGATTCCTTGCTATTGGCGGATGGAAGGAGGTATCCGAAGTGCATATTCAAGAATTTATCAGCCATTGGACATCGAAATCCATACACTACTTCTTCAGTACCGATGTGGGACGCGACGGTATGCTCAGCGGTCCTTCCATTGAGCTGTACAAAACGCTGCTATCTAATCATCCGGGTATTCGATTGGTGGCCAGCGGTGGCGTGCGTTCTGTAAGAGATTTAGAGACACTCAAGGCCTTAGGCTGTTCGGGTGCCATCATTGGCAAGGCCTTGTACGAAGGCCATCTTTCGCTCAAAGATTAAAAAAGATTCCTTGCATAACTCCATCAAAAAATGCTCGCAAAACGCATCATACCCTGCCTCGACATCAAAGATGGCCGCACCGTAAAAGGCACCAACTTTGTCAACCTCCGGGATGCCGGTGATCCGGTACAGTTAGCAGCCCTGTACGCCCGGCAAGGGGCAGACGAACTCGTTTTTCTCGACATTACAGCTACAGTTGAAGGGCGAAAGACCCTTATCGCCCTCGTGACACACATAGCTGAAGTGCTCGATATTCCCTTTACAGTGGGGGGTGGCGTAAGGACGGTAGCTGACGTGGAGGCACTGCTTTCTGCCGGCGCCGACAAAGTTTCAATCAACAGTGCTGCTGTACGCCGACCCGAATTGATCGACGCATTGGCCAAAAATTTCGGAAGTCAATGCGTGGTTCTGGCCATTGATGCGCGTCGTGTGGGCGAAAAGTGGTGCGTTCATCTCGACGGTGGCCGCACACCTACCAGCCATTCTGCCCTGGATTGGGCTAAAGAAGCCGTAGATCGCGGGGCCGGCGAGATTTTGCTTACCTCTATGAACCACGACGGCACTCGATCCGGATTCGCCTTAGAACTAACGGCATCTATTTCTCAGGCTGTTCCAGTGCCCGTAATCGCCAGCGGTGGCGCCGGCCGCAAAGAACACTTTGCCGATGTATTTACACTTGGTAAGGCGGATGCTGCTCTGGCTGCCGGCATCTTTCACTTTGGCGAACTCTCGATTCCTGAACTCAAACAGTTTTTGCTCACTAGAAACATACCAGTACGACAGATATGAGAAATCCCGAATTCACAAAAAATCCCGACGGACTCTTGCCTTGCATTGTTCAGCACTTCAAAACCCGCCAGGTGCTGATGCTGGGATATATGAACCGCAATGCTTACGAAAAAACCCTTACCGAAGGTCTGGTAACCTTCTACTCACGCTCGAAACAGCGCTTGTGGACAAAAGGTGAATCCAGCGGCAACTATTTGACAGTAAAAGAAGTTCTCATCGATTGCGATGGTGATACAATCCTAATCGTCGCACAACCATCCGGGCCGGTATGCCATACCGGCAGCGATACTTGTTTTGGTGAAGAAGTTCTGACGAATTCAGGATTTCTCACCGAACTGGAATCAATTATAACTCACAGAAAAAATACACCAGCCGAAGGCTCGTACACCGCCAGCTTATTTCAAAAAGGCATCAATGCCATAGCGCAAAAAGTAGGCGAAGAAGCCGTCGAACTCATCATCGAAGCCAAAGACACTGACGACCAAAAATTTCTGAACGAAGCCGCCGACCTGCTCTTTCATTATCTGGTCTTACTGCAGGCTAAAGGTTTTACATTGATGGATGTGGAGAAATTGTTGGAAGCAAGACACGGAAAATAAAAACTTTTGAATCTAAAATGGACAACGTTTTTTAGGCATTGATAATGACAAAGCTTTAACCATTTACTTTTAACCCTTAATCAATAAT
Source organism: Thermaurantimonas aggregans (assembly GCF_003851885.1). Lineage (GTDB taxonomy): Bacteria > Bacteroidota > Bacteroidia > Flavobacteriales > Schleiferiaceae > Thermaurantimonas > Thermaurantimonas aggregans. The sequence continues at coordinate 55,370 of NZ_BHZE01000005.1, read as the reverse complement.
ATAGCCCGCAGAACTCAGATAGATGTAAAAAGAGGTTTGGGATGAATTCTTACTACCTTTTGAAAATCTAAATTTTTAACTCATAAAACCTTTTGTATCAGGTGCTTTTGAAGTGGGCTAATCATTGCATCATATGACCAAAAACTCTTTATCCCGCAAAACCGTATTAAATATATTTGCATGTTTTGTATTATTTAAACTCGTTCTAAAAAATGAATAAATTTTTAAGACTGCTGTTGCTCTTGCCAACACTCGCATTTGGTCAAGAAAACTATGTACACAAATGTGGCACAAACTACATGTTTGGACAAATGCTGTTGCAAAATCCGGCCTTAAAAGCTGAAATTGAGAAGTCTGATCGCGAACTCGCCCAAGGAGCCATCGAATACGGAAAACAAGTTGGGCGCACTCAAAACAACGTTTTTATCATTCCCGTCGTCTTCCACGTAATTTATGACGATGCGGTCAGCAATATCTCTCGCGAACAGATCATGGATGCGATTCGCGTGCTGAACGAAGACTTCAGACGTCGAAATGCTGATACAGGCAATACACGACAAATATTTAAAGATAGGGCAGCTGATATTGAAATCGAATTTCGCCTTGCCAGCATCGACCCCTTTGGCAACTGTACCGATGGTATCAACCGCATTTTTAGCACCCTTACAAACAATGCCAACGACAATGTGAAAAACCTTAGCATGTGGAGTAACCGACGGTATTTAAACATCTGGGTAGTAAAAAACATCCAACTACCCAATCAACCTTCACAAGGCACCGTACTCGGATACGCCTACCGACCATTTCCTAACCAACAGGGTATTTCTGACGGCATTGTGATACGCCATGATCGGGTAGGCACCATTGGTACATCTAATTCCATGGGTCGCACACTCACCCATGAAGTTGGTCACTTCCTAGGCCTTAAACACCCCTTCGACGGAGGCTGCAATACCGGCGACGACATCGCCGATACGCCTCCAGTAGCCAATGAGAGCTTTGGTTGCAACTTCCAAAAAAACTCATGTTCGAACGATGTACCCGATCTACCAGACATGATCGAAAACTACATGGACTACGCCAACGACAACTGTATGAATATTTTTACCACAGGCCAGAGAAACTACATGCGCAATGTGCTCCAATCTTTTGCTCATCGCGCTGAATTGGTAAGTCAAACCAATCTACAGCGCGTCGGCCTTGTCAATAATACCCAATGCCCTCCCGTTGCTCTTGGATTTGCAAATCGTCGCGTAGCATGCGTAGGCGATACTTTGCAGTTTATGGACATCAGTTTCGGTGGCCCTGCCAACACAAGGTCATGGACCTTTACAGGTGGTACCCCTGCGACATCTACCGAAGCCAACCCGAAAATCATTTTCACACAACCAGGCCTTCACAAGGTAGAGTTGACCTTAACCAACCCTGCTGGTTCAAGCACCTTTAAAAATTACACCTATATTTCGATTCGGCCTAAGCCTGCAAACTTCGGCAATTTCTTAAAAGAAGATTTCTCCATCACCTGGCTTCCTAGCTTCAATTGGTTTGTCGAAGACATACACAATGTTGGCAGTAGTTGGACAACAGTAATGAACGCCGGTTACAACGATAGTCGATCAGCCAGGGTTCTAAATTTTGATTCACTGTCAGGTACTGTGCACAACTTAATTTCTCCAACGGTTGACGTGCGATTTTCCACTAGTCTGTCTATGCGGTTCCGTTACGCATATGCCCGTCGTCAACTCTCAAATACCGATGCACTTCGCTTTTACATATCCCTTAATTGTGGCAGAACATGGATTCTGCGAAGAGCCGTACTTGGCGCTCAGCTCGTAACCGCGCCCGACATGCCTACAGGCAGCTTTGTTCCAGCCAACAATTCGGAATGGAAGGAAGTAACGGTGCCTTTGGGCATTTATGCCAATAATCCAAACGACATCATGTTTAAGTGGGAATTTACCTCAGGAGGTGGTAACAACATTTATCTGGACGATATCAATTTAGACGTTACCATTGGCACCGATGAGTTTTCAGATACTGATGAAATTACACTTTATCCAAATCCTGCAAAAAGAGGCTCCATTGTGCTTTTCCAATCGCCGGTTCAGTTAGGCGAATACGTGAGGTTGATTTCATTGACAGGCCAAACGGTAGCTGAATTCCAAAATCTTAAAAATCAAACGGTTCAAGAAATTCGCTTACCAGAGCACATTCAATCAGGTGTTTATCTGTTAGTTACTGGTTCAGGAATTTCTAAAAAACTTGTAGTACAGTGATCTCAGCTAAAATCATCACCATTGGTGATGAGCTTCTCATCGGTCAAGTAATCGATACCAACTCTGCTTGGCTTGCAGAGAAACTCAACGAACTCGGAGTAGAAGTAAAACAACGTACGGCGGTAGGCGACGACAGAGAAATGATTTTTCATGCGCTTGATACCCTACTGCCCGATACCCGCCTGGTCATATTAACCGGGGGATTGGGACCTACACGCGACGACATCACCAAGAAAACTCTGGCCGAATATTTCGGAATGGAACTCACCTTTCATGAAGAAACGCTTAGGCACATTACTGAAATTTTTAATCGTCTTGGTAGAGAAGTCAACGAATTAAACGCCTCTCAAGCCTGGTTGCCCTCGGGATGCATTCCACTTAAAAACTGGTATGGAACAGCTCCCGGAATGCAGTTTGAACGCAATGGCGTTCATTACTTCTCGCTACCTGGAGTGCCTTACGAAATGAAAGCCCTCTTCGAGAACTACATCCGTCCTTTTGTAGCTGAGAAATTACTTCCCGATACACAGATTTTGCACGCTGTATTTCACACCCAAGGCATTCCTGAAAGCATTTTGGCAAAGCGCATTGAAGCATGGGAGCTGCAATTGCCTCCCCAAATTAAGCTCGCTTATTTGCCCTCTGCCGGCGCCGTACGTCTTCGGCTAACGGCTCGGGGTTCGAAAAATGAGCCCCTCGAAGAACTTTTAAAAGCTGAAGGTGAAAAACTCAAACAGCTTTTAGGCGTCGATTTGTATGCTGAGGGCGATGAGCCTCTCGAAAAAGTGATAGGCCAACTACTTAAATCATCAGGTAAAACACTTGCTTTAGCTGAAAGCTGCACTGGAGGTTATATCGCCCACCTTATTACAAGTGTTCCCGGAAGTTCGGCTTACTTCATGGGTGGAATTGTGTCTTACGACTATGTAGCTAAAGAAGTAACCCTTGGTGTGCATCACAGCGACATCCTTCAGTATGGAGCTGTGAGCAGTCAGGTCGTACTTCAAATGGCTGAAGGTGCCAAAAGAGTTTTTGGTACTGACTACGCGCTTAGCGCTTCAGGTATTGCCGGACCAGATGGGGGCACAGATGAGAAACCCGTAGGCACCGTGTGGATTGGAATCAGCACGCCCCACCAAACACGAGCTTATCTCTATCGCTTTGGAAACGACCGCATGCGAAACATTCGCAAAACAGCCCTTGCTGCGCTTGATCTGCTGCGAAGGGCACTCACAGGCGCAAGTCTTGACGACATTAAATCGCCTGACTTAAAAGAAATTGTCGTTCAAAACGCCACTCATCAAAACGCATAAAACGAAAAACCGGATTGCATAAGCTTATAAGGGCTAATTGCAATCCGGTCATTTCACTTAGAAGGGTGATTAAATCGCCTTTTCTATTCTACCCATCACGGTGAACTCATCAAAATCAAGATGTTCACCTTCATTTAATTCAACAAACTCAATAGCATCGGCCAAAGTTTCGCCTTTTATGTAGTCGCTCATTGCATCCACAGCCTCTCTGAGCGAATCATGGGGCTGTAGATAGAGTCGAATGCGGTCGGTCACTTGCAGGCCGCTGTCTTTGCGAAGGTTTTGAACGCGGTTTACTAAGTCGCGGGCCAGACCTTCGCGGTATAATTCGGGTGTAATGGTAATATCGAGCGCCACCGTGAGTCCGCGCTCCACCGCTACCAGCCAGCCGGGAATGTCGTCGGTGTAAATTTCAACTTCATCAGCTGCAATCTCCACATCACCAGAGCTTAAAGGAAGTGTGATTTTGCCGTGCTGTTCCAGTGTGTTTATTTGGTCGGCTGTAAAGTTCGAAATCACATGCGCAGCTTCTTTCATCGCCTTGCCGAGTCGGGCACCGAGTTTTTTGTAATCGGGACGAGCGCGTTTTACGATCTGACCGGTGTCTTCGCGAAGGATTTCGATTTCCTTCACATTCACTTCGGCTTTGATCACATCTGCCACTCGTGCGATGCGTTCGGCCAATTCGGGCTGTAGGGCGGGTATCATGATTTTTTGAAGGGGCTGTCGTACGCGAATTTTCTGTCGCTTGCGCAGCGAGAGCACCATGCTGCACACCTGTTGGGCCAAATGAGTTTGCTCTTCGAGTTCCGGCAAAATCAGCTTTTCATTTGCTGTAGGCCAAGGAGCTAAGTGTACTGAATCGTAAGATTCTAATTTGGTTACGCCATTCAGGTCGCGATATAGGCGCTCGGCAAAGAAGGGCGAAATGGGCGCCATTAATTTGGCCACGGTAATCAGGCATTCGTACAGCGTCTGATAAGCTGCCACTTTATCAGGGCCGTATTCCCCTTTCCAAAAACGGCGACGCGACAGGCGTACATACCAGTTGCTCAGGTCTTCGGTTACAAAGTATTGGATTGCTCTGCCCGCTAGTGTTGGCTCGTAATCGTCCATCCATGCAGAGCATTTTTGAATCAAGGTGTGCAATTCCGACAAAATCCAGCGATCGAGCTCTGTGCGCTCTTCCATAGGCACCGGCGGTTCCGCATGGCGGAAGCCATCTACATTGGCATAAAGAGCAAAGAAGCTATAGGTGTTGTAAAGGGTTCCAAAAAATTTGCGCTGTACCTCGATGAGTCCTTCAAAATCAAACTTCAGATTGTCCCACGGCTGGGCGTTGGTGATCATATACCACCGCAGGGCGTCGGAACCATACTTTTCGATGGTATCAAAGGGGTCCACGGCATTGCCCAAGCGCTTCGACATCTTCTGACCGTTTTTGTCGAGCACCAAACCGTTGGAAATCACCGTTTTGTACGCAATGGAATTGAAAACCAGTGTGCTGATGGCGTGCAGGGTGTAAAACCATCCGCGGGTCTGATCCACTCCTTCGGCGATAAAATCAGCCGGATAGGGCAATTTGCTCAAATCCTCACCCGTAGCAAAGGGAAAGTGATACTGCGCAAAGGGCATGGCACCTGAATCAAACCACACATCGATGAGGTCGCTTTCGCGGTACATAGGTTTGCCTGCCGAAGATGCCAGTACAATTCGGTCGATATAGGGTTTGTGCAGGTCAAACTTTTCATAATTCTCACGACTGGTGTCACCCGGAACAAAATCTTTCAAAGGATTTTCACTCATTATTCCAAGCGCCACTGATCGTTCAATTTCTGTTTTTAATTCAGCCAATGAACCTATGCACTTTTCCTCGCTGCCATCCTCAGTGCGCCAGATGGGCAAAGGAATCCCCCAGAAACGCGAACGGCTTAGGTTCCAGTCGTTGATGTTTTCGAGCCAATTGCCAAAGCGGCCGGTACCGGTAGCTTCGGGCTTCCATCGGATACGGCGGTTGTTTTCTACCAGCTGGTCTTTGACAGCCGTCACACGTATAAACCAGCTGTCCAGAGGATAATAGAGCACAGGTTTGTCCGTGCGCCAGCAGTGGGGATAGCTGTGCTCGTATTTCTCGATTTTGAATGCTTTGCCTTCCATTTTGAGTTTCAAGGCAATTCGCTCATCTACTGACAAGTAGTGTTTCAGGTCGGCTATAATGGGTCTGAGCAATTCTCTCTGGCGCTCGTATTCTTTCTGTAGTTCTTCTTCAGTGTAATATTCCGCTTTTACATACTCACCTGCGAGACCAAATTGTGGATCGTGCACGTGCTTGGTAAAACGTCCCTGCAAATCCACTAAGGGCGTTGGGTGGCCTTCATCATCTAAAACTAGCATGGGAGGTACACCCCATTGCTTGGCCACGCGGGCATCATCGGCACCAAAAGTTGGAGCTGTATGCACCACTCCTGTACCGTCTTCAGTCGTCACAAAGTCGCCGGTGATAACTAGGAAAGCCTTATCTGCATCCTGATACGGCAGGGCATAAGGCAATAACTGATGATAGCGAAGGCCTTGTAAAGCTGAGCCTTTGCACGTGGCAGTGATTCGATAAGGAATTTTTGCCTTGGCATCGCCGGTGTAGGCATCTAACTCCCCTGGATTGAGTACTTCGGTAAATTGTTTTCCGAAGTTCAAGGCAATCAGTTCTTTGGCGAGTATTATACGCTGACGCTGGCGAGTGTAAGGATTAAAAGTTTCCACCAAAGCATATTCAATCTCAGGACCTACGGTGAGGGCAGTATTTGATGGCAGGGTCCAGGGAGTTGTCGTCCAGGCAAGAATGCCATCGCCATCTTTCAAAGGCAATCCAAATGCGGCCTCAAATCGCTTTTTGGTATGTTCATCGTCAGTGCGAAGGGCAAAAACGGCAACCACCGAAGTGTCCTTCACATCGCGATAGCAGCCGGGCTGATTCAGCTCGTGTGATGAAAGTCCTGTTCCCGCTTTGGGCGAATAGGGCTGTATGGTGTAGCCTTTGTATAAAAGTCCTTTCTCATAAATTTTCTTGAGCAGCCACCACACAGATTCGATATAGGTATTTTCGTAGGTGATGTAAGGGTTTTTTAAATCTACCCAATAGCCCACCAGTTCGGTCAGTTCATTCCATGCGTCAGTGTATTTCATCACTTCGCGACGGCAGGCAGCATTGTATTCTTCTACCGAAATTTTTTTTCCAATGTCTTCTTTAGTGATGCCCAGAGTTTTTTCCACACTTAGCTCGATGGGCAGGCCGTGCGTATCCCAACCGGCTTTGCGGATTACTTTGTAGCCGCGTTGGGTTTTATAGCGGCAGAAGAGGTCTTTGATGGTGCGGGCCATTACGTGGTGAATACCCGGCATACCGTTAGCACTCGGCGGACCTTCGTAAAAGACAAATTCCTGCGAGCCCTCGCGCTCTTCCACACTTCGTTCAAAAGCTCTGATATGCTTCCAGTAAGCGATGATTTCCTTGTGTACCTCGGGCAAGTTCAGCTGCCCGTATTCTCTGAATTTTTCTGACATTTTTCTGTTCTATCCGACAAAAACGGCTGCGAAAATACCAATGAATAGCCGAAGCATCAGGAGATGCTGATATGGATTTTAAAAAACAATTGCAAATTATAGAACCGTTCCTTCTGAAGTTGAATTCCTTACGATGACGAATTTTATTGTAACATAAAGAATCCTTATACCTCAGTTTTAAAAACCTTAAGCTCAATGGTTACTAGCTGAAGAGGTGAGGAAATTATCAAGCTCATATTGAGCTACAAAAGTTTTTTATGCACTCTTACCGAACAATATTGATTGTACCGTATTCCTGTTTTCGGTAGCGATTACCGCCGATTTCGTATTCGTAGATGATTCGGTAGGGATAATTGCCCTGAGGAAGTTTTTCGCCTCGGAATGTGCCATCCCATTCGAAGTCGGCCGTAAAAGTCTGAAAGACTAATTCACCCCAGCGGTTAAAGATCATCATTTCGAAATACGTGATAAATTCACTCACAGCTACTTTAAATCGGTCATTTCGGCGGTCATCGTTGGGCGAGAAGGCATTGGGAACAAAGATCACTGGAAAGCAATTGTTTGTGATCAGAATGCTATCGGTGTAGATACAGCCCAAAGCATCGCGTACGGTCACTTTGTACAGCCCTCTTTCTGATACAGTTATAGTAGGGGTGGTATCACCTGTATTCCATTCATACGACTGAAAGAAGCCCGGATTCAGGGTTATTGACTGGCCTTCGCATAGATTCGTGTCGCGTGGCAATAAGTCGCCTGCCGGGGGCAGACTGGAGATGATAAAGAGGATGGTGCTGTCGCAGCCCTGTGATGATACCAGCTCCACGGTGTAAGTCCCGGGTTGATTTACTTGCTGGCCATCGGGCAGGGTGATTGTTTGCCCTTCGCACAGTGAGGCCGTTAGTACTACATTGTGAGTCGGAAATACTGTAATGGTATCATAAGAGGTAATTTGGCAATTCGAGGTAAGCTGGAGGGTATATTGAATAGCATGTTTGCCGGGTCCAGCGACTGAAGGGTAAAATTGATTGTTGGAAACACCCGGACCACTGTATGTTCCTCCGGAAGGGAAGGCATTGTTTAGCGCAAAGGAAGAATCATTCTGACAACTTGTGGGGAAGGGCGTCCAGGTAATTGCTGTGGAAGGCACATCGTAGTAAGTAGCCGTATCGGTTGTGACGTTGCAACCGTTGTGTTGTACCACAGCATAGTAATCTCCTGCTTGTGTCACCGGCAAAATTGGCTGGTTATTTCCTGATACAGGTGTACCGTTGTAGTACCAAACTACATTTCCTCCAACATAGTTTGAGATGGTAATGGTATCTGAATCACCTGTGCATAGCGTATCTATATTTTGATTAAGTGTAAGAATTCCATTGGTCAGTACTGTGATAGTGTCGCAGTAATGGATAGAAGCATAAGCCGGATTCTGAATGCGAACACGAATTAAATATTTGCCCATAGGTAGCGAAGGGGGAATCTGACAAGACAGTACAGGGCTCCCGGTGGTAAAATTGGCAATCTGACCAACAGTAGTAGCATTAGCAAAGGAATAAGTAGTATCGGACAGCTCAGCAAATACGGTGGTAGGCGTACCTACACCGCCTCCTGTAAAGGCTACAGTAAAAATTTCAGACGGACAAAGATTTACCTTGCTGACAGCCCGGATTTCAGCATGCAGCGGTGTAGCAAAAAATTTACCCAGAATACCGCTAAATACCCCCTGACTGTTTCCGTAGAATCCGAAAATACCCAGATTAGTGTGGATACCTTGTGTTGTACCACCTATGTAAACGGCGTTGTTAAAACCAAATACAACGGAGGCCACCTGCTGCTCTACTTGGGGGCCTCCATAGTAACTCACCCATGTGCGAGCACCGGTAGTGGTAAATCGACCTACAATCAAATCGCTTGAACCACTGCGTGTAGTTGAATATGCACCGAGGGTAGCCAAATTCATATCGACGGTATGTCCACCGAAGAATACATTGCCGGCAAGGTCTGTTGCAAGACTTAATATGCGCGTGGCACTCGTGCCACCGTAGTAAGTGCCCCAGTTACGCGTAACTCCGTTAGTATCAAACTGAACAATAAATCCACTAAAAGTAGTGGTGATGGAAGGATATGTAGGCAAAAAACTTCCCGGTGTGGCTATGCCTGATGTACTTGCCGTGACACCTCCCAGATATAGCAAATTGTTTCTTACAGCTATGGAATTTATCTGATCTGCATCATTCCCACCGTAATACGAAGAATATATTCTCTGTCCATTTGGAGTAAATTTAGCAAAAAAACCGTCTGTATTTCCGTTATAGAAGGTCTGATAAGCCCCTGGCGAGGCTATATTGGCTGAAGACTGCGTACGTCCACCTATGTAAAAATTGCCTGAGGCATCAAATTCGGCGGAAGAGATTTCATCCAATAGTGTACCTCCGAAATAAGAACCATACAGACGTGTACCACTGCTGTCAAACATGGCGAAAAAGCCGTCATTGATTGTTATATTGGAATGGGTTGGTTTAAAACTTCCGGGTGTGGCTATGTTGTTGTTTGAAAGAGTGCTACCAAATAAAAGCACACGTGTACCAGTAAAATTTACAGCAACGCCCACTCCTGATTCTAATGCTGTACCTCCATAATAAGTGCTCCAAATACGAAGACCGTCTGCATTGAACTTAACCAAATAGCCATCTGTAACACCTGACAGGGCACTTTGATGGGCCCCGGCAGTGGAAATGCCATTGGTGGAAGTTGTGCTGCCGGCGATGTAAATATTGTTTAGGGGATCTGTAGCCACACTCGAAGCGCCATCATTGCCATTGCCTCCATAGTAGGTAGCCCAAAGTCTACGGCCACATCGGTCAAATTTTACCAAAAATGCGTCATTAGGACCTCCGCCATAAGTAGCCTGATGTGAGCCGGGAGTAGCAATATCTGTTGATGAACTGGTAGAGCCCACGGCGAGCACATTTCTCAGCGAGTCAATCGTAATAGCAAATAGATTATCAGATAGCGGGCCTCTGTAATAAGTACTCCACACAATCTGCGGATCGATTCGCAGGGACTGCTGTGACTGAGCAAACAACTTTTCATTTCTACCCAAAGACAGCCGCACAGCCCTTCCTTGTTTTACAAATCTGCAAGCCAGCTTACTTCCGTCAGGCATTACGATATACGGAGTTTCGTCGGTGATGTAAAGAAATGGAGACTTAGCTGTGTAAATACCGTCTTGATTGATACTAACACTCAGATCGCTGCTGAATTCCATTTGAATCTTTGAGACATCGGCTCCCGGTTGTACCAAAAATTCGTAGCGCAAGCCCGCCTCGCCGGCAAACATCTCGAGGTCTATTCCCGGGTACAGACCACAGACCCGCACTTTTCTCACACTGTACACAGGCCGGCCATCGTCATGTACGGTATAATGTCGTTCGAAGTACTCTCCATTCCCTTCGTCTTCGATTGTTGCATTGGGATTAGCACCTCGAAAGGTCATCGATGAGGTCATCTTTTGCCCCACGGTATCGCTGGCATAGTACCACTTCCACTGCCTGGCTGTGATTGCCATTAAAGCCCCATTCCCGCGAACGAAATAGGTCGTTTCAGGTTGTTTTTCACCTCTTTTATATTGACCTTCATCTCTTAAAATAAAAAACTCACTCTGAAAAAGATTTTCTTGACCTTTTAAAAAATTGGAACAAATAACAAAAAAGAAAGCTGGGAGGATCAGAGATCGAAATGCATTCGAAAACGACCTGATATTCATATTATTAGATTGTAAAAATGACGTATACAAAGGTATTGTAAACAAGTTCTGGTATCATTTTAAATGTGAAAAAAATAAAAAAATCGAACGAAAGCTATCCAATGCAATTTTTGTGTATGTACTACTACTCAAAATTGATTTTAGCCGACTGAAAACGCCTTCATCCATCCTTGGTTATCAGTGAGGGCAAATGAGCTCTGTTCTCCCGTTTTTAGATTTTTAAGTGTAAATGATCGCTTGCTTCGTTCGTCTTCACCAATTATCGCCACAAAGGGAATAGCCGTTTTATTCGCATACTCTAGCGACTTTTTAAGCTTTGTAGCAATTGGATAGAGCTCTGTTGAAATTTCTGCCTTTCGAAAAGCATAGGCTACTTCGGCTGCAAAGGGCATATCCTCTTCCGAAAGCCCTGTGACCATCACACAAGCTTTGGAAACCTGAGCAAATCCTGTTAGTCCCCTTTCTTCTAATGCCAAAAGAATGCGATCCAAGCCAAAGGAAATACCTACGCCGGGAATTCCCTCCACACCAAAGATTCCGGTTAGGTTGTCGTAACGACCACCTCCACCAATAGAACCTACGGCTACCCCTTCAGCCACCACTTCAAAAATGCACCCTGTGTAATAATCAAGACCTCTTGCCAAAGTTGGGTCAAAGAGTAATGGAGCATCTGGATTAAGACTTTTTACCTTTTCTAATACAAAACGCACTTCTTCAAGCCCTTCATTTTCTGCTCCTAAGTGTTTTTCCACCTTTAGCAGATCAACCTTTTCATCAAAAATCCAGCTACTGAGGGAACCAATACCGCTGGCGTCAAATCCCGCTTTAAGCCATTCATCTACTACCGACTGTCGGCCAATTTTGTCGAGTTTATCGAGTATTGTGATGAAAATTCCAAACTTCTCCCCTGCTCCGGCTTTTAGGGCTACAGAGTTCAGCAACTTTCGACTATTGAGTCGAATGCGCACAGGCAACTTCAACTTTTCAAAAACCTCCGCATAAATCAGAGCTAATTCAACCTCTTGCCAAAGGCTTGTGCTGCCTACCACGTCAGCATCGCACTGATAAAATTCTCGGTATCTACCCTTCTGCGGACGATCAGCCCTCCAAACGGGCTGTATCTGGTAGCGCTTAAAGGGCAGCGCAATAGCATGCCTGTTCATTGCCACAAACCTCGCAAAGGGCACAGTGAGGTCGTAACGGAGAGCTTTTTCACAAATCAACCCTGCCAATGTGTTGCTCTCAGCCGTCTGCCAAACGTCAGCTGGAACTTCTTTTTTAAAATCTCCCGAATTTAAGATTCTGAAAATCAATCGATCACCTTCATCACCATACTTTCCGGTCAAGGTATCAAGTCGCTCCATTGCCGGGGTTTCCAAAGGCTGAAAAGCATATTTCTCGAAAACTTCTTTTATAACGGAAATTACATAACTGCGCTTATACATCATGTCAGGGCTCAGATCTCTGGTGCCCTGTACTAATGCCGGCTTCACTTTACTCATTCAGCTACTTTTTCGGCTTTATATCCTTTGTTTTGAAGAATTTCGATGGCTTTATCCGCATGTTCAGAATCAACTGTCAATATTTTTGGATTGGTGTTGAGATCGACGCTCCAATTTTCTGCGCCAAATTCCTTTGTCAAATCTTCCGCTACTTTATCCACACAGCCTTGGCACTTCAAGGTGGTTTTATATTGCACTTTCATAGATTTAAATCTTTTACAGTTTGCGAAAGTATAAAGGATGTACATACAGCTTTGTAAAAGGTAATGTAAAAAAAATAAGTACACTAAAGTTAAATTCTGATTTTCAATTGCTTATTCACTTTTGAGCATCAAGAAACTCACTTTCCAAAAACGATTATGCTTGCAACTTCCTAAGTTTGCACAAAAATGAGAATGCCAATAGTTGCCCCTTCCTTACTTTCTGCTGATTTTACAAGATTGGCCGATGAAGCCAAGATGCTCAACACGTCTGAAGCTGATTGGTTTCATCTCGATGTAATGGATGGGATTTTCGTTCCCAATCTCACTTTTGGAATGCCGATCATATCACAATTGCGCAAACTTTCCACCAAAACTTTTGATGTGCATTTAATGATTGTTCAGCCAGAGCGCTATATTGAGGAGTTTAAAAAAGCAGGAGCTGACATTCTTACAGTACACTACGAGGCCTCAACACACCTTCATCGCACACTTCATGCAATAAGACAAGCCGGAATGAAAGCTGGTGTAGCGCTGAATCCGCACACACCCGTTCAGTTACTTGAAGATGTAATAGAGGATATTGATCTGGTCTGCCTGATGAGTGTAAATCCCGGTTTTGGCGGACAAAAATTTATAGAAAATACATACAAAAAAGTTCTGAAATTGGTAGATATGAGAAATGATTCTCAAACAAACTTTCTGATAGAAATCGATGGAGGTGTAAATCAACTGAATGCCGCCAAGCTTACAGATGCCGGAGCTGATGTGCTGGTGGCTGGTAATTTTATATTTTCATCAAACAATCCAATTGAAACTATTAAAAGTTTGAAATATTGCCGATGAGTTTTGAAAAGCCCCTTTTCTTATGGATGCTTTTATTGGTTTCGATACCCATTATAATCCATTTATTTCGCTTCAGAAAGTATAAAAAAATTGTTTTTACTCAAACGTTTTTTTTAGAACAGACACAAGCTCAACAAAAGAGGATTAAAAACTTAAAGCATTTATTGATTCTTGCCTCAAGAATCATAGGTTTATCAGCATTGGTACTGGGATTTTCACTGCCCTATTTCAGTGAAAATTCACTTAAAGATTCACGAAATAAAGATGTTGAAAATATTTTGATTTACGTAGATAATCATCCAGGCTTCTTCTTAAAAAACGATGACAAGAGTAGATTACTTTATTTGCGAAATTCTTTAAGGAGTACAATTAACAATTTAAGATCTTTTAAAAAGTTGACTATTCTGACGAATAACAACGCAACAGAAACTTTTTATCGAAAAGAAGAGGCCCTGAGATATGTTGATCAGTTAGAGCCATTTCCTCTCATCCCCTCATGGAAAGATATTGCTAATAGTATTGAAAAAACGATAAAAAATGAACAAATACCTCCAGCTATATTTCTCTTAAGTGATTATTTGAAGCGAGGTGATAATTTAAACGAATTGTCTCAATTATGCATTCCAATTAAGTTGGATGGTATGGACACAAAAAATTTAGAAATTATTGATTCTGTCTGGTCAGTTCCGGGAACAGATATAATCGAAGCTGCGATTGACCAGCCTGCTTCGTACATATTAGGAAACAGCAAAAAGGTATTATTTACCCTCTCACCAGAGAAGGAGAACTCAAAAAGGCTTTCGTTCTCATTCCCTAAATCGGAAGAAAATACTTTCGGATTTCTAGAGTCAGAATCACATCAAAATTCCATCTTTCGATTTTATTTCACACATCCTCTCCAAAAGCCTAAAAAAATACTTGTAATTGCAGAAAATAAAGGTTTATCAGAGGCTCTTAAAACCAAATTTACCACTGCTCATACTGCTGAAGTTACTTTCAAAACTATTGGGGAAATAAAATCAGAAATTCTAAAAGAATTTCAATTAGTTGTTTTATTAAACATAAAAGAAATTCCGGATCCGTTAGCTGCTTCACTTCAAATCTTTTTGAAAGAAAACGGACGATTACTTTTATGTCCAAATGATGAAGTAGATGTTCCTTCATACAATAGATTTTTACAGCGATTTGATGCTTACATACAACCCTATGAAAAAAATTTTATACAAGCTGATAAGTTGAATTACAACGATTTACTTTTCTTTAATGTATTTGTACAAGAAATTGACTTGCCCGACTTACCCTTTCTTAATAAATATTTTTTACTAAAAGGTACTAGTATTAGCCCAATTCTCTACACATTAGATGGAACAACACTATTAGGAAAAATTACCTCAAATGGTGAATTTTACATATTCACTGGTTCTATAGGTCCAGAAAATTCAAATGTGATTTATCACACAATTTTCAATCCTTTGATATACAACTTTATCCATCGAAATACACATCAAAGTTCAATGTATTATATTGCTGGAAGTGATTACTCTTTTCAATACACTATTTCTGAGTCAAACAGAGACGAGCCTATAAAAATACTTTCTCCATCAGGCAAAGAAATTATACCATACCAAAAACGTAAAGGTAACGAAATTCAATTGTTTTTTGGAAGAGACGTAATTGAAAATGGCATGTACAGTGTACAATATCTCAATAAGGAATTAGATAAATTAGCCTTTAATTTTGATCTTAGAAAACTGAAGAATGAATGCTACAGCGATATAGAAATAGACAACATATTCGCAAATAAATCATGGGTAAAAATGTCGATATCAGAAGATTTTTTAACTTCATCAAAAATAGACTTATTTCGTTCTGATCTTTGGTATTTCTTTGCTCTTACGGCATTGTTATTTTTTATAGGAGAGTTGTTATTAATTCGATTTTTAAAATGAAAAAAATACTTGAAAAAGCTATTACTTCAGTTCGCAATTTTATACCTGGTCATCCTCTGTATAAAAAACAGTGTGACATCTTAATTAATAGAAATGAAATAAAAATTTTGCCTTCAGGAAGTAAAATTGACGAAAACATTCAGAAAATTAAAGGAAGTCATCTTACTTTATTACCAGGATTAATAGAACTTCATTCAGAAATCAATCAACCCGGACGCGAAGACCGAGAAGACATCCTTCAAACACTCCATTTAGCTGTTCTTGGAGGATTTACACATCTGGCGGGAATGCCATCTTCACAACCTGTAGTTGACAGCAGACAGCTCGTCGAATTTCAGCAAAAAATAGCAGCTCAAGCCGTAAACAATCTTCTCTCAATAGGTGCCATTTCCAAAAATTTAGAAGGTAAGGAACTAGCTGAAATGTTTGACATGAAATCAGCTAGTGCACTGGCCTTTTCAGACTACAAAAACCGCATCAGAAATACCAAACTTCTGCTACTTGCCATGCAATACGCTCGTCAGTTGAATACATCGCTCATGCTCACACCTGGCGACAGCGATTTGCTACGATATGGCATGGTTCACGAAGGCGTAGTTTCTACAAGACTTGGATTGAAAGGATTGCCTACCATCGCCGAGTCAATCGGACTAAAAAGAGACCTCGATTTGGTGCGCTACACTGGTTGTCGTGTACATTTTCAATCCATATCTACTAAAGAAAGCATTCACCTAATTCGCCAAGCAAAATCTGAGGGATTACCCGTAACAGCTGATGTCAACTTTTATCATTTGCTTTTGACAGATGAATCGCTCGAAAATTTTGATTCGAATTACAAAACTGATCCTCCGCTGAGAGATGAAAAAACTCGACAAGCGCTCGTAGAGGCAATAATAGATGGAACTATAGATGCTATAGCCGCCGACCATCAACCTCGTACATATGAAGAAAAAGTATGCGAATTTGACAAAGCCTCTTATGGAATGTTTACCTTGCCTTTTTTACTTCCAACCTTAATAGAGTCTAACATATTTTCATTAGAACTTTTAATCGAAAAACTACATACAAACCCAGCAAAAATTTTAGGTTTAAATAATAAAAACAAAGAAAGTTTTATATTGGTGAACTTGGAACAAGAATTTGTATGGAAAAAGGAAGATTTTAAAGATTTTCCAAGTACAAATTCACCATTTTTCAACAAAAAAATCAAGGGAAAAATCAAATATTTGATTTCGAAAAATCAATGCGTAGAAATCTCTTAAGTTTCCTCTGGTTCTTTTTGACGGGTAATGTTCTGTTTGCGCAGAACAGCACTATTTGTGTACCCGTTGATCCACGTTGGGCGCCAAGAGAGCGCACCATCGATATGCATCATCTTCGACTCGAGGTCGAATTTGAACCAGCAAAAGGTCGGGTAATTGGTAAATCGACTCTAACTTTTTCGCCACTTTTTAGGCCGAATGAAAGCATCTGGATCGATGCCATTCGATTCTCCATCAGTTTGTTGACATTAAATGGGCAAAAAGTTCGCTACACGCTGAGCGATTCCGGCGTAGCAATTTTCCCTCAAAAGCTCTTTCGAGATAAGGTAAACATTCTGGAAATCAATTATTCAGCTTATCCTGAAAAAGGCCTTTATTTTACCGGCTGGGACGACCCCACCGGAAAAGGCAGGAAACAAATTTGGACGCAAGGCCAAGGAATCGACCATAGGCACTGGATACCTTATTACGACGAACAGCACGACAAGCTCACTACGGAAATAATAGTGCATTTTGATAAGCAATATCGCACAATCTCTAATGGAAAGCTTCTGAGTGTGGACACCCTAGGTGATAAAATACGCTGGCACTACCTGCAAGATCGGCCACATGCCGGCTATCTGATTATGCTTGCCATAGGCGATTACCTGCCTCATAAAACTGTGCTGAAATACGATAATGGCGAAATCGAGTTTGAAGAGTTCACCTATCCAGATATTCCAACCTCAGCCGCATCTACTTACCGGTACAGCCATTTGTTTATGACCCATTTTCAGAAGTTGCTCAAAGTGTACTACCCGTGGCCGGGTCCTTATCGACAGGTGCCTGTGGTTGACTTCATCTATGGGGCTATGGAAAATACTGGAGCGGTAATTTTTGGAGAAAATCTCATCAGTGAACCTTCAACGGAAAGTTATAAAAACTATCACTTCGTGAATGCCCACGAAATGGCCCATCAGTGGTTTGGAAATCTCATAACCGCATGGAGTGCCCGGCATCACTGGCTTCACGAAAGCTTCGCAACGTATTTTGATTTGCTTTCCACTCTCTGGACAGATGGCGATTTTGCATTTTCGTCAAAAGTGCGACAAGCCATAACGCGCGTAAAGTTTCAAGAAGCAGAAAACAATTTGCCATTAGCTCATTCTGAGGCAGGTACGGCTCGCCACTACCAAAAAGGGGGAGTTGTGCTGCACATGCTTCGCCAATTGGTAGGTGATGAAGCCTTTTATGAGTCTCTGCGTGTGTTTTTAGAAAGACATCGCTTTCGGAATGTACACTCCGAAGATCTTTTGTATGCCTTTCACGAGGTTACCGGACGCAACTTACAGTGGTTTTGGGATCAATGGATTTATGGATCAGGCATGCCTAAAATCTCACTTATTTGGAAGGAAGAAATCGATAAAAAATCTAAAAGACTCGTACTTCATTTTTCTCAGGAAAATATATATAAACCCGATAGTACGAAAACTTTTCGATTGTATTTTGATATCGAAATTAAAACAACCAAAAGATCGTATAAAATTCCGGTTGAAATTCGAACAAAAAGAGATACTTTTTATATCCCATTACAAATCGATGAAAGTGCGTTAATGGTCAATCCCGATCCTGGAAAAATTCAATTAATCGAGTGGACTGAAATTTTTGATCCCAATCAAAATATCGTAAAATATGCTCAGCTGCCCTACGATCGATTCTTTGCCTATACATTAACTTCAAAAGGTTTTTCTACTGCTGATCTCAACTTACTTGTAAACGAAGAAAATCCGATTGTTTTAGAACATTGGATTAACGCTTTTGGCAGAAATATTACTCGCCCGGAAATGTGGAATTTTTTCAGAAAATTTCAGGACGATCGAGTAAAAATTGCCCTTTTGCGCTTTACAGATGTGACTTTTTGGAAGGGTAGAACTGAAAATGAACTGCTCGATTTTGCTAACACAGATAATCCATTGTTAAAGGCTTTGGTATATGTGCGATTAATAAATAGTAGACCTGAAAAAATAAACATCTACAAAGAAAGCATTAATGTTCCTAAATCGTTTACAACACAAAATGAACGACTGCAAATGGCTATTGCAGAAGCGAATTTGCTCAAAAATCAATCGTCGTATGAAGCAGTGTTTGAATTTGCAGAAACTACTTATATGGGCTCTGTACGTGCACAAGCTATCAACTATTTAGGTAGAGTGAATTACAAAAGTGAAAAACTGGTAAAGCTGTGTGTACACGCTTTAGGACACTACGATAAAAATTTAGCTCAATCGGCCTTGCAATATCTTAGAAATATCACAGAAAAAAGCGAAAGAAAATGGATTGAAGAAGAAGTAAAAAAATTCAAAAAAGTTTGGCCGGAATGGAAAGTAAAAAAAGCAGAAAGGTTGTTAGAAATCCAATGAAATTGCTTCCATATTTGAATCGAAAAAAGAATGTAACTAACTTAATGCGATCTTTTGAAGTTTAAATACATTTGTAAAAAAAAGCATTGAAAAAAAAGTACGCCTTTGTAGTATGCTTATTGTCTCTACAGCAAGTACGTGTAGCAGCTCAGAGCAAGCAAGAATCGCCGAAAGGAGAATTGCACGGTAATTTTCAAACAGATGTTCAGTACTACTTCAGAGACAAGGCCATAGACCCAACCGGTGAATTTTTTCCCAGAGAACGATTGTTAGCCGCTGGTTTTGCGAACTTTATTTACACACAGGGCAACTTTTCCGCAGGATTGCGATACGAAAATTATCAAAACAACCTTCTGGGACTCCCTGAGGGCTACCGAGGTGAAGGCATTCCCTTTCGATTTATCCGATTCGAGAAAGATGGCTTAGACGTCACTGTTGGAAATTACTATGAACAGTTTGGCAGCGGCATGATTTTCAGATCGTTTGAAGAGCGCGGCTTAGGACTTGACAATGCCATGGATGGCTTGCGCTTGCGCTACAAACCTGCAAAGGGCTTTTACTTAAAGGGCGTAATAGGTCGCCAAAGGTTGTATTTTACTAAAGCTGAAGGCATTGTAAGGGGCATGGATGCTGAAATTAATTTGAACGAAGCGCTGCCCGGAATGGAAAACTCCGCCTGGTTGGTTTCGCTAGGAGCTTCATTTGTGAGCAAATTTCAAAGAGCTGCTGATCCAGTGCTCAATTTGCCGGAAAATGTAGGAGCATCAGGCGGTAGATTTACCTTGCAGCGCGGTGGATTTGGATGGAATACCGAGTTTGTTTGGAAAATCAACGATCCTTCGTTTGACAATGGATTCATCTATCGTCACGGCAGCGGCTTTTTATCGACCCTTACCTATGCCACAAAAGGTTTAAGTATTATGGCCACCGTTAAACGAATTGAAAACATGAGTTTTCGTTCTGACCGAAACGCTTCGCTCATTGATGCTCAAATCAACTTCTTGCCACCTACTACCAAACTACACACTTATACCTTACCTGCCTTGTATCCAAATGCGGTTCAGCCCAACGGAGAAATGGGTTTTCAAATTGACCTTTCTTATACCTTTAAAAAAGGAACTGCACTCGGTGGAAAATATGGAACCACAATAGCCATCAACTATTCAGATATTTCGTCTATCGACCGCCAATTTTTGGGGAAGCGACCTATCTACAGTACTGTAAATCCGGGAGAGATAATTGACTGCACATGGACGGGTACTAAGGGTTTTGTTTCAAATCCCTTTCAAAGAGGTTCCATTACTTATTTTAAAGATTTAAACATCGAAATACGAAAGACTATTAATCGCAGCCTTAAGACCACCTTTACTTACTACAACTTTGTGTATAACCAAGAAGTCTTAGAAAAAGGTGTAACTGACGCCGAAATCATCCAGCGCGGTTATCAGAAGCTGGTATTTATTCATGCTTTTGTACTTGAAACACTCTATAAAATTCGGCCGGGACACAGCATACGCACAGAACTACAAGGCATGTTTACCCGCCAAGACAGAGGCGATTGGCTGATGGCACTGGCCGAATACAGCGTGTCGCCTCATTGGTTTGTAGCCTTGCAAAAT
Source organism: Thermaurantimonas aggregans (assembly GCF_003851885.1). GTDB lineage: Bacteria > Bacteroidota > Bacteroidia > Flavobacteriales > Schleiferiaceae > Thermaurantimonas > Thermaurantimonas aggregans. Next base: position 34,680 of record NZ_BHZE01000005.1, on the reverse strand, counting down.
TCTTGGAACTACGGAAATCCAAATCCGGCAGAGCGCCTGCATTATACTTTAGGATCCGTCGGCTACACGCTTAATACAACTCGCTTTCAGCTCAACTACGGAAGGCAAATGCGAGGCATATTCTGTGTAGGAGGCATCTGTCGGGTAGTTCCGCCAAGTAATGGTATTACCCTGACAGTGACGTCCAACTTTTAAAAATTTTCAGTTTTATATCGATCTTCAATTTTTGAATATAAGAAAATTAGCAGGTTTTTAGGACTGAAAGCATTTAAAATCACAAACATTTACTATTCGTCAGCCGTCATATTTAGGCTGTAAATCAAGATGAGTGTTATCTAATGGATTTAATGAATAAAAATATTTCTGCACTTCAACAGGCTATTGAACCCTTACGAAAGGAAATTATTCATCATCCCGCGTATTCGTCCATTCAGACTTTAGACGATTTGCGCACCTTTATGGAGTACCATGTTTTTGCAGTTTGGGATTTTATGTCACTGCTCAAGGCACTTCAAAACCAGTTGACCTGTACCTCAGTACCTTGGCTACCTATCGGCGATGCGAACACACGCTTCCTAATCAATGAAATAGTTGTGGGCGAAGAAAGCGACATCGACTTGGATGGCGTGCGAAAAAGCCACTTCGAGATGTATCTGGATGCCATGCAACAAGCTGGTGCCGATGTAAGCACCATTTATCGATTTATCGAGTTATTAAAAAAGGGCTATAACGCAGAAGAAGCGCTTGCGCATTCTGAGGTACCTTCCGAAGCAGCTGAATTTGTGCGATATACATTTGAGATTATCCGAAGTGGTAAGATTCATGTGCTTTCTGCAGTGTTCACCTTTGGCAGAGAAGATTTAATACCTGATATGTTTCTTTCGATTATTCAAGAGTTACAAAAGAAATTTCCTGAAGAAGTTTCCCGCTTCCAGTACTACATCGATCGGCACATCGAAGTAGATGGTGGACATCACAGCCATTTAGCACTGGAAATGACCTCACAGTTGTGTGGAGATGAACAGGTAAAATGGCAAGAGGCACAAGATGCAGTGGTAAAAGCGCTAGAAATGAGAAAAAAACTTTGGGACGGAGTTTATCGATGTATTATTAATGAAAAAGTGATAGACTTAAAAGTTTGATTATCTCAAGTTTAAATTGTTTTTGTTGATACAAGTGATGAGTATGATTTTAATAACCTCATTTTTATGTGATTAAATTTTGTAACCTTTCTCTTTCTGAATAGTTTCACACAAGAAGATCGCAATCTGTTTACATCTAATGAGGTTAAAATGTCTGTATACGAAAGTGTTAACTAAGATCTCGAGCGAGTTTCATTTGCCTTTGAGAAAAGGATAATTTGGAACTACTTAGGGAAATATGGTCGTGTATTTAGGCCCAAATGAGAGCTGAAATATTTTAAAATCTTTAAGAATCAAATTTTTAGTTTTGCAATCCTTTTTTCGAAAACCGTTTAAAATTCAACTAATCATTGTTTAACGCAGAAAAATTCGATTATCTTTACAGATATATACGCTGAAGAAAATGAGCAACACATCTTTAGTAGAGAACCTGAAAAAGTTCTTTGGATTCAATACCTTTAAGGGAAATCAGGAGGCAGTAATCAAGAGTTTATTGGAAGGAAACGACACCTTTGTAATCATGCCTACCGGCGGTGGTAAGTCGCTGTGCTACCAATTACCGGCCTTAATGAGCGAAGGCACTGCTATCATTGTTTCGCCACTGATCGCCCTGATGAAGAACCAAGTGGACTCAATGCGGGGATTTTCTACCGAAAATGGGGTGGCACATGTGCTCAACTCTTCGCTTACAAAAAAGGAGATCCAGCAAGTAAAAGACGACATTACAGCGGGCATCACTAAAATGCTTTATGTGGCGCCTGAAAGTCTCACAAAAGACGAGAATATCGAATTTCTAAAGACAGTAAAAATAAGTTTTTACGCCATCGACGAAGCGCACTGTATTTCGGAATGGGGCCACGATTTCAGACCTGAATACCGCAACCTGCGCTCAATCATGAACAAAATCGGAAAGCGCCCCATCATCGCCCTTACCGCTACTGCTACTCCCAAAGTACAGAGCGATATTCAAAAAAACCTTGGGATGGAAAATGCAGCAGTGTTCAAATCATCTTTTAACCGCGAAAATCTTTATTACGAGATTCGTCCTAAGGTTAATACAGAAAAAGAGATCATCAAATTCATTAAGAATAATCCAGGCAAAAGCGGCATCATATACTGTATGAGCCGCAAAAAGGTAGAAGAACTCGCCCAAACACTGCAAGTGAATGGCATTAAAGCACTGCCCTACCATGCCGGCCTAGATAGCAATACGCGCGCTAAGCACCAAGATGCCTTCTTGATGGAAGAGGTAGATGTAATCGTGGCTACCATTGCCTTTGGTATGGGCATCGACAAGCCCGATGTACGCTTCGTGATCCATTACGACATGCCAAAGTCATTGGAGAGCTACTACCAAGAAACTGGGCGTGCGGGTCGCGATGGAGGCGAAGGAAACTGTATTGCTTTCTACGCCTACCAAGACCTCGAAAAGATGGAAAAGCTTATGGCTGGCAAACCAGTTGCCGAGTTGGAAATCGGCAAACAGCTCATCGCAGAGACCATTGCTTACGCCGAAACCTCAGGTTGCCGTCGCAGATACTTACTCAAGTACTTCGGAGAAGAATTTCCGGAGGAAAAGTGCAGCAATATGTGCGACAACTGCCGCAATCCGAAGGAAAAATTCGACGCTCAGGAAGACGTGAAGCTGGTGCTTGAAACGGTCGTTTCAGGCCAAAACCGTTTCAAAGCTCCTCAAATAGTTGCCATTCTCAAAGGTCAGCTCAATCAACAGCTTCGGTCATATAAAGTAGAAGAATACGAACAATTTAACGAAGGTGCCGACAAGAGCGAACACTATTGGAACAGCGTAATTCGCCAATGCATTGTCAACGGACTACTCGAAAAAGAAATCGAAACTTACGGCATTCTCAAAATAACGCCAGAAGGCAAAAAGTTTATTGAATATCCTCAGCCCTTCTTAATGGCTGAAGATACCAACTTCGAAGGCATTACTGACGACGACGATGACGTAATACTCGGCGGCAAAAGTGCTACTGCCTTTGACGAAGTACTCTTTAAAATGCTTAAAGAACTCACGAAAAGCGAAGCGAAGAAGAAAGGTGTGCCCCCGTATGCTGTCTTTCAGGAAAGTACACTAAACGAAATGGCGCTCCACTACCCCACTACCCTCGAAGAACTTAAGAATATACCCGGGGTAGGCGAAGGAAAAGCTAAGAAATTTGGACAACCTTTCGTTGACCTGATTGCTAAGTATGTAAAAGAAAACGATATCGAAAAACCCGATGACTTCGTCGTGAAGTCAGTGGTCAACAAATCGAGCCTCAAAGTATTTATCATTCAATCGACAGACCGCAAAGTGGCCCTCGACGACATTGCCAAAGCAAAAGGGCTGACTATGGAAGAGCTGCTCGATGAAATCGAGGGCATCGTAAACTCTGGAACCCGCATTAACATCAACTATTACCTCGACCAAAAACTCGACGAAGACCAAATCGAGGAGATCTTTGACTACTTTATGGAAGCTGAAACCGACTCGATCGAAGAGGCTTATAAAGAATTCGATGGAGAATACACTGAAGAGGAGCTTCGCATGGTGCGCATCAAGTTTATGAGCGAAGTTGCAAACTAATAACCTGGCCTTAACCAGCCAACCAACTAAGTTTAAGCCCTCACACTCTGATCAAAAGGTTTTTGAAAGGTGTAAGGGCTTACGTATTTAAATGCGAAGATAAAAGGTTTACGAAGTTTGTAAGATGCTGTTCTTCAAGTATTTACTAAGTTTAAATTCTTCAATTTTTGAATGTATCTACTCCGAAAAATAGCAAAAAAACCCGACTTTTGAGAGTCGGGCTTTGTATGTATAGTATTTAGTAACGATTAAAGAATCATCTTCATCGGGTCTTCGATCAGTGATTTAAAGGTCTGCAAAAATGCAGCCCCTGTAGCGCCATCTACTACTCGATGATCGCAGCTCAGGGTTACTTTCATCACGTGACCTACCTTGATTTCGCCATTTTTCACTACAGGAACTTGCTTAATACCCCCTACAGCCATAATACAGGCATCTGGTGGATTGATGATGGCGGTGAATTCGTCAATGCCAAACATTCCGAGGTTGGAAATTGTGAAAGTATTGCCCTCCCAGTCAGAAGGTTGCAGTTTTTTATCTTTGGCTTTTTGAGCAAATTCTTTTATTTGAGCAGCAATGGTGCTGAGACCTTTTTGGTCGGCGTGGCGAATAACAGGTACTAGCAAACCTTCTTCTACAGCTACTGCTACACCGATATTGATATCGTGGTTGAAGCGGATGCGATCTCCGAGCCAAGAAGAGTTAATTTTTGGATGCTTCTTAAGAGCAAGAGCAGTTGCCTTGATTACAAGGTCGTTATACGAAATTTTAATGTCAGAAATTTCGTTGAGCATTTTGCGCACCTCAACGGCCTTGTCCATGTCAATTTCAATAGTGAGGTAGAAGTGCGGTGCGCTGAACTTGCTCTCTGCCAGTCGGCGTGCGATGGTTTTGCGCATTTGTGAAACCGGCTCTTCGGTATATGCTACACTTGCTGCAGACGGTACTGAAGGAGCTTCTTGAACGGCAGGACGCACCACTTCTTCTTTCACAGGCTTTTCGATCACTGCGCCATGCTTGAAGTTTTCAATATCTCTTTTTACGATGCGTCCACCCTCACCAGTGCCTTTTACTTGGGTGATGTCTATGCCTTTTTCCTTAGCCAATCGGCGTGCAAGGGGCGAAATTTTTATTCTTCGTCCATCGGTCTCTACCTCTTCAGTAACATCGTCGGCTTCAACCTTTTGCTCAGCAGGTTTTTCTTCTTTAGGCAGTTCAGCTTTGGTTGATGTTTGGTTTGCTGCACCTCCGCCGATGAGAGATGAAATATCCTCCCCTTCTTGGCCAAGAATTGCCAAGATGCTGTCAACTGGAGCAGTGCCACCCTCTTCTACACCGATGTAGAGGAGTACGCCTTCTTGAAAGGATTCAAATTCCATCGTGGCCTTATCGGTTTCAATTTCGGCCAGTATATCCCCTTCTTTTACTTTATCTCCTACTTTTTTGTGCCATTTGGCTACGGTACCTTCCGTCATGGTATCGCTGAGCCTTGGCATGGTAACTATTTCAGCCATCAGTAGTTTTTATTGAATGGTTATGAATGGATAGTCTTTTTGAACATACACATCTTCATAGAGCTGTTCGGGCTCCGGATAAGGGCTTTTCTCCGCAAATTCTACACACTCGTTTACAAGATCCTTTACCCGTTCGTCAATGGCTTGTATTTCTGCTTCAGTAGCCCAGTTGTTTTCTTTAATTACGTTGAGCACTTGGGTAATTGGGTCTATTTTCATGTACTCCGCCACCTCTTCTTTGGTGCGATAGTGCTGGGCGTCACTCATGGAGTGCCCCTTGTAGCGATAGGTTTTTATTTCGATAAACGAAGGTCCTTTGCCAGCGCGCGCATTATCCACAGCCTCCCATACGCCTTCGTACACATCTACGGGGTTCATGCCGTTTACCTGCCAGCAGGGCATTTCGTAGCCGAGACCGAGTTTCCAGATTTCGGTGTGATTGGCTGAGCGCTCTACTGAGGTACCCATTGCATAGCCATTGTTTTCGACGATGAAAACAACCGGTAAGCTCCACATCATGGCCATGTTCAGAGTTTCATGCAGCGAACCCTGGCGCACAGCTCCATCGCCCATAAAGGTGAGTGTAACATGTGGACGACCCAGATATTTATCGGCAAAGGCAATACCTGCCCCGAGCGGAATCTGTCCACCCACAATGCCATGACCGCCAAAGAAGTTGTGCTCTTTCGAAAACATGTGCATCGATCCGCCGTTGCCCTTGCTGCATCCTGTCTTTTTTCCAAGCAATTCGGCCATCACCGTGCGGGGATCTACTCCCATACCGATTGGTTGTACGTGATTGCGATAACCCGTAATCATACGGTCACCTGGCTCCATGGCGTACAAGCATCCGGCCAGTACTGCCTCCTGACCGTTGTATAAATGTAAAAAACCTCTGATTTTCTGCTGTATGTAGAGTGCTGCCGCTTTGTCTTCAAATTTCCTCCAAAACAGCATATCTTCATACCATTTAAGGTATGTTTCCTTAGTAATAGGTTTTTTGGGCATATCAAGTACTTTAACCGGGCAAAAATAGATAGCTAAGCCATAAATCCATGTCAAATTTTCAAGGAAAAGGCGAAAAAAAGGTGTACTTTTTACACTTTTGAATTTACTGATTCAATCTCTTATATTCTGAGCAATTTGGCCTAATAATTTTTCGGCAAGAGCTAGATTCTCAAACGTATGCGAGCTGAATTCTTCTGGCCAAACCACTGATTCTAGCGCAGGGGCCAGGTCGCATTGGAGGTTTACAAAGGCCTGATCGTTTTGCACCTGTACATTAAATGGCCCTAACCATCTGGCTAAGCCAGTCTTCCCTAAATGGTAATCAATAAAGCCATTGAGCTGGCCTGAAGGAATTCTGGAAGTATCGGCAAGAGCCTCAATGCGTGTGAAGAGGTAGCCGCTTTCCCATGTCCAGTACATGGATGGAAACTGCGGTGCAAGCGGATCACCGGCGTTTTCTACCATCGGGGGCTGTACCGTGGTGTTTGTCAATGAATCAACACCGTAGAGCAGATACATCTTCCACTTGCCCTCAGGCAGAAGTACTTTACCTAAATCGTATTCAGATGTATTCTCTCGAATCAGGATGCGCTGTATTGCAGGAAAAACGGTATCTCCTGCGTCGCTGATGAGAAAGATATTGGTAAAAATATGTCTTATAAATTGGAAGCGAAACTGACGTCCATCGGTGAGTGTTGCATTTTGATTTAATCGGATGTTTTCCTGGCCTATTTTGTGGATAAATCGGATTGAAAGATTTTTTTCAATCGGATTTGGAGAAGGTTGAGGTATTTCTGCCTTTTTACAGGATTGCACAATAAGTGCTATCGATAAAATCAAAAATCTCCAATTGAACATCTTCAGGTTACTCAACGTCAAAAGATTTTTTAAATAGACTTTCAATGGAATTAAAATGTTTTTCAGGATCTAAAAATACACTGATTTTCAATATCAATTTTTTCGCTAACATAAAAATGCATTTGAGCAAAACGACATCGGTAGGTCACTGCTTGCCATTGTAAGTAATCGAACGGAAGATTTTTTACATCTTTGTTAAATATTTCGTAACATTTATGCGAATTGTTAACCTTACTCTCCTGTTTGCCTCATTAGTTACGTGTAATCTTTATGGCCAATGGCGTGAAATCACCTTTAAAATAAGTGATCGCCAGGGACCAGTACCAGGAGCAACAGTAAGAATTTTTGATGATTCTAAAAATCAGGTACTGAACGGTGGACAAACAGACGAATTAGGCATATTGAGTTTTCAAATTAATATCTCAACGGCAAAGTTTGCTGAGGTTCGAATGTTGGGTTACCGCACAGAATGGGTCGTTCTAAATGGCAAAACCCTTTACCTGGTAAATCTGCGGGAGGAAAGTTACTCGCTGCCAAGTGTGGTAATTACAGCCTCAAAATCAGAACAGCGCATCGAAGAAACAACTGTTTCACTTACCGTAATTCGCCCGAACCTGGTGGAAAATAAAAATCCAACAGATGTACAACAAACTATGAATCAAGTACCAGGAGTGAATGTAAACGATGGCCAAGCAAACATACGCTCGGGAAGTGGCTGGAGTTATGGCGCAGGTACGCGTGTACTTCTGCTGCTCGACAATCTACCCCTCATATCGCCTGATGCCAATCAGGTACAATGGACCATTGTACCCTTCGAATCACTCGAGCAAATGGAGGTGATAAAAGGAGCTTCTTCAGCACTTTATGGTTCTAGTGCTTTGAATGGTGTAATAAATGTTCGCACGCGGAGCGATTATCAAAAAAGGAGCTGGGTCAATATGTTTACGGGCTTTTATCCTGCGGCTCCACGTCCAGAACTTACCTGGTGGAACGGCCTGCAATCGCTAGGTGGTGTACAGATGAGTTTTCAAAACCGAAAAGAAAATCCCAATGACGACAACAATTGGTTTGGCTACTTGTTAAGTGGACTAGGCCAGTGGGATGAAGGATACCAATGGCGCTCGCCCGACAACAGAAGCAGACTCTATTTCAAAACACATTGGAATAAAAGCAAGTCACTTCAATATGGGTTGAATGGCAACATATCCTACAGAAAAAGTGCTTCGCCTCTTATCTGGAATGGGGAAAATCAGGCATTAATTGCTCAGGACAGCAGTATCACCGTTGCCCAGGGATTTACATATCACATCGATCCCTGGCTGACATATAATCAGTTTCGCCAAACTGGAGTATTACGGCATGAAATCAACGGCCGATTTTTAGCTATCGACAATAATTCCCGGGATGATTCTACAGTTTTTGACAATGCGAGTCAGTCATATCTTGCCCAATATCAATTACAATGGCTTTCTTATTCGGGACTAAAAATTACAAGTGGCATTTTTGGACTGTGGTCAGAAAGTAATAGTGAGCTCTTCGTAGGACGACATACCAGCAGAAATCTGGCAGCTTATTTTCAAACGGATTATAAATGGCAAAACCTTAGCCTTAGCGCAGGTGCCCGTTACGAATCTTTTAAGCTCGACAACAGGGCACAAGGCAAACCCGTGTTGCGTTTTGGTGCAAACTACAAAGTAGCACCATACACCAATGTGTATGCATCGTGGGGTCAAGGGTTTAGATTCCCCTCTATGGCTGAAGCTTTTACCAAAACCAATGTCGGAACGGTAAACATTTTTCCAAATACACAACTGAATCCTGAAATAGGCAACACCTATGAAATTGGTGTCAAGCAGCTCCTTGCCTTAGGTCAGCAACTAAAGATGCAGGCAGAGCTGGCTTTGTTTCGAATGGATTTTGACGATATGATCGAATTCACTTTCAGCCGCTGGGACACAGTAGGAGGAACCTCACAATTGCAGCGGCAATTAGGTTTCAAATCGGTAAATGTAGGCGCTGTGCGTATCCAGGGAATAGAGCTTACTTTTACAGGTCTATATCAGTCGGGCGTTCACAAACTTGAGTTCCTAGCAGGCTATGCCTACAGCGACCCGCGTGTTCGCTATCCTGATAGACCGTTTATTTTTAATGATGTCACCGGCCAATATCTTACCTATCAAAATCTAAGTACCGACGACAGTACAGGAACGCTCAAATACAGATACAGACACTTGCTTAAAACCGATCTCCAATGGTCGCATCACAAAGGCTATAGGGCAGGTGTTTCGCTGCGTTACAACGATTACATGAGAAATTTAGATCGCGTATTTTATCAGGTCATACCAGGTGTGCAGTCTGTTCATCAAAGACTTAACAGAGGAGATCTTGTGATCGACCTGCGCATCGGTTACAAATGGCCATCGGGCGCTATGGCAAACTTGATTATCGATAACGCTCTAAATAGGGAGATCATGGTTCGCCCTGCTTTCTTGGCACCACCTATGCGAATTATGCTGCAGTATCAGGTATCCTTTAATTAAAAGATCCTTTTGAAAAACAAAACTGTTTAAGCTATCTTTTGTAATTCTAAACCTTCTTTTTTGTCGTGAGGCATTCGAATTTTAACCACTACCGATGAAAGAAGAGTAATACCTCCAATAGCAAAAATGGCGATATGCACTCCAAAAAGATCTGCGATGCTGCCTGACAAAATCGCGCCGAAGGCATACCCCAAATCGCGCCATAGCCTAAATGTGCCAATACTCTCAGCCCTCTGTATCGGACTCGTAGCCATAGATATGGCTGTGAGGAAAGTAGGATAAACCAGAGCAGTACCTAAACCTAAAACTGCAGCCAATGTCAACAAAATAAAAAAGTTATTCGTCGAAGGAAGTAAGGCAATAGCAATTCCTTGTAATAACATCCCCCAAAAGATCATTTCTTTCTTGGAGAAATGGTCTGCCATTTTTCCGGTAAACAGTTGGCCGATACCCCATGTAGTGGGATAAGCAGCTGTAATCCATCCCACCTGTTTCGCATCAAAATCCAAAGAAAAGAGCAACATCGGTAAAAGCCCCCAAATCATACCGTCATTTAAATTATTTACAAGACCAGCTTGAGTTACGGAGCTTAAGGTTTTATTAGTAAAAGAGGTTTCGATGAAAACGTTTTGAAGAACTTTGCTCGAGGTAGTTTCTGTTTCTTTTTCTGCAAATTTTTTTGTATCTCTTATCCAAAAAAGAGTAGTAAAAAATCCGGCTATCGAAATACCAATGCCGATGTAAAATGGATACGGCCACAAGCCATAATGTGCGGCCACATACCCTGTAAAAAAAGCCACTACACCTACTGCAAAATAGCCGGCGAATTCATTCAAACCCATGGCGAGACCTCTGTTTTTTTCACCTACCAGATCAATCTTCATCACCACTGTACTACTCCATGTAAGACCTTGACTGATCCCCAACAATACATTAGACACTATAACCCAAGACCATGATGTGGCATATATCAATAAAAAAGGTATGGGAATAGCTAATAGCCAACCAAAAAGTAAAAGATTTCTCCGGCCAAACACATTAGACAGCCGACCAGTGTAGTAATTCGTTATGGCTTTCGTGAATCCAAAAACTGTGATAAAGGACAAGATCGCAGAAGCTGAGGCAATTCCAAATTGTGCTTCAGCAAATTCGGGTATTATGGTTCGTTCTAAGCCTACCATGCCCCCTACGAGGGCATTTATGAGCACAAGTAGTGTAAATTGTTTCCAGTTTTCCTTTAATCCTAGCTGAATGGAATCGTGCATGTGAATTTTTTACAAAAGTACCCCGCTTGATAAAGGAACATTTGTTACAAAAATCACGAGACAAGCTGGCTGATTCTTTAATGAACAAATGTGGAAATACTTTTAATCATTTAATAATAACATAATCCTCTGTAAAGAAGTGATAGAATTAATTAACCGTGATGGCTAAAATCATTGAGTTGCTCTTTTTTAAAAAATTAGGCGCTAAAAGTATTAAAAGTATCCTTCGCGCTTTCGCACTTCCATACTGTAGGCCGTTTGGCGATCATCATGCCGATGGCCGCGTTCGCTGGTTAGGGTGGATTCCAGTTCTCGAATTATGTCTTCGACGGTTGTAGCCTTCGATTCGATGCCGCCCGTGATGGTTATATCGCCAAGTGTGCGAAAGCGAATCGATCGAGTAGTAGGTGTTTCATCCGGACGAAGAGCAATGTAAGGAGAAATCTGCACCCATGCACCGTTGCGAAAGATTACCTCTCGGGGTTTGGCAAAATAGAGCGATGGCACTGGGAGGTTGTGCTCGCGGATGTAGTACCATACGTCGAGCTCCGTCCAATTGCTGAGCGGAAAGATTCGAAAGTGTTCTCCCTCAGCAATCGAAAGATGAGCCAGAGTTCCAAGTTCAGTGCGTTGATTTTCAGGGCGCCAGCTCCCGGAAACATCGCGATGCGAAAAAATGCGCTCTTTAGCCCTTGCACGGTCTTCATCGCGTCGACCTCCGCCCAACAAAGCATCGACATTATGGGTGCGAACGTAGTCTAACAGCACAGCTGATTGAATGCGGTTGCGGTTTTTGTCAGGTCCTTCAGGCTCAGTCACGAGGCCTCGATCAATGGCTTTTTGTACATCGGCAACTTCGAGTGTGTAGCCAAAATGCCGTACAAACCAATCTCGGTACTCCATGGCTTCAGGAAAATTGTGACCCGTATCTACTTGTAAAAGTTTAAAGGGAGGTGGCGCAGGATAAAAAGCTTTGTAGGCTATATGACTAAGAGTAATTGAATCTTTTCCCCCTGAGAAAAGAATCATAGCATTCTTAAAATGCCTTGCAGTGATGTAGAGAATTTCAACAGCTTCATCTACGAGCTGTAGTAAGTAGTCAGATGCGCGAGTGGTCATTTACCGCTTTTTAACTTTTAAACTGATCCCAAGAGTAAAGGTAGAAACCAGCTCTTGTTGTGGAGTGCCGTATTGGGTAAAGGCATCAACGATAACATCTCGCGTTACACGACTTCCCGTGCTTAAACTTTCTGCCACTTGCAGCCTAATGGCTTCACCCTGTGTACAAACAAAATACACATCGCTTTCCGGACGTTTTAAAAAATTGGCTTTAAAGTCCTTAAACACCAATCCGGAGTCCAGATTTAATTCATGGCACAAGGCGTAACCGAGATATCCTGCAGCCAGATCAGCCCCTACTGCCTGTGCTCCGAAATACATGGAGCCGTAGTGATTTTTTGTAAAAAAGTACAGCGGAAGCCGTACAACGATTTTCTCATTTGTCATTTCGAGCAAACGTGGACGACAAATTCCGATCAGAGGTATTTTAAAGCGACCAAGAAGCCAAAGTTTAAAGCGGTAAGTTCTTAGATTCATAAGCGAAAAGTCTAAGGTTCATAGGGTTCGATGTGAATGAGTACATCAGAGATGTTTGGCAAGTGATGCATCAGCGTATCTTTTAATCGGTGTGCTAACTCGTGACCCGCTTTTACAGTTATGTTTCCATCGACGATGGCATGCAAATCTACGTAGTAAGTGAAGCCAGTCTTTCGTATGTAGCACTTCTCGGTATCGATTATGCCTTCCACGGTTTTTGAAATACGGCGGATGTCTTCTTCCAACTCGTGATGAATGTGTTCATCCAACGCTTCGCTGAGAGCTGGACGAAGAATTTTATAAGCATTATACAAAATAAACAGTGCAGCAATCATAGCTGCGATTTCGTCAGCCACCACAAATACACCGCCCAGAAGCACAGCAATACTTACGCCTGAAAGAGTGGCGAGTGAGGTAATAGCATCGGCACGGTGATGCCATGCCTCAGCCCTACCCGCGGTACTGTGCATACGATCTGAAGCGCGATGAATAATCCTAAAAGCCAATTCTTTGGCGAGAATTATAGCTGCAATAACAGGTATGGTCCACCACTCGGGCGACTCTTGAGGCTTGCGGATGTTAATAACACTTTGGTAAAAGATGATTAAAGAAGAAACGATGAGAAACAAAACAACGACAAAAGCGATGAGTGGCTCTGCTCTACCATGTCCATAGGGATGATTCTCGTCAGCAGGTCGGCTGGCATATCGTGCTCCTAACCAAACAATACCCGAAGCCACCACATCAGATGCTGACTCGATGGCATCGGCCAACAAAGCAAAGGAATTTCCTAAAATGCCAAAAGTGAGTTTAGCAAGAATGATAAAGCAATTGAAAACAAATGACTTGCGCAGTAAAGATTCGATGGGATGCGTAGCTTTCAAGTTAAGCAAGTGAATTAGCGCGCAAGTATAACTTCGAAATAGCCTTTTTCGGCTACGATAGGCACATCGTTCCACCACACGCGAGCTATTGATCGCACGATCATCTCACGATTGGTATTGCGATCCATCATTCGATATTCGGCGAATTCAAAACGCACTTTTTGCAGGGCGATTCCGGGAAATTGAAGAGTGTAATCGACATTTTCTCGCAATTTTGAGGTATTTTCTAACAGAAAAGCTCCGTACTTCTTAGAAATCCGAAATTCTACTGAAGTACCCTCGGGATCTTGCCAACGAATATCAGCCCAAGGAAAGTGCCCTACATAATTGGTGTCGAGCAAATCGTTTCTTAAGTTATCTTTAACCGAAAGCGTAAAAAGCATCGATTCGCGCAATTCAGGCTCTTTAGTACAAGAAATCGCCAGGAAAAGCAACGGCAAAGTCATCCAAATTCGATACTTCATTTTTCAGCCGGTTTTATGACAAAAATAGCAATTCATTGTCTTAATTGATTAAAATGTACGAATTGAAGCAGCTAAAGATTACCTCGCTTCCGGCATTTACAAATTTTTCACAAGATTTTTTTTTTTTTTTTTTTTTTACCGTGAAAGCCGTTTAACGCACAAATAGTGGCGCATGGATGATAGAAAAAATTTTTTTTAAAATTTCATCTTTTTGATTAGCAACAACATAGAAATTTTATCATACTTTTGTTAGTAAATTTTTGAATCTAAAAAAAACCAAGATGCTAAAATACAGTGTCTTCAATGTGAAATCCATAAACACAGCAGAAATCAATCTTCGCTCTGAACTTCCAGAGCGGTGGCAAAACGAACTGAAACAAGGCGGTTGGTTACGAATCTTCCTTCCCAAAGCGCTTAAAGGCGCGCAACTATCTCTTCCGGCCGGCCTAGAAGTACTCTACAAAACTGCTAAAATCAATGGCAGTCTCGGCTGGCGGGTAAACCTCGGCGCTGGTGCAGGATTTTTCGCGGGCAGTATGCCATTTGAAACCGCTGAACAAGTCTATGGCGCTCCTGATGCTGTAGTGGCGGGCAGCGGATCCGCTACAGGCAAAGCGTCAAGGCAGCCTTTTGGGTGGAAAGTTTCAGGAGCTTGGACCTTCTGCACCGGAGCACTGTCGGCCACAGCTTTTACAGTAAATGCAAAATTGCCTAAAGGCGAGGTGCGCACTTTTATCCTGCATCCCGATCAGATCTCTGTGGTAAAAAACTGGCCCTACTGGGCATTAAAAGCTACTGAGACTTATGCCATCGAGGCAAAAGACGCCCTAGTGCCCTACGAATACAGTTTTACCATTGGCCAATACAACAATTTTCCGGATTACAGCTTATATGATTTGGATTTTATGCTCTTTGCGCGCTTTTGCATGTCAGCTTCCCTCTTGGGAATGGCGGCTGGTTTTTTGGAAGAATACAAGAAAGCAGAGATAAAGGACAGTGAGTTCGGGGTAGCTTTCGCAGCAGAGAAAGACTTTGAACTGTACCATTCAATTTTTAAGAGCGAGCTGTGGAACCTTGCCAGTGAAGCGAAAAAAGTGGAAAAACCTTCTGATCAGAAATCTTTGAATTCTTCCCTCCAGAAATTGATCAAAAGATTGAAACCATTAATGGAAATAAAATCGCTGGAAATGATGCAAACCATCGGACTTGAAGCGATGAACGAAACCCTGGAGCTCCATCAGAAATGGAAAGATTTTTTACTGGCAGGTCAGCATTTTTTATATAAATAAACTTACAATTTTACAACAACTCATTGGCAAGGTTGGCCAATTCGGAGCGCTCGCCCTTTTCAAGGGCTATGTGTGAAAAGAGTTTCTGGCCGCGCAGTTTGTGAATCATATAGGAGAGCCCGTTTGATTGCTCGTCGAGATAGGGGGTATCAATTTGGAAGATATCACCGGTAAAAACGATTTTAGTGTTTTCGCCAGCACGTGTTATGATGGTCTTCACTTCATGAGGGGTAAGATTTTGGGCTTCATCTACGATGAAAAAGATATTTGACAAGCTTCGGCCACGTATGTAGGCCAAAGGGGTGATGACAATTTTTTCATTTTCCAACATTTCGTCAATTGCTTTAGCTTCCTTGTCCTTTTCATCCCATTGATTTTTGATAAATTTAAGGTTGTCCCAAAGGGGCTGCATATAGGGATTGATTTTGGCCTTCATATCGCCGGGCAGATAGCCAATATCTTTATTGCTCAAGGGCACAATGGGGCGAGCTAGGTAAATCTGCTTGAAGTCGCGCCTTTGCTCCAGTGCAGCGGCCAAAGCTAGCAGGGTTTTACCAGTGCCGGCTACTCCGGAGATAGCCACGAGTTTAATTTCCTTATTCAGCAATGCATGAATGGCAAAGGCCTGTTCGGCATTGCGTGGCTTGATGCCATAGGCTGTGTGTTTTGGCACATGCTCGAGGTGTGAGGTAAAGCCGTTGAAATAGGCCAGTGCAGTATTACGGCTGGAGCGCAGGATGAAAAATTGATTGATTTCAGGCTTGAAGAGCTTTCGGCGTTTTTGAATTTTTTCCAGTTCGACGCTACCTATCTGATAGAGCGCATCGATGATCTCAGGCACAAAGCCATCGACTTCAGCCTTACCGGTGTAGAGATTTTCGAGGTCTTTGATTTTGCCGGTTTCGTAGTCTTCGGCTTCTACTCCCAGGGCTTTGGCTTTCAGGCGAAGGTTGATGTCTTTCGTCACGAGGATCACTCGGCGTTTAGGTTCTTCCTTTTTCAGATTAATGCAGGCATTGAGGATTTGGTGGTCCATTTTATTGCCCATATACACGCGTGTGGCATCTACCTCTCCACCTACGGCATTCATGATGACTTTGAAGTTACCCTTTTTGCCGCCGTTGAGCGAAATCCATTCAGTCAGGCTTTTGTCTTTGGCCTTGCGATCGAGAAAGCGGATAAATTCCCGGGCTTCGTAGTTTTTAGTATCGTTTCCCTTTTTGAATTCGTCCAATTCCTCTAATACAGTAATTGGAATTGCCACATCGTGTTCCTGGAAATTTTGAATGGAATTGTGGTCGTACAGGATTACGGAGGTGTCGAGTACAAAGATTTTCTTTTTAGAGGCAGAAAGTTTCTTTGTGACAAATTTGGCAGTTTCAGCCATTGAGTTTTTGCATTTGTGTATAGCTAAAATATTTTTAATCCTCAATGAATATTTCTTTCTTATTAGCTTGTTTTAAACAAATTATTCACAAATGGACAAAACTGACTTTGGTAATGAATATAGGTGACCACATTTAGTTTTTTTATAAAAAGTTTCAATCATTTTTGCATACAAAATTCTTGTAAATGTTCAATAAATTTTTGTACAGTCTGCTCATAGCAATTTCTGTTATTCCTGGTGTGAAAGGACAAAGTGATTTTCCTTATGAACTTTCTTTAAAGCCTCTTGTGATCCAGAATCTGCCAGGATTACATTCCTATAGTTATGGTCAGCACCAAGGAACTTGGCTCATCATCGGTGGGAGAAAAGACGGTCTTCATGCTCGTCAGCCATTTAATGCATTCCCGGCTTCGATGAACAATACGGATATTTACGTAATTGACCCCGTAGCCAAGCAATTTTGGACAGCTTCGGTCAATAGCCTCCCAACCGGAATCCGCGAGCAGTTTCAATCGACAAATATGAATTTTCATCAAGAGGGCGATACGCTGTACATCATCGGTGGATATGCCTTTTCGGCCTCAGCCAATGGGCATATTACTTTTCCTTACCTTTCCACCGTACGTGTATCAGAGGTAATTAATGCCATTAAAAACAACCAATCCATCGGCTCATTTATCAAACAAATACAAGACACGCTGTTTGCTGTAACGGGCGGACATCTGAAGATGATTGACAATGTGTTTTACCTGGTAGGTGGTCACAGATTCGACGGGCGCTACAATCCGATGAACAATCCGACCTTTACTCAAAGGTACACCAATCAAATTCGAAAATTTACAGTTAACAACTCCGGGTCCCAGCTGAGTTTTGGAAACGTTACTGCGATCACCGATCCAATACATCTGCATCGCAGAGATTATAATCTGGTGCCTCAGATCTATCCTAACGGTAAGCAAGGTCTGATGATCAGTTCGGGGGTTTTTCAGGTTAATGCTGATTTGCCTTATCTGTATCCGGTAGATATTTTTGATTCGGGATACTTTCCACAGCCGAATTTTAATCAATACCTGAGCAATTACCACAGTGCCGTGTTGCCCCTTTACGACAGTGTGAATAATCGCATGCACACCATCTTCTTCGGGGGTATGAGCCAATACTACTACCAAAATGGCCAGCTTATACAAGACAATCAAGTGCCCTTTGTACGAACCATCAGTCGGGTGACGCGCGATGCCAACGGTCAACTGACTGAGTATAAACTGCCTGTAGAAATGCCGTCTCTGAAAGGTTCATCTGCCGAGTTTATTCTGAATCATGCCGTTCCACACTATACGAATGAAGTGGTGAAACTTCATCAAATCACTCAAGACAGTGTTCTGGTGGGCTACATCTATGGAGGCATCCAGAGTACGGCATTAAATCCTTTTTCAAACAATCAAACCAACCTGACCTCAGCCGACCCCGGGATTTACGAAGTATGGCTGAAAAAAACTCAAACCATCGGACAGAGAGAAGAGAAATTATCAGGTGAGAATCCTTATCAGATCGAAGTGTATCCCAATCCATTTAAAAAAGACTTTACCTTTACGTTTAAAGCAGAGCGACCTGTAGACTTTCGATACTACATTACCAACTCAAAGGGACAAATCCTGCTGAGCTCCGACAAACTGCACAGCTATGAGGGTAAAAATGACATTGAAGTAAAAGGTCTCAGCACTACCAGCAAGGAAGAACTGCTGCTGACAGTCGTTTTTGAAAACAGGTATTACGTCGTTCGTAAACTTCTAAAAAAGTAATCCTAAACGATTAGATCACCACGAGCCGGCCGAACATGCCGGCTTTTGTATTTGTTAGCTAAGCGTTTTTTTGGAATTACGATGATACTTCGACTTATTCTCGGCGATCAGCTCAACATACAGCACAGTTGGTTTACAGAAGTCCGTTCAGATGTGGTGTACACCCTGATGGAAGTGCGGTCAGAAACCGATTATGTAGCACATCACATTCAGAAGATAGCCGCTATTTTTCTAGCTATGAGAGCCTTTGCCGAAAAACTTGGAAGTAAAGGGCATAAGGTCGAATATTTCACCCTCGATCATCCTCAGAATCAGCAATCTTTCTTAAAAAATATTATACAGCTGTGCAATAAATACCCCATTAAGCAGGTGGAATATCAAGAACCCGACGAATATCGGGTAGATAAAATGTTGGCCGAGCTAAAAAATGCGCTGGGAATACCGGTGAAAATGGTGAGCTCAGAGCACTTTCTCGCCGATCGAAACAGTCTTGCGGAAGTTTTCGCCGGCAAAAAAATGCATCTCCTTGAGACCTACTACAGGCATTTCAGAAAGAAATACAACATCTTACTCGATCACAACGGCCAACCCATTGGCGGTCGCTGGAATTACGATGCTGAAAACCGCCAGGCCTATCCAAAAAATCACGTGCCACCCGCTCCTCTACTCTTTCATCACAAAGCCGATGAAATTGTCGAACTTGTTAAAAAACTAGGGATTACAACCATCGGCCACATTCCGGGTAATGAAATACACTACCCCATCAACCGGCAGGAAGCACTGGAGCTGCTGGAGTATTTTGCCAAAAACTTATTAGCGTGGTTTGGCACCTTTCAAGACGCCATGCACACGCACTACGCCACAGGTTACCACTCACGCCTGTCGTTTGCTCTGAACATCAAAATCTTACACCCACTCGAAGTTATTAGTCGCTGTGTGGATGAGTGGGAAAGCCGGCCTGACGAAATAAGCCTGTCACAAATAGAAGGATTTGTGCGTCAAATACTTGGATGGCGTGAATACATGCGTGCCATTTACTGGGCCAGAATGCCGGAATATGCTATGCTCAACTTCTTCAATCATACCCGACCATTGCCCTCATGGTATTGGACCGGAAAAACGCGTATGAACTGCCTCCGTCACGCCATAGGCCAGAGTCTGTCAATGGCCTATGCCCACCACATTCAGCGACTTATGGTCACAGGCAATTTTGCTCTGCTGGCCGGCTGCCACCCGGATGAAGTAGATCGTTGGTATTTAGGTATTTACATCGACGCCTTTGAGTGGGTAGAAATAACCAACACCCGCGGAATGAGCCAGTTTGCAGACGGGGGCATCGTTGGAACTAAGCCGTATGTATCATCGGCCAACTACATCAGAAAGATGAGCAACTACTGCGATGGCTGCTACTACAACCCCAAGATGCGCTATGGAGAGCGTGCCTGTCCTTTTAACAGCCTCTTTTGGCACTTTTACAGTCGAAATCGATCCCTGCTCGAAAAAAATCCGCGCATTGGCATGATGTATCAAACATGGGACAAAATGGAAGAATCTGAAAAGAACAAAATTCTAAATCAAGCGGAAAGTTATTTGCATATGATGAATGAACTTTAGTCCTCTCTACTTACGAGATTTGTCTCAAGTTTGACGTTCATTCACAGTAGTAAATCATACATTTGTTAAGAATCTCTCAAAGATGCGCCGTATTTCTCTTCACACCGTTTTTCTGCCTTTCCTATTTCTATCCCTTCATTTAGAATCATTTAGTCAAAAATCAGAGCAAGTCTTAGTGCCCTCTGCAAGCTTTGATGCTTCCGCCACGCGTGAGTATTTCAGCGGCACATTTGCCACAGGATTAGTCAGTTACCGCGACTTTGCCACTTCACCACTTTTCTACACAGGGCCGGGCCTATTATTGACCACCAGCAACCATAGTCGCTCAGCCACCCGAGAGCAGATACTCGACCTTCGTTTTGGTCTTTTTACGGCATTTGGCCAGGCACCTGAGAGCACTGTGCTCAGTTCCATCAGCACTGCTACCTACACTAGTATGCAGGTGTATTATCATTATTTATTCGGAAGTAATAAGTATTCAAGTGACATGTGGAATTTCAAGGTTGGTCCTTCCCTTGTCATTACACAAAATATTCGGCTTAATCCGGGATTGTTCAACAACGCATTAGGTCTGGAAAACATTTCGAATTTGATGGCCACAGGATTGGTAACACGAGATATGACACGTAAACGGGAACGACAGCTGAATTTTTATTTATTTAAAGTCAAATTGAAGGAGCGACGCAGGGAACTGCGCGTTCAAATGAATGCAGGATTGCTGAATTTCAACTTCAGACCGGGCTATGCCTATGCCTATGATGCTGAAATCATCGGTACTGAAACCCACCCGCTCCAATGGATTTTTGCCAACTATAAATGGTCGATGAACGGATGGAGGCTACAGACTCACATCGAATGGCTTTGGTATCTGCATAATGGCAACGCCTTTTCGCTTTTCTATGATTGGGACGCACTGCATGCTCCGGGCCGTCATGAAGCCTTTCAGATGGCTACGCATAGCGCTGGATTTACCTATTACTTCGAACGTAAAATTCGCAGAAAAGAATGAAAAATTATTTCGCTTTACTAACCTCGATTTTTGTTTTATCGGGTTGTGAAAAAGTACTTTTTGAAAAAGACCGCGCATCAGCCGATCCATTAGTCAATTTCGACTACCTGTGGAATGAAGTGGACAAAAAATATTCGTATTTTGAATTAAAAAACATCGATTGGAATGCTGTTCGTGATACTTTAAGACCGAAGCTAAGTAGCCAATCTTCTGAATTTGAACTCTTTGAGATTTTAGCTACCATGCTCAACGCACTTCGCGACGACCACACCAATCTGGTGGCGCCCTTTAATGTTTCTCGATTCAATATCGAATTGCGCTCGCCGGCCAACTACAATGCACGCACAGTACAGCAATACTATGTGCCAAACGGCTGGGTAACCGGTCCTTTTTTTCATGATTTCCTAGCCGGCGGACAGGTGGGATATATCCGGTATTCGAGCTTTATGAGCAGCTTTTCGGGTCAACAACTCGATTTTGTGCTTAACCGCTACAAGGACACAAAAGGGATCATCCTTGACCTTCGATCAAACGGAGGGGGATCTGTTTTCAATGTGCCGCTCTTGCTAAGTCGATTTACCAATGAGCGAGTTTTGGCAGGTTATACCATTACGAGAAATGGTCCGGGACACTCTGACTTCAGCAAAAGAGAAAGTTTTTATATCACCCCCGATGGCTCTGTACGCTATCTCAAACCAGTGATGGTGCTGATCGACAAAGGTTCATACAGTGCTACTACTTTTTTTGCCGTTCTCAGCCTTGCCTTGCCTAATCTTACGCTGATAGGCGACACCACCGGCGGAGGTGGTGGGTTGCCAAACGGAGGTCAGCTTCCCAATGGTTGGCGCTATCGCTTTTCTGTAAGCCAGTTGCTCGACTTACAAGGCAATAATTACGCGGAAGACGGTGTACCCCCGCAAATTCCGGCTTCGTTTGACTGGAGCGACCTCACTCGCGATGAAATCATCGAGCGGGCACTCCAGGAACTTCTTTGATTTTCAGATAATTGTATTTATATTTTACAAAAAAGGTGTCTTCACCACCACAGCTTTTAGCTGCTTGCCGCGAATATCAATGTAGATTTCGCTACCGGGTGCGGATGAGTCAGGAGCTACATAACCTAAACCGATGGCCTTGTTGAGAGAAGGCGATTGGGTACCAGAGGTGACTTTACCTATCACTGCTCCTTGATCGTTGAGTATCGGATAGTCATGGCGTGGAATGCCGCGATCGATCATTTCGAATCCAACGAGTTTTCGCTTGGGCCCTTCCTCCTTTACTTTTTTTACGATATCGCTGGCGGTAAATGCTTTGGTGAATTTTGTAATCCATCCAAGCCCGGCTTCGATGGGATTGGTAGTGTCATCGATATCGTTGCCGTATAGGCAGAAGGCTTTTTCGAGGCGCAGGGTATCGCGTGCACCCAATCCACAAGGCTTTATTCCAAATGGCTTGCCGGCTTCGAGCACGGCTTTCCAAAGAGTTTCCGCAGCCTCATTGGGCACATAGAGCTCAAAGCCTCCGGCTCCGGTATAGCCTGTGGCAGAAATCAGTACATGATCGATGCCTGCAAAGCGGCCATACTGAAAGGTGTAATAACCCATATCCGATAGCTTAACATCGGTGAGCGACTGCATGGCTTCAGCGGCTTTAGGGCCTTGAACAGCTAAAAGTGAGGTTTGATCTGATATATCTGTAAGTCGTGCGTCGAAACGATTTTTGGACTGTATCCACTGGAAGTCTTTTTCGATGTTTGAAGCATTAACTACGAGCATGTAGCGATTTTCGGCGAGCATGTACACGAGCAGGTCGTCCACAATTCCGCCTTGCTCATTGGTCATGCAGCTGTACTGTACCTTGCCTGGGAAGAGTTTTGAGGCGTCGTTGGTAGTGACAGATTGAATCAAATCAAGAGCTTCAGGACCTTCGACCAAAAATTCGCCCATGTGCGATACGTCGAAAACACCGAGAGCCTGGCGTACGGCGTGGTGCTCTGCGATAAGACCTTCGTATTGTACAGGCATTTCAAAACCGGCAAAAGGCACCATTTTAGCACCCATGGCCCGGTGTATATGGGTGAGAGCAGTTTGTTTCATTAAAGTTGATTTTTGGGAACAAAGCTACATGAATGTAACAGCTACTTTCACATGATTTTAAAAATTTTCGATTCGAGTTGTAAAGTCGGTTAATAGGTTAGCAGCCGACAGGCTGCTGCCGCGTGAGGTGCCTGTAGGGTGCCGGCAGAGCCGGCAGTGCCGAGCGAAGTGAGGCACCGAGCGAACAGCGAGCCCGGAAGGGACCGACCCGAACGACAGAGCGAAGCGAAGGAAGTGAGGGGCACGCCCCCCAAAAAATAAAAAAAAAGCTGCCTGCTTAAGACAGCTGATTGGGTGAAAATGCGAGTAAAAAATTATTTGTTTTTTTGATCTGGAGCTGAATTAGCCGCCATATATACTACCCATGCACCTCTTAGTTCATTGAGGTTGAAATCGTATGCCCGGTCATCGGGGTAGCGCTTGCGAATCTCGTCCATAGTCGCGGGTGCAATGTCGCCACGTTCGCGAACACCGTGGCAATTGAGGCACAGAGGTTTCATAATGATGGGTTCAAAGTGGCGGATGTAGCCGTCGAAGAGGTCGATGGTCTGCGCCGGTGGAATTTGACCCTTGGCAGATAGCTCGGCCATGTGCTGGAGTACGGCCGTTTCGATGGAGTCGGGTTTATTGGCCGGATTGCGGTACTTGAGGGCTACCCGGCGTATCATCACACCAAAGTGTTTCGATAGACTGTCGGTCACGGGATATGCGCGTTCATTACAATAGGTGACCGCTTTTGCAGGATCACCGCCTTCGAGGCCTTTCTGCAGCTCTGCGAGCAGTGCGCTTTGCGCTACGGAAACGATTTTCTGCGCATCAATCCGCGCCTGCCCTGTGAATTGGCTTTGGGTTTCTTCTGATGCATCACTGGCGTTCTGTCCGCACTTGTAAAAGAGGATAAATGACAGAAGCACAAGGAATACAGCGTACTTTTTCATCGATTTTTATAATTATTGTACCCTCCAGTTAAATTTCCGATGTAAGTAAAGCCAGCTTTTTTCAATGCCTCTACACTGGCTGAGCTACGGCGACCACTTGCGCAGTAAACCAGCACTGTATCTTTTTTAGGCAGGTTTTTCAATTGATTTTCAAAATCGGAAGCATAATAATCGACGTTAAGGGCTCCTTCAACGTGCCCGGCGGCAAATTCATCAGGTGTCCGCACATCGAGCACAAGTACATTTGGACTCTGACGCCATGTATCGAAAGTAGTGGCATCGATATCGGTGTGGGTGGACGTAGAGGAATTATTCGAACAAGCTATTAACAGAAAGAACAATCCTGAGGATGCCAGTCTTTTGATTTTCATAACTTTATTTTTTGAAAACCAAATATACTGCTATCACGATTAAAACGAATGCGACCAAATGGTTTGGTCGAAGTTGTTCTGTTTTAAAAAAAACCAACGCGAAGATCAAGAATACAGTTATAGAAATGACCTCCTGAATGACTTTGAGCTGTAGAAGGGTAAATGGCCCACCGTTACCTTTGAAGCCAATGCGATTTGCCGGTACCTGAAAGAAGTATTCAAACAGGGCTATACCCCAGCTAATAAGCACAATAGCCACAATACCGGCATTTTCAAACCATTTCCACTCTTTAAATTTCAAATGACCATACCAGGCCAGCGTCATAAAGGTGTTGCTCATTACCAGGAGCACGATACTCAAGATACCTTTCATTTTATTCTTCTGAAAAATATTTACGGCGAATGTACATGAGACGTTGGATAATATGGCTGTGATTACAATTGGCAGCCATTCCGATGCATATTTGTACGATGATAGAAAAAACTTGGTTTTTACAGAAATCGGAGCATTAACTTATTCACAATAAAAAGATGGGTAAAAACGCTGAAGCTAAAACCAATACCAAAAAATCGGCCGGAAATAAGACACAGAGTGGCACATTTTCTTTTTTAATCTGGACAGTTTTCTCTTGTGGGTTGTTTTTTCTCTATTTCGATAAGATTCTGCCCGATCCGGCACAACTGCCCAGACAAATCGCCATCGGACTCTTAACAGTACTTCTTGGATTCTATTTTTTTCAGAGGTTTAAAAATCAAACTTTCGAGATTCACTATGCAGGTATAGCACTTTTTGGGTGGTGGATTACAATGGCATTTCTGATTCCCAATGCTTTGGTAGAGGTTGATGCACGGGTTGAATTCATACGTCACGGTCTGTCAGTTGCATATTTTCTGATACTCTTCAATCTCCTAAGGCGCAAAAGTATCGATGAACGCCATCTCACTACTTTGTATTCTGCAGCGGCTGTCATTATATCGTTAGTGGCACTGTTTCAGATCTTGTTATTGCTTAAGAAAGAAGATATTCTACAGCAGATGTACAGCGTTCAGTCTGTCATTGGTCACAAGAATCTGGTTTCAGGGGCATTATTGATTGTACTGCCATGGATGTATTATGTGCTGAGGTATTCTGATTTTGGATATAGAGTATTGGGTTTAGCCGGCTTTTGGATGTCTTTGGTTGTGATAGGATTGTTGAGGACGCGCGCTGCCTGGGTAGGTCTTTTTCTCTCATTACTATTACTGTTGCCTTCAGCCATTCGTTGGCTCAGAAATAGCCGGCAACTAGAGCTTACTTACAAGCGCATCATACCTTTTTCGCTAGCTTTCTTTACGCTGGTTGGCAGTATTTACATTTCGCGCCATCAAATAATTGACCCTACTAACTTAAACCATCGGCTAAAGTTTTGGAAAAATTCCCTTGAAATGTTTAAAGAAAATCCGTTAGGGGTGGGTGCAGGGAACTGGCAATTTTGGTTTCCTAAATACGGTGTTGAGGGCATGAATACGTCAGTAATGGACGGTGAAACAGTGTTGCCTCAGCCGCACAACGACTTTTTGTGGGTGCTGACAGAAAGCGGAATTTTTGGTTTTCTCTTTTTTAGTGCATTTTGGATACTTGTACTAGCCACGGCTTATTCCGTAAAAAAGAGTTCACAAGAGCATCTGGTAAAACGCCAAATGCTCATTTCCTTGCTCAGTATTGTGGGATATTTAGGATTTAGCTTTTTTGACTTTCCATTAGAGAGACCTGAAATTCAATTACTAATACTTTCTACAGCAGCATTTGTACTTTCAAAATCGCATAAGGGTATAATCAGATTACCATCGTGGACATCGCTTATTTTTGTAGGGATTGGATTAGCAAGCTCCTATTCAGCCTATCAAAAATTAAAAAGCGAGAAAATAAGTGTAAAAGTGCTCGAAGCCAATGCCCGACAAGATGCACGACGCATAATTCCTCTGGCTGAAAGTGCTATTAGCGACTACTTTGTGGTGGATCGTGTGGGAAATACAATGTACTATTACATGGGATTAGGCTATATGGCATTTCAAAACTGGCCGATGATGAAAGAGATGTACGAAAAAGCCCTTGGGCTTACACCCTATCACTTTATCAGCATGAACCAGATGGGCAACTACTACAAAGCCCAAAATGACTTGCTGATGGCACGTGAGTGGTACATCAAAGCATTGAAAATCGCACCCCGCTACACAGCAGCTTTGCTCAACAAAGCAGAAGTCGAACACAAACTCGGCTACCACAACGACGCCCTCAATACGCTAAATCTCGTTTACGAACCCAAATGGGAAATGCCTCAATACCAAGCTAAAATCCACAAAATCATCAAATACAGCTTGAGAGCCATAGCTGCCAGTGGCGAGTATCCGCGCGGCTTGATCCCCTTCTTCCAAAATACCCCTCCACACACTCTAGAAAACGATCAACTATTGGTACAGCACTACATCAATTTCTTGAACCAGCGCAAAGCACAACTTCAGAAACGAAACGCCAATACAGCCCATTAAAACTATGACGGTAAAGGATTTTATTCAATTTGAATTATTTACCATCGGCACCATTCACTTCCGGGTGATCAACCTGGTGGTGTTTGTGCTGATCTACCTAATTATCAGATTATCACTTTATTTCCTAAAACTCTATTTCCGGAAGCTCGTCCATCAAAACCGCCTTGAGTCGGGTAAAGCACACGCACTCTACCAGATACTAGTGTACCTAATTTATGTAATCGGTATAGTGCTGGCGATTGAAACTACAGGCGCCAAAATCACGGTGCTTATTGCCGGCTCCACTGCCATTTTGGTAGGCATTGGCTTAGGCCTTCAAGACTTTTTCAAAGACATCGTCGCCGGTCTCATTCTCCTTTTTGAACGGGCCATTGCCGTTGGGGATGTTATTGAAGTAAATGGCTTGGTATGCAAAGTGCAAGAAATCGGACTAAGAGCTACGATCGTAAATACCCTTGACGATATCGCCGTTGTGATTCCTAATACTAAGCTCACAAATTTTCCAATCATCAACTGGAGCCATAATCAAATTCCAACACGTTTTAACATAACTGTTACAGCCGATTACGGCTCTGATGCCGCTTTGATCCAAAAATTGTTGTTAGAGGCTGCAGCCAGTCATCCAGACGTGCTTGATGAGCCTCATCCGCGGGTAATGCTCAATGACTTTGGCCCTCGCGGATTGGTTTTCGATCTTTTTATATACAGCAATAACCTCTTTGGAATTCCAATGGTCAAAAGCCAAATACGCTTTGAAATCGATAAACTTTTCAGACAACACAACCTTAGATTCGCCATTCCTCAAAACGACGTTTACCTCCACCCCCATACCACAAAGCCATGAACTTAGCAGTCATCGACCTCGGAACCAATACGTTCAACCTGTTGATTTTCGAAGAATCAACTGGAAAAATTATCTACAATGACAAAATTGCCGTAAAACTTGGTAAAGGCGGTCTCAGCGAGCGCAAAATTCAACCAGAGGCTTATCAGCGAGGTCTTGATGCCATGCAGCAGCATCTCGCCACATGCCAGGCCCACAATGTAGCCAAGGTGTACGCCTTTGCCACCTCAGCTGTACGTAGCAGTACCAACGGACCACAGTTTGCTGCCGATATTGAGCGATTAACCGGTGTACACATAAACATCATCGATGGCACTACTGAGGCGAGCATCATCTACGAAGGCGTAAAAAACTCCATTTCAGACCTAAAAAAAGAGAAATTTTTGGTGATGGACATTGGCGGTGGAAGTACAGAATTTATCATAGGCAACAGCCAGAAAATGCTTTGGAAACAGAGTTACGCCATCGGAGGCAGCCGATTGATTGAAACCTTCAAACCTCATGATCCACCTATTGCAGATGAACTCGGCGCCATACGTCAATATGTGCGCGATGAACTCGAAGACCTTTTCTCTGCCTGCGACGTGCATCACCCTGAGATTTTGATAGGCTCCTCCGGCTCTTTCGACACTTTTGCCGATATGATCGTCAAGCTTCAAAACCAAAACATTAAACCCAATAATGGTTTTGAATTTCCGAGAAATATTCTGTTAGAATTGCTTAACTCCTTATTATTAAGCAATCAAGAACAACGGCTTCAAATGCCAGGCATGGAACCTTTTAGAGCCGATACCATTCACATGTCGGCCCTCCAGCTCGAAATTGTCCTGCATTCCATCCCTTCTCTCAAAAAAATTCTGCTCTCCACTTTTGCCCTCAAGGAAGGCATTATGTTCCAAATCCTAAACAACCAGTGTACATGGCAAGAATCCTCATTGTAGAAGACGAACGCGCCATCCGCAAAGTACTGCGCGACATATTGCTGAATGAAAACAAATCCTATCAAATAGATGAAGCCGAGAATGGCCAGCAAGCCATCGATATGGCTGGCGACAACTTTTACGACCTACTCCTCTGCGACATCAAGATGCCTGGAAAAGACGGGGTGGAAGTACTCCGCTACTACCGCGAACATTCGCCCGACACGCAAGTAGTAATGATCTCAGGCCACGGAGATATGGACACAGCCATCGAGTGCATAAAAGCCGGTGCCTATGATTACCTCTCTAAACCGCCCGACCTCAACCGCCTGCTCAACACGGTGCGCAATGCCCTCGACCGTAAAAACCTCATCGTCGAAAACAAAATCCTCAAGAAAAAAGTAAACCGCCAGTACCAAATGGTGGGCGAAAGTCCAGCCCTACAGGTCGTAAGAGAAATGATTGATAAAATTGCACCAACCGACGCTCGCGTGCTCATCACCGGATCAAACGGTACCGGCAAAGAACTCGTTGCTCGTCAAATCCACGAAAAGTCAAACCGAAGCTCGGGACCATTTGTCGAAGTCAACTGCGCAGCCATACCTTCTGAACTCATTGAAAGCGAACTTTTTGGACACAAAAAGGGTGCCTTCACTTCTGCTGTTAAGGACCGCAAAGGCAAGTTTGAGCTCGCTGATGGCGGCACACTCTTTCTCGACGAAATCGGCGATATGAGTCTCTCCGCTCAAGCCAAGGTATTGCGCGCCCTGCAAGAAAACAAAATCACCCCAGTAGGTGGCGATAAAGACATCAACGTTGACGTACGCGTAATAGCTGCCACCAATAAAAACCTGCAAGAGGAAATCGCAAAAGGCAATTTCCGCGAAGACCTCTACCACCGACTTTCGGTCATCATCATCCGAATGCCCACCCTTGCTGAGCGCAAAGAAGACATCCCGCTCCTGATCGACTACTTCACCAGAAAAATCAGCGAAGAGCAAGGACTTCCTCCAAAAAAATTTGCTCCCGACGCCATTGCACACCTACAAGGGCTGCCCTGGACAGGAAACATACGCGAACTGCGCAACGTCGTTGAGCGCCTAATGATTCTCGGCAGCAATCCCGTTACCCTCGACGAAGCCCGTAGGTACGTCTAAATTTTTTGTATTTTTTCCTTTGTCAAAATTTGACCATCATTCAAATTCGGTTACCGACGTAGGTAAAATTTAAAAAAGGTAGAAAAAAACCTATTGGTAGAACACAATCACCACAAAAACATTAAACTCCACTCATCAGCACAATGGCTGTCACGGCCAAGAAAATGGATAATCGTTTTGCAGTAGTAATTTTTTCCTTGAAAATCAGCACAGATACCAAAGCCGAAAGTATTACAATGCCCATATTGTTTATTGGAAAAGCCCTTGATCCGTCCATTCCAGGCAATTGTAAAGCTCGCACCAGAAAGTAAATTGACCCATAATTGGGTATGCCCAGAGCAATCCCACCGATGAAAGACCTCATATCCATCAAGGTATCACCTTTGAGTATTCGCCTTCCTATCAGCGTGGCTGCACCAAATACAAAAGCACTTCCAAAACATAAAGCTGAAAAAAGTGCTGACGTTTCTTCTGTAAGATGGACCTGCTGCACGTATTTAAGTAAGGCATCGAGTATCCCACTGCCTATAAACAATACAATAGGCATAAAACCTATTTGAACCCTTCCATTACTTCCTGAAGTGTTAACAACACTGAGCAAAAGCGCTGGAAAGGCCAACAAAATCCCTACTCCATTTAAAATACTTAACCGTTCCTGAAAATATACCAGAGAAAACACTACAGGTATTGCCAATGACATCTTCACAGCCACCGACACCACTGCTACACCATACTCTTGCGTTACCTTCGCCATCAGTCCAAAGAGCGTGATGAACAAAAACCCTATCAAAATCACATACGGCCAAAAGTCTAACCTACTGTTTTTTAAGACACTTCCTGAATCAACCATAAGGCCCAGCGCGAGCGCAACCAAATAATTGACCACAATCGCCTTAAATGTATTGACATTAAATCTTGGAAAAATATTGAAAATCAAAAATATAAGTACTGAACAAACAATGCTTAACACAAACCAAACCACTTCTCTCTTTTTTTGAGCCGCAAAGAAAATTCATCCCTCGAGTTGCGCGATTCTCTTTTCGATTTCTTTAAGCAGCATCTGAGCATTCAGACTGCTCACATAGCATTTTTCTCCGTTTTTAAAGCGTATATGCACACCCTTATACCCTTGTAGGCTGTACACAATTCCTAATTCCTCTGACCATCTAACTCCTTTATTTGCATATGGGTACTCCGCAACTTCAACTTTTTCAATTTCATCCCATTTGTGAGATTCTCGATTAAATGGAAAGTAGTGTATGATTATCCCCTTATCTTCTATCTTGATTGTCAACCGAATGAACCAAAAAAAGAGTAAGGCTCCGAATATCATCATCGAAAAAACCAAAGCTTCAACCTCGATTTTTCCCTCTTTAATCAAAGGAACTAAAAATCCTTCATAAAACATCCATAGACTCATCAGCAATAGCAATACGAATAAAAGGTAGGCGTACCACTGGCGAAATCTCTGAACCTCAATATATGTATTTTTTGTGCGCTCGTCTGTCAAGATTTTTCAAATATTTGATAGCAAGGTATTAATACACTTAGTTCCTTCGCTTACCCTTTGAACCACACTCAACTTATATTTGACTAAAAAAGATTATCAATTGATTACTAATCATTTTCAAGTCCCTTGCTCACATACCCATACCTTTGATAAGCCTTTTCTTTAAGGCAAAAGAAGATCACATAAAAAGTAAAATCACATCCGATGATAGTACTTAACATTGCACTTACTAATGTGCATATTTGAATGATCGATTTTAGACCTTTTAAAGCCATTCGCCCTACGCGCGACAAGGCATATTTAGTGGCCACACGCTCATACGTTTCTTACAGCGAACAAGCATTGATCGATAAACTCAACAACAATCCTTACACTTTTTTACACGTCATTAATCCTGAAGAAGCCAGAGTTCATAACATTCAAGGCACTGAAAAGTATAAACTGGTTCGAAAAACATTTAAAAACTTTTATCGCGATGGTATCTTTATTGCTGATGAACGACCAGCATTTTACCTCTATCGCCAATCCACCCCTCTACATGTATTTACTGGCCTTATCGGTGCTGTGAGTGTATTCGATTACAATGAAGGCCGCATCAAAATTCACGAGCACACCCTCACCCGTCGCGAAGAGATGTTTGCCGACTATCTATACCACACTGGCTTCAATGCCGAACCAGTACTGATGATGTACCCTTGGAAAATGAAACTTCACCAAGTATTTGAACGCTACCTACTGATGCGACCAGAATACGAGTTCACCTCTACCGACAAAGTCTTACACGAATTGTGGGTGATCGACGATGCCAATAGTTTAGAGACCATCCGAGCTGCATTTTCAGAGATTGAGGCCGTTTACATAGCTGATGGTCACCACCGTTCAGCCTCTTCAGCTCTGCTATATAAGCGCTTACTAAGCGAAGGAACAGCCTCCAATGAGTCAGGCTATTTTATGGCTATGATGCTTCCTGAAACAGAGTTAGTCATAGATTCCTTTTTCCGTTTGCTCGAAAATTCTTCAGCCGAAGAACAAAAAAAGATTGAGGAATTTATCCACTCGAGTTGTCAAGAGATTACTTCAAGCCAACCTGTAAAATCAGGAGAAATTTCCATATTTAATGGAATTGAATGGAAAACTTTTAAAATTCCAACGGAGTGGTTTGTGGGTAAGGATGCGGCTAAACAGTTAGATGCCAGCGTCTTATTCGATCATATTTTACATCCCATAGCAGGCATCGCTGATGCTAAAGAAAGCGAACGTCTGCACTACATGCCCACCCCCGAGGGACGAAAAAAGGCCGAAAATTGGGCTAAAGAACACCCATATTCTTTAATATTTGAATTAGCTCCAATCAACGTTGAAACCATTAAGAAGATAGCAGACCTACAACTTGTAATGCCACCAAAGAGCACCTACATCTTGCCCAAATTGCGCAGTGGTCTGACCATTTACGACCTCAACATTCACTGACGTTCAAAAAGTGCCGATAAGGCCTTCCAAAGGTCATCATCTTCGCGGCTCAGCTCTATGCCAAACTCTTTCAGCAATTGTTCCTTTTCGTTTTTTAATTGCAAAAACCACCTCCGAGCGCTTTCAGCTTCAGGTATTCGAATCTGATGGTTGAGATTTTTTAAAAATTGGTCAATGCGCGTAAAGCGCTTTTGAGTATTTTTTGTAGCCCAAGTATTTACAAAATATTCAAAAACAATATCTATTGCCTTTTTAGTCGGATGGGCCATGTCGTCTTCGTAGTACTCGTAGTTGCGCAGTACATCTGTTATGATTTCGTAAGAAGGAAAATAAAAGACCTGTTTATGCCTATCGACCACAGAATGTACTGCAGCCAATAAATGAGCTTTGCTTCGAGTGTTTTGCACCACTCCATCGCGTAGATGTTTTACCGGACTAACTGTCAGTACGATAGATGCGCGACTATTCTTCTGAGAAATTAGCGCTATTGATTCCTCCAAAACACGCTCTACATCACTAGGAGCAAGCAATCTTTTCTCAAAAATACCCGAAGGCATCTTATGACAATTGGCTACTGGCAACTGTTCATTCTTTAACACATAGTAATATGCTGTACCCAGTGTAATGACGATCAAACCAGCTTCTAATACGCTTTTTTTCAATACATTACTCGCGTGCTGAATTTTTTCTTTCAAAGCCTCTTTCGAAACAGCATAGAATGCGCTGTGATGCAACCAGGACAAATAAATTCCGTCGCGCTCAAAAAAGGTATCTTCCTCCTCTGCAGAGAAGGCTTGTTTTAAATGTTTTAAAAGACTATTTGGGTCAAAAGCTATTCCCAGCGGATTAACTACAGCGGGATGATAAAGGCGCTGAAGTCGGGCTCCTATGTTCTCAGAAAAACAAGAACCCAATAGCACAACAGTATCGTCAGCTTCAAGCAGCCTTTCAGCTGTCTCTACTTTAGGAAACCCAAGAATGCGATGCTGAAAGGTCATTTTAAATGTTGATCCACTTCATCAGCAGATTGTAGCGCTGCATCAAATCAACTGCACTTTTAGTTTGAGCAAAAACCGCCCGAATATCGTAATTGTAGCGCTCGAAGGTCTGAAGAATTCCGTCCAGATTTTCTTTGTTGAGCTTTATCGTCAGCAAAATCCTATTGCTGCCTGGAATTTCCGTGATGTAAAGCGCCACAATGCGCGCATCACCACTTTCAGCAATTTGGGCAATTTGGCTAAGGTGATAATCGGCTGAAGCTAATTCAAGCACCACAGCTCCGCCCGGAATTTTGAACGAAATCGCTTGTGCAAAGGCATATAACAGTTCAGATGCCTGAATGCTACCGAGATACAAACCATTGCGGTCTAATACAGCTAAAACGTCGCATTTAAAAACCCCAAAAGCGCTTATTACTTCTAACTCATGACTATCTACCTGCACATAAGCCGGTCGAAACAGCTCTGGGGTCAAACTACTTAAACTCTGTAAATCGTCTAATTGATTTTCAAGGTCTTCAAGCCTTACAACACCCAGAAATTCTCCATCCTGAAGTACCGGTAATGACTGTGTGCCATGATGTAGCATCTCCTCTATGGCATGTGCCAGTGTATCAGAGCTATTCAGAGGATTTATACTCAATGATATGTAATTTTCTGCTACCATGGCTTGACAAACATAGGTGCAATTTGATAAAAAGCATTTATGCCTGATTTCAATAGCTTAAAAATTCGCTTGAAGACAAGATAATCTTCTTTTAAAAAGCAAAAAGAAGGTGTCCAAAAAGTAAAGGACGCCTTCTTTTTTATTTTGATAAAACCCTTAATTGAAGTAAATTAGAGCCATCATAGACATTTTAAGTGAGGCGAGTAGTCTTTAAACAGCAA
>NZ_BHZE01000004.1 GCF_003851885.1 Thermaurantimonas aggregans | reverse complement strand
TGCAAAAGCATCATTGGCCCTAAAAAAGTTGCTTTTGACTTTAAAAAATCACTTCAAAAATCAATTTTTTGAAATATCACTACCAAAAACCTGCTTTAAGTCTAATTCATTTTTTGTAACATTAAATACCATTTAAAAACTGATAAAAAAAAGCTGCCCTCTTTTAGGACAGCTTCTTCTGTACAGTACCTGAGGCCGGAATCGAACCGGCACACCTTGCGGTACACGATTTTGAGTCGTGCGCGTCTACCAGTTCCGCCACTCAGGCATCAAAATCGGGTTGCAAAAATAGTAGTCCTTTTCATTTACACTAAAATTTTATTGCAAAATCTTGCGACTTTCGCTGTACTTTTGTTTTTTAATCAAGTGCGTATGAAAAAACTTTTATATATTGTTATATCTTCAGTTTTGCTGCCTTTTGCATATGCGCAGTCTTTGCAGATAGTTAGTTTTGATTCTGTTGTCATGGGCAATGCTTTTACCAGCGATGATATTTATGCCAAGGCAGCTGTAAAAAATGTTTCTTCCTCGGCTAAGATGGTAAAGGTAAAGCGGTACTACAATGCTAGCAATGCACTGGTAGACAGCAACGCAATATGCTGGGGATTTTGTTTTGAGCCGAAAGTGAGTGTGAGTCCGAACGCAATAAACATAGCGGCCGGTGCTACCAACAGCGTGGATTTCTCAGGTCATGTGTATCCAGATAAGGATGGTGTGGCTCGCTCAGGCCAGATCATGTATACTTTTTTTGTAGACGAAAGTCCGAATGATTCGGTATCAATTGTAGTAACATATGAGGTGACTCCTACCTTTAGGGTTGCTAAGTTTCAGAACGGTAACAGAGTGGGTAGCCTGTTTCCAAATCCGGCTGGTGATGTAGTGGAATTACACTTGGAGCTTAAGGGAAATGAACAGGGTAGAATCGCTTTTATGGATATAACTGGAAGGATCATAAAATCAGTTCAGTTGTCAAATATTGATGCTGTACACAGAATAAATGTGCATGATCTTAAACCCGGTGTATATCTGTATACGGTGTACATCAATGAAAGGGCAGAAGTAACTCGTCGATTGACTGTAAGGAGGTAAAAAGACGGACTCTGGGAGAAAATTTTACTAATTATCAAGCCTGCCTTTCCATAAAAGTTTGAACAGAATTTATCTCTCCTACAATTTATGAAGAGATAATTTAAAAACTTCAGGCAATTGTTTGCCTAATATTCAGTTTTAGCTTTGGTAGACGAAGGCTACTTTGCAAGGTGAAAGAATAAATGATAAAACTTTTCAACTGATCTAAGGTCATTTCTACCTTAGGGTAGAAACCATGAGTTCATAATCCGACCTTGTGTAAGCTCAACAGCTCACTACCAGCGAGACGTCAAAAAAACAACTGCCAAAATTTGAAAAGTTTAAAGGGTGCCATCTTTTGCTACTTTGCGAATAAGGGTTAGGAGTTTGTCTTCGTCTCCGGGTATGTAGCCTGTGTGTTGCCAGAGCACTTCGCCTTTGCCATTGAGCAGAAAGGTATGAGGGATGTTGTTCACGTTCATGGCACGGCGCAAATCAGAATTTTCGTCGATGTAGATGTCGTATTCCCACATTTGGCCTTTAATAAAGGGCTTTACTCGAGCGGCATTTCGGGGGTCGTCGATAGAGATGGCTATCAGCTTGACGCCGGTTTCGGCTTGCCACTCTTCATATACTTCTTTGATAGCATTCAGCTCAGTGACACAGGGTTTACACCACGTAGCCCAGAAACTGAGTACGATGGGAGCTTCGCCGTTTTGGATTACATCGGTAGATGTTACAGTTTGACCGTTGAGGTTTTTGATTTCAACGGCGGGTATTTTCTTGAAGTTGCCCGATTGAGCAATGGCTGTGAAGGCAAATAGAAGGGCGATGGCTGAGAGAAGGTGTTTCATCTTTGGTTAAGATATCGGATTGAGTACGACACTGTAAATGGTGATAGAGTTTGGATCGCGGCCGTAGTAGAGTTTTTCGATAGCTTCGAGTATGTCTTTAGCGCGGAAGTAGGAGGTGTGCAGTTCGTTTTCGCCGGTTACTGCCCACTGAATGGTATAGGAATTTTCTTTAGTGCGGTAGTTTTTTACGTAGTCAAGCATTTTCACCAGGCAGTCCTTTTTGTCGATGCCTTCGGTGCTGTGAAAAAGGAAGCTCTGGTTATGACGGGGATTGATGGTGATGACGTATAGTTTAACATGACCGTTGCGCTCTTTGTATTCGAAAATAATACTTGTATTGCCGAGATTCAGATAGCTTTCTATTTCTTTTTGTAATCTGGCTACTTCCAGATTGATGTCTTCCATAGTCAAATAAAATTTTTAGGATTAAAACAACAAAAGTATACCAAGGAAAAATACCACTAGGCCGATAAGCATGATAAAAAATGTGTAGCCTATCAGGTCAGAGGCCTTAATGCGGGTGATGTAGAGCAATGGTATGGCCCAGAAGGGCTGTAGCATATTGGTGAGCTGATCGCCATAGGCAAAGCTAAGAATGGTTTGTTCGGGCGATATACCGAGTAGCGACCCTGCCTCAAGAATGATAGGCCCTTGTACTGCCCACTGTCCACCTCCGCTAGGTATTAATAAATTGACGATGGAAGAGCTCAAAAAAACGAATATCGGGAAGAGTCTTTGGTCAGCAAGCGAAACGAACCACTGTGTGATGTCATGCGTAAGACCACTGTAGCGCAGTAATCCGATAATGCCGAAATAAAATGGAAAGAGCAGTAAAACGCCAGAAGCACTTTGTATAGCGCGGTCGATAGAGAGCATATAAGCTCTAAGGCTGCCATGGAGTAAAAGACCAAAAGCCAGCAAAAAAGTAATAACAACATTGGGGTTAAAAAAATTGAGGCTTGCTTCGGTGACAATTCTGCTCGCCAGGTAAAAGATGAGCAAAACGGCTACGGTGTGTGCAGGCCAGCGTTTGAATTCGAGCACTTCGGCGCCCGAGGCTCGCTCTGCACGCAGATCAATATCCGGATGTAGGGGTGGGATATCAAATGAAGTAGAATCTTTGGGAAAGCGAAGGGCTAAAAGCGCTACGAGAGCAAGTACGCTAATGCAAGCCAAAAGGGTAATCAACGAGTTGGAGAGGCTAAAAATGGTATCTGACACGGCTACTGCGTCAGGTAAAGAGAGATTTGTTGATACTAAGCTTTTGAGATGTCCGCTTTCTGCTGCCTTTAGCGTGGCTGAGCCCGAGAGGCCTCCATGCCATATCATCATGCCAGAGTACCCGGCTGCACCGAGCAGTGGATAGTTAAAGGTAATTTGTCGGCGCTGCAGGGAATGGCCTAACAGGCGTACAAAGATGGCGCCGGCCACAAGGCCCAAACCCCAATTGAGCCACGAAGCAGCCATCGACACTGTGCCCGCCAAAAGGGCTGCTTGGAGACCAGATGATGGAATCTCAGCCATCTTTTTTAAATACTTGTACACAATAGGGCTTATAGCTATGGAATAGCCGAAGACTAAAATCAAGATCATTTGCAAGGTAAAAATCATGAGATTGCCGTCCCAAAAGCCCCTTTGCCAGTGTTCCAATGTGGTGATGAAACCGGTGATACTTAGTCCGTTCTTGCTTAAATCAGCGATAAAAGCTACCGCTGTAATGACGAAAGCTAATCCGAATTGACCTGGTATTATTTTGTGAAAAAGTCTTTCAGCCAACACATTCGACCGCATCGCAGCTAAGGTTGTTGTGTTAATTTTCTGCAAAACAAATTATTATCATGGTTTAGAAAAAAAAATCATCGCTTCTTGAGGCCACAAAAAGTAACTTGATGAAACCTTATCAGGCTGATATTGGCGAAATTTTCAAAGAGTTTGGTACAAATGAGCAAGGTTTATCGCATGCTGAGGTAATCGAACGGTTAGAAAAATTTGGATACAACGAATTGCCTGAAAAAGATCGCGTACCGGTGTGGAAGCGCTTTTTGGCCCAATTTCACAATTCGCTGATTTACGTATTGCTTGCTTCATCGGTACTTACTGCATTGCTACAAGATTGGCTGGATACAGGTATCATTTTAGGTGTAGTCATCATCAATGCCATTGTGGGCTTTGCTCAGGAGGGCAAAGCAGAAAAGGCTCTTGAATCCATTCGAAAAATGGTGAAATACGAAGCTACTGTGGTGCGCGGGAGGCTCATAATAAATGTAGATAGCAGAGAATTAGTACCCGGCGATGTAGTGATACTGAAATCAGGCCAGCGAGCAACAGCTGATATCCGATTGTTTGAGAGCCACTCCCTCAAGATGGAAGAAGCTATTCTGACCGGTGAATCAGTACCAGTAGAAAAGCATACACGCCCCCTTGAAGGAGATTTGTTGCCCGGCGACCAAAAGAATATGGTTTTTTCGGGCACTTATGCCACCTATGGAAGGGGTAGGGGGGTGGTGGTGGCTACGGGCACCAATACGCAGTTGGGTCAAATCAGCACTTTGCTCACCGATATTTCAAAAAGCTCCACTCCATTACTTCAAAAGATTGAGGATTTTTCAAAAAAATTGTCCTTCTTCATTTTGGCTGTATCTGTCTTGTTTGGGGTTGTATCTTGGTACTTGCATCGCTTTGGTTTTCAAGATATTTTGGTTAATACGATTGGAATAATTGTAGCTGCCATTCCCGAGGGTTTGCCTGCTATTATTACCATCACCCTTGCTCTTGGGGTACAACAAATGGCGCTGAACAAAGCCATTGTGCGCAAACTGCCCGCTGTAGAGACCTTAGGCTCGGTGACCGACATATGCTCTGATAAAACCGGCACGCTTACCAAAAATGAAATGACCGTATTAGAAGTAGTCACCGATGCAGAAACCATTACTTTCGACGGATCGGGTTACGACATTACAGGAACTGTAACCGGCAATATTGATCATCCGGTAGTGCGCAATGTGTTCATGATTTTCGATCAATGCAACGATGCACAAATTCGCTTTGAATCGGATCAAACCCTTCTTAATGGAGATCCTACAGAACTCGCCCTTAAAGTGATGGTGTTAAAAGCAGGGATACATCAGTCCACCTTAGAACGTTTGGCCACCATTCCCTTTGATTCAGCTCATAAGTACATGGCTGTGAAGGTGAAAGACGGAGATTCAATCAAGCTGCTCGTAAAAGGGGCACCTGAAAAAATTTTGGAGCTTTCGGATCTTTCGGTGGAAGCAAAAGCAAAACTTAGAGCGTTGTTTAATCATAAAGCGTCGAATGGCTATCGGCTGATAGCAGCTGCATGGAAGGAACTCAAGGACAAGAGTCGCACACTTACAGAGGCGGATGTAACAAATCTCAACTTTGCCGGGATAGCTTGCATTATTGACCCACCTCGGCCAGAAGCTGCAGAAGCAATTGCCAAATGCCATCGAGCGGGGATCACAGTAAAAATGATTACCGGTGATCACATAGAAACCGCTGGAGCCATTGCTAAAAGCCTTGGCTTGAAAAATCCGGAGCAAAAAATCGACGGCCAAAGTCTCGAAAAACTCACGGATGAAGAATGGAAGAAAGTGGCCTTGGAATATAACATTTTTGCTCGTACTACTCCTCTGCACAAGCTTAAGTTGGTAGAAGCCCTGCAGTCACAACAGAGAATTGTAGCCATGACAGGTGACGGCGTGAACGACGCCCCTGCGCTCAAGAAAGCAGATATCGGCATAGCTATGGGCATTAAAGGAACTCAAGTAACCAAAGATGTTTCAGACATTATTCTTACTGACGACAACTTTGTGACCATCTCAAATGCAGTAAGGCTAGGCAGAGGCATTTTTGACAACATCCGAAAAGCCATAATCTTTATACTGCCTACCAATGCAGCTGAAGCACTTTCGATTCTAGTGGCACTTGTAGTAGGGGGCACTTTGCCGATATCGGCTCCTCAAATATTATGGATAAATATGGTAACAGCCGTTACACTGGCTATATCTCTAGCCTTCGAACCCGCTGAGGAGAACGTGATGAAACGTCCGCCTCGCAAACCCACTAAGCCAATTCTCGATACTTATCTGGTGTGGCGCATCCTTTTTGTGGGAGCTGTGTTGGCTGTTATAGTCTATACCTTGTTTTATTACGCAATGTATACCTACAATTCACTCGAATTAGGACGTACCATAGCCGTGAATGCCTTAGTAGCAGGCGAAGTGTTTTATTTGCTCAACTGCAAACACATTCGACACAATGTGTTTTCGCGCGATTTTTTTAACAACAAGCACATTTTTCGAGCCATTGGCACACTGGTGCTTTTGCAAATAGCATTTACCTATCTGCCCGTTTTTCAGCAAATCTTTCGCACGGTGCCATTAGAAATGTATCACTTTGCTCTGGTTTTGGCCGGCGGTCTATTGTTGTTTTTAATTGTAGAGCTTGAAAAATTTATCGTAATTCGAGCTTTTAGAATAAGTAAATAGTTTCCACAAAGCTTTTTAATACTGTTCTTTACAATGTTGAAAAATAAGCTTTTTAAGATTCAATCAATTGTAGCTTACTTTGAAGCTGGGAAAGTGCCAAGATGATAGACACCGAACGCCATAAAGGAAAACGAAGACTTCTGCTCGATTCTTTGAGAGAGAAAGGTATCTGGTGCGAGCGAACGCTCGAGGCAATGATGAAGGTGCCCCGTCACGTTTTTCTCGACTCTAGCCTTGAAGACCTTGCCTACAGTGACCAAGCACTGCCCATCGCTGCCGGGCAAACCATCAGCCAGCCATACACAGTTGCTTTTCAAACGATGCACCTCGACATACAGCCGGGCGATAAAGTACTCGAAATTGGAACAGGTTCAGGTTATCAGGCTGCTGTGCTCTTTTACATGGGGGCTAAAGTCTTTACCATTGAGCGCCAACTCGAGTTGTTTAATTTTTCAAAACTCATTCTAACCAAACTCGGCATCAGATATACAGGTAAGTATGGCGATGGCAACGAGGGTATGCCGGCTTACGCGCCTTTTGACAAGATTATCGTAACAGCCGGTGCA
The DNA here is from genome assembly GCF_003851885.1 of Thermaurantimonas aggregans. Taxonomy (GTDB): domain Bacteria; phylum Bacteroidota; class Bacteroidia; order Flavobacteriales; family Schleiferiaceae; genus Thermaurantimonas; species Thermaurantimonas aggregans. The sequence continues at coordinate 142,875 of NZ_BHZE01000004.1, read as the reverse complement.
TCGCGCATCCCTCCGCAACTACTTCACCAGCTTAAACCCGGTGGAAGGCTCATTATTCCCATTGGCGAAGGCGTACAGAAAATGACCTTGATATACAAAAAGTCGGATAAAATCTTTACTGCAAAGGCCTTGGGCGATTTCAAATTCGTGCCTCTGTTAGAAGATAAAACCGTTTAAAAGCCTTTTTTTTATTTCACAAATAAGTACAGAAGTACGCTGAAGAGTAGGATACTGACTGCATTGAGCAAGAGTCCTAACCTCATCATTGTCATCATCCGAATTTGGCCGGAGCCAAATGCCACAGCATTCGGTGGGGTAGCGATTGGCAACATGAATGCACAGCTCGACGCCATAGCAACTGACATTCCGGTGTAAAAAAATACGTGTATATCGCCGGAGGCCAAAGCTGCCACAGCTGGCATCATTAGACCTGTAAGCGCTACGTTTGACATAAATTCCGTGGAAAATACTGTAAAAGCTACTATTAAAACCGCCAATAAAACTTTTGAAGAACCCGATTGCTTAAAAAAGTCGCTTATCATAGCCGAAAGTCCTGTTTTTTCGAACATCGACGCCATGGTAAGTCCGGCACCGAAAAGAAGCAAAATTCCCCAGGATAAGTCTTTTGTGTCTTGCCACTCAAGTAATCTCGGCGATGACTCTTGACCCGATGGCAGCATAAACAGCACAACAGCACCAGCCATAGCTATGGATGTGTCGTTTAATACAGCTACTTCTATAAATGGAGCGGTGAACCAAAGTAAGGCAACGATCGAAAAAACTATCAACACACGCTTCTGAGCACTACTCATTTTAGGTAAACGTCTATATTCAGCCCTAATCCGTTCTCGAATGTCTTCTTGAAAAAGCTTTTTATCTTTAGGTACTAATACAATAAACAATAAGAGCAGAAGCAGAACGCTTATAGGAAAACCAACAATAAACCAGTCGATGAAACGGATGGATTGATGAAACGTTTCATTCAAAAACCCTGAGAAAACCAGATTCGGCGGAGTACCTATTATAGTAGCTATACCGCCTATGTTCGCCGAGAATGCGATGGTTAAAAACATTTTTTCTACATCGCGATCTGCGATGGGTATTTGTGAGCGAATGGTTGTAACCAGAGCCGTAGCTAAAGGCAGCATCATAATGGCGGTGGCTGTATTGCTCATCCACATACTTAGGAAGTATGACGATATGGTAATGGCCATAAAGACAGAAGGTAGATTTTTGTTGAAATTCAACAGGAGCCAAAGAGCGAGTCTTTTGTGAATATCCCATTTTTCAACGGCTAATGCTAACAGAAAGCCACCAAAAAACAAGTAAATCACTGGATTAGAGTAATTCGTTGTCACCTCTTTAAGCGAAGCTACTTCAAATAGAGGAAGAACCACGATGGGCAGTAGAGCAGTGACGGAGTAATGAACCACTTGATTCGTCCACCAAATAAGCATCCACGCAAATAAGGAAACAACCACTGACTGTGCCGATGAAAGGTGGCCCTGAAGGAGGACATAAACAACTCCAAAACCCAAAAAACCAGCTCCAATATTTAACAAATTCTTCATCGTAAAAGATAATTAATCAACATTGCAAGATTGCGCTAAAACCCTGATTTAAAAAAAGACAACCAATTTGTTTAGACTGATTTTAAATTGTAAAAGCCAAATTAAACCTGCAACGAAAAAAAATAGTTAAGAATATAAATTTGCCAGCAGAGTATTAATGTACCGAAAGACATTATGAAAATTATGAAAACAAGTTTTAACAGGCTCAATATGTTGCTGTTGGTAGCAATGATGCTGTGGAGTAGCCTGTCTTTGTTTGCACAAGACGGCGCAGCAAATTTGCCTGGCGATCCGGAGTTAGGAAAGAAGCTTTTTAATGCTCAGTGTGCCGCCTGTCATAAGCTTGATAAGAAGTTGGTAGGTCCGGCAATGGCTGGAGTGACAGAGCGCAGATCACAAGAGTGGCTTATCAAATGGATCAGAAACAACGCAGAACTTCGGGCAAGTGGCGATAGAGATGCGATAGCCATCTACGAAGAGTACAACAGATCAGCAATGCCCGCCTTCCCGTTGCTGTCAGATCAAGATATTCTCAACATTCTGGCATACACCATAGTTGGCGACAAGCCAGCTGCAGCTCCTGCCGCTGATCAGGGCGCGCCTGCAACTGGTGTGGCTCAGCCAAAAGAAGGATTAAACATTTGGGTATTGGTAGCCCTTTCCTCTTTCCTTCTTGTTTTGCTGCTCATTCTTGTTAAAGTTAAGAACACCCTTAAAGTTATAAAAGGTGAAGAACCCACCAGCGTTTTGGAGGATTTTTCAAAAGGTGTTCAAGTAGCGGTCAAGAATCAAAAGCTAATAGTTTTCCTCACCATTGTTGTCTCTGTATTTCTTTTAAAAGAGCTGTACTGGGGGCTGATGTCTATCGGTGTAGAGCAAGGATATATGCCTGAGCAGCCAATAGCCTTCTCTCACAAGATTCACGCCGGCGACAATGGCATTGATTGTAAGTATTGCCACTACGGCGCTGAAAAGGGCAAGCATTCGAATATTCCTTCAGCCATGCTGTGCATGAACTGCCATACATACATTCAAGAAGGTCCTAAATACGGTACAAAAGAGATCGATAAAATCTACGCGGCTGTAGGATTCGACAGAGAATCAAACTCTTACATTCCAGGCTACGAGCAAAAGCCTGTAAAATGGGTGCGCGTTCACAATCTTCCCGACCTTGCCTATTTTAATCACGCTCAGCATGTAAATGTTGCCGGGCTTGAATGCCAGACATGTCACGGACCCGTGCAGGAAATGGAGGTACTTTATCAATATTCAGAGCTCACTATGGGCTGGTGCATAAATTGTCACAGAGAAACAGAAATCAATGTTGAAAACGGTTACTACAAAGACTTACACGACAAGCTGAAGGAAAAATACAAGTCTAAAAAGGTAACCGCTGAAATGATTGGCGGTCTGGAATGTGGTAAGTGTCATTACTAAAAAATTTAAGGCTACATCATGGCATCTAATAAAAAGTACTGGAAATCAGAAGAAGAGCTTCATAATCCCTCACTTGTAGAAAATCTTGCGGCCAATGAATTTCCGAATAGCACAGAATCCCTCTTTGCCGCTTCAGAAAAATTGTTGAATGCTACAACCACCACAAGGCGTGACTTTTTAAAATATCTTGGTTTTAGTACCGCTGCTGCTACACTTGCTGCTTGTGAAGCGCCTGTGATTGAATCTATTCCCTACGTCACAGCTCCCGATAAACTCGTTCCGGGTATAGCTACATATTTTGCTTCGCTCTACGACGATGGAAATGACTATGCAGCTATACTGGTGAAAACCCGAGAGGGAAGACCTATAAAATTCGAACCCAATAAGGACGCCAAGATAAATTCAGGTACTAACGCCCGCGTGCAGGCGGCCGTACTCAACCTGTACGACGGCACACGTCTTAGAAATCCAAAAAAAGACGGCAACGACATCGATTGGGATCAGTTTGACAGAGAGATAGTTGATGGCATTAAAAAAGCCGCTGACGCCGGAAGGATCTTTGCATTAGTCACACCTACCATCAATAGCCCTGCTACCCGTTCATTAATTGAAAAGTACAGAAGCTCATATAACAATTTTACACATATTGAAATCGATGCCTTCTCGGCGTCAAAAGCTCTAGATGCATGGGAGCAAGCAACCGGTGTACGCAAATTCCCATTGTATCATCTCGACAAGGCAGATGTAATTGTTTCTTTTGGCTGCGATTTTCTCAACGGAATTCATGGACAGTCAGTGGAATCTGACTACGCATCCAGAAGAGTTCCCGGCCCTGAGATGTCAAAGCACATCCAAATTGAAGCCAACATGTCGCTTAGTGGGGCTAATGCTGATAAGCGCATCAAGCTCAAAGCTTCAGAAAACACTGCAGCCTTACTAGCGCTATACAACGCCATTGCGAAAAAAATCGGTGCCGAGAGCGCCAAGACCGTTTCTACATCCATCGACGGTGAGATTGTCAAAATTGCTGAACTACTTGTTTCTAAGAAAGGCAAGTCTTTAGTATTAAACGGATACAACGATAAAGACGCTGAAATGGTGGCAATAGCCATCAATTTGCTTCTTGAAAATTTTGGTTCTACTATTTCAAAGTCGCAATACAACAACCTCCGCACGGGCGATGACAAGAAGTTCATCCAGCTGGTTGAAAATATGGAAAAAGGCCAGGTCGGTGCGGTGATTTTTGCTGGAGTTAACCCCGCATATAACAAGGTAAATGCAGAAAGGCTTAAAAACGCATTAGCAAAAGTGCCAACCACCGTCTGCTTTGCTGATAAAATGCACGAAACCGCCTCAATCGTGCAGTACGTAGGCGCAGCCAATCACATGTGCGAATCGTGGGGAGATGGTTCACCATGTACCGGCGTTACGCACTTTATGCAACCTACCATCAGCAATTTGTTTAATACTCGTCAGTGGCAGCAGTGCCTTTTGAGCTGGATGGGACAAGACCCAAATTACTATGCGTATCTCAAGTCTTTTTATTCCAACTACAACTTTAACGAAGTTCTGCACGACGGCTATTACATTTCAAGTGAAACTGCTTCAATAAATATTAATCTTACTCCCGCGGCATTGGCGTCAGTAGTTTTGCCAAAAGACGCTTCTAATGGTTTGGAATTAGTTGTTTATCAAAAAACTTCGCTTGGAACTGGCGAACTCGCCAACAACCCATGGCTTCAGGAAATGCCTGACCCCATCACGCGTGCATCATGGGACAATTATGTGACTATGAGCCGCACAGATGCAGAAAAGTTGGGCGTTATTAACCGAAATGTTTCGAATGGTGCCCTTAATGGCAGTTATGTGACCTTAACATACGGCGATGTAAAACTTGAAAAAGTGCCTGTGATCATTCAGCCCGGTCAGGCCGAAGGTACAATCGGATTAGCCGTAGGTTATGGTCGCTCAGGCATGGGCAAGGTGGCTGATGGTGTGGGAGTAAATGCCTATGCTCTGACTGGAACTGAGCATTATCTTACAGGTGTAATTATAGAAAAAGCTGAAGGCGAGCATGAATTTGCATGTGTGCAGCTACATCATACTATGATGGGCCGCAACATTGTAAAAGAAGTTTCTCTTGAAGATTACATCAATAAACCCGCTCAAGACGGAGGCAACGGTTGGAATGAAAAGCCAAAATTTGAAACTTATAAAGGCCCGTTAACCGCTAAAGAGACCAGTCTTTGGACAGAATTTGACCATGAAACCGGTCATTTCTGGAACATGTCGATCGACCTAAACCTGTGTACAGGATGTGGTGCATGCGTTATCGCCTGTCATGCCGAAAATAATGTGCCCGTTGTAGGTAAAAAAGAGGTTCGGGTATCTCGCGACATGCACTGGCTGCGCATTGACAGATACTATTCGAGCGATATGACTGAGGAACTTGCAGAGGAGAAAGGTCTCTCTGCTATTAAGAAGTTTGAGGAAATGGAAAAACCCTCAGACAATCCTCAGGTAGTTTTCCAACCTGTGATGTGCCAGCACTGTAACCATGCACCTTGCGAAACCGTTTGCCCGGTAGCCGCCACAACCCACAGTGCCGAAGGTCTGAACCACATGACTTACAACAGATGTATAGGTACGCGCTACTGTGCTAACAACTGTCCGTATAAAGTTCGTCGCTTTAACTGGTTCTTGTACAGCGAAAATCCTGAACAATTTGAAATAAACTACGCAATGAACGACGATCTGGGTAAGATGGTACTCAATCCAGATGTTACCCTTCGTTCACGTGGTGTAATGGAGAAGTGCTCTTTCTGCATTCAAAGAATTCAGCTTGGCAAGCTGCAGGCAAAGAAAGAAGGCAGAAAAATTATGGACGGCGAAATTCAAACAGCTTGTATGAGCGCTTGCAGCACTGGTGCCATTGTATTTGGTGATGCCAACGACAAAGAAAGCCATGTAGCTGCACTCAAAGCTGATAAGAGAATGTACTACCTTCTCGAAGAGGTTGGAACCAATCCATCAGTCTTCTATCAGACTAAAGTCAGAAATCTTGTTTAACAATTGTAACGCGAAGAGGAAATATGCACTACGAATCATCCATTAGAGAACCTCTTATCTTAGGTGATAAGACCTATCACGATATTACAGTAGAGGTTGCTCGTCCAGTAGAAACGAAAGCTCCAAAATCCTGGTGGATCGTTTTTTCAATTTCTTTGTTTGCCTTCCTGTGGGGCGTCGGATGCATTCTCTACACCATTGGTACAGGTATCGGTGTATGGGGGCTCAATAAAACGGTAGGTTGGGCCTGGGACATCACCAACTTCGTATGGTGGGTTGGTATTGGTCACGCAGGTACGTTGATTTCTGCAGTTCTGTTGTTATTCCGCCAGAAATGGAGAATGTCTATTAACCGTTCAGCTGAGGCTATGACAATTTTTTCAGTCATACAGGCTGCGCTCTTCCCTGGAATCCACATGGGTAGAATATGGTTAGCCTATTTTGTATTCCCCATTCCTAACCAGTTTGGACCGCTCTGGGTGAATTTCAATTCACCACTTCTTTGGGATGTATTTGCAATTTCTACCTATTTTACAGTTTCGCTTGTCTTCTGGTACACAGGATTGATTCCAGATTTTGCGATGCTGAGAGATAGAGCTGTTCGTCCAGTTCAAAAGCATATTTACAGCATCCTGAGCTTCGGATGGGGCGGAACGGCAAAGAGCTGGCAACGTTTTGAGGAGGTTTCGCTTGTACTTGCCGGTCTTGCTACCCCTCTTGTGCTTTCAGTACACACCATAGTGTCGATGGACTTCGCCACCTCCGTAATTCCGGGTTGGCACACCACCATCTTCCCACCCTATTTCGTAGCCGGTGCTATTTTCTCAGGTTTTGCAATGGTGCAAACACTGCTCATCATTATGCGTAAGATGTTCAAAATGGAGCACTACATTACTATTCAGCATATCGAGCTCATGAACATCATCATAATGATCACAGGCTCTATCGTGGGTATAGCTTACATCACAGAGCTCTTTATCGCCTGGTACTCAGGGGTTGAATACGAACAATATGCCTTCTTAAACCGCGCTACCGGCCCTTATTGGTGGGCATATTGGAGCATGATGACATGCAATGTGATCTCTCCACAAGTAATGTGGTTCAAAAAAATCAGAACGAGCCTGATTGCTTCTTTCATCATTTCAATAGTTGTAAATATCGGGATGTGGTTTGAGCGCTTTGTAATTATTGTAACGTCTCTGCACAGAGACTACTTACCCTCCTCTTGGACCATGTTTAGCCCCACATTTGTCGATATTGGTATATTTATAGGCACAATTGGATTCTTTTTCGTTCTATTTTTATTATACGCCCGTACATTCCCCGTAATTGCTCAGGCAGAATTGAAAACTATTTTGAAATCTTCATCTGAAAAGTATAAAAAATCTCACCTGAAGTATGAGCACAGCCACACAGACACACACTAAAACAATCGTATCAGCTTTGTTTGACGATGACGATGTTCTGCTTCATGCCGTAAAAAAGCTGAGAGGCAAGGGCTATTACATCAGAGAAGCATATACACCCTTCCCAGTTCATGGCCTTGATCATGCTATGGGATTAAAGCCTACAAATATTGGTACAGCAGCCTTCTTCTATGGATTATTGGGTTTGTCGCTGGCTATTTGGCTTACCTATTATACCATGATCCATGACTGGCCAATGAATATTGGTGGAAAGCCTAGTTTTACATGGGGCAAAAACATGCCAGCTTTTGTACCGGTAATGTTTGAGCTTACTGTGTTTTTCGCTTCGCATCTCATGGTGTGGACATTCTTTGCTGTAAATGGATTATTTCCCGGACGTAAAGCCATTAACCCAGATCCACGCACCACTGACGATAAATTTATGATTGAAGTGGAAGCTAATGGAGATACCGATGCAATTATTGAGCTTTTGAAAAATGAAGGTGCTATTGAAATCAATAAAAAGGAAGAAGAAACCAATGGAAATCACCACTAATATTATTTTGAAGACTGCATTCAAACTTTTGATTGCAGGTGGACTATTAATAGCTGTTTCTTGTAAAAGAGACCCTTCTCAACCAGGAAGAGAATACATGCCTAATATGTATAGAGTGGCCTCATACAAGACCTATGAACCAAATCCAAACTTTAAAGATAGTTTAGGTGCTCGACCCATAGTACAAGGTACTGTTCCACGCGGTTATTTTGCGTACGACGCGCCAAATACACCTGAAGCCTACGAGGCCTCTTTGAAAATTGCTGAATTTCCAGAAAGATACAAAACCATTTCTGAGAAAGATTTTGAAGAGGGCAAGAGACAATTCAATATTTACTGTGCTGTTTGCCATGGCGAAAAGGGCGATGGCAATGGAGTTCTTGTTGAAAAAGGCAAGTTTGCTGGTGTGCCCTCATACTCTTCGGCGAGCAGACCCGGCCTTACGCCCATGTCTATTTATCACGTGATAACTTATGGCAAAGGTGTTATGGGTTCTCATGCGGCTCAGGTACTTCCGCACGACCGCTGGAAAGTGGTTCACTATGTTTTGCATCTGAGAAACGAACTTGATAACAAAAATTAATTCAAGGTCAAATGAATTTTAAATTACATCCTACCCTCCGAAATACTGGCATAGCACTGCTATTAGTTGGGATAATCTCTCTGGTTTATGCTTTCTTCATAGATGATTACAGTCATGCTGCGCATCACGAGAGCATGGCACATGCTGCAGGCGCACACGGCAGTGAACATGCAGATCACAGTGCTCACAACCGTCCATGGGCAGCACTTATGGTCAATACCTTCTTTTTCTTAGCTATTTCCTTAGGCGCGCTCTTTTTCTTAGCTATACAATATGCAGCTCAGGCAGGTTGGTCTGTGGGAATTAAAAGAGTGCTAGAAGCTATTGCCGGATTTTTACCGGTTCCAGGTATTGTTATGCTTATTATTGTTTTATCTGGAGTACTCCTACACAAGCACCACATTTGGCATTGGACTGTGGAGGGGATTTCTGATCCCAATAGTCCAAATTATGATGCCATTATTGCTGGTAAGACGCCTTATCTAAATGCTCCTTTTTACTTAATCAGAACCATTGTATATATTGTCGGTTGGTATATTTTCTTACATTTTCTGAAGAAGAATTCTTACCTCGGCGATCAATCCAATGACTGGAATTGGTGGCGTAAAAACTGGAAATTGTCTGCTGGCTTCTTGGTTTTCTTTGCTGTTACTTCCTCTACATCAGCCTGGGATTGGATCATGAGTATTGATACTCACTGGTTTAGTACACTTTTTGGCTGGTATGTATTTGCAGGTTTGTTTGTAACTTCTGTTACCGTTGTCACCCTCACAGTTCTGTACCTTAAGAGCCAAAATTATTTGAGCTGGGTTAACGAAAATCATTTACAGGATTTGGCAAAGTTCATGTTTGCTTTTTCTATTTTCTGGACATATCTGTGGTTTAGCCAATATATGCTCATTTGGTATTCTAACATTCCGGAAGAAGTAACTTACTACATGCCCCGCTTCACAGTTTATAAAGTACCTTTCATTACAATGCTTGCGTTGAATTTTGCTTTCCCGATTCTTGTAATTATGTCCAGAACTACCAAGCGCATCGGAGCATTTGTGGTAATTGCGGGTATTTCAATTTTGATAGGTCACTGGCTTGATACCTTTAACATGATCATGCCTGGTACAGTTGGCGAGAACTACTCATTTGGTATTGCAGAAATAGGAATCTTTTTAGGATACGCAGGTGCTTTTATCCTCGTGGTAGGCCGAAATCTGGAAAAAGCACCGTTGCTCATGAAGAATCATCCAATGCTGTTGGAAAGTAAACATCATCACATATAAAATAATCGTTGCTAAAATGACACTACTAGCTATACTTACCGTTCTATTGGTCATTCTGGTTGCCTGGCAGCTTATCCGAATAAGTGAATTATCTGCAGCAATTAAGAAAGAAGACGTTACAGGGCTTCCCGATCACAAGGAAAACGATATACAAGGCAAACTCCTACTAGGTTTTCTGGTGCTTTTTATCATTGGATTTGTTTATACCGTGGTTGAATGGGGACCTAGAGTATTGCCCAAACCTGCTAGTGTTCACGGAGAAAAAACAGATTTTCTTTTCTACCTTTCGCTGGGTATCATCACCCTTGCCTTTTTAATAACCCAGCCATTGCTGTTTTATTTCTCTTATAAATATCGCGGAATCAAAGGGCAAAAAGCTTCTTATATGGAGCACAACAACAAACTCGAACTTATCTGGACGCTGGTCCCTGGCTTTGTACTCGTGGTTCTTATTTCTTATGGATTATCAACTTGGGTAAAAATTATGAATCCCAAGTTTGAGGAAGATCCGATAGTAATAGAACTCTACGCAAAACAATTTGGTTGGACAGCCCGCATAGCCGGTGAAGACAACAAACTTGGTTATGCTAACGTTCGTTATATCGAAGATGTAAACATATTGGGTATTGATAAAAATGACCCTAACGGCCTAGATGATATAGTGGTTCAAAACCTGATCAAAATACCGGTAAATAAGCCTATCAAGTTAAAAATGAGATCTCAGGATGTAATCCACTCAGCTTATTTGCCTCACTTCAGAGTTCAAATGAACTGTGTACCTGGCGCTGTTACCGAGTTTTCATTTATACCTACCAAGACGACTGCAGAAATGCGTCAGGATCCGAAAGTGATTAAACAAGTAGAGCACATCAATAAGCTACGTGAAGCTAAAGGAGAAGATAAATACGAATTCAATTATGTACTCCTTTGCAATAAAATTTGTGGTTCTGCTCACTACAATATGCAAATGATTTTCGAAGTAGTTTCAGAAGACGAATACAAAAACTGGCTCAAAGAACAAAAGACTTTTGCTCAAAGTTTATAATGTAAAATTCTAAATAGATTACTATGGCTCATGAAGTAATGACACCCGAAGTAGCTCACCACGAGGAGCACCACCATCACAAGGAGACATTTCTGACAAAGTATGTCTTCTCCATGGATCACAAGATGATTGCTAAGCAATTCTTGATCACTGGTATGGTGATGGGGACAATCGGAATGCTGATGTCGATTTTATTCCGTTTACAACTTGCTTGGCCCGAACAGCCTTTTCCAATTCTCAAATTCTTTTTAGGAAAATGGGCCAGTGAAGGTGTGATGGATCCGTCGATGTATCTCGCCCTTGTAACTATACATGGTACCATCATGGTATTCTTTGTATTGACTGCCGGCCTCAGTGGTACTTTTTCCAATCTATTAATCCCCTTGCAGATCGGTGCGAGAGATATGGCTTCTGGCTTCTTGAACATGCTTTCTTACTGGTTCTTCTTTGCCAGCAGCCTTGTTATGGTTATTTCTCTTTTTGTGCCTGACGGACCTGCTGCAGCTGGTTGGACGGTATACCCTCCTCTAAGTGCCCTGCCACAGGCTATGCCTGGATCAGGAATAGGTATGACCCTATGGCTCGTGTCGATGACCTTGTTCATCGTTTCATCTCTGTTGGGCGGCATTAATTACATAGTTACAGTGCTCAACATGAGAACTGAAGGTATGTCTATGACTAGATTACCTCTAACCATTTGGGCATTTTTAGTAACAGCTATCCTTGGCGTTTTGTCTTTCCCTGTGTTGCTCTCTGCGGCTCTTCTTCTCCTGTTTGACAGAAGCCTTGGTACAAGCTTCTACCTCTCAGACATCATGATTCAGGGCGAAGTCCTATCCAATACAGGTGGAAGCCCCATTTTGTATGAGCACTTATTCTGGTTCCTCGGTCACCCTGAGGTATATATCATCTTATTGCCTGCATTGGGTATCACTTCAGAAGTAATCTCAACCAACGCTCGCAAACCAATCTTCGGATACAGAGCGATGGTGGGTTCTATCATGGCTATTGCCTTTTTGTCTTTTATTGTCTGGGGCCACCACATGTTCGTAACTGGTATGAATCCTTTCTTGGGTTCTGTTTTCACCTTTACAACTCTTTTGATTGCTATTCCATCCGCAGTTAAAGCGTTTAATTACCTCACAACTCTTTGGAAAGGCAACTTACAGTTTACTCCAGCCATGTTGTTTTCTATTGGTTTGGTTTCAACTTTCATCACCGGTGGTTTAACGGGTATCATCTTAGGTAATTCTGCTTTGGATATCAATGTGCACGATACCTATTTTGTTGTTGCTCACTTCCACATTGTGATGGGTCTATCGGCTATCTTCGGAATGTTTGCCGGTATTTATCACTGGTTTCCTAAGCTCTTTACAAGAATGATGAACCGCAAGCTTGGATACTGGCACTTCTGGCTCACTTTCATTTCTGCCTATGGTGTATTTTTCCCAATGCATTTCCTCGGCATGAGCGGCCTGCCTAGAAGATATTACACAAACACTGCCTTCCCGATGTTTGATAACTTAGCAGATATCAACGTTGTGATATCAGTATTTGCAATAGCCGGTGGAATTGCTCAGTTGATTTTCTTCTACAACTTTATTTACAGCGCTATCAGGGGGCCGAAAGCTCCTCAAAATCCTTGGAGATCAAATACTCTTGAATGGACTACCCCTGTGGAGCACATTCATGGCAACTGGCCAGGTGAAATACCCAAAGTTCACCGCTGGGCTTATGACTACAGCAAACCTGGAGCACCCGAGGATTTTGTTCCTCAAACTGTGCCAATGAGTGAAGAGGAGAAAAATACCTTCCATCATTAAAAAAGTCTGAACGAAATTTAAACCCGCCTTTTGGCGGGTTTTTTTATTGTCACATTTTTATGTACGGAAGCGATTTTAATATTGAATTATTAAGCAGGGGATTTAAAGGCGAAGTTTACGATGATATACTGCGCAGGGCTCTTTATGCTACTGACGCGAGTATCTATAAAGAGTATCCACTGGCTGTGGTTTATCCACGCGATGAGCAAGATGTAAAAATTTTGGTAGATACCTGTAGAGAGAAAAGCATATCAATCATTCCTCGTACTGCTGGAACTTCACTTGCAGGTCAGTGTGTCGGCAGTGGAGTGGTGGCCGATATGTCAAAATATATGACTCGAGTGTTGCACCTTGATTTGAAAAATGGAATAGTGAAGGTTCAACCTGGAGTGATACGCGATTCACTAAATGAAATGCTCAAACCATATGGTTGGTTTTTCGGTCCAAATACTTCTACATCTAACAGGTGTATGCTCGGTGGTATGGTGGCCAATAATTCTTCAGGCTCCACTTCTATTAAGTACGGTGTGACGCGCGATAAAGTATTGTCTATCAGAGGTGTTCTTTCTAATGGGGAGGTAATTGAACTTTCAGAGGGTAAAGCTCCCCATTCCATTCAGAGTTCAATGATTGAACTTCTATCTGATACAGCCTTGGTAGATGATGTTCAAAAAAATTTTCCAAAAAGAACAATTCATCGCAGAAATACTGGATACGCATTGGATGTTTTGATCGATCAACTAGACTTTGGAAAAGGAACAGATCGGCTAAATCTCGCAAAACTGATCTCAGGATCAGAGGGCACCTTACTATTAATGACAGAAATTACTCTGAAGCTGGATCGGCTTCCACCAAAAGAAGTTGCTGTGATTTGTGCGCATTTTACTACCATTCGGCAGAGCATGGAGGCAGCCAAAGAGGTGATGAAAGTAAGCCCATATGCCTGTGAATTGGTTGATAAAATCATTCTTGATTGCACAAAAGAAAATTTAGAACAACGCGAAAACCGATTTTTTATAGAGGGCGATCCTGAAGCGATTTTGGCCGTTGAGCTAAGAGCGGATGAAATGGGGGAACTGCAAAAAGCAGCAGAAACGACTATCGCGCGCCTCAAAGAAGCAAATCTCGGCTATGCCTTTCCGGTATTATGGAATGAAGATGCTGAAAAAATCTGGTCGCTAAGAGCTGCGGGACTCGGACTACTTTCAAACATCCCTGGACCGGCAAAGGCCATAGCTTGTATTGAGGACACTGCTGTTGATATCGAAGACCTGCCTGACTATATCGACGAATTCGACCAAATGATGGAAAAATTTGGCCAACGTTCGGTTCATTATGCACACGCCGGGGCTGGAGAAATTCACTTAAGACCTATTCTCAATCTGCGAGAACTCCAGGGATATAAACATTTGCGGCAGATCAGTACAGAATCAGCTAGATTGGTGAAAAAATACAACGGATCCCTCTCCGGTGAGCACGGTGATGGCCGTGTAAGGGCTGAGTTTATCGAAGAGTTTTATGGCTCTCGGATCTATGAAGCTTTCTTGAAAGTAAAGCAAATTTTTGATCCATACAATTTATTTAATCCCGGCAAAATAGTAAATGCCCCACCTATGGATACCTCGCTACGCGAGGATCCATCAACTCCACTCCAGACCATCGACACCTTTTTTGATTACGGAAATGAGGGGGGATTTCTGGCAGCGGTAGAAAAATGTAATGGGTCGGGAGATTGTCGAAAGCCCTTTTCGACGGGAGGCACGATGTGCCCTTCGTATCAAGCCACACTCGATGAAAAGGATACAACCCGAGCTAGAGCAAACGCACTCCGCGAATTTGTTTCAGGTGCTGCTAACGGCAAAAAGGGTTTTGCACATCCGGAATTGAAAGAGGTGATGGACTTGTGTTTGGCGTGCAAAGGGTGCACGCGCGAATGCCCGAGCAATGTGGATATGGCCTCTATGAAGAGTGAATGGCTCTATCAGTATCAGAGCGTTCATGGCAAATCGCTAAGCACTTTGTTTTTTGGGCATTTTGACCTTCTAGCGCGCTGGGCATCGCTGTTGCCTAGCTTTTCAAATGCTCTACTTGAGAACCGAATTACCGGTGATTTGATTAAGAGGTTGGTTGGAATAGCCACGCAAAGGAAATTACCCACATTTGCTAAAACACCTCTCCAGAAACAGATCAACAAAACACTGCAGAAAAATCCAAAGGATCCGGTAGGTTCAGTTTACTTTTTTCTAGATGAATTTATTAATTACAATGAGCCACGTATTGGTATAAAGGCCATTGAACTTCTGCAGCGATATGGGTATGAAGTAAAATTTGTGAGACACGCGTCGAGTGGTAGAGCGATGATTTCCAAAGGGCTACTCCCAGAGGCTAGAAAAGTGGCAGAACGAAATGTGAAAATATTCTCAGAGATTGTGAATGAAAATGTTCCGCTTGTAGGCATAGAACCATCGGCCATTTTGTCTTTTAGAGATGAATATCCGAGGATTGTTCGCCAACGATTATGGGAAAAGGCAAAAAGATTGGCACAAAATGTTTTGCTTTTGGATGAATTTTTCGCACGAGAGATTAAGGCGGGCAGATTAAAAAAGCTGTATGAGGAAAAGGACGTAAAAACGGTGCATGTGCATGGCCATTGTCATCAGAAGGCGTTGAGCTCGTTGCGTTATACGCGTGAAGTTTTGGAGTTTTTTGGTTATAAGGTAAAAATTATTCCGAGTGGATGCTGCGGAATGGCTGGCAGCTTTGGGTATGAAAAAGAACACTTCGATTTGAGCATGAAGATCGGCGAAATGGTATTATTCCCATATCTGCGTAGTTTGAATGATATGGAGCTTGTAGTGGCAGTGGGGACCTCGTGCCGGCATCAGATCGCTGATGGGGTGGGTAGAAAGGCTCTACACTGGGTGGAGATTGTGAATTAATCTCTGCGCATCGGCAGTTAAAGATCGTGGTAAAATGTTGTGATTCGAAATTGACTTTAATAACAAACTTGAGAATGTACAATAACTTCTTAAAATATGGTGATCAAATGGGCCATTATCACTTAGTTTTTTGGATGAAGTTAATTTATAGAACATAGAATTTCTTGATCTTTTATGGCTACAAAATGAAAATCTGATCGGTGTCAATTCCATAAAAATTTGTGTTTATCTGTGTTCTTTTAATGTGGTCCATGGCCAATGACGAGTGAGGCATTGGAATGGGTATTCACAAATGAAGTCAAATTTCGATGCTTTGTTTGGCCAAGCACGAACTACTGGGCAAGGCAAAGAAGTCAGGAGCCCCCAAATAAATAAAATCAAAAGAATAAAACTACTGGGGCAGAAAGGATTAAAGAGGACTCTGCTAAGGTTTAGAGACTGATTCGGGCGCGGAGATTATTGAAAAATTCATACAACACTATGCCAGCGCATACGGAAATGTTGAGCGAGTGCTTAGTGCCGTATTGCGGCAATTCGAGGCAATAGTCGCACTGGTCGATGGCTTCTTGGCTTACGCCCAAAACTTCGTGACCGAAGATGAGAGCGAATTTCTGATGCTGAAGGCAGATATGCGGTACATCAGCTGGAGTAATGGCATCGGTGGCCTGCTCGATGGCTATAAGTGTATAGCCAGCTTTTTTTAAATTACCTAGGGTCTGTAGGATGTCAGGATAGTAAGCCCATTCAACCGATTCAGTAGCACCAAGCGCGGTTTTGTGTATTTCGCGATGGGGTGGGGTGGGGGTAGTACCGCAAAGCAGAATTTTTTCGATGCGATAGGCATCGGCCGTGCGGAAGATGGAGCCTACATTGTGCATAGAGCGCACGCTGTCTAATACGATGGTCAGTGGTATTTTTGGAGCCTGTTTGAATGTTTCTACATCAAGCCTGCCCAGGGCTTCGTTTGGAATCTTCTGCATACTGAAAACGCTGAAACATTGAGCAAAGGAGCTGACACCCCGCTGATGAAGCAATATTACAGCATTAAGGCAAAATACCCGGATGCGATATTGCTCTTTAGAATAGGCGATTTTTATGAGACGTTTGGCGAAGATGCCATTAAAACGGCACGAGCGCTCGACATAGTGCTGACCAAGCGGTCGAACGGGGCAGCAGCGGAGGTGGAGTTGGCTGGTTTTCCGCACCATTCGTTGGAGGTTTATTTGCCACGACTGGTGCGCGCAGGCTATCGCGTGGCAGTGTGCGACCAACTAGAAGATCCCAAGATGGCCAAAAAAATTGTGAAGCGGGGCGTAACTGAGCTCGTAACTCCTGGTCTTGCGCTTAGCGATAATCTACTTCCCTCGCGGTCAAACAATTTTTTGGCTTCGATCGTTGCCGGCGAAACAGAAATAGGCTTAGCCTTGGTCGATATATCGACTGGGGAATTTTACTATGCACAAGGCAGCGCTACTGATATAGAAAAAATTCTCTCTTCAACAAAGCCGGGGGAGATCTTGTATCCAAAAAAAGCCTTCGAAAAACTAGAACCGCTGATTTCGTTGGTAGGCTTTCAGTACTGTCTTGACGATTGGATCTATAGAGGCACTTATGCCGAAGAGCAGGTACTGCAGCAGTTTAAGGTAAGTACTTTAAAAGGCTTTGGACTCGATCAATATCAAGCAGCTGCTGTGGCGGCTGGTGCAGCATTACACTACATGCGCGAAGCACAGCAGAAAGATCTATCACACATTTCATCTATTCAGCGCATCGGAAATGAAGATCACCTGTGGCTCGATCGCTTTACGTTTCGCAATCTGGAGGTTTTTCAATCCCTCTCGCCAGACGGCACTTGCCTGCTCGATGTAATCGACCGCACGCACACCCCAATGGGTTCGCGCATGCTAAAGCGCTGGGTTTCGTTTCCGCTCAAAAATTCAGACAAAATCAACGAGCGGCTCGACATGGTAGAGTGGTTTGTAAACCATGTGGACAGCTTGCGGCAGTTGGGAGAGAAACTTTCGCAGCTCATTGATATCGAGAGGATCGCTTCAAAAATTGCCACTCAAAAAGCCACCCCAAAAGAGCTGATGATCTTAGCCCGTAGCTTAGCTGTGGCTGAAGAAATCACTTCTCTTCTCTCTGTAGAGGGGGCAGCTACTCAACGCCTGGCAAGGAGAATGCCACACACATCGGGTGTGCGGCAGTTGTTGTTGAGCCGCCTGCACGAAGACGCTCCTGTAGCTGTGAACAAGGGCAATGTGATAAAAGAGGGTGTAGATGCTCAGCTCGATGAACTGCGAAGGCTTCGCGAAAATGCCCAGAACTTCTTACTCGACTTGCAGCAGCGCGAAAGTGCATCTACTGGAATATCGAATCTAAAAGTGGCTTTCAACAATGTGTTTGGCTACTACATTGAGGTGCGAAATACGCATAAAGACAAAGTGCCTGCGCATTGGATTCGAAAGCAAACCTTAGTAAACGCCGAGCGATACATCACAGAAGAGCTGAAAATCTTCGAAGAAAAGATTCTAACAGCTGAGGAAAAAATTGCAGCCATTGAAACTCAGCTCTTTTCTGAGTTGATCGAGCAATTGATGCTCTCGTTGCCAGCATTGCAACAGTGTGCACGGGTATTGGCTGAAACAGATATTTATGTGGCTCTGGCCCAGCTGGCACTAGAAATGAACTATGCCCGACCTGTGTTGACGGAGAACACAGTAATCGACATTAAGGCGGGTCGCCATCCGGTAATTGAGCAAAAACTACCACCCGGCAAAGATTATATTCCTAACGATGTTCTTCTCGACAAAGAAAATTGCCAGGTGATGATGATTACCGGACCGAACATGTCGGGCAAATCAGCCTTGCTTAGGCAAACTGCCTTAATTTGTCTCCTTGCACAGATTGGCAGCTTCGTTCCCGCTGAAAGTGCGACACTTACACCTCTTGACAGAATATTTGTGCGTGTGGGTGCCTCTGACAACATTTCGCAGGGCGAGTCCACCTTTATGGTAGAAATGATTGAGACATCGCTCATTCTAAACAATATATCTGAAAAATCGCTTGTACTGCTCGATGAAATAGGACGCGGTACAAGTACCTACGACGGCATATCAATTGCTTGGTCTATTGCCCGCTACCTACATGATCATCCTCACAGGCCTTTCACCTTATTTGCCACTCATTACCACGAGATGAATGAGATGGAGAGCCAGTTTGAGCGCATCAAAAATTTTTCTATCAGCGTAAAAGAAGCAAAAAATACCATCGTATTTCTTCGCAAGCTAGTACCTGGTGGTAGCGAACATTCTTTTGGAATCCATGTGGCCCAGATGGCTGGTTTACCAGCACTTGTCATACAGCATGCCCGCCAGATGCTTGAAAAGCTCGAAGAGCGATCTAAAGAACACACTAAACAGATGCCCCGCGAAATACAGCTTTCCCTCTTTCAGCTCGAGGATACCGTGCTCGAAGAAATACGAGCCTCACTGCGCAACCTTGACCTCAATGCTATCACACCTATAGAAGCACTTATAAAGTTGAATGAAATCAAAGGTGTTGTACTAAAAAAATCATAATATAGAACTATTCTAAATAAAAGATTTTAATAGGCTTCTAAGTCATTAAAAAGTACCTTTGACCTAAAATCAAAAAATTATGGAAAATCTGAATATTATTGGAATAGAAAAGGAAAAAGCAAAAGTTTTAGCAGAAAAACTCAATAAGTTGTTGGCCAATTACTCTGTTTTTTACATGAATGTTCGCGGATATCATTGGAATATTCGTGGTGAAAAATTTTTCGAATTGCATATGAAATTTGAAGAATTATACAACGATTTAATTGTGAAAATTGATGAAGTAGCAGAGCGCATTCTTACCCTGGGGCAAACACCCTATCATTCTTATGCTACTATTCTAAAAAATGCTACTATTAAACCAGATGAAAACGTGTTCGATGGAAGAGAATGTGTAAAAGGAATACTTGAAGCATTTAAAATACTTATTTCCAGCCAGCGTGAATTGCTCGACCTCTCTGCCGATGCCAACGATGAAGGCACCAATGCGCTTATGAGTGACTATATTCGCGAGCAGGAAAAACTTAGCTGGATGTATTCAGCTTTCTTAAATAAGTAATGCCCCCTCATAACGCAAATTATTATGGAAAATAACGATATTTTTGGTATCGTACGCGAGCTAAAAACAGCTTCGGGTACATTTAAATATTATTCTCTTAAGGCATTGGAGCAAGCAGGCCACAAAGTTTCTCACTTGCCGTATTCGATCCGAATTTTATTGGAAAATGCCCTGCGCAATTTCGACGATTTCGGGATTACACGCGAGAACATCGAAACTATCCTGCATTGGCAGCCCACACCGCCGGATAAGGAAATTCCCTTCAAACCCGGTCGTGTTCTGATGCAAGATTTCACCGGTGTGCCGGCGGTAGTGGATATCGCTTCTATTCGCGATGAAGTTGCCCGTCGTGGCAAGTCGCCTGACACCATAAACCCGCTTATTCCTGTTGATTTAGTCATTGACCACTCCGTAATCGTTGACTTTTTTGGTACAAGCTACGCATACAAGAAAAACGTCGAAGTAGAGTACGAGCGTAACCGCGAGCGCTATCAGCTGCTCAAGTGGGCACAGAAGTCTTTTAAAAACTTCTCGGTTGTGCCTCCGGGCATGGGTATATGCCACCAGGTAAATCTGGAATACTTGGCTACCGGCGTAATTGTGCGCGATGGTGTAGCCTTCCCCGACACCCTGGTAGGTACAGATTCACATACCCCGATGGTGAATGGTATTGGCGTTGTTGCCTGGGGTGTAGGCGGTATCGAAGCCGAAGCAGCATTGCTCGGTCAGCCGATTTACTTTATTACGCCTGAAGTAGTGGGTCTTAAACTCACAGGTAGCCTACCCGTAGGCACTACAGCTACTGATTTGGTGCTTACCATTACTGAGCTGCTCCGTCGACATAAGGTAGTCGGCAAGTTTGTAGAGGTGTTTGGACCTGGCTTGGCCAATCTTTCAGTACCTGACCGCGCTACAATCTCTAACATGTCGCCCGAGTTTGGCTGTACCATTACCTATTTCCCCATCGACGATCGCACGCTCGAATACATGCGCACTACCAACCGTAGCGAAGAAACGGTAAAGCTGGTTGAAGACTATTGCAAAGCCAACCTCCTCTGGCGCGACGACAACGCTCAAATCCAATACTCGCAACTCATCGAGCTCGACCTCTCCACTATTGAACCTACTGTTTCCGGACCGAAGCGTCCGCAAGACAAAATCTTGCTCAAAGAATTTAAGAGTAAATTCATTTCACTTCTTGAAACCAACTACGGCCGCAGGTATCTGCCAGTAGAAGAGCGCGGTGAGCTTGTGGAAGTAGATGCAGATATAGCAGTGACTGAGGATGTGAAAACCCTCCGCACGGCTGCAGTGAGAATTGGCACGGAAACCGAACAAATATCCGACGGCAGCGTGGTGATAGCAGCCATCACATCGTGTACCAATACTTCGAACCCTTCCGTAATGATCGGTGCTGGTATTCTCGCGCGCAAAGCTCGCGAGCGTGGTTTGAATGTAAAGCCCTGGGTAAAGACTTCTTTAGCACCCGGCTCTAAAGTAGTAACCGACTACCTCGAGCGCTCAGGTTTGCTCACTGACCTGGAAGCACTTCGATTCCACGTAGTCGGTTATGGCTGTACTTCTTGCATCGGAAACTCCGGTCCACTTCCAGCTCCAATTGCTAAAGCCATTGACGAGAACGACCTTGTCGTAGCCTCAGTGCTCTCAGGTAACCGCAACTTTGAAGCCCGGGTACACCCTCAGGTCAAGATGAACTTCCTTATGTCGCCCATACTGGTAGTTGCGTATGCTATTGCCGGTAGAGTGGATATTGACTTACTTAATGAACCCATTGGGTATGATCCCAATCTCGAGCCCGTCTATTTGCGCGACATCTGGCCCTCAGAAGAGGAAATTCGCGCTACCATTACCCGCGTTATTACACCAGAGGATTTCAAGCGCAGCTATTCAACCATCTTCGAAGGCGATGAGCAATGGCAAGCCCTCGATGCACCCACAGGAAAAACCTTCCAATGGGATAGTTCATCTACCTACATCAAAGAAGCACCCTTCTTCAAAAATCTACCCGACACACCTTCTACTCCCACAGATATCGAAGGTGCACGTGTTCTTCTCTGGCTCGGCGATAGCGTCACTACCGACCATATTTCGCCTGCCGGTTCTTTTAAAGAAGATTCTGCCGCCGGCAAGTACCTTATTTCTCGCGGGGTAGAGAAAAAAGACTTCAACTCCTATGGATCACGTCGCGGTAACGACGAAGTGATGGTGCGCGGTACTTTTGCCAACGTTCGAATCAAAAACCGCATTGCAACTCGTGAGGGAGGGTACTCCGTACACATACCCTCAGGCGTGGAAGACACAGTGTATGACACAGCCATGCGTTATAAAGCTGAAAATACACCCCTTATCGTACTTGCTGGCAAGGAGTACGGTTCTGGTTCTTCCCGCGACTGGGCGGCAAAAGGCACCTATTTACTCGGTATTCGCGCCGTAATTGCAGAGAGCTATGAGCGAATCCATCGCTCAAACTTGGTAGGAATGGGTGTAATGCCACTTCAGTTCCTCGATGGTCAGAATGCTGACTCCCTTGGCCTCACCGGTCGTGAAACGTTTACTATATCTGGAATAACTGAGGGTCTTACACCGGGTAAACTGCTCACCGTAACGGCTACTGACCACGCTGGTGCCCAAAAGATTTTCCAGGTCATGTGCCGCCTCGACTCAAAAATCGAAATTGCCTACTATACACACGGTGGTATCTTACAATACGTTCTCCGTCAGTTCTTGGCAAATTAATTCACTCATATTGTTCTCAAATAAAGCCGCCTTGCGAGGTTTCGCAAGGCGGTTTTTTTAATTTTGATATCTCACGTATGTACTTACCAGGTTTCAGCTTCTGTGTAATTCAATCCACATACAGTGGCTCGTTAGCATCCTCTTACCAGTAAACTATCGATTCAGTGTTTTGTTGTGGAGCAAAATTTTAATCGTATGTATTTAATGAATTAAAAAATTCAAAAAAGCTATAATCAGTAATGACTTTTGGCTGACAATTTTTAATTATAAGAAAATCAATTTTTTAAAAGGTTTAGAAAAGATACTTTATTGGCATTTCTGCCAAAAGCATACATTTTTTAAGCGATTTATTTAAAAAGGAAAAGTTTTAAAATGAAAAAGGTGCCCGAAAAATATCGGACACCCTTTAAATAACTGTGTTTTTCTTTGAATTACATTACCACAAACTTGCCCTTCATCATGCTGTAATGACCGGGGAAGGTGCAGATAAAGTCGTAAATACCCTTTTCAGGAGCATCAAACTCAATAGTAGTTTCTTGACCACCGCCGATCATTTCAGTTTTTACGATTACTTGATCAGCCTTGGCAGGGTCGATGTATCCGTTGTCTTTGTGGTTGATAGCAGCTGTTGCAAATTCAGCCACATCAGTACCTTGCTTTAGCAATACCCAGTTGTGACCCATTGACTCTACGGGTAATTGTCCTACGTGCTTTAGGGTCAATTTTACCTTTTGACCGGCTTTCACATCGATGCGGTCGAGGTTATACTTCATTTGGTCGTTGGCCTCGATTACCACTTCTACGACAGCCGGTACTTCTTCTTGTACAGCTTGTTCTTCTTGAGCAGTAGCTGCTTCTTTCTCTGCACCTCCACCACATGCAGCTGCAAGGGCTAAGAGTAAAATAGCTAAACGATTGGTCTTCATTTTTCGGTGTTCTAATTTATAGATTTTATGGTTAAAATTTAATTTGAGGCAATATGTTTAGGTATTTCGCCGGTTAGGCTGCGCAAAAATGCAACGATGGCATCAGTCTGTTCGTTACTCAGGTCACGACCTAACTGAGTAGTGGCCATAATTCGAACAGCTTTGCTCAAGTCAGCCACACTGCCGTCGTGGAAGTAAGGCCAAGTTTTCTCTACATTGCGAAGTGAAGGTACTTTAAATACATACATATCAGCCTCATTTTTTGTTACTGCATAGCGACCTACATCTTGGCGCTCAGAACCGGTGTATTCCCAGTAGGGGCCTTTTACCAAACCAAATTTTTGGTACATGTGTCCACCTAGATTTACGCCAGTATGGCAGGTGATGCATCCTGTTTCGATAAAAGTCTTTAGACCTTCGCGCTGTTTGGCATCGAGAGCAGCATAGTTGCCCTTGAGGTATTCATCAAAAGGCGAAGGAGTCATCAGTGATTTCTCATATTCAGAAATGGCCAAAGCGATGTTGTGATATGTGATAGGATCCTTTTCGCCCGGAAAAGCAGCTTCAAACAATTCCTTGTACTCTGGTATTGCTTTAATTTTGGCTACAGCTTCTTTCTCGTTTTTCAATCCCATTTCTACCGGATTCAGGATAGGTCCTTTGGCTTGCTCTACGAGGTCAGCAGCTCTACCATCCCAAAACTGGGCAATGTGCAAACTCGCATTATAAGAAGAAGGACTGTTGCGCTCGCCACGAGCCTTCTTGTCAAAGCTTGGAGATGTTGGCTCGTTGTCAACACCATAATTGGCTACCTGATGGCAAGTGTTGCAGCTCATTTGGTTGTTGGCTGAGAGGGCAGTTTCGTGGTAAAGCTTTTCACCCAATTTGAACAGTGGGGATTCTAAATTCACCTCAATTGGAGGTAGAGGCTTGAAAATGTTTGAAGCAGTTTTCCAAAGCGTTGAATCTTCGGCTGTGAAGGAAGCTTCTGTTTCGGCAGCGTTCTCTTTTTCGGCTGATTGATTACAAGCCTGGCTTGCAATGAGAGCTGTTAGAACTGCAGCTGATACAATTAGTGTGTGCTTTTTCATAGGCATTTTGTTTTGAACAAAGATAGTGAAAGCATATAAATTATTAAAATCTAACAATGTTTATTTTTAATAGAAAAATACTATAATCCGAATCACCTTTTTATCTGATGTAAATCATTTAGCAAGCTTACCGCTAAAGTACCTTTGTAGAGAAATTTTAATATCAATGAACGTCTTAACAGCCAAGGACTTTGTGAGTGATCAGGAGGTAAGATGGTGTCCTGGTTGCGGTGATTACTCTATATTAAAGCAAGTTCAGAGCGTACTTCCCGAAACAGGTTTGAGGCCAGAAGAGATTGTCTTTGTGAGTGGTATCGGTTGCTCATCGCGCTTCCCTTATTACATGAATACCTATGGGATGCACGGCATACATGGCAGGGCTGCTACCATTGCGACCGGCCTCAAAATGACCCGTCCTGAGCTCAGCGTTTGGATCATTACCGGCGACGGCGACGGACTCTCTATCGGTGGAAATCATACCATGCACCTGCTTCGAAGAAATTTGGACGTTCAAGTGTTACTCTTTAACAATGAGATTTATGGACTCACAAAAGGCCAGTATTCGCCTACTTCAGAGTTCGGGAAGAAGACAAAATCTTCGCCTTACGGAACTATTGATCATCCTGTAAATCCAATTGCATT
Source organism: Thermaurantimonas aggregans (assembly GCF_003851885.1). Classification (GTDB taxonomy): domain Bacteria; phylum Bacteroidota; class Bacteroidia; order Flavobacteriales; family Schleiferiaceae; genus Thermaurantimonas; species Thermaurantimonas aggregans. The sequence continues at coordinate 117,616 of NZ_BHZE01000004.1, read as the reverse complement.
GGCTCTTGGTTCGCAAGGCACATTTGTGGCACGCACCATCGATCGAGATCCTCAGCATCTGCGTTATGTACTGCGCGAGGCCATAGCTCATAAAGGCACATCATTTATTGAAATTTATCAAAATTGCAACGTCTTTAACGACGGTGCTTTTGAGATTTTTTCAGATAAAGCACACAAAGCTGACAATACAATCAATCTCGTGCCGGGTCAACCTTTAATCTTCGGTGCACAGCAAGATAAAGGAATTCGATTAGATGGCTGTACACCTCAAATTGTCACTTTGGGAGATCAATTTACGGCCGACGATCTCTGGATTCACGATCCAAAAGATTTGACAAAAGCGTGGATTTTGGCTAACTTTTTTGAAATGCCGGGCGATGAAAACTTTTTCCCACGTCCATTCGGAATTTTCTATCAGATTAATCGCCCAACATATGAGTCGCTGGCCAATGAACAAATCGCTCAAGCTAAGGCAACGAAAAAAGATCTTTCGCTCGATAAGCTGATAGCCGGTTCGCAAACCTGGGTGGTGAACTGAAATAACAAAACATTGTGGATAATACTTGTTGCCGCGCATTTTATTAACGGCCTTAGTTTCTTTTATTTGTATCATTCAAATGAAAAAAGCACTTAACAGCCTCCGAATGCTTTTAAACCATCCTTCGCTTGGTTGGATGAGAAATCGCTATGTGCTCTCGGGCGTGCTTTTTTTGATTTGGATGCTCTTTTTAGATACCCATTCGCTTAAAATTCACTACAAGCTTTACAAAGAAATTCGGCAAACACGCAAAGCCATCGAATTTTACAAATCAGAAATTGAGAAAGATAAAAAGTTGATCGAGCAGTTGGAAAGCAATCCAGATATGCTAGAGCGCTTTGCCAGAGAACAGTACTACTTTAAAAAACCTACTGAGGCGATTTTTATCGTCGAACTCGAAGAGTAATTTTCTAATAACTTTTTAAGTAATTGATTTTCAATATCTACCTACTTTTGCTAAGATTTTAAAATACCAAATAAAAAATCCCTGAGGAGAACTAACCTTCAAATATTTCTCATCGTTTATAAAGCATATCTGACAAGATCTATTTCCCATGTATTTAGAAGAAATTCCGTTACCTTCAGTTACTAAAGCTTCTGATTCTGATTTTCAGAAGATTATCAAGTCAGTGAATTACCATGAATTGCCCTTAGATATTCGAATTTTACTAGAAGCATATAAAAATCAAGCAACTTTAGGCGACAATCCTAATCCAAGGCCTGAGCGATATTCCATGGTAATGGAGACATTGCTACACGACGCTTGGGCTCGTCTTAAAGGCATGCCTAAAGGCGTTGCGCAAAAAGAATTTATCCGCCTTTTAAAATCTGTTCAGCACTGAACCTTCTGTGATTCTTCAACAATCGCCTTTGCTTTATTAGCCCAGCTAATAGCGAGCTCGAGTTGTTCCTGTTGAGAGAGGTTACTGTTGTCGAGTACTATAGCGTCTTCAGTTTTTATTAGTGGGCTATCAGCACGTGTCGTATCTAAATGATCGCGATGGTTTAAATTTTCTCTTACTTCTTCAATAGTGGTGTTGTACCCTTTGTCTTTTAGTTCTTTCCAACGTCTTAATACGCGTACATCCTCGTCAGCAGTCATAAAGATTTTCAGCTCGGCATCTGGAAAAACAACTGAGCCAATATCTCTGCCGTCCATTACTACGCCTCCTGTTTTTCCCATATTTTTTTGCAAGTACACCAAATGACGACGCACTTCAGGAATTGCTGCAACTTCACTTACTACAGCGCTTACCGCGGTTGAGCGAATTTTATCTTCTACATTTCGACCATTCAAAAAAGTTTCGCTCTTTTTATTAGTAGGATTGAACTGGAAGGCAATATGAATGTCGTCAAGTTTCTTTACTAGTTCAGGACTTATCTGTCCATCGTGAACCAAATTGTTTTCGAGGGCATATAGAGCCACTGCTCGGTACATCGCCCCTGAGTCGATGTAGTTTAATCCCAAAGCCACTGCCAGGTCTTTGGCAAGTGTCGATTTGCCTGTTGAGGAAAATCCGTCGATGGCTATAGTGAGCTGTTTGGGATTCATGGATTTTTTGTGAGTTCGTATTCGTACTGAAAGTTGACCATTCCGAGATTTTCAATGTTTTCAGCTTGTTCAAAAGAGATTTTAAGCTGATTATCTGATTGTCTAACCACTTGTACAACTATGGTGTTTGGGTTGCTTTCACCCACTCGCACCATTTCAAAAGAGTTTACTTCAGCTGTGGTGATTTGATAATTTGAGTTTTGCTGCGAATAGCTAAAAAGCTGATCCATTGTTTGCAGATTTTGTCCTGCTACTCGAATTGTAGTTTCAAATGTGCCTTGACCTTCGAAGTAGAGGCGATCAAAAGCTGCATTTATAACACAGTTTATTTCACCGTTTTTTACAGATCTGATCAATTCGTATTCGACACCTGAAAGGGTTATACGCGCTGAAGCTTTGTAAGTAATTGATCTCCAAGAGCCAGGTAGAAGTTCTTTAAGCGGTTTAATTGGGGGTTCTGGGTCAGTTTTGCTCTTTTTCTTACAAGAAATGGTTGTGGCTATTAACAGAGATAGAAATAGATACCTAAAAGCGCGAGACATTTAATTGCGTTTCAGCAAAGGTACAATTTTACATGAGTATTCGCAAGAAGAAGAACATTCAACCAACTTGACTGTTTTTATCGACTTATTGGTTTCGTGATTTATGATAAGTGAGGGAAATAACTCCGGGCTGAATTGAATTTTATTTCGCTAAACTTTGTAAATTAATTTCTCTTTGAAACTACCATATTGGTGAGCTTACAGTGTGAGATTAACTTGCCTTCAGTGTCACGAACTTCGATTTCCCAGAGATGTGTGCTTCTTCCCAAATGAATAGCTTTGGCGGTTGCTACGACTTTGCCTTCAGAAATGGAGCGCAAGTGATTGCAACTGATTTCAATGCCATACACTTGCTGAGTATTTCGATCGATGTGTAAAGCTGAAGCTGCACTACCTACGCTCTCTGCAAGAGCTGCGGTGGCACCACCGTGCAAAACCCCATATGGCTGATGGACTTGAGGGCCTACAGGCATTTCAGCTACCAAATAGTCTGGTCCTACATCCGTGTATTGAATGTGTAGTGTATCCATCAATGTAGTGCGTGAGCGCTCATTGAACTTGCGTAGCAATTCTTCCTTGCTGATCTCCATGTAATTGATTGATTTTTCTGTTCATTACATAAAACCAAAGCGGAGGAATGAGCGTAAGCAGCATCATTCCTGGGTATCCTGTGGGCATTTGTGGACTTTGGTCGTAGTGTTTTAAAATTTGATATTTACGGTAAGGATTTTCATGGTGATCGCTGTGTCTTGAGAGTTCAAAGAGCACGCTGCGGCCGATGATATGATCAGAGTTCCACGAGTGGGTTACGTTTACATCTTCATACCTGCGGTCGCTTACTTTTCTGCGGGTAAGTCCGTAATGTTCAATGTAATTTACAGTTTCGAGCAATAGAAATCCGGTAGTGGCAGAGAGGAGAAAAGCGAGTAATACAGTTTTGCCAAAAATTGCGTAAACACCTATTAAGAGTGCAGTCTGCACCAGCATGAGTATTAAAAAAAGATTGTGAACACTGAACACGGGCAGTTTCTTCCGTTGGAGTCGATTTTTTTCAATGTTGTACGCTGAAATAATGCCCTGGCTAACTGCCCGCAGCCAAAAGCTATATATCGGTTCGTTTAAGCGGGCAGAAGAGGGATCGTGCGGAGTGCCTACATTTTTGTGATGTCCGAAATTGTGCTCTATGAAAAAGTGTGCATAAAGCGAGGTGGAAAGAAGCCCCATGGCGATGCGCTGCATCCATTTTTCGACTCTATGGCCCAACTCATGTCCTACGTTAATTCCCATAACTCCAGTATGCACTCCGAAGGAAAGCGACCTGCCCCAAAATGTAAGCTGTGAAGGATCGACCGTTGCAATATTGAGCAAGAAATATCCAAAAAGGACGAATTGACTAGCTGCTGCAGCCAGAATAAAAAAATCAAAAAGCTTGTCTTTAGCTAAAATTGTTTCCTCGCTATCAGAAAAATTAGATGGGTCTGCCGGGAGTACTAATTCAAGTAAGGGCAAAATACCAAAGGCATACATCACTGTAGCAAAGGATAACCAACCATCTGACTGAAAAGCTAATATGGTAGAAAACGTGATAGTAAAAGAAAGCAGATAGCGATACTTTCTCATTGATTGTCTAATCCATCTACATCAATCATATACATTACCAATGTGCGCAAGTTCACGCTTATTGAGTAATTTTATTTTTCGGCCTTTGTTTTCAATGAGATTTTCGTCTTTGAATTCTGAGAGCAGTCGAATCACAGTTTCAGTAGCTGTACCCACCATGTTTGCAATTTCTTCGCGCGTTATGCTTACGTTCAGACATCCATCTTCATCAGTACCAAAGGAATTGTCGATAATCAGCAACACTTCGGCAAGTCGCTCGCGCACAGATTTTTGAGCGAGGTTAGTGATGATTTTACCTGCATCGCCAAGATCTTTACATGCTAACTTCATAAGGTCGAGCGTGAATGCAGGATTGCTCTGTATGAAGTGAAAGAGCACGTGTTTTGGAATAAAACAGGCATGTGTTTCATCCATTGCATATACAGAGGCACTAACGGGCTCACCGCTAAGTAACGAGCGGTATCCGATCAGATCCCCTTCTTTTCCAAAACGTATGATTTGCTCGCGTCCTTCAGCACCCATTCTGGTAATTTTCACTTTTCCTTTGTGAATGCAATACACGCCATTGTTGCGGCTGCCTTCTACCAGCAAGGTTTGGCCTTTTTTGAAGAAGGCACAACCTTTTTCGCGCTCTACATAGTCCAATTCTCCATTGTGCAAAGAACGCAGCTGTGAAATTTTGAATGTAACACAAGAGTTACATGACAGTGGAATGTCTGATTTCATGGTGTGCAATTTATCATGACAAATATAGTAAACTTTTATGACTTTTGGGATGTATTAATGAGTTTAGTCATACTTAAAAAAGCCATTTGATTAAACATTTGCAGCCAATCTAAAAACAATGGCTGAAACCTGTTTCCATTGTGGAGAACCTATTGATAAAGAGCGAGTTGAGTATGATGGGAAGGTATTTTGCTGTCATGGATGTAAGGAGGTGTACCACATTCTGAAAGAGAATGCCCTCGAAGACTTTTATAAACTGAATCCCTCTAGTGGAGTTAGCAAAAAAAAGAACGCACAAAGCAAAGATTTTTCTTTTTTAAATAATCCTGAAATAGCTGAAAAAATTCTACAATTTAGAGATGGAGGTATAGCAGTAGTGCGATGGAGTTTACCGCAGATTCACTGCAGCTCGTGCATATGGCTTCTTGAAAATCTGCCTAAGCTACAGAAAGGCATCATTTCGGTAATAGTCAATTTTCCGAAGGGAACCGCTCAAATCACTTTTCGAGAGGCTGATATTACGTTAGCCCAGGTAGCAGCTGTACTCGATCACATCGGGTATCCTCCTGCTCTTTCGCAAAGTAGCCTTACAGAGGCAAAGAAAGAAGAAAAATCCTATGATCGCACCTTGATTTATCAACTTGCCGTTGCCGGATTTGCCTTTGGCAATATTATGCTGCTTTCGATTCCGGAATATTTCGGAATGAATAACATAGGTGATGAAAATTTTGCTTACTACTTCCGATTTGTCAGTATAGCTCTTTCATTACCTGTTCTACTGTATTCTTCTCAAGAGTATTACAAAAGTGCATGGGCAGGCTTACGCAGCGGAGTCATCAACATCGATGTTCCGATAGTCTTGGGTATTTTTATTATCTTTTTCAGAAGTATTTACGAAGTTTTTGTACTTCATGAACCCGGCTTTTTCGATTCTTTAGCCGGATTGTTATTTTTCTTGCTTATCGGCAAATATTTTCAGCGTCGTACGTACGAGCGCATGTCGTTTGATAGAGATTATTCCTCCTACTTTCCAATTGCAGTTACCCGAATATTGACAGATGGATCAAAGGAACTAATACCTATAAGCAAAATAGCTAAAGATGATCTTTTATTGATTCACAGCGATGAGCTGATTCCTGTGGATGCCGAGCTAGTGGAAGGGCGGGCGTATATCGACAACTCTTTTGTCACTGGCGAGGCCATGCCAGTAACAAAAAATCCTGGTGAGAAAATTTATGCCGGCGGACGGCAAAAGGGTGAAAAGATTGTAGTCAAAGCTCTTAGGCCCCTCGACCAGAGCTATTTGACCAGCATTTGGAATCAGCCAACCCACCGAAAAGATGTTAAAATCATCAAAGACCTTACTGATAAAATCAGCAAGCGATTTACCATTTGGCTTCTAATTGTTGCAATACTTGGTTTTTTGGCATGGCTGCCATTTGATGCCAATACAGCTATCAATGTGCTAACAGCTGTACTCATTGTAGCCTGTCCTTGTGCCTTGGCTCTGGCAGCTCCCTTCGCTGAGAGCAATATGATGCTCCACTTAGGCCGAAATGGTTTGTATCTGAAAGACGCCCCAACGGTGGAGCAACTCGCCGACGTGCAGCATTATGTATTTGACAAAACCGGCACACTCACTGTAGCCTCTGATGGCGAAGCAACTTATCAAGGCATTCCTCTTACGGATGAAGAGCAAATACTAGTGCATGCACTTGTGTCAAACTCCCTTCATCCATTGAGTAGAATCCTAAGTAAAAAATTGCTTTCTGGAAGCGCTGAAATTACTGAATTTATAGAAGAAAAAGGTGCAGGTCTCACTGGAGTAGTGAATGGAACTAAATTGAAAATTGGAAGCCGTTCTTTTGTGCTACCTACTACCGAACAAAGCGAGGAGGAAGTGCAGAATTCTGAAGTACATATCGAAATCGACGGTCGCTATCGCGGTTTTTTTACTATTCAAAACAAATACCGCGAAAATCTCAAGGACTTGTTTGATGCTCTTAAGGACAAGCCTATCACCATACTCAGTGGCGACAATGATCGAGAATTACCAAATCTGAGGAAATTTCTCCCTGAGAAAGCTGAAATTCGCTTTTTTCAAAAACCGACCGATAAGCTTCAGTACATTGAAGATTTGGAATCAAAAGGTGTAAAAACCCTTATGGCTGGCGATGGGCTGAACGATGCCGGTGCCCTTATGCGCAGTCACATGGGCATTAGTGTGGCAGAAGATGTGTACACCTTTTCACCGGCTTGCGATGCCATACTCGAGGCTTCACATCTCTACAAGCTGCCGAAATATGTAGATGCAGCAAAATCGACTGTGAAAATAATTCAAGAAAGCTTTTTAATAAGCCTGCTGTACAACCTGGGGGGATTAAGCTTTGCCCTGGCAGGAGTGCTTGAGCCCATAGTATGCGCTATTTTGATGCCCATCAGTTCCATTACTGTGGTAGTGTACGTAGTTCTTCGCACACAGGCTGCAGCAAAACGCATATTTAATTCATCTGACAATCAACTCGACATTTTTTCATACCAGCCGGTTACAAAAGAAGCTCACCTGGAGGAAGTTCGATAGGAGATTGATCCTTGCGAAAAATTCGGGCAGTAATAGAGCCTCTTAGCTCTACCTTATTACCTTCGATTCGAAGCCAACTGCCTTCGCGTAAGCCAACAACAGGCTGTGTATTAAAATGATGAAACTCCAAAATGCGCTGCTCGCGGGTCTCGCCCATATGGGTGCTGTCTGGAACAGGATCGAGGTAATGCGGATTGATGTTGAAGGGGACGAAACCAAATGCTTCAAAAGTAGGTGGATATACAATAGGCATATCGTTGGTAGTGCCGATGGTTAATCCAGCAACATTAGAGCCGGCACTGCTGCCCATGTAGGGTGTTCCGCTGCGCACAGCAGTGGCTATTGGTTCAAAATGTCCGGTTTCTTTTAGCGTTTTCAACAGCACAAAAGTGTTTCCGCCACCGATAAAAATTCCGTCAGCTTTGGGTAATTCCAAAGAAACATTTTTCAGCGTATGAATACCTAAAACCTCTATGTTTAAAGGCTCGAAACCCTTGCGCGCAATTTCAGTATATGCATCCCAACCGATTCCTCCCGGTCGTGCATACGGAACAAACACAATTTGCTCAGCACCTTTAAAAAAATCTCTTAGTTCCTCGATCAAATATTCTAAATACCCTTGACCATATAATCGAGAAGTGCTGGCTAATAAAAGTTTCATCACTAGAATTCCTTTTCTATTGCCCAAACTTACTGCAATCCTACAAAGTGTTTTTACTTGAAAAAAGAAAGAATACAATTTAATGAAATTTCTTGATTTTCAATTCGGAAAAAGTTTATTTTTGAAATAACTTTAGTGTAATAACCTGAGTAGTTATGCGAAATACAATACTTGTGTGCTTTTTTTCGGTTCAACTTGTATCTGCACAATCAGGCACATTTTTTCATTCGTTCCAGGCTCATTTTGGTGGAATGAATTATTATCGCATTTCGGATATGATTTATGAAAATTCTGATTCTTACCTGTATGTATTTAATGAAAAATTTACAGTAAGGTATCAAGAGATAAATCCCCTCTTAGTCATCTATGATAAAAAGGGAATTTACAAAGAATCCTACTGGATCGATGAGAGTGGTGTAAACAAATATTCAAATCTCAATTATGCACTTCCTATTGATATAGAAAAGCGAGATTTTTTAATGGCTTTTACTATTTACAAAAAATATATTTTCAGGAGAAAATTTGATAGCATCGGAGGACTTTTATGGGAATATAACTATCCATATTCAGTGGGAACACTTTTTATCAGTGATAAGATTTACGATGATAAAGTAAAAATTATTTATTTGAATAATCAAAAACAACTTTTGCTCACAACTGTGCGCGTAAGCGATGGAAAAATGGATACAATAGGAGACCTTTTCGATTCTTATCTATCTGTACACAAAAGTATGTTTAAGCAAATTTATAATTTCTTTGAAAACGATACTTATTTAATTATTCAATTTACCCGATATGACGGTGCTGAGTATGTGCTTTGCATCAATAAGACAAACCAGACATCTCAGATTTTTCCGAGTAACGATTACGGCAATTTAGTGTTGAGTTCTGATGATGCTACTTTATTATTTATGAAACAGGATGATGTCAATCCTCATGCATTAACTATCATCAATTTATCTATGAATTCTGTCAAAACAGTTGATTACAAAAAAATTGATTCGACAACTAAATACGTGGTGATTACCAGATACGATCGAGAAGACAAACTTTTTGAAATTAAGTTTTCAAACAGAGGAAGATACACGCATTATTTCGACCATTTGGTTTATATGGATACCACTGGTAATGTTATAAAAAAATATTCGTATGATATAACAGTTGATCCATATCAGTATTCGGTAAATAGTTTGGCTATGAAAAAATTGAAATTAGAACCTGGTTTTATAGGAGTAATGTATGTTGGTGGAACAAATCAAATTTTTAAAACCGATAGCTGTGGACAAATCTTTGCAGATGTACCTGGTTTTAAATATACATTTACACAACCAACCTGCGGAAAATTTGTGTCTGAATCGGATACTTCTAATACAGACAATGGATGGCAATTTTCAGTATTTCCCAACCCGAATAATGGTAATTTTACCCTTATAACACCCGATATTGGTCTTATTGACATTTTATCACCCACTGGTCAAGTAATTAAAAGTTATGAGATTTTAGAAAAAATGAATGAATTTCATGTAAGTAATCTTAGTGTAGGACTTTACTTTCTCAGATACACTACCCCCAAAGGAAAAGTCCATGTAAAGAAATTCGTGATTTATTAATGTTTTTTAATTAAATCACCTCTGTTGCGGCTCTTTGTAATCGGTCGTTTATAGCTGGTCCTAATCCTTTGTCAGGTGCCTTTTCCGCTACGATTAGGTCTATCTCTGACATTTCGTCGAGCTCTCTTAAAAAATAAAACAGATTAGCTGCTGCTTCGGCATCTGATCCATTGGGCGAAAGTATGCGCTGTATCGGATGCTGTTTGATAGGCGTGCGGTAACGAAGAAATGCTATGTTATTTTTATTGTGGTAATAGCTAAATACACTTTTTTGATCAGTAAGTATGAGCTTTTTGCGAGGGGCATAATGGCTCGATAACATTCCTGGCGCCTTCGGATTGTCTGTAGAATGTGATAGTACATCGGGCTGATATCCTAAAGCTTCAGCGATTTTTTCTACTGAAATACCACCTTTGCGTAGGATACGTGCTGGGGTCACAGTACAATCTACTATGGTGCTTTCAAGTCCTATCTGGCAACGACCACCGTCGAGAATATATGGTACCTGATCGCCCAGCTGCCGAGCTACATGTTCAGCTGTGACCGGACTGATGTAGCCAAACGGATTGGCACTGGGTGCCGCAAGCGGTAGATTACACAACCGCAACAGTTGTTGGGCCATAGGATGTGCCGGCATGCGAATACCAACGGTACTGAGCCCTGATGTGACTATGTCGGGCACTGCATCCGACTTTTCGACGACAAGAGTAAGAGGTCCAGGCCAAAATCTATTGGCTAACACATAGAAACTCTCTGAAAGAGAGGACTTTGACAAAAGCTCAATTTGACTGAGATCAAAGATGTGAACTATGAGAGGATCAAATGTCGGCCGTTTTTTAATGGCGAAGATTTTAGCTACAGCTTGTGCATTTAGTGCATTACCTGCTAGACCGTACACCGTCTCGGTAGGCATGCCGATCACTTCGCCAGCTTGCAAAAGTGCTGCAGCTTTTTGAATATCCGTCCCGATCATTAGCGAATTCTATCGGCTGAACGCACTTTTTCCTCGTCTCTTAAGATAGCCTTATTGGCCAATGCTACCAATACGATGAAAACAAGGGGCATCCACATTCCGATATTCGAAACGTGAGCCAAGGTTTTCTGAACAGTGAGAAACGTGTATAGCATTTTGACAACAGCAATCATAGCCGTGAGGATAGCAATACGGCCAATGAAAACTTGAAGTTTCCGTTTTTTAAAAAGAAAAATGGATAAAAAAGCATCGATTGTGCTAATTAGAATTAAAATAAAAAAAAGCATGTCGTCTTTTGCATATACTACTTTTGAATCAGTTGCTGTCATAATTGGCAAGCCGCTCATCAACAGTATATTAGCTAAAACAGCAAGAGAAAGATAAACAGTTTGAATGCGTTGCCACATGTTTAAAATGAATTTTGTGCAAAGGTGCAGCAGATTTTTTTTGAAAATCGAAGTGGGGTTGTATTATTGCAGCATCTTTTGTGGAAGAATATTTCTTTAAACTTTCTTAATCTATTGACCCTCATTGGTCCTTAAGTGCTTTTTACCTTTCTTAACAAGATTTAAAATCTATCCAAATACATGACATTTACGGAAGATCGCCTTCAAGAGCTCAAACTAGTTGAATTGCAAGAAATAGCGGCTGCCATTGACATTCCAAAGTTTCGTTATTTGCGCAAGCCCGAATTGATTAAGGCCATACTCAGCAAGCAGAATGAATTTGAACGAACGACGATGGCCGAAACGGCTGAGACTACTGATATTGACAACGTCGAAACACAAACCACACAACCCGAAAAGAGACCAAGACGAGGCCGAAAAAGCCAGCTTGTAAAAGACCTGGAAGCAGAGCAGTTGGTAATGTCGGGAGTATTTGATCCTGAACCGGAGATACAGGCACCTGAGCTTCCTCTTTTTAGCGAGATTGTAGCTAAACCTGAAGAAACCGAAACTGTTACCCAAATTCTGCAGCCCACTGAAGACGGAACTGAGAAAGAGCTTTCAAATTCAAATTCCTTTATAGATCCCTCTACATCAAACGAATTACCTACGTCTACTCAACAACAACAGCCTAATGTAGAAGCCAGACGACAGCCTGATCAGCGCCCTCAGTACAGGCATGAGCGGCAAACTTTAGGTACAACGGAATACGACTTCGACGGCATCGTACAACACGAAGGCGTGCTGGAAATAATGAACGACGGATACGGCTTTTTGCGCTCCAGCGATTTTAATTACCTAAATTCACCTGACGACGTATATGTGTCTCAATCACAGATTCGCAGCTATGGTTTAAAAACCGGCGACACGATTTTGGGCTATGTAAAGCCGCCAAGAGAAGGAGAGAAATACTTCCCCTTGGTGAAAATCGAAGAAATCAATGGCCGTAAGCCTGACTATGTTCGCGATCGAGTATCCTTTGAGCATCTTACGCCTCTTTTTCCGACCGAAAAATTTAACCTCACCGGAAAAAATGCTACGCTCAGCACCCGCATTATTGATCTCTTTTCACCTATAGGCAAAGGTCAACGTGGACTAATTGTAGCGCAGCCTAAAACAGGTAAAACTACCTTGTTAAAGGAAATAGCAAACGTAATAGCAGCCAATCACCCAGAGTGTTACCTCATCATCTTACTCATCGATGAGCGACCCGAAGAAGTAACCGATATGGCGCGATCTGTAAATGCAGAAGTGATTTCCTCAACCTTCGACGAGCCGGCCGAGCGCCACACTAAAGTGGCTAACATAGTGCTTGAGAAGGCAAAGCGCATGGTAGAATGCGGCCACGATGTTGTGATTCTGCTCGACTCAATTACACGTCTGGCGCGCGCCTACAATACCGTTCAACCAGCTAGTGGCAAAGTACTCTCAGGTGGTGTTGATGCCCACGCATTGCACAAGCCCAAGCGCTTTTTCGGAGCAGCCCGCAACATTGAAAATGGAGGGTCGCTTACCATCATTGCCACAGCGCTGATCGATACTGGCTCTAAGATGGATGAGGTGATTTATGAAGAATTTAAAGGAACCGGAAACATGGAGATGCAGCTTGACCGCCGTATCGCCAATCGTCGAATATGGCCAGCCATCGACCTGATGGCCAGTGGCACGCGTCGTGAAGACCTGCTCCTTGAAAAAGATGTGCTTCAGCGCATGTGGATCCTGCGTCGTCATTTGAGCGATATGACACCAGTTGAGGCTATGGAATTTCTCCATGATCGCATTAGCCGCACTAAAGACAATGAGGAATTTCTCATCAGCATGAACAGTTGATTTTACACTAAAAGCACCTTAACATTTTTATAAACAAAAAATCCCGGCCTCAGACCGGGATTTTTAATTGAATAGCATATTTTAATTAGAAACTTCAAGCATTTTGGTTCTGCTTACTTCGCGTACGAAATAGTATTTTTTTCCATTAATGGTAGCCCCTTGTATTTTATATGGGAGCACTTGTACCAATTGTAAACCCGTGCCTACATCTTTCATATCATCAGCACTAAATTCACAAGAGGTTGCATTTCCAGGTCTGGTTTTTACTTTTCCTCCTATCTGAAACATAACTGAATCTGCACCTGTCACTGAAGCAACGTTAATAGTGCAACCGCTCTTTGACAAGGTTCCGGTTGTAGTAATTTGTCCGACTGTGGGCATCGATCCCGATATCGTGTGATTAAAGGCTTGTACTGCACTGCTGCCAGATACAGACCACTGAATCTGAGATCCATATTCGATACCGGTAGGGTTAGAGGCCGTCTGTTCATAAAAGTAATAGTTTTCCATTGCACCTGTTTGCTTTTTGAGTTTGTGGGTACCATCAACAGTTACTTCACCGGCATCCTGAAATTTGCCATTGGCATCCAGAAAATAGGCCGCAGCACCTCCAAATTCAATTTCTATATTTCCAACAGGAGTGCTTTGAGTATTAAAGAGCTTAAGATTTACCAATACTCCATTTGCGTCTGATGGCGTAGGTGTAGGGGTCGAATTCTGTTGCTGATCCGGATTTTCATTTTTATCATCCTTTTCGCAGCTCATGGCTTGTGTGAGCAGTAGTAAAATCAGCATTGCGCTTAAAAATTGAATTTTAGTTTTCATACTAATTTAATTTGAATTCAAATTTTTGATAAATACAAGCTATTAAAAAATAATACATATGTTGTAAAATAATGATAAAAAATTGAATATTAGATAATTAAATAAATTACATCATTTGTATTAGATAATGAAAATTTAGATTATAAAATTTTTGTCGAACAAAAATCACAAAAACATGAAAAATTCAGTACTTTCTCTGGTATTCGTAGCCAGCATAATCGCAGCTACCAGTTTACCATCGTCGGCTCAATATGCAGCCGGAGACAAACTCTTAAATGTAGGTGTAGGACTTGGCGCTTTTACATCTGGTAAATCTACCCTTCCACCGTTAAGTGTATCATATGAACATGGATTTACTGATAAGATATCTGCCGGCGGTATTCTGGGATATTCGGGCAGCACTTTCGATGGAGGATTTTACAAGGTAAATTACTCTTATATTATTGTAGGTGCAAGAGGTTCATACCATTTTTACCTGAACGACAATATTGATGCTTATGGAGGGGTTACTCTTGGTTATAATATTGTCAGTTCAAAGCTCGATCCCGACCCCGGTTTTCCGGTGGCTACTTCGAGTAGTGGCTTATTGTACGGATTTCACTTGGGTGGTAGGTACTACTTTACCGAAAAGTTAGGCGCATTTGCCGAACTCGGTTACGGTATTGCCTGGATTACTGTTGGATTAGCAGTTAAACTTTAGCACTTAAATCAACAAAAGGAATAAAGTTTAGATATTGGAAATATTAACAGGATTTGTAAAAAGCAAAAAGACCCTATGTATCAGACACATAGGGTCTTTTAATTTTTAAGCTATAACCTTTCAAGCAGCTAGAACCTTTGCCTTTGAAAGATCATCGATAGCGATGTTATACACCACTAGTCCAAATCCAATTTTATTTATAGCATCGGCTATGTTATAGAATAAATCAACAGCACTAGGCTGCCAGCCAAATGCGATATTGAGCCAGCCACCAGGCATACACATGTATCCAATTGGATAGATAGCCCAACCAACTAAAATAAACCATGATAATGTGCGGATACCTCTTATAATAGTGGGATTGTTCGTTTTTTCGGCCAGCTGTTTTACTTCGCCCATCCAGGCCAAGTATAAAATGTAAACGTATCCTAAGGTTGAAAGCACTCCATAAGTAACGGAATGACTTGTACTTCCTCCTTCCGGATTAAAGGCCTCGCCAATATATCCAAATACAAGCATCCATACGGCAGCGATGATTAATCGCCACATAAGTCCTTTAGTAGCTCCAGCTGGTTTGGTCAATAAATAAAATTCTACACACATCAGAGGTACAGTAAGTGTCCAATCGATGTAGCGCAAGGCTGTTGGATTGCTTCCCGTGCTGGCGTAGTAATCGCGCATGTAGTAGTAGTGTACGGCAGCAATACCAGTGATCAATCCAGATACCAGCAGCGAAGTTTTCCACTTCTCTGGTACTCTCGAACGCTCAAAAAAGAAAAAGACCGAAGCGGCAAACATTGACATGTAGCCGGTAAAGAAAGTGAAAGCCACCGGATCATCTACCGGAATGGTGACGACATCAAGTAAATTTGTTTTCATAATGTTTAACGTTTTATATGCAAACATTAAACATAAAAAATACTAAAAAAGTTTACTTGGGTAAAATAATTTCAATTGATAATTTTTAGAATATTGATATATAGATGATAAAATCAAATTTGCCACAATAAATAAGCTTAAATACTTTTATTCGGCTGTCGATGTTGTTTAATTATGAATGTCGATGTTGTTTAATTATGAATATTATATTTTTAAACAAAAAAAGCACCTGAAAATTCAGATGCTCTTCAATAGAGTGCCATACTGAAACGCCTTCGCCAGACTTTTGTCAGTTCATGTTGTTCACCTAAATGATGGAAAATGGCAATACAGGCTTTACGGGCCAACTCGTCGTGGGCGTGTTTGTCATACATTATGCTATCGACCAACTTACGGAGTGCCCCTTCAATGTCGTTTGATCTTAAGTGTGCAGCAGCTTCACTGAGCATATCGTCTACTTTTGTTTTTCCTTCGGGATTAAAAGTCATTAGACGTGCCAGTGCCTCAATGTCTTGTACCAGATCAGTATGAGCCCCCAGGTCTTTCCATTCACGTAAATGGTTTAATGCTTTCTGAGGTTCATGCCAAACTACAGATCTCAACCATAAAATTCTAGCTTCCTGATGTGACGGAAAGCGTGAAATAAATTCTTCCAAAAGTTTTTTGCCTTCTTGTTCGTTTACTGAACTTAAGCGCTGTGATAGAGCAGTCCATTCTTTTTTTTCGGGCGTGGGGATAAGTGATTCGATCCAGCGCTTTAGTTCGTGTTTTGGCAGTGCGCCTACCTGCTCGCCAATTACCTGACGATTGTAAAACATTTTCATCGTTGGGATACCCTGAATGTGGTATTTGTGCATAAACTCAGGCTGCTCGTCGGTATTCACCTTCACCAGCTGCCAAAGACCATTGGCTTCTCGGGCTAATTCTTCGATAATTGGCCCTAAGAATCGGCAAGGTCCACACCAAGGTGCCCAAAAGTCTACTAATACAGGTACTTGCTCACTTTTTTTCAGTATATCTACCTCTTCGTTCACCATAATTTGAAGCAACTTTTTTTGGGGTGCAAAGTTCAAAAAATCACTCTCTATTGAGATGTAATATACATCACTGGTAACTATTGTAAGAAATTTTGTATTTTTTCTTTAATTTGTTCTTGTTTTTTGATTTTATAGAAAATTAAATGGAGACAATAAAATTATAAAAAAAATCTACTTGTTTTTGTAAAACAATGAAATAGACGATTTTATATAAATTTTTATTCCTAAAAAAGATCAGTTGCCTGTGCAAGTAGTATTCCAAAATGCAAGTATCCTGTTTTCTATCCTTGAGTTATAAGGGAAAAATTTGTGAGACGCTTTATTTCTGTAATCAACTCTATCAATAATTTTATTAATCATAGAAAGCTCAAATAGAGCGATTTCGAGTGCATTGAAAAATGTTTTAACGATATTCAAATAAAATCTGAAACTGTTTCAACAGGTTTTGTTTTCAATCTTTGTTTTAGTTGTAAAATTTGATCAATCAATTCGCTTACAATCAACATACCATAACCTATGAAAATTTTTAAATTTTTCTTTTGTGTTCTACTGAGTTCACAGGTATTCGGTCAAACGATTGTTGATCTCTCGCCAGGGGCTGCTACCATTGGTACTACTACTACGGTGATAATCAGGGGCATTAATTCCAACTTTAAAAACGGGCAAACAGTTGCAGATTTTGGAGAAGGAATTTTGGTGCAAAACCCAATCAATGTACAAACGCCTACTATGGCAGCTGCTGTAATCACAGTACTTCAGACAGCAGCACCTGGTTTCAGAAATGTAACTGTGACCACTGGCAGCGAGGTAATTACTAAACCTAATGGTTTTGAGGTATTTACAATATCAGGAAATTTCAAGGCATTGCTTGAGATAGTCCCTTATGAAACCTACAACGCTGCTGATTTTGACGTAACCAATATTTCCAGCTTACCTATACTCTTTTTTGTTAACTTAATAAATGATAACCAAAGCAGGGAAGTAAACATCGAGGTATCACTTTCCACTCAAAACTATGGAAAAGTAGCCACGCTATCGGTCAAAAAAAATCTTCAACCCAATCAACAAGAACGAATTAGCAACCGAAATTTTGAAAAAATCACAATTAGTGGTAGCCAAGGTAGTGGGGGGTATGCTTTTGCTGATGAGGTTCGTCGATTAGGTCAATTCCCCCCGGACAATTATGAAGTAGAACTGGTTGTAAAAGACAAAGACGGTTCTGTAATATCTACAGACAAAGGCAACTCCGTGGTTTCAAATCCATTTTTTAATCCTGAACTGATCGCTCCGGGTAATGAATTTTGGATGAATCCAGCCATTATTTATACAGAATTTCCTCTTTTTCAGTGGTTTGGACAGAATGAACGCTATGATTTTGTCCTTTATAAAGTATTACCTGGCCAAACTGCCGAAGAAGTGGTTAGAAACATCCATGTATTTAAACAAGAAAATATTACCGGTAACAGCTTTCAATATCCAGCATATGCCGAGCAGCTTATAGACGGTCAGGTATATGCCTGGCAAATAACAGGTAAAGTAATTACCTCAAGAGGTGTAATTCAATTACCAAGTCAAGTCTTTCGATTTATCTATCAAAAGCCAGCCGATCAAACAGGTAGGGGGCGTCGTGTGGCGCGTATTGAGGTGGTCCCCTCACAAGCACAAATTCCAGCAGGCAGCCAGTTTCAGTTTGCCGTTAACATGTTTGATCAAGACAATTTACCCATTGGAAATCGACAACCACAATGGCGAGTAGTGCCTGCAAATATGGGTACTATCAATATAAACGGTGTTTTTACTGCTGGTATCAATAATGGTACAGCTGCCGTGATAGCGATGGACAGTGGCTTACAAGACTTCGCCACAGTTACAATTACCGGTGGTGCCGTATCTGGCGGAGGAGGACGCATACCCGACTGGAAGGTCGAATTACTCATGAAACAACTCTTTGGAATTCAAAACAGATAAGCAGTAAGCTCTTAAAAAAACCACAGCCTATGAAAAACTTTTTCAACTTCCTGGCGATATACCTGAGCGTATTATCATTTGTAACCAGCGTCTGCGCACAAGATAAACCTGCACAAGGGCAAGGCAACAATCCTAATGTGATTCAGCCTTTTGGAGTGCCAAAAAACCAAATTTTACTTGTGAGCAAACAAACCGGGCAGGCCACAACCCTTAACGGTCAATTCAAAAAACAAACAGACCAGTTTGAAAACGGAAAAGTAACCCTTAGAACAGAAGGACCTGTTACTATTCAGGTAAATCCATCTCAGGCCTCATTGAGCGACCCTGGCTCCATAGAGCTCAGTATCGGCACAAACCAGACCATAACCTGGCAAGGTACTTTGAGTGCAAAAGTAGCTGATGCTCCTGAGCCCGGGTTTTCTACCCCGGCCAAAATCACCGGAACTTATCAAATCGAATATGCCAAAACCCTGCAGCCCGGTGAATTTGCTGATTCTACATGGACAACCGTTGACGAAAACGGCAACACGCGCTATCACGGTCTCATACGCCAATCGGGTATGGAAGAAATGAATCTGACTGTGGTGAGCATGAAGGTGGATTTGCCCGAAATTTTGTGTTTGGGTGCTGCAGGATCAAAAGTGATCAATGCTGCACAGGCAGTTTATCCCCAAAATTTTCCTGGAGCCAATTATCGATGGAGGGCTCTTCATCCAAAAGTGCGGATAACCAATGCCCAAACTCTGACACCAACCATTACCTTGCTTGATACTTCTATCAAGAATGCACAAGTAGAACTCGAATACAGCATCGGAAATGTGAGTTATACCTACCGAAGTATAGTGAACAATTGTGAATGTCTTTGTACACCCATTGCCGGAAGCGTACTTGTCGGTCCTATAGAAATCGCAGTAAATGTGAATCCCATGACACCTGTACCAGATGCCAATGGACATTGTACCTATCAGGCTAATAATGCTGCAATGAGGCTAAAAATGGATGAAATGGGAGGAGTTGTACGTATGGCTGAGGTACAAGGTGTGACAGTCGGCATCAAAAGAGTTTGCGATACGCGTGCTGTGATCGGAGGGGTACTTTCCTGGGAAGGTAATGCAGAAGTGCCGGCATTGGAGTTTCAGTTGCCTACAGGCCAAAAAGTCAAAGCATTAGACTTGGCATTGAAAAAGTTTGCCTTAGAAGTAGATATCAACGGCAATCTGAAAGGCTCAGTACAGGTCAAGGCTACCAATCCCGAAGACAGAGACCTCTCAGCCGGCCGTGGAGTCATTCTTCTCAGAAAAGGAACAAATTCAACAGTTACCTTCAATTTTTCCAATACAAATTCTTTTACGGGTACCTGGAACTGGAGCGGAATTCAGGGCATTGCCATCGACATTGTTAAAAAAGATGGAAATAAGGATAAAGTAATTGCTGACTTTAAGGGCGACTTTTCAAATCAAGGAGTGTTGAAAGGCACTTTAAAAGCTAAACCAAATGCCAGGTACAAGACCAATGCCTTTACTGTATCACTTGATGAATTAAGTTTAGGACTTGAAGCCAGTATACCTGATGGCACCTTTCACTTGACCAATGGAAGTGGGAAAGCCACTGTTTCTGATCTGAAAGCTGTAAAAGGAACTTTTGTGCTTGTGCTGAACTTTCCTCAAGGGGGAGGTTGCAATGCAGAAGTACAAGCCAATAAGGTAAAAGCATTTTCGATGGATCTGGATGAGCTAAATGTAAATGCTGATTTTGATAGGTATTTTGACCTGACCAAAATTCAGGGCTCTTTAAAAGCAAAACATTCAAAATTCAATGCCAAAATCACTGTGGCAACCTTCTTAGTGGAAGAGGGTGGCCTTAAAGAATTTAACTGTAACGGAAAGGTTAAATATTCAAAATTTTCATTTGATCTGAACAAAGCTGAATACAAAGACGAAATACTAAAAATCAACGCAAGTGTTGAACTCAGTGCCACTGGAGTAAAAGCTGCGGCCAATATTCGGGATTTTACCATTGACCAGGCTGGCGAAATTGCCGTGGGCGGGGTATCAGGGCGTCTTAAACGAGGCTTCTGCGAACTCGAGGTAGATATGACCTTTAAAAACAATGGCTTTAAAGGCTCATTCAGAGGCGAGTTTGCTAAAATTGGCCTTGACGGATCACTGGACTACGGAGTTGTAGATGAGCCGGAGGAGTACCACTATGTTTACTTCAGTGTAGCAGCAAAAACACCTGGAATTCCTATAGGAAACACTGGGTTAAAACTCACACAAGTAGGAGGATCTGTGGGATATAATTACTCCTTTACAGGAATCGATGGACCGGGTCAGCCGCAGAAAGATACCTATTTGATAGGAATACTAGCCGGTATAAGCGATGTGGCTGAAATGTGTGAGGTGGTTGGCAAAATCGAATTAGCACTTACCACCGAAAACGCAACTGTTACTATAAAAGGTAATGTAAAAGTACTGAAAAATACACCCTATTTTAAAGGTGAAGTGGTAGCAGCTTATGCTATACCAGCTAATACCATAAGTGGCCACGTAGGGGCTGATTTAAATTTTCCAACAAATGGATCAATCCTTCAATCAAAGAATTTAAAAATTCATTACTTTTTCGGAAACAACCAGTTTAAAGCCAATGGAAACAACATGGGTGGTGATATGTTTGGTGGTTTGGTGAAACTTCACAACGGATATTTTAATCTGCAGGGCAATCTCGATGACGTTAACAGTTTTACAGGTAGTATCGGTGGCAAATTGACCTCTGAGTTTAATTACAGAGATTCATGGCTTAAGGGAGTGGTTACCTTTACAGCAAGACTCCAGCTGAACTCGCACGCAGATATGAACCTTGACATAAATGGTTTAAGTGGTAGTTTTGGTATTTATGTTCAAGGAATTGCGCAGGTTAGGGTAGAAACCTTCTTTTACGATTTTAATACAGGAGCCTCAGCTGAAGTGTGGGGAGATGCTTCGTACATGAACAACACCCTGACTGTTTCCGGAAGAGCAAGAATTACCTTGCCGGCAAGCATTCCTGGCTATGGAAACCAGATCGAAAGTCCAAATATTTCATTTTCTATTTAAAGAGCTTGACATGAAACAGTTGATTTTGCTCCTAATATTTTGCAAGAGCTTGATTTTGAGTGCACAAAATGAATCTTTCGTGCTTACAGCTGGGAGCCCCGATGGGCTACGCTGGTCATTTTTCTGGATGCCAAAAACAGTTCCAGCCAATTTAAACGGATTTATTTTAAAAAAACGCCGTGAAAAAGAGCGTCAATGGTCTGTTGTGGCAGGTCCAATATCGTTTGAACTTTCTTCAGCTAAGTCGTATGAAAATTTAGGTTTGACAAATGAAACGCTTTTGTCTTTTCGTGAAGAAATCGATTCGCTCTTTCAATCAGGCAAATTAAAGCAGATAGATAATTCTAAACTTGTAAGTGAGCTGCAAGATTCTGAAAAGTTACAGGAATTTAAATTTGGAATAAGCATTAACTACAATGTGGCAAGGGCAGCAGGTCTGGGTTGCGACGATTCAGATGTACAAATGGGCATAGCATACGAATACGGTCTGTTTCTGATGATTAATCAGAAGGAACAGAGTAGACCTGTTGCAACCTTTCGCCTCGTTGGCGGAGAAAAGTTTTTTTTCAATCGAATTTATGACTTTAATGTGCGACTGTTTACGAACAAAAGAAACGTGCAGTTGCTCTGGCGTGCCGATCAGCAAACTCTTAACCTTTTTGCACACAGAGGTTTTAATGTCTATCGGCGCAATGGTGATGAGTGGATCAAAATCAACCCAACACCTGTGATCCAACGTAATCCTGATGGATTTTACTCGGTTTACGATAGCAGCGCATCTCCCACAGAGGTCAATGAATATTCCATTCGCCTGATTTCCTTTTTTAATTTCGAAGACAGCGAAAACTTTTTTAAATACGATCCAAACGAGATCATTGAAACCTATGAAAAACCTGAAATACTTCAAATCATCGGGAATCTGTCTTATGACCAAGGTATTCTGCTAAATTTTAAAATAGCTGAAAGTGTTCAACGTCATATCGATCGCTTTGAAATATGGCGGGCATTGCCTCCTGGCCCTTTTACCAAGATAGGGGTGATCTCTGATCCAAATACCTATTCTTATAACGACAAAGGGCCATTAATACCGAAAGAATACTACGCATATCGGATCAAAGCAGTGTATAAAGACCAAACAGAGATCTCAAGCGACGAGGTAATGTTTTATTACTTGCCTAAAATCGTCCCACCACGCCCTAAAAATTTAAGAGCTACGGTGCGTACCCAAAACATGCGCACTTTCATTACACTCGAGTGGGAAAAGGGAAATCAACAAGACACCATTACTCAGGAATTTTACATATACGCATCTCACCCTCTGTCAAACGACCTTCGGTGGATCAATTTTGAAGAAGCAATTCGCGAAACCCGCTTCGTCTATGAAGTGCCTATGGATCAGGGAGCAACTTATCGCTTTTGTGTATCGTCTTTAGGTAAGTACATGTACGAAAGCGAACCAAGTGATACCATTACAGTAAAAGTGGCCTCGAAAGTGCTCCCGGTACCGATTATAAAGCGCTGGGAAGTAGACTCAAATACAGCCATGATTTATTGGGAATATCCAGATGTGTCTGATTTAAAGGGGTTTCGGATCTATCGCGATGGCATGCTAATCATTACAGAAAATGATTTATCCGCTGATAGGCGGTCATTTTACACAGGCCCAATGCGCTATTTTAGTCAGTACCGGTTTGAAATCGAAGCAATTAGTCACGACGGCATGGCGAGCATGCGATCTGTACCCGTTGAGATAGTAACAGAGAAGAAGAAAAAACAAGTTTCATCCAACTAACTGAGAATCGTTCATGCCGGCATCATGTAATTTATTGGCTTTTTGTCAGGTGCTATTTTGGGCAATTTTTGTTATTACCTCAATGAATGCTCAGGAGTTGAGATACCAAATTCTTGCACCCGAGCCTGAGGGGGTAGTGCCGGCAGAAAACCTGTTTGTGTCCATAATGCTGGATGACCAAAGAACTTTTGTACCCGGGAAAGTGCGCATTTTTCTAAATAAGAAACCCATCTATCCGGAAATAAAAATTCAACAACATACTTTGTCTTTTATTCACTACGAGCTCCTTCGCAATGGAAGAAACTATTTGAGGATTTTTTTTAAAGTACAAGGTTTATCTGGGTGGCAAGAGGTGGAGTGGCATTTTTTTGTAAATGAACGAACACCTGAGAATGCTAAGGAAGGCCAACGTAATAAAGAGTACTCATTTGGAGGCACAATATCTTTTGACAACAGAGAGCAGTTTCTTACAGGACCGGGCGCAGCGCTCAGGCAAGAACCACCTTTTACCCGCACGCTTACTGCCAATACGCGTTTGGTGCTCGATAGAGTAACGATACCCTTTCAAATGTTTGCTACCAGCGATAATCGACCTTTTCTTCAGAGCAGAAATTTTTTTCAAACTGGCTTACAAACCTCCTGGTTTGAAGCTTTGGTAGGAGATCTAAATCCGGCGTTTGACCGACTGGTGCTCTCAGGTGTGCGCATTACGGGCTTCAGCACTCATGTGAAGGTTGGGGGCTCAGGCCTGCACATAGTGCATGGCCAACTGAATAGACCCGTAGAAGGCCGGCTGGAGCGATGGGACGAAAAATTTGGGACAATTCCGCAGAATATGATAAACGATTCTCAATTGGTGGTGCCAGGCACTTACCAGAGGAATTTGACTGCCGTACGAATGTATGTAGGCAACAAAAAGAAAACTTGGATGCTGGCTTTGCAAGGTCTCAAAGCAAAAGACGATACTTCTTCAATTCAATATGGATTGGCTCCTAAAGACAATCTGGTAGGTGGTGCTGAATTTCAGGCCCGCCTCTTTCGTCGAAGGGTTCTCCTTCAATCAGGTATTTCACTCAGCGCCATAACCAACGATATTTCACTCGGGGTTTTATCAAACCAGGAACTCGATACCAATTACAATGTAAAACTTCCCTTCGATCCATCAGCATTTCAGCGGATTTTTGTAATAAATTCATCTACTAAGCCTACACAAATTTCCACAGATTTTGTCAGTTATTTTATTAACATTAATTGGAGTACAAGCTGGCACCAAATGACGGCTGATTACAGCCGTATTGGTCCACAGTATTTTTCTCTCAGCAATCCCTTTTTGAGAAACAATACAGATAATTTGCTCTTTCAAGAGCGATTGTTTTTGTTCAAGAAAAAACTCACCATCACAGGCATATATCAAGCTTATACAAATAATCTGAACAACGCCCTGCTTTCAACTTTAAAAACAGAAAACTATGGTGCTGGTGTACAAGTAAATATTTCGGCAAAATATCCGACTATTTTTTTTCAGTACAACCGACAAAGCCGTTTGAGTACAAGAAGTGTAATACCTGGTGCTGAGGTTGATGATTATCTCACAATGTTCAATGGCATCATTTCCTACAATGTACAGCGGGGCAGGTGGAATACAACGTTCAGACTAAGTGGATTTTTAAATGAAAGAACAGACCGTATTCGCCCTGGTTCGAGCAACACGTTTTACAATGTAATGATCGGCCTGGGCGAGCGATTCGGGAGCAGAACTTACCTGTCCTTGGATTTTGGTAAAACATTGCTATACAGTAATGTACAAGAAAAATTGAGTGATGTGAACGCTTTTAATGTAAACCTTTTGTACGACCTTATAGAAAACAAACTGCAGGTAAGTGCATCGGCGGGTAATAATCGATCGCTTTCATCGGCATGGAACTTACCACAGATTCGCAATTCGTTCATTATGAGAGTGAGATATGTGGTAGTTAAAGGGCTTACAATCGATCTGGAGGGTGGATGGCAGCCCTTTGAAGACCGAAACACACCCATTAACAATTATCAGGATGGCTACGCATATGCCCGGGTAAGCTATGACTTCTTTGTGTCGAACAGGTCGTTGGCCCGCTGACATATATTTCTATTTTGCTTTGTATTTGTCGTACAGTCCTTTGCCTTGGAGAATCAAGGGAATACACTTTTCAATCCTTCGCAATCGGGCCTCAGGTGTTTTAGGCTCGGCGAAATACAGCAGATATGCCTTTTGCCGGCCAGGTGTGAGTTGATAGAAGGCTTTTTTTAAGCCTGATACCGATTCAAGTTTTTGTGTGAATTCCTCTACTTCAGGTGGTGAATTTTGTTTGAAGGTGACTTTTTTTACGGAGCTCTCAAGTTGGATGGCCTGGGCTATCAGGTAAAGAATGTCTTCTCTATGCTGTTCAACCTGCGTCGTATCAGTAAATCGTATAACTCTGCCAACCTGTGTATTTTCACCTGGCTTTACAAGTAGACCTTTCGGGTCGTGAAGTAGAGCTCCTTTAAAAAAACTTAGCACGCAGTAATCTCTAAAAGCTCCAACGATTGCTACATTTTTGCCATTGTAGGTATAGCAGGGGGCATTCCACTTAATTTCTTCTTTTAAGGTGGTGCTTCGCAACAGGTTGATCAGTGCTAAAAGCACAGAATTGTGGATGATTACACTGCAATTTGCTGTATTCCAGCGTTCGCAACGACCACAGCCGCTTTGTAAATAGTGCGTTACGTTTTCAGGTTTGCGATTCATACAAAAAAAATCCCCCAAAGGTAAACTTGGGGGATTTGAAAGGATGTGTATTGGATTGCTATTGTTTAGAAACCTATTTTTAATCCGAAAGCTACACCTGCATTGGTAAAGGTACCGAGCATGTACTGTGCCTGAAGGTAAAAGATGCCGAGATTGATAAAAAGGCCACCGCCGTAGTTGATCATAGTGTTGTTTGTCTTGATGTCAACAGGATCTTGAAAATCAAGTTTGATCTGGTCTCTTATCGGGCCTGGAACACCTGTGAAATCTTCGAAATCATAGGTAAATCTACCGGATAGGAGCAACTCGTTGCTGTAAGTAATTCTCGAAATCTGTAGATAAGGTTTGATGATCCACAAGTATTTACCAATGGTGAGGTCAAAGGAGCGGGAAGTAGAATTGAAGGTAAACTTGTTGGGGTTTGGATTGTCCTGGATGGGGTTGTTGATAGCGATGTCTAACTTTTGGTAGCTAAAGCCTGCCTTGATTTCGAGCGGCAACTTAAACCAGCCGGCTATATCGTGAATTACGCCTATACCCAGTAATCCAATTTGACCTGTTTCCTGAATGTTTGTATTAGGGACATAACGAAGGGCTAAACCGGTATGTATTGGTGTCCAAATTCCGAGCTGTGCTCCAGCTGCTGGGGTGATTTGTATCGGCAGGTTTAGACCCTCAAGGGCATCGATATCCACAGTTACGTAATCGTTTTTAATCGGGTCGAAGAGGCGATTGCCATTGTCATCGGTTATGAAATAGCGCATGGTGTTTGTCGTCTGGCCGCCGGTGAGGGTAGGCAGAATGTTGTCGTTTGGATTTACCAGTTCGAAATTGACTTTGTTGAGCGTATTAAAGTCAAAGGACTTGTAAGTATCTGGCAGCAGGCTACCTGTGACGAAGGTAGAAATGTTGATGTTGAACTTTGCACCAGCTTTATGGGGTATTTGCCACATGAGGCCGTTTGCAGCACCGAAAGACTCGGTGAAAGGACGTAGGTATGCACCGAAGTAGCTGTTGAAATTTGTTTTAATTTCATTTGAAAGTCGCTGATTATCAAACGTCTGAGCATATGACTGTACGATGCACGACATCAGCATAAAAAGAAATAACTTTTTCATTTTACTTTATTTTTATTACAAATGTATTTTATCAAAATTCTTTAATTTATGATACAAATGATGTAAAAAATTATTTTTGTGTAGTTTCTGTAAATTTTGTTAAGTTTTGATCTTTTCTTATCGAAGGGTAAGAATTTTTAGATAGTTTTACTTTGAAATCGCCCGGGGAGAAGTGTTTATAAAAAAGGATATTTGAAGGGGGATTCAAAGAGGGAATAAATTTCGACTTAAATTGGTACCACGCTGGTTTTGAAAAGTATGCGGTTGGGTTTTTAAAATTATATTCTTTTTAGAAAAATTGCTTTTGAGAAGCGGAAAAGTTTAATAGCTTTGCAGCCCCTTTTCTAGAGAAAGTTCTTTGTAAACGACGGGATGTAGCGCAGTTGGTAGCGCACTACGTTCGGGACGTAGGGGTCGCTGGTTCGAGTCCAGTCATCCCGACTTTCTGCGGCTATGCCCCGGGCTGATGTGCTGCGTATTGTAAAGAGCTAAATTGCCCCAATGATATAATCCATCGGGATGTAGCGCAGTTGGTAGCGCACCTGGTTTGGGACCAGGGGGTCCCAGGTTCGAGTCCTGGTATCCCGACCTTGGTGAGTAGAAGAGGCGTTGGTTTTATGCCAATGCCTCTTTGTTTTGAAGAGGATGTTTCGGGATGTAGCTCAGGTGGTAGAGTACACGTCTGGGGGGCGTGTGGTCGCTGGTTCGAGTCCAGTCATCCCGACTTTTGAATAATTGAAGAAGCAGGTGTGAAAGCCTGCTTTTTTTTTGCCCTTTGATGAGTGCGCTGCAGGCTGTGCAATGAAAGGCGAGCGGAGCGAGCCTCGCGTGAGGGATACGGCGGGCGCGCGTAAGCGCGGTGCGCAGGTGAGGCGAAGCCGAGCCGGAGCACGGGAGCGAAGCGTACCCCAGAGTAGCCCGGCCTGAGCAGCTGCCCGATAGGGCAACCTGCGAGGGACACGCCCAAATACTAAAAGAAAAAGAAAAATGTGTTTCAGCTTTTATAAACTATGCTTTTTGGTAAGAAGAAAAAGATAGAGGATGCCGAGATGAGTTTTCTGGGGCATCTGGAGCAGCTGAGGGTGCACATCATTCGCTCGGTGGTGGCCGCTGTGATGGCTGCTGCTGTGGTGTTTGGGTTTAAAAACTTTTTCTTTGATGTGGTGCTGCTGAGTCCGACCAAGGCGCATTTTGTCACATATGAGCTTTTTTGCGCGTTCAGCAAACTCTGGGAGGGTGAGGTGTTTTGTATGGAGGAGATGCCCTTTCGGATAGTAAATCTGAAAATGGCCGGGCAGTTTGCGATGCATTTATGGGTTTCGCTGGTGGGGGGTGTGATTTTGGCCTTTCCGTATATTGTGCTGCAAATATGGCTTTTTGTGGCACCGGGGTTGAAGCCTGAAGAAAGGAAATATGCCGGTGTTTTGATTGGGTCGAGCAGTATTTTGTTCTTTTTAGGGGTTTTGTTCGGATACTTTTTGATTGTTCCGCTTACGGTGCAGTTTCTGGGTACTTATCAGGTCAGTGATTCGGTGGCAAATCAGATCGATTTATCGTCGTACATCTCAACGGTAACGAGTGTACTGCTGGCATGTGGGGTGATGTTTCAGCTACCTGTGCTGGTGTATGTAGGTTCGAAACTTGGACTGCTTACCCCGGAGTGGATGCGAAAGTACCGCAAGCACGCCTTTGTGGTAGTGCTCATTGTGGCGGCTGTGATCACTCCGCCTGATGTAGCCAGTCAGATTTTGGTGACAATACCTGTAATGATCTTATATGAAATCAGCATCTTGATCGCCTCCCGAATATCAAAAAGACAAACGTTGCGGTAAGGTTGGTGAGAATATTTATCAACACCTATGGCTATAAAATGATTTTTTAGGACTTTTACTCAGCGAGCTTCGGGACGCTAAGATGTAAAAAACATTGACCTGCTATGGAACAAATCAGCCAGATAAAACTGCCTAAAAAGCAAGATGAGGCTAAAGACTTTTATTTGAGTCAAGGCAAAGTGCCTCCACACGACCTAGGGCTGGAAGAAGCTGTACTTGGCGCCCTTCTAATCGACAACAGAGCAATTGGAGAGGTGCTTGAAATCTTACAGCCTGAGCACTTCTATAATCCAAAGCACGGAATCATCTTCGAATGCGTCAAGGAGCTCTTTAGCCGTAGTGAGCCGGTGGATTTACTGACTGTAAGTGCTGAGCTGAAGAAGAACGGAAAGATTAAAGAAGTAGGGGGCGATGCATATCTGGTGTATTTGAGTCAGCGCGTGTTTTCGTCAGCACACGTTGAATATCATGCTCGAATCATATTAGAGAAGTACCTGCTGAGAGAAATCATATATATATCAGGGCAGTTAGAGAAAAAAGCTTTTTTGGATGAAACAGATCCGATCGAGCTGCTCGATGAAACGGAACAAAGGCTCTTTGAACTCACTGCAGGTAACCTTAAGCGAAACTTTACCACTGCTGGCGACCTGGTTAAGGATGCTTTGAAGCAGATGGAGGAGATTAGCAAAAAGGAGGGATTGAGCGGTGTACCGAGTGGCTTCAGAGCTCTTGACAGCATCACGGGTGGTTGGCAGCGTTCTGATTTGATCATTTTAGCCGCGCGACCATCGATGGGTAAAACGGCTTTTGTGCTTTCGCTGGCGCGCAACATGGCAATTGAAAACAACATTCCGGTTGCTTTCTTTTCACTGGAGATGTCGGCTGTGCAGTTGATTATGCGACTGATATCGTCTGAAACAGGGATCCCTAACCAAGCCTTGCGCAATGGTCGGCTAACTCCTGATCAATGGAACATGCTCTACACTAAGTCGAGCAAACTGGAAAAGGCACCTCTATTCATAGATGATACGCCGTCGATATCCATCTTTGACTTAAGGGCTAAATGTAGGAGGCTAAAGGCGATTCACGACATTCAATGCGTGATCATCGACTACCTACAGTTGATGACCGCTGGCAATCAGAAAAATGGTACTCGAGAGCAGGAAATTTCGAGCATTTCGCGAGCCCTGAAGGTCATAGCAAAGGAACTCAATATTCCGGTGATCGCTCTGGCACAGGTAAACAGAGCGGTGGAATCGCGTGGAGGCAGCGACAAGCGACCTATGCTGAGCGACCTGCGCGAATCGGGCGCCATAGAGCAAGATGCTGACATCGTCAGCTTCCTGTATCGACCTGAATACTACAAATACGAAACCTGGGAAGATGGTACGCCATGCGCCAACCAGGCGGAGTTGATCATTGCCAAGCACCGTAACGGTGCATTGAAAAATGTGCGCTTTCGCTTTGAAAATGAAACGACTTCTTTTGTTGAAATGGGCATACCCGGCGAAATGGACACCTCAGAGTATGGAGAAATTATCTTAGAATCTAAGTTGAACCGCGGAGGAGGCATCGCTGCAGACGATTCAGGAGGGCAGAGCAATATCCCAACGTTTAATCCCTTTGGCGGACCATCCTTTACGCCTTATAGAAATCCGGCAAGCGGAAGTACATTTGTAGATGACTTTGCCAGCGATTCGGACGA
The DNA here is from genome assembly GCF_003851885.1 of Thermaurantimonas aggregans. GTDB lineage: Bacteria > Bacteroidota > Bacteroidia > Flavobacteriales > Schleiferiaceae > Thermaurantimonas > Thermaurantimonas aggregans. The sequence goes on along the minus strand of NZ_BHZE01000004.1, from coordinate 86,822 downwards.
GGATGATACGCCGTTTTAATAACATCACTCTATTTGCGATTATTTGGTTAACATCTTCAACTGTCTGGGGAGACTATCTTCTCATCCCGATGGATGAACTCAGCCAAAGGAATCACTTAAAAAGCTATGGAATTGCATACTGGACGATAAAGAATCACACCCCAATTGAATGGCTTCTCAACTACAGAGGAGGCTCTTTTTTGATTCCAGCACGCGATGCTGTGGTGCGGGAGTGCAGAATCAGAGGGGTGTCGTTTGAAATACTGTCATCTGCTCAAGCCGAACAAATTCGAACAGAAATTTCGAGCCCGGCAGTAAATATGGATGTGGTGAAGCTGGAAGTAGTTCCGAAAATAGCCGTGTATACCCCTCCTGGTAGTCAGCCCTGGGACGACGCGGTGACGCTGGCTATGGAATATGCCGAGATTCCCTACGACAAAATTTACGACCGCGAAATTCTGGAAGGCAAGCTAAAAGACTACAACTGGATACACCTGCATCACGAAGACTTCACCGGACAATACGGTAAATTTTATGCCGCATACCGCAATGCTCCCTGGTATATCCGTCAAAAAAATGAGCTGGAGTCGCTGGCGCGAAGCCTGGGTTTTGCCAAGGTGTCGCAGCTGAAGCTCGCAGTAGTAGTAAAGCTGAAAGAATTTATTGAAAATGGAGGATACCTATTTGCCATGTGCTCAGCTACAGATTCATACGATATTGCTTTGGCTGCTGCTGGTATTGATATCTGCGAAAGCATGTTTGACGGTGATCCGGCAGAACCCAACTACAATTCCAAATTAAACTTTGGAAACACCTTGGCCTTTCGGAATTTTACTCTAAGTACAAACCCTTACGAATACGAATATTCGGATATAGACATGACCAATGTGCGCAGGGTAGAAGTGGAAAACGACTACTTCGGGCTTTTTGAATTCTCTGCCAAATGGGATGTGATCCCTACCATCCTAACCCAAAATCACACTCGTGTAATTAAGGGATTTATGGGACAAACTACGGCATTTAATCGAAAATTGATTAAACCGGGTATTGTCATTCTGGGAGAGAACAAACAGCTCAACGAAGTGCGCTATTTATATGGTGTACACGGCAAGGGATTTTTCACCTTCTACGGTGGACATGACCCGGAGGACTATCAGCATCGAGTAGGTGATAAGCCTACTGATCTGGATGAGCATCCAAATTCTCCAGGCTACCGCTTGATTCTTAACAATATACTTTTGCCGGCAGCTCAACGCAAAAAACAAAAGACTTAATGAATGACTATCTCAAGGGAAAAGTACTTTGGATCACTGGTGCATCCTCGGGCATTGGCAAAGGTTTAGCATTGGAACTCAATAAAATTGGGGGTTGCACTTTAATTCTAAGTGCCAGAAGGAGCGAATTACTCGAAGAGTTGGCCCAACAGTGCACTCAGGTAAAAGCACACATCTTGCCGCTGGATTTAGAAGACTACGGAAAAGCCAGCCAATGGACGGAAGAGGCATTAAAATTTGCCGGTCGAATCGATGTTTTAATCAATAATGCGGGAATTGGTCAGCTAGGCAACTCGCTCGATACACTCGACGAAGTGGAAGAGAAAATCATGCGCATCAACTACTTCGGCAACGTAGCGCTCGCAAAGGCCGTAGTCCGCAAGATGATGGAGCAAGGTGGAGGTCAAATCGTGGTAATATCAAGCGTTTTAGGTCAATTTAGTCAGCCGAGACTTGCCACCTATGCCGCATCGAAACACGCTCTTTATGGCTATTACGAAGGCTTCAGAGAAGAAGTGAGGAAAAAGGGCATAAAAGTTCAGATCGTAAGTCCGGGATTTATTAATACGGAGGTCACGCTTAATTCGCTAAAAGGCGACGGCACAAAGCTGATGAAAAACAGTCCGGCACAAGAGAAAGGCATGCGTACCGACGTGTTTGCAAGAAAGCTAATCAAAGTGATGCAGTCGGGCAGAGAGCATGCCTACATCGGCGGTCTGGAAATCATGGCTGCTTATTTTAAACGATGGTTTCCAGGGCTATTCTATTGGCTCATGCGCAAGTTCGTTTTCAAAACTTAACAACACATCACAGCTCACAGACCTGCATAGATTTGCACTTTAATTCTCACCAATGGCCGATACACAGGTATTGCTTCATTTCGATCGTTTTGTCGATAAATTTTCGAAAGCAGAACTTATCGATATATACAAAAAAATCCTTTTGCCCCGCTTGATAGAGGAAAAAATGCTCATTTTGCTTCGGCAGGGCAGAATTTCCAAATGGTTCAGCGGATGGGGCCAGGAGGCTATTTCGGTAGGGGTAGCCTATGCTATGGAGAGCGATGAATATTTGTTGCCTATGCATCGCAATTTGGGGCTTTTTACGACTCGCGGCATTCCTTTGCATCGACTTTTTGCGCAGTTTCAGGGCAAACCTTTGGGCTTTACTAAGGGTCGTGATCGCTCATTCCATTTTGGAAGCAAAGAACATCGAATCGTGGGGATGATCAGCCATCTTGGCCCACAAATGGGCATTGCTGACGGAATTGCTTTGGGTAATGTGCTGAAAGACAACAAAAAAGTAGTTGCTGTTTTCACCGGCGACGGTGGTGCTAGCGAAGGCGATTTCCATGAATCGGTGAATGTAGCAGCGGTGTGGAATCTGCCGGTCATTTTCGTGATTGAAAACAATCAATGGGGGCTCAGTACACCGAGCAACGAGCAGTTTCGCTGTGCGCGCTTTTCTGATAAAGGCATAGGCTATGGCATTGAAGCAGAAACCATCGATGGCAACAACATACTGGAAGTGATCGATGCTGTGCGCTACTGGAGGCAGAAGCTCAGTCAGGGCAGTGGTCCAGTGCTGCTGGAGTGCATTACTTTCCGCATGCGCGGCCACGAAGAGGCCTCTGGAACAAAGTACTATCCGCCGGGCATACAAGATGAGTGGGCTAAAAAAGACCCAGTAGCACAGTATGAGCATTTTCTGCTGGAGGAGGGAGTACTGACAGAGGAGCTTGTCAATGAGATACGTTCTGAGATCAAAGCACGTATAAACGAAGAGCTAGAAGTGGCTTTTTCAGCACCCAATGCCACCTTCGACCGCGAAAAGGAATTGGCCGATGTCTATGCTCCGTTTGATTACAAAATCACACAGCCCAAGGGTGCAAGCCGAGAGATGCGCTTGCTTGACGCCATCACCGATGCGATGGATCAGGCCATGCAGCGCCATCCGAATTTGATTTTAATGGGGCAGGACATTGCCGAATATGGCGGGGTATTTAAGGCTACAGAAGGCTTTGTGCACAAGTATGGAAAGGCGCGCGTGCGCAATACCCCCCTGTGCGAAAGTGCCATCATCGGCGCAGGTCTTGGGCTTTCAATCAATGGCTTTAAGGCCATGGTCGAGATGCAGTTTGCCGACTTTGTGACCGAAGGCTTTACACAAATCGTAAATAACCTAGCAAAAATACACTACCGTTGGGGTCAAAATGCTGACGTAGTTGTGCGCATGCCTACTGGTGCAGGTGTAGCCGCCGGTCCGTTTCATAGCCAGAGCAATGAGTCCTGGTTTGCCCATGTGCCTGGTCTTAAGATTGTTTATCCAGCCTTCCCGGCTGATGCTAAGGGGCTACTTCTTACAGCCTTCGAAGACCCTAACCCGGTTATGTTCTTTGAGCACAAGGCACTTTATCGCTCGGTCACTGGTCAGGTGCCTGAGGGGTATTACACGTTGCCCTTTGGACAGGCCAATGTGGTGTCTGAAGGTAAAGACCTTACACTGGTAACATACGGTTTTGGTGTTCATTGGGCCCTGGAATATCAGAAAAACCATCCTGAATTCAGCATTGAAATCATCGATTTGCGCACCCTTATACCCCTCGATGAAGAGACCATTTATCAATCTGTAAAAAAGACCGGAAGAGCGCTGGTACTGTATGAAGATACCTATACAGGTGCCTTCGGAGCAGAAATTGGAGCTCGCATTGCTGAGGTGTGTTTCCGTTGGCTTGATGCTCCGGTAGGCAGAGTAGGCTCTTTAGATACACCAGTGCCTTTTAATTCAGTGCTCGAAGAGGGTTTCTTGGCCAAGAGCCAAATGGACGAAGCTATTCGGCGGGTGCTGGAGTTTTAAAAAAGTATCTTACTTACCTCTGCCTTGCAATACGATGAGGATAGTATAAAAGAGGATTTTGATATCGTTCAGTAGATTGGCATTTTCCAGATATACCAGATCGTATTTAAGTCGTTGAATCATTTCATCCACATTTTCGGCATACCCAAATTTTACCATGCCCCAGGAGGTGATGCCTGGTTTGAGCTTGTGTAGCTGGCGATAGTATGGAGCTTTTTTGACGATTTGATTGATGTAATATTCCCTTTCAGGTCGGGGGCCAACCACCGACATTTCACCTTTTAAAACATTGAGAAATTGGGGTAGTTCGTCGATTCTGTATTTACGCATGATCCGGCCCCAAGGTGTAATGCGCGGGTCGTCTTCGCAGCTGAGTTGTGGGCCATTGGTTTCAGCGTTAGCGATCATCGACCGAAATTTGATGATTTTAAACTTTCGCCCTTTGTAGCCGATGCGCTCTTGAACAAAGAAAATCGGCCCCGGTCCCGACGCCTTCACCAAAAGCATAGAAAGCAGAAATACCGGAGAAAAAATCACTAGAACTAGGACTGAAACCACAATATCAAATGCGCGTTTTACAAAAGCTTGAGTAACACTTAGCGGTTGTGTAGGAATTTCAACGAGAGGTTCGCCATACGACTCGAGCTTTACCTTTCCGCTGAGAATGTCATAAGTGTCAGGAATCATTTTAACCTTCACATCCTCATCTTCCAGCAGGGTAAGGATACTTTGCACCTTGCTGTGCTCGCGCGATTCCACGGCTATAATGACTTCTTCTACATCGATTTCTCTGAGAATGCGTTCTAATTCGGTATAATTTCCTAAATACTTTAAGCGCTTTTCGAGCAGAAATTTTATGTTGTTGTCCACACTCACAAAGCCAATGAAGCGATGACCTGTGGAAAAACTCTTACCGACAATATTATTGTATAAATCCACAGCATTTTGATTGCTACCCACTATGATGGTATTGTAATAAATTTTTCCTTTCTGAATGAGGTGATTTGTGCGCGATGAAATGATGAATCGGAACAGATAGGTGAGCAAGAAATGGTAAGAAAAAAAGATAAAAAACGATTTGTAATAATCGCGGTAATCTGATACAAAATCATCGAGAAAAAAGAGGAAAAATAAGAGAATAGAACCAAAAAGAGATTGATTAAAAGTTTGAAAAAATTCTCTGAGTCTCGAACGGCGAAAAATATCGTTGTAAAATCCTGAAATTTGATAAATTGCCAACCAGATACCAGTAAATACAAGCGCTCCCAACAAATAATTTATGTCAAAATCAAAAGATGTATTGATCTGAAAAATACGGGTTTCAATATATTTTTTACGATAATAAAAAAGTACGGAATACGATAAGATCGACGCCAGTGAATCGAAGGTAACGTAAATAGCTTTTTGTATGAATTCTTTTTTCTTCCTTTCGTTTGAAATCATATAATAATGTTCGATTCTACTGCAGATAGACCAGTTTGAGATTATCAATCAGAAATTCGGTGGCGGGTGAGTTGGTTTCAGGTTTTACAGCACCCATAAAAATTTGATAGTCCAAAGCATTTGGATTACCGGAGACTTCAGGAGTAAGGTCAATGTATATTTTGCGCCATTCACCTGGGGTTGGTCGCACTTGTACCACCGGAGCTTGTACTACTCGATCAAACAAATTGGCGAAAATGCCTACTGTAAAAGGTTGATTGCCGCTAAAGTTCATTTCCAGATACACTTTTTGTCCGTTTTTTGGCAACACATAACGGTTGGAAGTAGCTATCTCTACCAAAGTCTGGCCTGGTTTAAGGGGAACCCTTCCTGAAGCTACATTTATTTCAGGCTTTTGTGTATTAAAAAATATCGAATCCGGATGGGTTACTTTTACAATATCTGTATCTGATTTTTCGGTGCGCTGCAGAGATATTCCCAGTCCATCAAAATCTTCAACGATGATCACCTTGGCATTTTCCCTGTACAGGGCTTTTGGGATAGAATCGTTGGAAGCTTCGAAGTAATAGGACTTGCCCTGCTGGAAATTAAAGGTTTCATTCACAGGCTGCAGCATGCTGTACACATCTCGCATAGAGCGAATGCCATTGGCTGAAATTCCATATCTCAAGGTTATGCTTTGCTCACCTTCTACAGGGATTAGTACTCGGGCTGGAAGTTCGTAAACACCTAATTCCCTGTTTTCCAAAGTTACCCATACGCTATTGATGCCGTGTGAGGCTGTTCCTTGGGTTACATAATCGGTTACCATCTCTACATCTGGTATGTAGAGATAAGCCGGTATGGGTGCTTTTTCAAAAGAACACGAGAGTAGGTAGATGGAAAATAAAAGGTAGAGTAGTAGTCTTCGCGTCATTGAATCATTGAGAGATTTACACGTATTTTCTGAAGAATCTCATGAGCAACCTCTAGTGAGCTAACGCCGTCATCAAGTGGTACTTCTTCAGTAGTTTTATTTACAATCGAGTAATAAAACGATTTTAATTCTTCTTCTATTGCGTTTAGAGGCTTGATTTCTGGTTTACTGTATTCGAGTTCTTTAGTTTCGCCGGCAGCATTGGTGAGCGTAAGAGCAAAAGGATTCTTTCCTCGTTCATTTTCAGGCACTAAGGAAATCACTTCGCTTTCTTTGGTCAGAAAATCAACACTGATATAGGCATCCCGCTGAAAGATGCGCATTTTGCGCATTTTTTTCATGCTAATGCGGCTGGCTGTGAGATTAGCTACAGTACCGTTTAGGAATTCAATCCGTGCATTGGTGATGTCAGGTGTATCGCTGATCACGGCCACTCCGCTGGCGCTGATTTTTTTCACCGGTGATTGTACGGCAGCTAGTACTACATCGATATCGTGTATCATCAGGTCAAGCACCACTGGCACGTCGGTACCTCGCGGGTTAAACTCGGCAAGTCGGTGTGCTTCAATGAACATGGGATTTTTGATCTGGTCTTTTACGGCTAAAAAAGCCGGATTAAAGCGCTCTACATGACCGACTTGCACCTTTACTTCAGCTTCGGCATAGAGCTTTTGAAGCTTGCGAGCCTCTTGAAGCGTATGTGTTACAGGTTTTTCAATGAAGAGGTGTTTGCGGCTTTTGAGTACCTGGCGCGCCAGTTCGAAGTGGGTGGTAGTGGGCGTTACCAGATCAACAGCATCGGATGCCTCTAGCAATTCATTGAATGAGGAAAAGACATGAACTCCATATTCTTCACCTACTTTTTTAGCATTTTCAGCATCGGCATCATAAATACCACTAACAGTCCATTCAGGTATATTCAGCAAACATTTGAGATGAATTTTGCCTAAATGGCCAACGCCCGCAAGTCCGATTTTCATTTTTTTTCTATTGTGTCGGGCAAAAATATCATTGCACACAAGTTTCAATCTCTTAATAATCTGTTTTCGTGATTTTCAACATTGAATCGCCTCTTAGCAATGGCGATTGTTTACTTTCAAAAAATGCCAACCCATGCTTGAATGTACTTTTGTGCTTTGTTTTATAGCGTCCGATGGATTTTGAAAAAATCAAAAAAGATATTCAAAACCAGCAGTTTTCTAATTTTTATCTCCTGCATGGTGAAGAGCCTTATTTCGTTGATCAGCTCACCCATTTTATTGAGCACACTATTCTTCAGACAGATGAACGAGACTTTAACCAAATAGTGTTGTATGGCGCAGATACTACAGTACAACGTGTAATTGAAGAGGCAAGGCAGTTTCCATTTGGTGCTCCGTATCGGGTAGTGATCGTAAAAGAAGCCCAAGACCTTTCAAACATCGAACAGCTAAAAATCTATCTCGAAAATCCCAATCCGCAGGCGATATTGGTAATAAGTGCCAAAGGTGAAAAAATCGATGGACGATTGGCTATTGTACAAATAGCCAAAAAGAAGTTTGTCGAATTTTATTCTCCGAAAATTAAAGACTACCAAATGCCTGCCTTTATACAAGAGTATTTAAAAAGTCATGGCATACTGGCTGATAAGCATGTGTGCGACATGATCTACGAAGGGGTGGGCACCGAACTGTCGATTTTGGCCAATGAGGTTCGAAAAATTCAGTTGTATTTCGGCAAAGAAAACTTCCAGCTGAAGGCTGAAGACGTAGAAAAGCTGATTGGCGTAAATCGGGAGTTTAATGCCTTTGAGCTGTCGAATGCCGTGATGCAGAAAAATTTTGAAAAGGCAGCCCGAATCGTGCACTTTTTTAAGAAAAATCCGAAACAGCATCCGGCTATTCCCATAGCGGCCGGCATTTTTAATTCCTTCTATCAGCTTTATGCTGTGTACATGGGCAACATTCAAACCGAACAACAGGCCGCTGAAGTATTGAAACTGCACCCATACGTCGCGAAGAATTTGATGGGATACAAGCGCAACTTTTCGCTGGAAGATTGTGAGATGGCCTTGCTCTACTGCACCCGATGCGATGCGCGCATAAAGGGAGTAAACAGTCATTCGACCGATGCCTTCGATGAGATTTTTGACTTGATTTACCGACTTACACACAAATACTGGTGGTGACTGCCGATACCATAGCTGCCATAGCCACTCCTTATGGTCAGGGGGCCATTGGGGTAATCCGATTATCTGGAAAAGATGCTTTTTCGATTGTAAAGCAGTATTTTAGACCTGCAAAAGGCTCCTTTGAGCCAAAACTGGTCAGAGGATATACCCTTCGATACGGTGAATGGTGGTATCAGAGGGAGTTGATCGATGAGGTGCTGATTTCCTTTTTTGTGCAACCGCACTCCTACACCGGCGAAGATGTGGTGGAGATCAGCTGTCACGGCTCGCCTTACATACTAAATCGTACTCTGGAAAGCTGTTTGGATGCCGGTGCTCGACTGGCCGAGCCGGGAGAGTTTACCCTAAGGGCATTTCGAAATGGCAAGCTAGATTTGGGCCAGGCTGAGGCTGTAGCCGACCTGATAGCCTCGGAGAGCAAGGCTGCCCACCAAATAGCCATGCACCAGCTCAAGGGACACTTCAGCCGCGAATTGGATGAGATGCGCACACAGCTGATTGAATTCACCGGTCTGCTGGAGCTGGAACTCGACTTTGCTGAAGAAGATGTGGAATTTGCCGACAGGAGTCGTTTTTTTGAACTTCTGGACCGGATTAAACATCGGCTGCGCACACTAATCGAGTCTTTTTCGCTTGGCAATGCTATAAAAAACGGTGTGCCGGTGGCTATACTCGGTGCACCAAACGCTGGAAAATCAACCTTACTGAATGCACTTTTAGGCGAAGAAAAAGCCATCGTATCGCACATAGCCGGTACTACACGCGATGTGATCGAAGATGTGATCACCATTGATGGGATTCAATTTCGCTTCATTGACACTGCCGGGCTACGAAAAACATCGGATGAGATTGAAGAAATTGGTATTCGAAAGGCATTGGAACGCGCCTCGAAGGCACGGATTATTCTTTACGTATTCGATGTACATGCGAGTTCGCAAAGCGAAGTGCATGCTACGTATGAACTGATTAAAGAGCATGCTCCTGATGCGACCATTCTAAAGGTGGGAAATAAGGCTGATTTAGTGCAAGATGTTGAATTTTTAGACGGTGACATTCTCTACATCTCAGCAAAAGAAAAAGTCGGAATTGATGTACTGAAAAAGGCTCTTGTAAAAGAGATTTTGCGCGAAAAGCGGATTGATAATCAGGTAATCATCACAAATGTGCGCCATCTGGATGCGCTTAAGAAGTCGATTACTGCTCTTGAAGAAGCAGAAAGGGGCCTACGTTCGGGTTTAAGTGGTGAGCTGGTGGCTATTGATTTGAGGCAGGCGCTATACCACATGGGGTCTATCACCGGCCAGGTAGTAGCGGACGATATTTTGGGGTACATTTTCGCGAATTTTTGTATTGGGAAATAAGAGAAGCCTTTTCTCCGCAGATTTCGCTAATGGGTGTTGAAGGGGTGTGGGTTTTGGGTAGGTTTATCGTTTTGGACTATGTGAATGCGCTGTCGCGCGGGCGTTCCTTTTTGTCTTGACACAAAAAGGAACCAAAAAGGTCAAGCCTGAAAACCTTTTCGCCACGACAGCTACGGCCGGCATTCTTTGCAGCGAAGCCGGAATGTCGGCCGGCAGACGTGTGTGTACCTGATAGCTAATGTTTATGGCGGCCTCGCCGGCTTCTTCCCTTGCCCCACAGCGGGGAATGCCTGCCTTGTGTCGTAGGGCGAAAATGTTTTAAGGGCTTTTTTTTTGCTCATTACCCCTCCCTGCCCCTACCGACGAAAGCTCAGAGGAGATTTGTCGGGATTTGCGGCTCTACTTCCATTGGATTTATTTGGGGGGGGGAGTTATTGCCTGCAGGACTCGCTAATGGGTTTCGAAGGGGTGTGGGTTTTGGTTAGGTTTAATGTTTACGACTATGTGAATGCGCTGCCGCGCGGGCGTTCCTTTTTGTTTTGACACAAAAAGGAACCAAAAAGGTCAAGCCTTAAAACCTTTTCGCCACGACAGCTACGGCCGGCATTCTTTGCAGCGAAGCCGGAATGTCGGCCGGCAGACGTGTGTGTACCTGATAGCTAGTGTTTATGGCGGCCTCGCCGGCTTCTTTCTTTGCCCCACAGCGGGGAATGCCTGCCTTGTGTCGTAGGGCGAAAATGTTTTAAGGGCTTTTTTTTTGCTCATTACCCCTCCCTGCCCCTACCGACGAAAGCTCAGGGGAGATTTGTCGGGATCTGTGGATCTCTGTTGCCTTTGGCAACAAAGAGGGATTTGGGGTGAGTAAAAATTTATCGGCAAAAATTCGCAGCATAATCTGCGCAAATCAGTCTTTCAAAAACTGGTTTTAGTCAAAGTAATTAAAAGCGGCCGAAGGCTGCTGCCGCGTGAGGTGCCTGGAGGGTGACGGCGAAGCCGGCAGTGCGCAGCGCAGCGTAGCACCGAGCGAAGAGCGAGCCCGGAAGGGACCGACCCCCGGCGAAGGTGCTGAAAGCACCGTGCCGGGGGGCACGCCCAAATAATAAAAAAAATAAAAAAAATCCCGAACGTGAAAAACGCTCGGGAAGGAGGAATCAATATATGACACTTTAAATTACATGTGGAGGGCGCGCTTGCCGGTGGCATCGAGGGCGGCTTCTTTAATGGCTTCGGCAAAGGTGGGGTGGGCGTGTGAGATGCGTGCGAGGTCTTCGGCGGAAGCGCGGAATTCCATAGCTACTACACCTTCGGCCACGAGGTCGGCTGCACGGGCACCGATGACGTGGAAACCGAGGATTTCGTCGGTTTCGGCATGAGCGAGGATTTTGACGAGGCCGTCGATATCGCCACTGGCGCGGGCACGACCGAGGGCGCGCATGGGGAAGCTGCCGCTGCGATAGGGGATGCCGGCGGCTTTGAGTTCTTCTTCGCTGCGGCCTACGGAGGCTACTTCAGGCCATGTGTAAACGACGTTTGGGATGAGATTGTAGTCGATGTGGGGCTTTTGGCCGGCGATGTACTCAGCTACAAATACGCCTTCCTCTTCGGCCTTATGGGCGAGCATGGCTCCGCGTACCACGTCGCCAATGGCATAGATGTGTGGCACGGCGGTTTGTAAATGATCGTTTACCGGAATGCGGCCGCGCTCGTCGGTACTAAGGCCGGCTGCTTCGAGATTGAGTCCTTCGGTGTAAGGTCGACGGCCGATGCTGATAAGGCAGTAGTCGCCGGTGAGTTGTACCTCTTTGCCGTCAGGGGCTGTGGCAGTGACAGTGACTTCATCGCCCTTTCGCTCCACTGCGGTAACCTTGTGGGATAGGTAGAAGTCCATTCCCTGCTTTTTGAGCACTTTGTAGAGTTCTTTGCTCAGTGCGCTGTCGAAGGCGGGGATGATGCGGTCGAGGTATTCGACTACGCTTACTTTGGCGCCGAGGCGTTTGTACACGGAGCCAAGCTCTACGCCGATGACCCCACCACCGATTACAATCAGGTGCTTGGGTACTTCTTGCAACTCAAGGGCTTCGGTGCTGGTGATGATGCGCTCTTTGTCGATTTTGACAAAGGGCAGCGAAGATGGCTTGCTGCCGGTGGCGATGACGATGTGTTTGGCAGTGAGGTTTTCTTCTTTTTCGCCAGTGATTTTGATGGTATGGGGATCGACAAAGGAACCTACACCATGATAAACGTCGATTTTATTTTTTTTCATCAGAAAGCGAATGCCGTCCACAGTTTGGGCGACGACTTTGCGCTTGCGCTCAATCATTTGAGGCATATTTACTCGGGGGGAATCGATTTCGATACCGTGAGCCTTGAAATTTTCGAGCGCATTGTGGTAGTGCTCGGATGAGTCCAGTAGGGCTTTTGAGGGGATGCAGCCTACATTGAGGCAGGTGCCGCCGAGGGAGTTGTACTTTTCGATAAGGGCTGTTTTAAAGCCAAGTTGGGCAGCGCGGATGGCGCAAACATAGCCGCCTGGGCCTGAGCCTATAATTGCGATGTCGTATGAATTCATTGTAAAAGAGGGATTTAAGGGGATTAATATTCATCAGGGTCTATTTCGTGAAAACCTTCTCCGAAGTCTTCTTCGTCAAAGAATTCGTCATCAGCGTCGGAAAAGAGATAGTCGTCGTCGAAGGAATTTTTGCGGTGTGGGTCGGTTTCGCTTTCAAAAAATCTGGCAGGTGCTTCTGCAGGGAGCACGCCTATACTATGAATTAAGCCTACGGGAAGGGCTGGTCCCTGGGATTTTTTCTCTACGTAGAAAGTCCATAAATTCAAAAAATCATATACATAGAGCAGGCGCTGGTTGTTGGTGAAGTAAGCTCCTACACTGATTTCGCTCATAGGGAGAGGCGCATTCTCGCCTTCGCCAAGTGGCACGAGTGGAATTTCGTCGAGTTGTTCCCACTTTTCATTGGTGCGATAGAAGGAAGCGAGTTCTCCCGGAGTAAGCCCAAAGCTTTGTACAATTAGATGGTGTAGGTCTTCGAGAGTTTTATTGGATTCGATGCCAATTTCGCGGATTACGTTTGATTTATCGTCGTCGAGAGTTACGAGAAAAGTAAAGTTTTCCATTGAAGCCATGTGATTACACGGCAAAGGTAGTTTACAGGGTGTAAGCCTTACATGTGTTTGTGATATCTCAATCTAAGACTGCTCATTACCACACTGACGCTGCTGAAGGCCATAGCAGCACCTGCCCAATGGGGCTGCAACAAAATGCCATAAGTAGGATAGAAGATGCCGGCAGCAATAGGTATGGCGATGATGTTGTATATAAATGCCCAAAAGAGGTTTTGATAGATAATGGAGCGCACTCTACGTGCAAAGCGAAGCATTCGGGCTATGAGCAGGGGGGAGTCGTTTTTGATGACGATTTGTGCCGATTCGATGGCCAGGTGAGCTCCACTACCCATTGCGATGCCAAGGTCAGCAGCAGCCAGAGCGGCTCCATCATTGATGCCGTCGCCTGCCATGGCTACAATGTGGCCTTCGGCTTTCTTCTGATGGATGACTTCGAGCTTTTGCTCTGGGGAGCATTGGCTGTGAAATTCAGATATACCCGCATCACGCGCTATGGATTCTACAGCTTTGTCTGCATCACCTGAAAGGATAGCGACATTTATTTTAAGCTCATTCAGCTCTTTAATAGCCTCAACGGCTTGTGGTCTTAGGGTGTCGTGAAAGCTAATGGTGGCTAGTCGCTCGCTACTAGTAAACAGGTAGAAGTGCGTGCCTGCAAGAGCGTCAGTATTTGAAGATGAAGTGTTTAAAATTTCTTTCATCCATTGTTCACTACCCAGATAGTAGCGCTGACCGTTGTATACGGATTCGATACCTCGCCCGGGATGATAGGTCCACTCATCGAAGTTGAGCAGCTGAACTTTATTGCTTAAGTGCTGAACGATGGCTTTGGCCAGGGGATGATTAGAGCGCGATTCCATGCTTAGAAGTAGGGAATGGATGAAATCTTTGGGAGCGTCGGTGTGGTAGTAGATGGTATCGATGGCTGGAGTTCCAGAGGTAAGTGTGCCTGTTTTGTCCAGAAAAATGTGTGATACCCGTGAGGCGATTTCAAAGGTTTCAGCATTTTTAACCAGTATGCCCCATTTGGCAGTAGTGCCTATGGCATTTACGATAGCCGTGGGCGTGGCAAGCCCTAAGGCACAAGGACAAGCAACAACGAGCACGGCTAAGGAAGTAGTGAGGGCAATGGAAAAAGCATCAGAACCACCAAAAAACCACCATCCTAAGAAAGTGAGCAGTGTAATGCTCAATACTATGGGGACAAAAATGGCCGAAATGCGGTCGGCAAGACGCTGAACTGATGGCTTGGACGAGCGAGCAGCTTCGACCAGTGCAATGATTTTGGCAAAGCGAGATTCAGAGCCAGTCTGAGTAGCGCGATATTGTAGTATCCCATCAGTATTGATAGTGCCGGCGAATACAAGATCACCTGTCTTTTTTGAGACGGGTAGTGATTCACCGGTGAGGATGCTTTCGTCGATCCAAGCCTGACCATCTGTGACTTGACCATCCACAGCAATGCGGTCGCCCATGCGGGCCATGAGCACATCGCCAGGCTGTACAAGGTGTACGGGAATTTCTTCCCAAGTTTCGCCGGTGAGGCGAAGGGCAGTTTCGGGCAGGTTGGAGGTAAGAGTGTCGAGAAAATCAGTGGCGCGAAGGCGAGAGCGTTCTTCCAAATACTTGCCGAGCAGCACGAAGGCGATGACCATAGCTGCCGGTTCGTAGTAGGTGTGATGTCCTAAAAATTCAGCGAAGTGAGAAGGAAAAAATGTGACTAGAGTGCTTAACACATAAGCTGTACCCGTGCTGATGGCTACGAGAGTATCCATACCTGACTGGCGGCTTAGGGTCATCTTCCAAGCATTGGTGAAGATTCGACGGCCAAACCAGATGACACCAGTTGTGAGGGGCCAAAGGACATAATTGGCCCATGTATCGTGCATCCAAATCATGGCAATGACCATGACTGGGGCTGCAAGGATGAGGCTCGCAAAAGTGCGCTGGCGAAGATTTTTATAGGCTTTAAGTTCTGCTTCGCGATGTTTTCGGCGGTTGTATTCGCCGGTGTCCATATCGTAGCCAAGCGCCCTTACGGCGATGCGTAGTTGGTCGGGATTGGTTTTTTCTTCGTCAAATTCTACTACTGCACAGCCGCTGGCATATGAAACAGTAGCTGATTTTACACCTGGCTGATTGCGCAGTTCTTTTTCGACAGTGGCAGCACATGCTGCACACGACATATCGAGTACCGGAAAAGTATTTTTTGTTGTTTTCACCTAATTAAAAAATTAATGTAAAGGACTTTCAAACCTTGTTAATCAATCTTGTTTGAAAATCAGTTTGAATTGGGTGCCTTTTCCCTCTTCTGAAGAGGCATAGATGTTGGCGCCGATAGATTTTGCCAGATCGAGGCACATGCGTAAGCCAAAGCCAGTGCCCTTTTCGCCGTGGGTACCTGGAGTGGAGAGGAATTGGCCGATTTGATGATTGATAGCCTGAAGTTGAGCGGGCGTCATCCCCTTGCCTGTGTCGGTCACACTGATGCAACGAAAACTGTCATTGTCGTTAACGCTGACCTTTACGGTGCCGTTTTCCGTATATTTTATAGAATTTTGAATGAAATTTCTCAAGATGATTTCCACGGATTCAGGATCGGAATACAAGATGTAATCTTCTGGTACATTGTTGAAGAAAAGAATGTGTTTAGACTTCAGAAGAAATTTGTAAAGGTCTTTTATTTCTTCGATCATAGTGTGGAGGTGGATAGGTTCAAGTACGAGTTCTTTGCGAATGTTTAGCAATCCCCATCTCAGTGTGTCATTTACCATTTGAAGGGTAGAGTCTATGCTATTGGAGAGGTCTTTAAAGATTTGGGTGGCTTCGTTGGGCTGGAGGTGTCCATCGAGGATGAGGTCAAGACCACCTTTAATGGAGGTGAGTGGGCTTTTGATGTCGTGCGCTAAGAGCTTAATAAGGCGGGAGTTGAATTCGTTTTGGGCTTTAAGTTCTTCTTTTTGCTTGTCTAAAAGGGTGATGAGTTCTTTCTGGCGATTGTTCGTAAGGCGGAGTTCCATGAGGTTTACCACTTGTCGGCCAAGAATTTCGAGAGCTCGTTTCTGACTTGTTCTCAGGATTTTAGGCTCGTGATCGATCACACATAGGGTACCAAGGTTTTTTCCGTTACGCGTTTTAATAGGCATGCCTGCATAAAAGCGGATGCCATCGTTTACTACGTATGGATTGTCAAAAAACCGGATGTCTTCAAGGGCATTTTCGACGATAAAGACTTCGTCTTGCAAAATGGCGTGCGCGCAGAAAGCTACATCTCGAGAGGTTTCGTCGATGTCGAGGCCTTTTTTAGCTTTGAACCATTGGCGGTCTCGATCGATGAGGGATACAAGAGAGATGGGTACTTCGCAAATTGCAGAAGCTAACTCGACCAGCTGGTCGAAGTCTTCTTCAGGGTTGGTGTCGAGTATTTCGTATTTATATAGTTCGGCTAGGCGTTCTTCTTCATCTAAGGGCTTTGATGGAACTACCATTCAAGGGATTTTTTTCAAATGTAATTGAATCTAACAATATTTGAAAAAACCTTAGATTACTTAACCTGATTTTTATCATATTTTTTGCTTGATTTTGATGCCAGAGACTTGAGCTTGAACATGGTATAAAGACGGGTAGGTGTGAAACAGTGAATTTAATTAAGACTTTATCAAAGCTTTGAGCCTGTACACTTAACTCAAAAAAATTATTCACCACATTGTCCTCGATCAAGAAGGTCTGACAATCTTTTTCGGCATCAGCGACTCTCTAAGACCTGAGGAAGCAAAGTGGGGTAGGCGGAAGTTCCTCTTTAATCCGCTTGACGGATTAAGAGAGATCTAGGGTGAGCAATACTACATCCGCTCAATTCTGTAACTAACATCTGCAATTAACTGTATTCATTCTAAAAGTAGTTCTTGGCTGCTTCCGCGAGAAGTATCCAGACGAACGTTTTAAAATTTGTCTGCATCCTAAGGTCCGGCTGTAGCGCGCAGCGAAGGTAAAGCTATGCAGAGCTGGAGCACGGGAGCGAAGCATATCCCAGAGGAAACGGTAGCAGACGAGGTGGCTTGAGCCCCCTGTTTGTACAAACTTAAATGAATGGACTAAGTGAGGGTTTTAGGGGCACATACGATAAAGAAAATACAAAAAAATTATCCGCGGTTGGTAAACCAACGGACGAGGTCGCTGAGGGTATAGCGTTTGCCGTACATAAGGATACCAACCTGATAAATACGCCCGGCAATCCAAGTGGCCAACACAAAAAAGAGTATGAGCAGTAACATGGAGACAATTGTTTCCCACCAAGGTACGCCAAAGGGTATACGTGTCATCATCACGACGGGGGAGGTAAGTGGTATGAAGGATAGTACTTTGGCAAGAGCGGAATCGGGGTTGTCTAAAATGGCTGTCATAGCAATAATGGCAACGATGAGTGGTATGCTGATGGGCAGTACGAGTTGTTGAGAGTCGGTTTCGTTATCGACCATAGAGCCTACTATAGCAAACAGAGCACCATAGGCCAGGTAGCCGAAGATGAAATAAAAGAGGAACAGAGAGAGTATAAGAGGGAAGTCGATGGTTTGGATGGCATTGATGATTTCGAGAGAACGGTCGATATCCATCGGAATTGCACTCCCTTCTGCGCGCAGCTGCTCTTGCTGAAGGGCGAGCTCTCGAGCGGCTTCAAATTTTTCGCGGAAGAAGATTTGCGACGCCAGTGCATACACGGCAGTGCTGAGGAGCACCCAGATGGCAAATTGGAGCAGGCCCGTAAGGGCAATGCCAATAATCTTGCCCATCATAAGTTGAAAGGGTTTTACCGATGTTATGATGATCTCAACTATACGGTTAGCTTTCTCTTCGATGATGCCGCGCATTACCATGCTACCATAGAGGAAGATGAAGAGATAGATGAGCAAACTACCGATGTAGGCAAGCACAAACTTCAGTTCAGTGGCCGATTGTTTTTCGGCGCGGTCAGTATCTTCGAGGTAAAAGGTACGCAGGCGTACGTTGGTTTCCGATTGTTTTACTACGGCAGGGTCAACGCCCAAGAGCTTTAGTTTTTCCTCCTGTATTTTGGATTTTAAAAGGCTCTCGATATAGGATTGAACTTTGAGAGAGATGTCGCCTTGGCTATACATGGATATGCCCGCGGAGATGAAATCGGGATCCCAGGTTTCGCCGGTTGGGATGTAGAGCAGCGCATAAAATTCAGGTTTTTCTTTCAGCAGCTGTTTAGCTTGCTGGAGGTTGTAGCGCGATGGGTCGATGTAGGTGAAGGCGATATCTTCATTGCCCGGATGAAAGTCGAGAACAGTGGCGCGATCGTGTACTAAGATGGTGCGCTTTTCGAGCTGAATGTTTGAGAGCATGGCTGGGGCAGTAATGAGCGCCCCAAAGAGCAGAGGACCAATCAGGGTAATAACGATAAAAGAGCGCTTGCGCACGCGATGGAAAAATTCGCGTTGTATAATAAGCCAAATTTTGTTCATACTGCTGAGGTATTGTTTTTAGCTACATTTATGAAGATGTCTTTCACGGCCGGGAGCACTTCGCGAATAGAGTGAAGCTGTAATCCCGGCTGTGCCACAAGCCATTGCAAAAGTGGATTAATACCTTGATTACGGATGTCTTGGACAAGGAGACGAGTAGAATGTTCGGTGGTGAAATGGCTGATGAGCTGAAAATCATCTGGAAGTGTCAGCGTATTTGCATTTACAGGATCAAGTACAACCTCCCATTGATGAAGAGCATTCTGCCGCTTTATGTAGTGAAGTGGTCCGCTGAGCACCAGACGCGAGCGATCGATCATGGCAATGTCTTGGCAGAGTTCTTCGACGGTATCCATCCGATGGGTTGAAAAGATAATGGTGGCACCCTGTCGATGAAGCTCGAGCAGTTCGTCGCGAATAATGCCTTCGTTCAGAGGGTCGAAGCCCGAGAAGGGCTCGTCAAGAATGAGTAGCTCCGGCTTGTGAAGTACGGTAATGACAAACTGAACCTTCTGCGACATGCCTTTAGAGAGTTCTTCCACCTTCTTGTCCCACCAATCAGTAATGTCGAGGCGCTCAAACCAGTAGCGCAGCGCTTTTTTAGCTTCAGTTGTAGGCATACCTTTTAATCCGGACAGGTAGAGGGCTTGTTCACCCACTTTCATGGAGCGGTACAAACCGCGCTCTTCCGGCAGATACCCAATACGAAATTGATGATTCGGGCTCAAAGGTTCTCCGTCGAAATAAACTGTTCCGCTATCGGGCGATATGATTTGGTTGATGATACGGATAAGTGTTGTTTTGCCGGCGCCATTTGGTCCTAATAGACCGAAGATGGTTCCTTTTTCGACCTGAAGCGATACTTCTGACAGGGCTTGGTGATTTCCGTATTTTTTTGAAATGTTATGTGTTTCGAGCAAGATGGACATCGATGTGCAAGCTGACGCGTAAAAGTAGTAAATCTTGGCTATTTTAATCGTGAATTAAAATGTTTTAATTGATCTACAATCACTTGTTTAATTTTTTTAAATCTTCGCGTGTGTTTTTGAGCTTTGTACAACTTAATAATTCATTGAAAGATAGATTGCCATAACCACCTGGTTTAGCGGTTTTAATACTTTTAATTTTATACTTAATCAGAATTATTAAATGCAGTGTTAATCCTATATAGGGATCTGTGTCGATTAAGTTTTTAGTAAATCCTTAGAATTTATGTGATGTGATGAAAGAGAATGTTTTGAAATCATAATTCTTCGGACAAAATCCGAAAATGCCATAAAAATTTTAAAGATTTTAGAAATAATATGGTTCAATCGGTTATCAAGTAGATTTGAAATTTTCTTGCACATAGTTTAATAAACGCAATTTTTAACCTGGATTGTATTAAGTTTTTTCAATAAGAATGCAGTGCTGTATTTAAGAAGGAATAACAGGAGGAAGAACTTTTTTTCAGCAGTAAAAAAAAAGAAATCCAAAATCGTTCAGAAATTCTTTAATTGCTAATAAGCACATAAGCCCCTTTTTCCATCTATAATGACATTTCTTATCATATGAATTTTTTTGATTAGCAGATTGGAATTTAGAAGTGTATTTTGTAAGATTTTGTCTGAATGTCTAAAATTGTTGTAAAAAACTCTCTACTCTACCAGCGGATAAAACACTTTAAAAAAGCGATCTATTAACCTTTCGGGTACTTATTCAGTATATTTCAATTGAAGTTACCCACACTATACAGTTATTCCTTCTTAAAGGGTTGCATAATGATTGAACAGTTTTTACTTTCCAGAGGAAGTAGTCATTCTCGAAAAGCATTTAAAAGTAATACGTTGATGGTTAAAAATGTGTTTTCCTTTTTGAAACATGTCTTTAAAAAGTTTTCGATTTTTATTTTTCAAAAATCATTGAAGATGAGTTGTATAAAACAAAAAACCGCCCAGTTAGGACGGTTTTTGCACTTTTTAATTTCCAAATTAGGCTTTAATAACCTTGTAGCCGAGTTTTTCTACTTCAGCAATTTTCTCTTGAGCGATAGCATCGTAGCGAGCTTGAATTTCTGCTTCAATGTCAGCCTTTAAAGCTTCTAACTGCTCTAAATCGAATTTTGAAAGGAATTGGGAAGCGAATACGCTTTTAAGGCCACCTCTATTGCTGAAATTTGATTTTAGATAGTTGGCTACGGTTTTTGGAGTCATTTTTACTTCTTCCATCGTATTTAAAATTATAAATTGCATGACAAAAATAAACAAAAATTATTTATATTGTGAAAAAATATTTTTTTAACAGTTTATATAAAAATCAGCAGAATAATCACTGATAGTATTCTTTCACGAAGTTTAGCTTGAATTCTTTCGATGTTTTCATCAAGGCTCGATGTTGCGTAATTTGATCACATGACCGGTTTTGCAATCACATGACAGAAAATATCTCAAATTTTTTAAGTGAGATTTGATGCTCAAAAGGGCGCAAAGGCGTACTATTCTATTTCCAAGTGAATTGCTCTACTATTCTAGAAGTCTATTATCAGCATTAGTTGTAAAAAATTGAATTATTTGAAATTTACATGTGCCAATAAGTGCATAAAAAAACCGGTAATCGAATAGATTACCGGTTTTCAATGTGTAAGGTTAAAAGGATTCCGGAATTACTTTTTCGTTTCGCATGTATTAATGCCAAAAAGCGTGTAAGCAGGGCAAAAATTTACAAGCGAAGTGAATGCCAGTAGGCCAGCTACGACAAGAGCAACAATACCTACAGTTCCGGTCAAAACTTTAGTAAAATAGAGCACTAAGGCTACTACTGCAATCGTTAATCGGATACCTTTGTCCAACTTTCCAACGTTAGCTTTCATAGGTTTATGAATTTTACCAAATATAATTTGATTACTGCCTTTTTTGTTGTAACTGGAGTTCAATTTTTTTCAAAATTGTATGCACAACCTGAATTGGGCACTTGTGAGCAACCTTGTGCTGAAAAAGCAGTTGCTCAAATTGAAAAGTGGAATAAAGCATGGCGGGCCAAGAACTATCAAGAAATGAGAAGGTATGCCGATTTAATGATGAATTTTGATCGCAATTGCCCGCATGCTTTGTATTTATTTGGTGAGACAGCTGTGCGCGGTGGACGCACACGTGAGGCAGAGGCTGCCTGGATGCGTCTTCTGGAGCTATGTCCTGACTACAAGGCTGATGTATTGTTTTATGCTGGAGTGGTTTTGATTGAAAATGGACAGTCTGCAAAAGGCGTTGAATTATTGAAAAAATACACTCAGCATCCCGATCGAGAACCGCAGTTTGACCGTGAAGCCCGCTCTATACTTACTAGTTTAGACATGGAGCGAAGACTGCGTGAAAATCCGGTAGCTTTCCAGCCCAGGCCATTAGAAGACATTTGTACTGCAGCAGATGAATACCTCGCCACCATATCGCCTGATGGCTCTTGGTGCTTTTTCACCCGGAGAGGCAAAGAGATTGACCGAAAATCAGGACCAGTGCCTGTGGAGCGCGTAGTTGAGAAGTTTTCCTATGCCCGACGCTTATCTGATGATAAATTTGAACGTGGGCAGCCATTGCCAGCACCATTTAATCAAAAATACAACGAAGGCGGACCGTCTATTACTGCTGACAATAAAGAGCTATACTTTACCATTTGCGAATTGCTTCCCTCTGGATATCAGAACTGCGATATATACTATTCAATTTTTTCTAACGACCGATGGACAGAACCACAAAGTGTAGGAGAACAGATTAACAGACCTGATTCGTGGGAGTCTCAACCTTCTGTGACAGCTAATGGCGATTGGCTGTACTTTGCCTCCAATCGCAAAGGAGGCCAAGGAGGCCTTGATTTGTACCGATGCTATCGATTGCCTAATGGCAGCTGGAGTGCACCAGAAAATTTAGGGCCCACGATTAATACATCCAAAGACGAGAAATCGCCCTATATCCATTCTGACGGTGTTACACTGTACTTTTCGTCTAACGGACATGGAGGCATCGGAGGACTTGATATTTTTTATTCTCAACTTGATCCTCAAACACAAAAATGGAGTATCCCTCAAAATATTGGCTATCCGATTAATACCGAATCTGATGAAGTAGGGCTTTTTGTAAGCCTCGATGGCACAAAAGGGTACATTTCGACAGATAAAATAAAAGGTAAAGGGGGCTGGGATATTTTCTACTTTGAATTACCCCAGAACGCCAGACCTAACTTTACTAGATTAATTACTGGCAGATTAATGGATGAAAACGGACGATCGCCCGGAAATGTACAAGTAAAAATTAAAAAAGTGCAATCAGCCCAAGAATCAACTGTGCGAATCGATACTGTTACAGGCGACTTTGCCGTAGCTGTGCAAGCTCAGCAGAATGAAGATTTATTGCTGGTGGCTGAGAAGGAGGGAACTGCCTTTACCTCGCGCTACATCGCTGCTGAAGACATCAATGCATCGCGAGAGTCTGTAATAAAACAACAGACCATTGAAGTCAAAAAACTCAAGCGGGGTGAGGAATACCGATTACACGATATCAATTTCGAAACGAATTCATATGCTTTAGACAAAAGAGCTATTCGAATCTTGGAAGAATTTTACGAGTTTTTAAAAACCAATAAGAACATTCGAATTGAAATTCAAGGTCATACCGACAATGTGGGTACCCGCAAAGAAAATCTGGTACTTTCGAACAACAGAGCAAAAGTGGTTTATGAATACTTAGTAAATAAAGGTATATCGCCTTCGCGCATGTCGTACAAAGGATTTGGCTCCGACAAACCGATCGCCACCAATCAAACCGAGCAAGGCAGAGCACTTAACAGAAGAACTGTTTTTGTAATCAAAGATTTTTAAAAAAGTCTTCCATCCCTCTAATTTTGACATAATCCATTTCAAAAGCTATTTTCAAATGAAAATTTACACAAAATCAGGTGATGGAGGTCAGACATCGCTGCTCGGTGGCAGTAGAGTAGAGAAGTACCACATTCGCATCGAAGCATATGGAACGTTAGATGAGCTAAACTCATGGGTGGGTTTGGTTGCTGACGAGTACATGCATCCTGATATCATTAAACAACTTCATCAAATACAGAATTTGCTCTTTTTAGCTGGCAGTCATCTTGCAGCTGAAAATGAACAGGCAAAGTCGTATCTCACACCTTGGCCTGAAAATTCAACAGAAGCTTTAGAAGGCTATATTGACGAAATGACCAAACACCTTAAGCCTCTAAAAAACTTCATATTACCGGGAGGTCACCCAGTAGCATCGTATTGTCACCTTGCGCGCTGTGTATGCCGTAGAGCCGAGCGAATTGTTGTATTACTTGCCTCTGAAGAGCAAGTTGAGCCAGGAATTATCAAATTTCTTAACAGGCTTTCAGACTACCTCTTTACGTTGGCAAGATTTACCTTATTTCTCACCGGCTCTCAAGAAACACCCTGGAAATCAATACAATAAATACAAGAGCTTTGTGTTTATTCCACTTTGAAATATTCCATAAGTTATTTATACTTTTGCAAAAAATTTAAAAACCCCGGACGATGTACTGGACGCTTGAATTAGCATCTTACCTTAGTGATGCACCGTGGCCGGCCACAAAGGATGAGCTCATCGATTACGCGATTCGTACTGGTGCGCCATTAGAGGTAATCGAAAACCTACAGGCCATAGAAGATGATGAAGGCGAGATCTATGAGTCGATAGAAGACATATGGCCAGATTATCCTACTCAGGAAGACTTCCTCTGGAACGAAGACGAGTATTAACCATCAACATCTGAAAAAAACCTCCCATTCGGGAGGTTTTTTTGTTTAACAACAATTTTTTGATAAACTATCCTTCTCATTAACGGTGTAATTTGTTTTATTTGCAAACATTAAAAATTCATTAACAATGAATCAGCCTACAAGACTTTTTGACTTCCCAAAATACCAGCTCGAAAAAAAGCCATTGTCCGTTTCTTTAGCATCTAAACGAAATGGAAAATGGATTGAAATCTCTACGAAAGAATATGTAGAAACTGCAGAAAATATTGCACTCGGCTTAATGGAACTGGGCATTAAGCCCGATGACAAAGTTGTCTTAATCAGCACTAACAACCGCTTTGAATGGAACTTCTGCGATATCGGTATTATGCAATGTGGTGCCATCAATGTGCCCGTATATCCTACCGCCTCTGAAGATGATTACATCTACATTTTCAACGATGCTGAGGTAAGAATCTGTTTTGTGTCTGACCGTGCGCTTTATGAGAAAGTAATGCGTATAAAACCACAAGTACCTACTCTCTCAAAAGTCTATGTATTTGATGAGGAACCCGACCTTCCCAACTTTAAGGAAGTAATAGAACTGGGAAAAAGTTCCAACAAGCGGGCTGAGTTAGAGTCCATTATGCAAAGCATCAAGCCTGAACAACTGGCTACTCTTATTTATACCTCAGGTACTACAGGTAGGCCTAAGGGCGTGATGCTCAGCCATCGAAACATTGCTAGTAATGTAATGAACTGCCAAGACCGTCTCCCTATCACCGATGGCGGGGTGGCTCTCAGCTTTTTGCCTATGTGTCACATTTACGAGCGCATGCTCAACTATTTGTACTGTTACAACTTTATCTCGGTATATTATGCCGAAAGTATGGATACCATAGGCGACAATTTGCGCGAAGTACGTCCGACCATTTTCACTGCCGTTCCTAGACTCTTGGAAAAGGTTTTTGATAAAATAATGGACAAAGGCGCAGCTCTTACAGGTATCAAAAAGGCGCTGTTTTACTGGGCAGTAGCACTTGCTGAAGAATACGACATAAAAGGCAAAAGTCTTTTTTACAAAATCAAACTCGCAATTGCTCGCAAGCTGATCTTCAAGAAATGGCAAGAGGCTCTTGGCGGAAGGGTTTTGGCCGTAGCTTCGGGTGCAGCTGCCCTAAATCCTCGACTTTGTCGAATTTTTCTGGCCGCTGGAATCAATATTCAAGAGGGATATGGACTTACGGAAACTTCTCCCGTTATAGCGGTTAACTGTCCGAAAAACGATGGTACTAGAATTGGCACTGTAGGCCGTCCCATAAATGAATGTATTGTAAAAATCGCCGATGACGGAGAAATTCTTGTTAAGGGTCCTAACGTAATGATGGGATATTACAAAAAGCCTGAATTGACCGCTGAAGTGATCGATGCTGACGGATTTTTCCATACAGGCGATATCGGCGAAATGGTTGAAGGACAGTTTTTAAAAATCACCGACCGCAAAAAAGAGATTTTCAAAACATCTGGCGGTAAGTATATCGCGCCTCAAATCATGGAAAACAAGTTCAAAGAAAGCCGATTCATTGAGCAAATTATGGTCATTGGCGAAAATGAAAAACACCCAGCAGCTTTTATTCAGCCAGATTTTGTCTTCTTGAGGCAATGGTGTGAAAGAAAGGGAATTCCTTACACCTCAAACGAGGAAATCATTAAAAATCCGAAAGTAATTGAAAGAATACAGAAAGAAGTGGACCGCTACAACGAAGAATTTGGAAATTGGGAAAAAATTAAAAAATTCGAGCTTACCCCTGACGTTTGGTCTATAGAAGCTGGTCATCTTACTCCTACCATGAAATTGCGAAGGAAAGTTATACTTAAAAAGTACGAAGATCTCTACAAAAAAATCTACTCATAAAGAAAAGGGGCAGAAGCCCCTTTTTTTAATGCTCTCTTTGCATGAGAGAGTCGGCCAATGTGAGCAGGGGTTTGATGCGTTCTCTCTGAAAATCGGCACTTTTCAATAGATTTACACCAATGTGATAGTAATCTTCTGCCTTCTTATAGAGGTATTTGTCTGAACCAGTTACCTTAAAAAGCTCTCGAGCCGCGAGTACTTTTTCAGCATTCGATTTCGACGTTCGATTTTCATAGATCGAAAGCAATTCGTTTTTCGATTGTTCATCAGCATGGCGATAACAATGAAGAAAAAGAAGCGTCTTCTTTCCATTTAACACATCACCGCCTTCTACTTTTCCAGTTTTTTCTGATTGACCGAATACATCTAAGTAATCATCCAACATTTGAAAGGCAAGGCCAATATTAACACCAAATTCATACAGCAATCCTGCTTCTGAGGCGTCAGCACCAGCGCGTAGCGCACCTATTTGTATAGCTGCGCCTATGAGCACAGAGGTTTTTTTGCGAATCATATCGATGTATTCCTCTTCGCTTACATCGGTTCGCTGTTCAAAATCCATATCCATTTGCTGACCTTCACAAACTTCAGTGGCCATAGTGTTAAAAGCTTGAAGCATTGGCGGCAGCAATTGTGGTGGAGCATCGCAAAGCAGTTCATATGCCTTGATGAGCATTAGATCGCCAGAGAGTATGGCAGTTGGTTCGCTCCACTTTTTATGAACAGTGAGATGGCCCCTGCGCAAATCCGCTCTATCCATTATGTCGTCGTGTATCAAAGTGAAGTTGTGAAATAGCTCGATTGCAAGGGCTTGATGCAAGGCACGCTCTACATGGTCATTAAATACACCATATCCCATGAGTACGAGTATCGGTCTTATACGTTTTCCGCCCAAGTTGAGTATGTATCGAATGGAATTGTGTAAATTTTCAGGTTCAGTGCCTGATGAATATTTTGTTATAGAGTCTTCGATCAATCTTTTATATTCTTCGAGCGAATTCATAAAGTAGAAAAATCATGTTTAACTGAAACAAATGTATGCTACCTTTTGACATAGGATTATTAAGAATAATCCATAAGAAAGAATATAATTCAAAATGATTAAAAAAGCAACCGATGTTAAAATCTTATTAAAACATTCTGTATTTCAAGTGAAAACACATTTTCAGTATTGTACAAAGAAAAAAAATGCTACTACTTTTGTAGCAGTTTATTAATCACTTTAAAATTACGCGTCATGAAAAAAATCAATTTGTTTCTTGCTGCCCTTGCTATGGTAGCTTTTGTAGCTTGCAACAACGCTAAAGAAGAAACTGCTCAGGAAGAAACTCAAACTACTGAGGAAGTTGCTACTGAAGAGCCAGCTCAAGAAGAAGCTGCTGAAACTGCTGAAGCTGATAGCGCTGCTGAAGCTGAAACTCCTGCTGCCGAGCAAAAGTAATTGGCAAAACGCATCAAAAAAGACCGCCTATTTCGGCGGTTTTTTTTATTGTTTTGAGATAAAAAAAGCCGACTTTTTAGTCGGCTTTTTGCTTACTTTCTACATTAATAGCGGTAATATTCTGGTTTAAACGGACCGTTTACATCTACACCTATATATTCAGCTTGTTTGGGTGTAAGTTCGTCGAGTTCAACGCCGATTTTTTCCAAGTGTAGTCTTGCCACCATCTCATCGAGGTGTTTTGGCAGAGTGTAAACTTTGTTTTCGTATTTGTTGTAGTTATTCCACAATTCGATTTGGGCAAGCACTTGGTTGGTAAAGGAATTAGACATCACAAAGGAAGGATGCCCGGTAGCACAACCGAGGTTTACAAGACGGCCTTCAGCCAGTAATATGATGTCTTTTCCATCTACGTTGTAAAGATCTACCTGTGGCTTGATGTTGATGCGCGTATGGCCGTAGTTTTTCTTCAGCCAGGCTACGTCGATTTCGTTATCGAAGTGACCGATGTTGCACACAATAGTCTTGTCTTTCATCAATCGGAAGTGCTCTTCGCGTATAATGTCGCAGTTGCCCGTTGCGGTGATTACGATATCGGCCAGAGGCACAGCGTTGATCATCTTCTTCACTTCGTAACCATCCATAGCCGCCTGTAGGGCACAGATGGGGTCAATTTCGGTCACTATTACGCGAGCACCAGCACCTCTGAAGGAGGCAGCAGTTCCTTTTCCCACGTCGCCGTAACCGGCTACTACTACTACTTTACCGGCAATCATTACATCAGTAGCACGTCGCACGGCATCTACTGCTGATTCACGACAGCCGTATTTATTGTCGAATTTTGATTTGGTAACTGAGTCATTGATGTTAATAGCTGGAAGTGGCAAGGTGCCTTTTTTCATGCGTTCATACAAGCGGTGTACACCGGTAGTGGTTTCTTCTGAAATACCGCGAATACCAGGTACGAGTTCAGGATAGCGATCCAATACCATATTAGTGAGGTCGCCACCGTCGTCGAGGATCATATTGAGGGGCTTGCGCTCGGGACCAAAGAAGAGGGTTTGCTCGATGCACCAATCAAATTCTTCTTCGGTCATTCCTTTCCAGGCATACACTGAAATGCCACGAGCAGCAATAGCTGCAGCTGCATGATCTTGGGTTGAGAAGATGTTGCAAGACGACCAGGTAACCTCAGCTCCGAGTTCTACCAGTGTTTCGATTAAAACGGCAGTTTGTATGGTCATGTGCAAACAGCCAGCTATGCGAGCACCTTTCAGGGGTTTACTTTCTCCGTATTTTTTGCGCAGCGCCATCAATCCCGGCATTTCAGCCTCAGCGAGCTGAATCTCTTTCCGTCCCCATTCGGCTAGTGAGATGTCTTTTACTTTGTAAGGAATGTAAGTTGTTTCTGTTGCGTTCATTTATGTATTCGAATTTTTTACAAAAATAAAGGCATTTCAAGGCAATAATGTTCTAAATCGCGAATGGGATTTAAAACTTTACAGACCATTTACTTTTTTTTCGAAAAATGAATAAGCAAGTCCTTGATGTTTGGATACGTATTTGAAAAGATTGTATTTAACTTCTCAGGTTCAAGCCAGAAGACATCCGTAATTCCTTCTTCAGTTTGAGGCTTGAACAAGTCCAATGAATTATCTACGGTCATCGGAAACCAATGGGTTTTCTTTAACACCCGCTTGCCATCGATGCTGTACGTGTGATAGGATATCGTTGGCTCTTCTGTATCGAGGGTGCAGTTTTTAATGCCGCATTCTTCGGCTACTTCTCTTAGAGCAGCATCTCTTAGATTTTCATATTCTTCAACCTTTCCTTTAGGCAGGTCAAATTTGCCATGGCGTTTTATTATCAGAAATTTCCCATCTTTATTTTTAACAACACCACCAGCAGCATGGATTATTTCAAAATATTTTGTAAATTCTTTCCATACTTCTTCTTCGTTGCTGTCCGCTTTAATATGGTAGTATAAAGTGACAGGTGAATTTTCTAACTGATTGATTATCGTGTCAAAAGGAAAAAAATTGTAATAATCGATAAGCCAGTCGGGTCTTCGTATAGGTTTGCCTCCTATTGCAAGCAGCGAATTTTGAATGTTCACTTTATACATATTTTTGCGCCATATGATTGCTGACAAAGATATTGCTCAAAAGGCAGCAGAATTTCTCTTGCAAATCAAAGCGGTACAGCTCAATTTGTCATCTCCCTTTCAATGGTCAAGCGGATGGAAGTCGCCAATATATTGCGACAATAGAGTGGTTTTGTCCTTTCCGGCAGTGCGCACCTACATCAGGGAGATGATGGTTAAAAGCATTGAGCGGCACTTCCCTAAACCTGATGTTGTAGCTGGTGTAGCTACGGGTGCCATAGCTATAGGTGCACTCGTGGCCGATGAACTTGGACTACCTTTTATTTATGTAAGGCCAGAACCCAAATCGCATGGCCGAATGAATCAAATCGAAGGTTATATTGTTTCAGGCCAAAATATAATTGTGATTGAAGACTTGATTTCCACTGGCAAAAGTTCATTGAATGCCATTAAAGCTCTTAAACAAGCTGGTCTGAAAGTATTAGGCGTACAGGCTATTTTTTCCTATGGTTTCGATGAAGCTCATAAACTTTTTGAAAGCGAAAACATTCAAGTCATCACGCTAAGTGATTATGAGCATTTGATAAAAACAGCTCTAAAAGTTGGGTATATAAATGAAAATGAATTAAAACAGCTGAATGAATGGAGATTAATGCCCGATAAATGGGGTCAATAATTTAAAAACTTTCACCTATGAATTTACAGAGTAAACTAATAACAGTAAATAAGCCAGTTAGTGAAGTATACAATCAACTGACTTCATCTCTTGAGAAGTACAAAGAAATAATGCCGACTGAAGTTACAGTTTTTAAGGCTGAAGGCGATACTTTTACATTTGGATTAAAAGGATTTCCTGAAGTTCAGCTTCGTGTAAAGGAGAAGGTAGAAAATCAGAAAATAACCTTTGAATCAGCTACTCCTATCTTAAAATTTACGCTTACTTGTGCTCTATCAGAGCAAAGTCCTCAAACGAGTGGCATTCAATTTTTCTTCGATGGTGAAGTGAACATGATGATGCGAATGATGCTCGAAAAACCTTTGCAAAATTTTATTGATAAATTGGCTGAAAAAGCTGGTGCTTTGTAGCCTACTTACATAAGCCATTTTACCTCTCCACTGTGAAAACTTTTTAAAGATTCTTCGTGCTCAACGATTAATCTACCTTGGGCATCTACGCATTTGATTTTAGAGAGTAAAATCTGATTGTTTTTTAACTCTTTTAATGCAATAACTTCACCTAATTTATACATATTTTTTTCATATGCTGAGAGAATGGTAGCATGATCATCTCTGTTGTAAATCGAATAGAAAAATTTAAACGATTCTTCAAAGACATCAATAAAATCTTCTGCCAAAACATCTCTACAGATGATATCCTTTACTGATATAGATGGATAATTGGATTGTTTATCCTTTCGCGCTGAATTCAGATTAATTCCAATACCATTTATTAAGTATATTTTTTTGCCGGAAAGGATAGATTCCAACAAAATTCCTGAAATTTTTTTCCCATGTGCCAAAAGATCATTAGGCCATTTTATCAGAGCGGGAATGCCCAACCTGTCAAAAGTGTTGTGAAGTGCAAGACAAACTGTCATTGAGTGAATGGCTGGTAAAAAATTTTCTCCAACTTTTGGAACTTCAATAAAAAAACTAAAAGCTAAATCTAAGTCAGGTTCCATATGCCATTGTCTGTCAAACTGGCCTCGACCTTTCGTTTGATTTTGAGTGAAAATCAATAAATTGTTTTCGATTGTTCCTTCTTCTAATTTCTTTTTAAGCCAGTCGTTGGTCGATTCTACAACGGGTAAGTGTTTTCGATGAAACATAGAGAATGGCAAAAATTCAAAAACAATTGGCAATTTTATTGCTTATTTTAGCAGTCTTGCAATGAAAGGCTTCAGAATTAGAATTAATTGAATGAAAGTACAACAAGATATTGATACTGACCGACTTATACACGCAGTGATTGAAGGTCTGCGCGAGGTGAAAGGTTTTAACATTAAAATATTTGACCTCTCTGAAATAGACAAAGCTGTATGCGACTGCTTTGTAATTGCCGAAGGTAATTCCACCACTCAGGTAAGTGCTTTAGCTGACTCAGTTGAAGAAAAGGTGTTTGAAAACACTGGAGAAAGGCCATGGCATGTAGAAGGCAAAACCAATTCTGAATGGGTTTTGTTAGATTATGTTGATGTAGTGGTGCATATCTTCCTGCCCGAAAAAAGGCGTTTTTACGACCTTGATGGTCTTTGGAGTGATGCGCGCATTACTGAAATTTCAAATGTCGATTAACCATTATGGCTCAAAAGAAAAAACATCCTACAGAATTCGGTCAATTCCGAAAGAGAAACCAAAATCAAAACTCTGGAAACGGAGACTCCGAACGAAACGGAGGTTTCAATTTTTACTGGATATATAT
This sequence comes from Thermaurantimonas aggregans, assembly GCF_003851885.1. GTDB lineage: Bacteria > Bacteroidota > Bacteroidia > Flavobacteriales > Schleiferiaceae > Thermaurantimonas > Thermaurantimonas aggregans. The sequence continues at coordinate 54,556 of NZ_BHZE01000004.1, read as the reverse complement.
CGTTCTTATAGCGGTAATCTTTGGTATTCAGCTTCTTGGCATGATGAACAGTGCTGCTAAAAAAAGCAGCTTCAATGAACTAACAACGTACTTGCTAAGCGATGATGTAGAGCGCATTAGGGTAGTGAATTCAAAGGAAATTCAAGTTTTTCTACGACAAGAGAGCATTAAAACAAAAGAAGAGTTTAAAGACCTTAGAAGCAGGAGTACAGGGTCAGGGGTTGTTCCTGGTCCACATTTGGTTTTTCAAATGCCAGGCGATGCCTTTCGCGATGAGTTGAGAAATTTTTACGAAGATAACCCTAACCTCGACCGTCGGAAGGTGCCCATTACCTACGAAGAACAGCGCGATTACTGGAGCGATATTTTAGCCTGGGTGCTTCCATTCTTGTTCATCTTCCTTATATGGATGTTTATCATGCGCCGAATGAGCTCCATGGGCGGTGGCCCCGGAGGTCAGATCTTCAATATTGGCAAATCCAGAGCTCAGCTTTTTGATAAAAACACCAATGTGAAGGTCACCTTTAAAGATGTAGCAGGAATGGAAGGTGCTAAGGAAGAAATTCAGGAGATTGTTAACTTTTTGAAAAACCCTGAAAAGTACACCAATCTTGGCGGTAAGATACCGAAGGGGGCTTTGTTGGCCGGCCCTCCGGGTACAGGTAAAACCCTGCTTGCCAAAGCAGTAGCTGGCGAAGCGAAAGTGCCTTTCTTTAGCCTGTCGGGTTCTGACTTTGTGGAGATGTTTGTAGGTGTAGGTGCTTCGCGGGTGCGCGACCTCTTTAAGCAGGCCAAAGAAAAAGCGCCTTCCATCATCTTTATTGACGAGATAGACGCCATTGGTAGAGCTCGCGGAAAAGCCTCATTCAGCGGGGGTAACGACGAAAGAGAAAATACCCTTAACCAGTTGCTCACTGAAATGGACGGTTTTCAGACAAATGAAACCGTAATCGTTCTTGCAGCTACTAACCGTCCAGAAATTCTCGACCGAGCTTTGACACGCGCCGGACGTTTCGACAGAACGATTTACATCGACTTGCCTGACCTGAATGAGCGCAAAGAGATTTTTAAAATTCACTTGCGTCGCATCAAGCATACGCCTGACCTCGACATTGATTTTCTGGCTAAGCAAACCCCTGGTTTTTCAGGAGCAGATATTGCCAATGTATGCAATGAAGCAGCCTTGATCGCTGCTCGAAAAGACAAAAAAGTCGTTGAGCTTCAAGATTTTCTCGATGCAGTGGACCGAATCGTGGCTGGCTTAGAGAAAAAATCAAAAATTATAACACCTGAAGAGAAAAAAGTAATTGCTTACCACGAAGCAGGCCATGCCACTGTGAGCTGGATGCTCGAACATGCTGCTCCACTTGTAAAGGTTACCATAGTGCCACGAGGTCGTTCTTTAGGAGCCGCCTGGTATTTGCCGGAGGAGCGCCAGATCACCACCGCCGAACAAATTCAAGACGAAATGTGTGCTGCTCTTGGTGGCCGAGCTGCTGAGAAGGTAATTTTCAACAAGGTATCGACCGGTGCTCTGAGTGATTTGGAAAAGGTAACACGACAAGCTCAAGCCATGGTAACCATTTTTGGCCTCAACGAACGTATTGGTAACATTACATACTACGACTCATCAGGTCAGAATGAGTTTGGCTTTAATAAACCATACAGCGAAAAAACGGCTGAAATCATCGACGAAGAGGTGAAAAAAATCGTCGATTTGCAATACGAACGTGCCATTGAGATATTAACAACGCATAAAGAAAAACTCATTCAATTAGCAGAATTATTGCTCGAAAAAGAGGTTATTTTTAAACAGGATTTGGAACAGATTTTCGGAAAGCGCAAGTGGGATAAAGAAGCCGATAGCCAATCTAATACCACTGAACTTTCGAAAAATGAAAGTGAAGCTGAAAAGGAACAAAAAGATGAAGCTGAGTTGAGCGGAGCTACTGTTTCAGCCCAAGATTCAAAGGACTAACAGCTTTTGTTTAATGGCGCAGTCATCACTCTTCTCAAAAATATTTTCCTCCTTGCGGCCAAAAGCCTCTGAGAAAACCTCAGAGGCTTCGGCATCGCCGAAACCAGCGATAAATCCTGAACATCTAGAAGCCATCTTCGCCGATCGGTTTGTAACAGCAGGAGGAAAATTTATATTTTGTGAACATAGAGATGAGGTGATTAAAACGCTGCAAGACATTTTTGCTGAAGAACAAATTGAAACATTGTCTTGTAACGATCCGCTTCTACAGACACTTGTAAGAGAAGCAGGTATATTGCAGCCTACAGATTTATCCAAAAATGCAGATGCTGCTTTTATCACTTGCGAATTGCTGATTGCAAGTAATGGCGGAATTATGGTCACTGCCAATCAGACCTATCACATCAAAATTCAGAATCTTCCGAATACCATCATCGTATTAGGCAATACTTCTCAAATTATTGATAAACTCAACAATGCCTTGACGCACATTAAAGCCAAATATCCTCCAAAAGAAATACCATCGATGATTACAACACTCAAGGGGCCGAAAGGCGATGGTCTTGAGGATCCAAATTCTGCTTTTTCAACAAAAAATATTTACCTTCTTCTGACGGTATAGAATGAAAGAACTCATTCAGCGCAGCATTTTTGGGCTTCTTTATGTTTTTTTGATACTCCTGTTGGTTTATTACAATTTCTCCCCAATTCTTTTTTCACTTTTTGGCTCTTTGGCCATGCTGGAATTGGGAAAAATTCTCTTTCTAAAAAGAAATGCTATTCAACTCTGGCTTTTGAGTTTTTGGATTGCCTTTTTGCCTTGGTTTTCCACCGTGTTTGTCAATACCTTTTTCTTCGAAAAGCCCTTTTTTAATTTTTACACTGAGTGGCTTACTTTATTTAAAATTGCTGATCGAATTGTCGCTTTTTTTGAATGGAGGTGGCTTTGGATTCTAGGTGTTTTTTTGGCAACAGTTGTACTATTTTATAGAAAAGGTGGGTATAAGAGCCTCCTGCCTTTTGCTTATATCATAATGCCATTTGTTTTGGCGATAGAGATCGACATAGCAGATCAACAATTGGCCATCTCTCCAATACTGCTGATATTTATTTTCATGTGGACTTTTGACACTTTTTCTTACATCTTTGGCAAGTTGTTTGGCCGCCATGTCATAGCGCCATCTATTTCACCCGGCAAGACGTGGGAGGGATTTGCAGGTGGTATTGCAGGTGCAGCTGTTCTCACATTTTTTCTCAGTCGTTCCGAAATACTCCCTTTTTCACACGCTATTTCCGGATATTTGCTTGCACTTGTTTTGGTGCTTTCTGCCTTTCTGGGCGACCTCTTTGAATCGAAGCTCAAGCGCAAAGCTGGTGTCAAAGACAGTGGCGCGTTTATTCCCGGTCATGGGGGCATTCTCGACCGCATTGATAGTTTCCTCTTTGCCGCCCCGGCATTTTATTTTGTCTATCCTTTATTGCTTAATCTATGATTAAAATTCACCGCGAAGGTTACACCATTCTCTTTGTCACCCTGGTTATCCTTTTTGTGCTCAACGCGCTAATTCATTGGATTACGGATGTCGTCTGGATTCGTAATGTTTTCATCATTGCATCTCTGATTGTATATGGCCTTGTGCTGCAGTTTTTTAGAAATCCTCAGCGCAACATCGTTCGCGATGAAAACAAAATCATAGCCCCGGCCGATGGAAAGGTGGTCATTATCGAGGAAGTCGAAGAACCTGAGTATTTCAAAGGCAAACGCCTTCAGATATCCATCTTTATGTCGCCCCTCAATGTGCACGTAAACCGCTATCCGGTGAGTGGCCGTATTGAATACGCGCGCCATCATCAGGGCCAATATCTAGTTGCATGGCACCCAAAGTCGAGCACGTTAAATGAGCGCACGTCAGTTGTGATAAACAGCCCCGTGTGGGGGCCAGTGCTCTATCGGCAGATTGCTGGTTATGTAGCCCGCCGTATCGTCATGTATGCAAAAGAAGGAACCATCGCTCGGCAGGGCGACGAGAGCGGATTCATCAAATTTGGCAGCCGACTCGACATCTTCTTGCCTCCTGGCACTGTGCCAAGAGTGAAGCTCGGAGATAAAACCGTAGGTGGTATTACAATAATTGCTGAGAAAAAAACCAACTAATACCCCTCTATTGTAAAAGTATTTACCCAGTCTCGATGCTCTAATGCTTTGAGTAACTTGGCCTCCTCACTGCCGGGTTCAGGTTTAAAATTGTATTCCCACCGAGCCGTGGCAGGAAGGCTCATTAAGATAGACTCAATTCTGCCGTCGGTTTTCAGGCCAAAGAGTGTCCCGCGGTCGTACACCAAGTTAAATTCTACATACCTGCCTCGGCGTATCCCTTGCCAATGCAAATGCCTCTCTCCGTATGGTAACTCTTTTCTGCGCTCAACTATTGGCACATAGGCCGGTAAAAAAGCATCGCCCGCATCCATTACAAAGCTTAGCCAGTGCTCGGCCGTCTGAATGTCATTGGGCCTCAGATAATCGAAAAAAATCCCGCCAATTCCTCTGTTTTCCTTGCGGTGATCGATGTAGAAGTATCGGTCGCATTCCGCTTTAAAACGCGGATAGTATTCCGGCGAATGTTTTTCACAAGCCTCTTTTAGAACGGTATGAAAGTGTCTTCCATCCTCCTCAAAGATGTAATAGGGCGTTAGGTCTGCTCCTCCACCAAACCAGCTATCGACTACCGCCCACTCTTCGTCGTACAACTCGAAGTAGCGATAGTTTGCATGCACGGTAGGCACGAAAGGATTGACCGGATGAATAACAAGCGAAATCCCGCAGGCAAAGAATCGATTGTGCTGTACGCCAAGCCTTTGCATCATTACTTCTGGGAGCACACCGTGCACTACTGATGTGTTTACACCGCCTTTTTCAAAGACTTTTCCACCTTGAATGATGCGCGTAATTCCGCCTCCGCCTCCGGGTCGCTCCCAGCGGTCTTCTGTGAAGTGCTCCTTCCCATCGACTTCTTCTAGCGATTTGCATATGCGATCCTGAAGCTCATGTATATAGCTTTCAAATCGTTCTTTAATAGTCATTTTTTTACTATTTTTTTGGGCGTGCCCCAGACGAAGGCGCATCTGGCGCCCTCGTCTGGGTCGGTGTCTTCCGTAGTCCGCTTCGCTTCCGTGCTGCGCTCCACTGCGTGTCGCTTCGCACCACCGGCTTCGCCGGTGTACTTCAGCCACCTCACGCGTGAAGTGAGTGCTTATTCAAAGGGCATCTCAGCAAAGCAAGGGTCGTGATGCCCCAATCGCTTATTTCATAAAAGGATAGGTGTAGTCTGTCGGTGGCACCATCGTTTCTTTAATGGAGCGGGCACTTACCCAACGGAGTAGGTTTAGCTTAGAACCGGCCTTGTCGTTGGTACCGCTGCCGCGAGCTCCACCGAAGGGTTGCTGATCTACCACAGCTCCGGTAGGCTTGTCATTTATGTAAAAGTTACCAGCACTATCCACTAATTTGTTGGTAGCCACTTCTATCACGTATCTGTCCTTAGCAAAAATGGCACCCGTAAGAGCATATTCGCTTGTCTCGTTCACCAGGTCAAGAGATGCTTCCCATTCTTCATCTTCGTAAACATAAATGGTAAGTACAGGGCCGAAGATTTCTTCTACCATGGTCTTCATCTTCGGATTTTTCGTGAGTATTACCGTGGGCTCGATGAAATAGCCCACAGATTTATCGTACTTACCACCGTAGATGATTTCGCTGTCTTTGTCTTTGCGGGCGTATTCGATGTAAGATACAATCTTGTCAAAGGCACCTTCGTGAATCACTGCTGTCACGAAGTTTGAAAAGTCACGTGGTGAACCCATTTTGATTTCGGAGAGCATCCGGCCTAGATCCGCATTTACCTCATTCCAACGACTACGTGGGATATATGCACGTGAGGCCGCTGAGCACTTCTGGCCTTGCAGTTCAAAGGCGCCTCTTACGAGAGCTACTACAGTTTCGCGAACATCAGCTGATGCATGCATCCACACGTAGTCTTTACCTCCTGTTTCTCCAACAATACGAGGATAAGACTTGTAGCGATGGATATTTTCTCCAATAGTTTTCCAAATGCTTCTAAAGACGGCAGTTGAACCAGTAAAGTGAATTCCGGCAAAGTCTGGATGACTTAGCACTATTTGGGCGGTCTCGGCCGGGTCGGTCATAATCATATTGATGACTCCGGCGGGCAACCCGGCTTCGATAAATACTTTCATCACAACGTGTGCAGAGTACACTTGATAGAGCGATGGCTTCCACACCACCACGTTGCCCATGAGAGCTGCGGAGGCAGGCAGGTTGCCGCTGATGGCTGTAAAGTTGAACGGTGTAACAGCAAATACAAAGCCTTCTAGAGGTCTGTATTCCATGCGGTTCCACACACCGGGCATTGAATTGGGCTGCTCAGCATAGATTTCGGCCATGTACTTCACGTTAAACCGAAGAAAGTCGATCAGCTCACAGGCAGCATCGATTTCGGTCTGAAAGGAAGTTTTGCTCTGCGCAATCATGGTAGCAGCATTCACCTCAGCCCGATATGGACCAGCCAGCAAATCAGCTGCTTTAAGAAAGATAGAGGCTCGCTGCTCCCAGCTCATGGCTGCCCACTTGGTGCGCGCTTTCAGGGCAGCATCTATGGCAGCGTGCACATGGCTGGCATCGCCCATGTGATAGTGGCCTACGTTGTGCTGGTGGTCGTGTGGTGGCAGTACGCGCTCAGTTTTGCCCGTACGCACCTCCTGCCCACCTATATACATCGGTATGTCGCGAATGCTGTTCCACAGTTCGTCGTATTTGGCCTGAAGTTCAGCGCGCTCAGCGCTTCCGGGGCCATATTGTTTTACCGGTTCATTTTTAATGTCCGGCAACTTAAAAAAACCCTTTATCATGATTTGGAATTATTAAAATTCTGAAACAAAGCTACGCTCACAGCCTTTAATCGGTCTGAGTAGATAGTCACAAAAAAATATTCTGAAAATCAAATGTATAGTTTAAAAAGACTCTTTCGATGATTCCATGGGAAAAAAACGGATGAAAGAGTGGGGTTTATTTTAAAACGAAAGCATCTTGCGCAACCGTTTTCTTAATCATCTGAAGCATTACATCAGCTTCTTTCTTTTCGCAAGCTACTACCACGCGATAGAGTTTGCCAGACGGTTCTATAGCTCCGTTTATATTGTGTGCAGCCAGTTCCTTAAGTCTGTTTTGTGCATTTGCTTCCACGCTGAAAGCTCCTACGGAAATTTTTACAATTTCTCGTACCTCAGTAACCTCTACGGCAGAGCTGGTCATACTGAGGTCTGGGTTTTCGGCTGATTTTACTTCCTTCAGCGAGGGAGTTTCTGCTGATGATATATACTCATTCTTTTCTTCTAGAGTCCTTTTTTCTGTCGGCTGGGCAGTCTCAGTGGTTTTTGTTGACTCTGGTTCAGAAACCTTAAATTCTTCCTTAAGGTCCTCGGAAGTTGAAGCTACAGAATCGGTAACTGTGAAGCCTATGTATGAAAAACTATCGGTTTTTGACCTCTTAAACATCTGTGTATTCTCAATGGCTAAGTAAAAAATGGAACCCACCACCACTACCACAGATGCTACTTTAACCGTATGGAAAACATTTGAAAGGAAGTATCCAGCATTTGGGCTTTCCATTACCTTGCCTTCAGCTTCTGCTTGCCGGCGAATCGATTGAGCAATTAAAGATTCAGAAGTAATCGCCGGAGAGCGAAACATAGCAAGTCCATACGATGAGGTCAAGAAATTTGCCTCAAGGGCAGGAGTGAATTGTAAATTACCTTCCGAATCGGTGTAAATCTTTCCGATGCCCTCCAGAATTATTTTATTGCCGCTCTCTAAAATTCTGTTCCATGAACGAACGGTAATTTCGAGCATCTGAAGCGCCTCTTGGTACGAAATACCTTCTTTCTGACTGATGTAATGTGCTACAAGCCCATCGTTTTCTTTCAAACGAGCATTGAACGAAATGCGCTTAGAAGGTGGCCGAAACATGTAAGTACCTTCTTGTATTTCAGCTGGAAAGTATCTAGCTACAAATCCACCGAAACCAGGTATGATCACACAATCGTAAGAGTAGAGCAAATTGATGATGTGCTCGTTAATTGTCATCGGCCTATTGACTTTATCATGGCAAAGGTACGGAAAATTAATTTAGCGTATTCCTGACCAAACCACATATTTATGTGAAATCTTTGAGTTTATTTAGCAGCATTGAAACTATTTTATTCCCCCCAATGGTATGAGTACAGTCCCACATTCCCTTTATACTGATTTTGATATTTCTCTTTTTAGCTCGGGTCACCACTTCAAAATGTACGAAAAAATGGGGGCTCATCCCATGGAGCTCGACGGCGTAGAAGGAACGTATTTCTCAGTGTGGGCACCAAATGCAAAATATGTCTCTGTTATTGGTGATTTTAATTTTTGGAATAGAGAAGCCCATCCGCTCTATCCGCGTTGGGATGGTTCCGGCATCTGGGAAGGTTTTGTGCCCGGGGCTTTGGTAGGACACCGTTATAAATACATGATTGTTTCACCATGGGGCTACCACCTTGAAAAGGCAGATCCCTATGGCCGAATGTGCGAAACACCTCCAAAGACTGCCAGCATCATTTGGAAGGATACATATCAATGGAAAGACAAAAAATGGAAAGCCAACCTTAGCCTGCGCAACTGTCATGATTGCCCGATGAGCATTTACGAAGTGCACTTGGGCAGCTGGATGCGTAACCCTGACGGCACCTCTCTGAGCTATAAACAGTTGATAGAAAAATTGGTACCTTATGTAAAGAAAATGGGATATACTCACGTGGAGTTTCTGCCAGTTATGGAGCATCCCTTTTTCGGATCTTGGGGTTACCAAATCACCGGTTATTTTGCTCCCTCTTCGCGATACGGTACGCCCGCTGAGTTTATGGAGCTGATTGATGCTTTTCATCAAGCCGACATAGGAGTGATACTCGACTGGGTACCTTCGCATTTTCCCGGCGATGTACATGGACTGCATAAGTTCGATGGCACTTCGCTCTACGAGCACGAAGATCCTCGAAAGGGATATCACCCCGATTGGAACAGCTATATTTTTAACTATGGCAGATATGAGGTTCGCTCATTCCTGTTCTCGAATGCCATGTATTGGATTGAGCACTTTCATGCCGATGGACTAAGAGTAGATGCCGTAGCCTCTATGCTCTATCTGGACTACTCACGAAAGCCGGGCGAATGGGTTCCCAATCAATTTGGCGGAAAGGAGAATCTGGAGGCAATTTCTTTTATGAAAGAACTCAATGAATACATTTACAAAGAACACCCAGATATCCAAATGATTGCCGAAGAGTCAACCTCTTTTCCAAAAGTCTCAAGGCCTGTGTATGACGGTGGTCTTGGCTTTGGCATGAAATGGATGATGGGATGGATGCATGATTCATTAAAATACTTCAGCATCGATCCACTTTTTCGCAGGTATCATCATAATCAAATCACCTTCAGCCTTGTGTATGCCTTTAGTGAAAATTTTGTGCTTCCTTTTTCGCACGATGAGGTTGTGCACGGCAAAGGTTCTTTACTAAGTCGTATGCCAGGTGACCTTTGGCAAAAATTTGCCAACCTGCGAGCTTTATATGGCTACATGTACACCCATCCTGGCAGCAAACTGATGTTTATGGGCAGTGAATTTGGCCAATCGAGCGAATGGAATCACGATGGCTCCGTTCGTTGGGATCAGCTTTCAAACCTTTCCTTCAGTCAAGGCATTCACCAGCTCGTAATTGATTTAAATCACCTTTATAAAAGCCAGGAGGCACTTTATAAAAAACAATACAGTCCTGAAGGTTTTGAGTGGATCGAAGCAAATGATTGGAAGCAAAGTGTGCTGTCGTATGTGCGCAAATCGGGCAATCCAAAAAATGACTTGATAATCATCGCAAACTTCACCCCTGTGCCGCGAAAAGATTACCGAATCGGGGTCCCTTCCTTTGGAAATTGGAAATTGATACTCAATACTGATGATACAAAATATGGCGGTAGTGGAATGCTTAAAAACGGCATCAAGGTGAAATCAGATTCCACCCCATGGCATGGCCGCGAACACAGCATCGCTGTTGATTTACCACCACTGGCTGTCGTCGTTTTTTCAAAATCAAACACGTAAACCACAAATTCCCCTTGACACATGGCCGAATGCAAAAAGTACATCTGCGTACATGGTCACTTTTACCAGCCACCTCGAGAAAATGCTTGGCTCGAAGAAATCGAGATTCAGGAATCAGCACATCCCTATCACGATTGGAACGAACGCATCACTCAAGAATGCTATCGACCAAACAGTGTGAGTCGAATACTGAACGATGCCGGAAAAATTGCAGATATTGTAAATAACTACATTGATATTTCCTTCAATTTCGGCCCCACATTGCTCAGCTGGCTCGAGATTCACCAGCCCGATGTATATCAGCGTATTATTGATGCTGATATGCAGTCTATTGTTCAATTCGAAGGTCATGGGTCGGCCATTGCACAGGTATATAACCATATAATTATGCCGCTGGCCAACCGCCGTGATAAAGAGACGCAGATCATCTGGGGGATTGAAGATTTCAAAAAGCGCTTTGGTAGAAATCCGGAAGGCATGTGGCTCGCTGAAACAGCTGTTGATACTGAAACTCTTGAAATTTTAGCGGAAAACAAAATCAAATTCACCATTCTGTCGCCTTATCAGGCTGCTCGTTTTCGGCGCATCGGAACAAACGAATGGATTCCAGGCATCGATAGCCGCAGAGCTTACGTTTGCAACTTGCCCTCGGGCAAGTCCATTGCCATCTTTTTTTACCACGCCGAATTATCGCAAGGCGTCGCCTTCAAAGGATATTTAAACGACGGAAAGTTTTTCGCTCACCAGTTGATGAGCGCTTTCGATTCCGACCCCAGTGAGGCACAATTGGTTCACATCGCTACAGATGGCGAAAGCTATGGCCATCACCACCGCAATGGCGACATGGCGCTGGCCTATTGTATTCACTACCTGAAAAAGCAACCCGACATCAAAATAGCTAATTACGGCTATTTCTTGAGAAAATTTCCACCTCAGTACGAAGTTCAGATTCTTGAAAACTCTTCTTGGTCATGCGCTCATGGCGTAGAGCGTTGGAGATCAGACTGCGGCTGTAAAACAGGTGGCGAACCTCATTGGAATCAGAAATGGCGAAAGCCTCTGCGAGAAGCACTTGATTACTTAAGAGATGAACTAGCAAAAATTTTTGAATCTAAACTAAAGGATTATCATCCAAATCCATGGGAGTTAAGAAACAAATACATACACATTTTTCAGCAGAGAAGCCGAACCAAAACTCTTCGATTCATTGAGCAATATATTGGTAAAGACCTCAAAGAAGAGGAGATCATTACCATCATTCGCGCGCTCGAATTGCAACGCATGGCCCTATACATGTACACATCCTGTGGTTGGTTTTTCAACGAAATCTCAGGTATTGAAACCATTCAAATACTACAATATGCTGAGCGAGCTATTCAACTGGCTGAAGATGTAGCACAAGTAGATTTGTATCCGCATTTTCTGGAAATTTTAAGCCAGGCCCAGTCAAACATTCCTTCGCTGGGTACCGGTGCTGACATATATCGCACTATGGTAGTACCTAAGCGCTTGTCGCTTACCCAAGTTGGTATGCATTACGCAGTGAGTACCCTCTTCGAAGAAGATGCGCGCAACCTTACAGTACTCAATTACGAGTGTACTTCTGAAGAGCTCACGCGTATTAAGGCAGGTGGCCAATTGCTCGTAATTGGTCAAACCAAAGTGCGTTCAAAAGTGACTCAGAGTCAAAAGCGCTTCAGCTTTGTAATCTTATATCTTGGCAACCACCACCTCATAGGTAATACAGCTGACAGCCTTACTTATGATGAATACGCATCGCTGGTTAAAAAATTCAGAGAATTCTTCGATGCCGGCAATCTAACCCAAGTACTCGAGCTTATAAAAGACAATTTTGCCTCACGTACCTTTTCTTTCTTCGATCTCTTTAAAGACGAGCAAAAAAAATTGCTCGATCGCGTACTGGATATACAGGTTAAAAATGCTCTCGACTTTTACGAGCGCATTAATGAACGCACCTTCCTACTGCTCAATCTGATGCACAAAGAGGGATTGACTATACCCGAAATTCTTATCACAAATCTTAAAACTCTGGTTATTCAGAATCTGTACGACGAATTGTCATCGCCCACTTTGCCTGATATCGATAAAATTCATGAAATAGAGCAAATCATATTAAAGTGGAAATTTCGAATCCCAACAGAAAGACTCAATTATGCCGCTACTTTAAAAATTAATACCCTCGTAGAAGAATACCGAAAGAATCAAAACATTCACCTGGTCGTCGAATTGTCTATTGATCTGATAAACAGCTTAAAGTCTATTGGAATAACCCCACAGCTCAACGAACTTCAAGATTTAATCTTCACCATCATTAAAGAAGGCAAATTTCCTCAGTCCGAAATGTTTGGAGTGTTACTACTTGCTAATAAACTTGGAATGGAAATACGCGGAAAATTAAATAAATCAGCCCCCAGTATGGCATAAAAATCCAACCTGGAGGCGTTTCTTGTAAACCTGTTTATCTGTTTTTGTACATCTGTTCGTAGTAGTGTTGGTATGCACCTGATGTTACATGGGCAAGCCATTCTGTATTGTTGAGGTACCAATCGATGGTTTCAGAAAGTCCTTGTTCGAATGTTACAGATGGTTTCCAGCCCAGCTCACGATTGATTTTTGTGGCATCGATGGCATACCTGCGATCGTGACCAGGCCTGTCTTTTACAAAAGTGATGAGTTTCTCTGAGTTACCTTCTTCTCTTCCGAGTTTTTTGTCCATCAGGCGACAGAGCAATCGCACCAGATCTATGTTTTTCCATTCGTTGAAGCCACCAATGTTGTAGGTTTCGTGATTTTTTCCCTTGTGAAAAACCAAATCAATCGCAATGGCGTGATCTACTACATACAACCAGTCACGTGTGTAAAGTCCATCGCCGTACACGGGCAGTGGTTTTTGGTTTATTATATTATTGATAAAGAGAGGAATTAATTTTTCTGGAAATTGGTATGGGCCATAGTTATTTGAGCAGTTGGTGATGATATAGCTCATTCCATAGGTTTCGCCATAGGCACGCACAAAGTGGTCAGATGCAGCTTTTGATGCTGAATAAGGTGAGTTAGGCGCATATGGTGTATTTTCAGTAAAGAGCCCGGTTTCGCCCAGCGTTCCATACACCTCATCGGTAGAAATATGGTAGAAAAGCGTCTTGTCGTATCTGCCTTTCCAAGCCTCTCTGCAGGCATTTAAAAGATTAACAGTACCGATGACATTGGTTTTCACGAAAGCCAGTGGATCGTTTATTGAGCGATCTACGTGCGATTCAGCCGCTAAATGAATCACGCCATCGGGTTGTAATTCACTGATGAGTTGCATCATACGCTCACCCTCAGTAATGTCTTCTTTTAAGAAAGTGTAGTTTGGTGCGTTTTCTATGTCTCTAAGATTTTCAAGGTTTCCGGCATAAGTTAGGGCGTCGAGATTGTATATGTGATATTCAGGATATTTCGTTACAAAACGCCTCACCACATGTGAGCCAATAAAACCGGCACCTCCGGTAATCAGAATTTTTTTCATGGTTGTTTGAAATTGTGCAACAAAGAAAACGAATAGATTTATACGCCTTTCTTTTTTTTGATGACAAGTGTTAAAAGTTGTCTAATTTCTGCTTGTCGTTAATCAAAGTAGTAACCTGTGGTTGATGAATTGCTTAATAACGACTTTTCAAAAAATTGATTTTCAATTTTTTAATCAAGTGGTGTAAAGGTTTGAGGACATTCTCAAAATGCTAATAAGAATTTGGAAAAACATTTTGCAAAATAAAAAAGATCTCTACATTTGCAATCCCAAAAATCAAGCCGGCATAGCTCAGTTGGTAGAGCAGCTGATTTGTAATCAGCTGGTCGGGGGTTCGAGTCCCTCTGCCGGCTCTTAATTTTAAAACGTTCTTTTTCAAGAGATTGGGGAGATTCCAGAGTGGTCAAATGGGGCAGACTGTAAATCTGTTGCGAAAGCTTCGGAGGTTCGAATCCTTCTCTCCCCACCGGTGTGCGGAAGTAGCTCAGTTGGTAGAGCATCAGCCTTCCAAGCTGAGGGCCGCGGGTTCGAATCCCGTCTTCCGCTCTTTGGTAAGCCGTTGTAGCTCAGTGGTAGAGTGTTTCCTTGGTAAGGAAAAGGTCGAGGGTTCAATTCCCTCCATCGGCTCTGATTTTTTTTGTTTATCAACATTAATTGAGCTTCCGAAATGGCAAAAGAGCAATTTATTAGAACCAAACCCCACGTAAATGTGGGTACTATAGGTCACGTAGACCACGGTAAGACTACTTTGACTGCCGCTATTACTAAGGTATTGGCTGAAAGAGGTCTTGCTCAGGCTCGCAGCTTCGACTCTATCGATAATGCACCTGAAGAAAAAGAAAGAGGTATTACCATCAACACTGCTCACGTAGAGTACGAGACTGACAAGAGACACTACGCTCACGTTGACTGTCCAGGTCACGCCGACTATGTGAAAAACATGGTTACTGGTGCTGCACAGATGGATGGTGCTATCCTCGTTGTTGCTGCTACAGATGGTCCGATGCCACAAACCCGTGAGCACATCCTCCTCGCTCGTCAGGTAGGTGTGCCCAGAATCGTTGTATTCCTCAATAAGGTGGACATGGTAGATGACGAAGAGCTTCTCGAGCTTGTTGAAATGGAGGTTCGTGAGCTTCTCTCGTTCTATGAATACGATGGCGACAACACTCCCGTGATTAGAGGTTCTGCTCTTGGTGCTCTCAATGGCGAGCCTAAGTGGGTAGATACTGTTCTGAAGCTCATGGATGCCGTTGATACTTGGATCGAAGAGCCTGTAAGAGATAAGGATAAGCCTTTCTTGATGCCAATCGAAGACGTATTTACTATTACAGGACGTGGTACTGTAGCTACAGGTCGTATCGAGACAGGTATCATCAACACTGGTGATCCAGTAGATATCATTGGCTTCGGCGACGAAAAACTTACCTCTACCGTTACTGGTGTGGAGATGTTCCGCAAGATCCTTGATCGAGGTGAAGCTGGTGATAACGTGGGTCTTCTCCTCCGCGGTATTGAAAAGTCTCAAATTCGCCGTGGTATGGTGATCTGCAAGCCAGGTTCTCAGACTCCTCATAAGAAATTTAAAGCTGAGGTGTATATCCTGAAGAAGGAAGAAGGTGGACGTCACACTCCATTCCACAACAAGTATCGCCCTCAGTTCTACCTCCGTACTACTGACGTAACTGGTGAGATTATCCTTCCTGAAGGTGTTGACATGGTAATGCCAGGTGATAACCTCACGATCACTGTCAACTTGATCACTCCGGTTGCTATCAGCAAAGGTCTCCGTTTCGCTATCCGCGAAGGTGGTCGTACTGTAGGTGCTGGTCAGGTAACTGAAATCCTCGAATAATTTACCATTGACTAATATTCTAAAGGTGTTTCGAGAGCCAAACTCGAGACACCTTTTACCACATACGGGTGTAGTTCAAGGGTAGAATAGCGGTCTCCAAAACCGTTGATGGGAGTTCGAATCTCTCCACCCGTGCTCAACTTAGGGGTTCTACCGATGCAAATTGTTAACTCTATTAAAAATGCCTTCAGAGAGTCGTATGTAGAACTGGTGCAAAAAACCACCTGGCCTACACTCTCAGAAATGCAAAAGACCACAGCGCTTGTAGCATTGGCTTCGGTGATCATTTCACTGATCATCTTTGTAATGGACAAGGTTATAACATTTGTTTTAGAGACTATATATTCTCTGTTTTAAAACAGTTCTACCCAAAAAAATGACTGAAAACAAAAAGTGGTATGTAATAAGGGCTATCAGTGGCCAGGAGAATAAAGTGAAGAGCTATATAGAAAATGAAGTTCTTCGCAATAATCTCTCTCATCAGCTTGGCAAAGTCCTTATTCCCACTGAAAAAGTAATTCAAGTACGAAACGGTAAAAAAATCACTAAAGAGCGCAACTACTTTCCCGGATATATCATCATCGAAGCCAATTTAGAAGGCGAGATGATTCATGTGATCAAAAACATACCTGGAGTTATTGGTTTTCTTGGGGAGACAAAAGGTGGTGACCCCGTGCCCCTGCGTCCTGCCGAAGTGAACCGAATGCTCGGAAAAGTAGATGAACTTACCGAAAGTTTAGAGGTTACTCAAGTTCCATTCGTCGTAGGTGAAACAGTAAAGGTTATTGATGGCCCTTTCACCGGTTTCAATGGTGTGATTGAGAAAATTCACGAGGAAAAGAGAAAACTTGAGGTAATGGTAAAAATTTTCGGTCGTAAAACTCCTCTCGAACTTAGCTATATGCAAGTGGAGAGGGAATCTTGATCTGATATTGATGTGAGCTCAATATATTTTATCTACGTGCCAAATGCGCTTCCAGTTTGGCACCTGATAGCAAAAACAAAACAAAATGGCTAAAGAAGTAACCGCAATAATCAAACTCCAGGCTAAGGGTGGACAAGCCAACCCTGCACCTCCCATCGGACCTGCACTCGGTTCGAAGGGTGTGAATATCATGGAGTTCTGCAAACAATTTAATGCGCGTACACAAGATAAAATGGGTAAAATATTGCCCGTTCTTATCACAGTGTATGCTGATAAGTCATTTGACTTTATCGTTAAGACCCCTCCCGCTGCCATTCAATTGATGGAAGCGGCTAAGATCAAAAGCGGTAGTGCAGAGCCCAACCGCAAAAAAGTAGGTAAAGTTACCTGGGATCAGATTCGCGCCATTGCTGAAGATAAAATGCAAGATCTCAATGCCTTTACAATCGAATCAGCAATGAGCATGATCGCCGGAACTGCGCGCAGTATGGGTTTGACCATCGTTGGAGAATCACCGTTAAAAAAGTAATGACGTATGGCTAAGTTAACGAAAAAGATGAAAGCAGCTCTGGCCAAGGTAGATAAGAATAAGGCCTATACACTCGATGAAGCTGCAAAACTGGTGAAAGAGACCTCCATCGCTAAATTCGATGCATCAGTTGACATTGCCGTGCGTCTCGGTGTAGATCCACGCAAAGCCAACCAAATGGTAAGAGGTGTAGTTACCTTACCACACGGTACCGGTAAGACAGTTCGCGTACTTGCGCTTGTACCGCCAGATAAAGAGGCAGAAGCTAAAGAGGCCGGAGCTGACTACGTAGGATTAGACGAATACATAGAGAAAATTAAAAACGGTTGGACTGATGTTGATGTCATCATAACATTGCCTTCGGTAATGGGTAAAATCGGTCCTTTGGGTAGAATACTCGGTCCCCGTGGATTGATGCCAAACCCAAAAACTGGTACCGTAACGATGGACATTGGCAAGGCAGTAAAAGATGTGAAAGCCGGTAAGATAGACTTTAAGGTAGATCGCTACGGGATCGTGCACGCTGCCATAGGAAAGGTTTCTTTTGAGCCCGCCAAGATTAAAGAGAATGCTGAAGAATTGCTCAGAACCATCGTGCGCCTTAAGCCCTCTACAGCTAAAGGAACATATATCAAGAGCATTTACATGAGCAGCACAATGGGCCCCGGAATCGCAGTTGATACCCGTCAGGCTACCAATTAATGATAAAAAAATTGCCAAATGACTAAAGAGGAAAAAAATGCATTAATAGAGGAGATTACAGAGATATTGAAAAACAACAATGTAATCTACCTTACAGATATTGAGGGTCTTAATGCAGCTCAAACCTCCCAATTGCGCAGAATGTGCTTTAACAAGAAAGTACAGCTGCGCGTGGTGAAAAATACGCTGCTGAAAAAGGCCATGGAAAGATCAGGCAAAAACTTTGGGGAACTGTTTCCCACCCTCAAGGGAATGACAAGCCTGATGATTGCGGAGAGTGGCAGCACACCTGCAAGACTCATTCTCGAAGTTCGCAAAAAGTCAGATAAGCCTATCCTGAAAGGTGCTTATGTAGAAGAAGCCATATTTGTCGGCGACAATCAGTTGAAGGTACTTGAGAACCTCAAGTCACGCGAAGAACTCATCGGCGACATCATCCTTCTGCTGCAAAGCCCGATTAAGAATGTGGTATCAGCTCTTAACAGCGGTGGTCAGACCATCGCAGGATTGCTCAAGACGCTGGAAGAAAGAGCTAAAAATTAATCCCAAAGAGTACGCACTCAGCTTCCAAATACAACAAATCAATTATTAACCAATTAAAACTCAAATTAAAATGTCAACAATTCAAGAACTTGGTGATAAACTCGTAAGCCTTACTGTAAAAGAAGTTCAAGAGCTCGCTAACTATCTGAAAGAAACTTATGGTATCGAGCCTGCAGCTGCTGCAGTGGTTGCTGCCGGTCCTGCTGCAGGAGGCGGAGATGGTGCTGCTGCTGCAGAAGAAAAAACATCTTTTGATGTAATTCTGAAGTCAGCTGGTCCACAGAAGCTTGCTGTTGTGAAGCTTGTAAAAGAGCTCACAGGCCTCGGTCTGAAAGAAGCTAAAGATGTAGTGGACAACGCACCCAAGCCTTTGAAGGAAGGCGTAACTAAGGACGAAGCCGATGCTCTCAAAAAACAACTTGAAGAGGCAGGAGCTGAAGTTGAGATTAAGTAATTTACTTTTACCCTATATTTCGGTTTAGGTTTGAAGGTTTTCAAACCTAAACCTTTTTGTGTTTTATTTACTTGTTATTAAAAACTTTCTTTTCCATACAGTATGAGCAGCCAGATTCCTCACGAAGTGGTACATGGAAGGGTCTCGTTCAGTAGCATGAAGTCGCAGCCTGAATACCCCGACCTACTGGAGATCCAGATAAAATCCTTTAAAGATTTCTTTCAACTCGAAACCAAACCGGAAAATCGCAAAAATGAAGGCCTTTACAAAACCTTCATGGAGAATTTTCCAATCACTGATGCTCGCAACCAGTTTGTACTCGAATTCCTCGACTATTTCGTCGATCCACCGCGCTACACCGAGGAAGAGTGCATAGAAAGAGGTCTTTCGTACAGTGTACCATTAAAGGCTCGTCTCAAACTTTATTGTACTGATCCGGAACACGAAGAATTTGAAACCATCGTTCAGGACGTTTACTTGGGTACCATACCCTACATGACCGATCGCGGTACCTTTATCGTAAACGGTGCTGAACGCGTAGTAGTTTCTCAGTTACACCGTTCGCCGGGTGTATTTTTTGGTCAGAGCTATCACGCTAACGGTACTAAATTGTATTCAGCTCGTATCATACCTTTTAAAGGTAGCTGGATAGAATTTGCTACCGACATCAACGACGTGATGTATGCCTACATCGACCGCAAGAAGAAATTACCAGTAACCACTCTATTAAGAGCTATTGGTTACGAGCGCGATAAAGATATACTAGAGCTTTTCGACCTTGCTGAAGAAGTAAAAGTTTCTAAAGCCGCGCTCAAACGCGTAGTAGGTCGCAGGCTTGCTGCTCGTGTTCTTAAAACCTGGATTGAAGACTTCGTTGACGAGGATACTGGTGAAGTAGTATCACTCGAACGAAACGAAGTACTCATCGACCGCGACGAAATCATCGAAAAAGAACATATAGATCTGATTTTAGATGCCAATGTAGAAACCATCCTACTGCACAGAGAGGATGTAGAGTCATCTGAATACTCTATTATCTACAACACGCTTCAAAAAGACTCTACCAACTCTGAGCTCGAGGCTATGGAGTATATCTATCGCCAGCTCAGAAACGCAGACCCTCCCGATGAAGAAACAGCAAGAGGCATCATCGAAAAACTCTTCTTCTCTGATACCCGCTACAGCTTAGGAGACGTAGGCCGCTATCGCCTGAACAAGAAACTTGGTCTCGACATCGATCCAAATATTCAGGTGCTCACTAAAGAAGATATCATTGCTATCGTTAAATATCTGATTCAGCTAATCAACTCAAAAGCTGAAGTAGATGATATCGACCACCTCAGCAACCGCCGTGTACGTACCGTAGGTGAGCAATTGGCTGCACAGTTTAGCGTAGGCCTTGCACGTATGGCTCGTACAATACGCGAGCGCATGAATGTACGCGATAACGAGGTATTTACGCCCATTGATCTTATTAATGCTAAAACCTTATCTTCGGTAATCAACTCCTTCTTTGGTACTAACCAGCTCAGCCAATTTATGGATCAGACCAATCCTCTGGCTGAGATTACGCACAAGCGTCGTCTCTCGGCTCTTGGACCGGGGGGTCTATCCAGAGATCGTGCTGGTTTCGAAGTTCGCGACGTTCACTACACTCATTACGGCCGCCTGTGTCCGATTGAGACACCTGAAGGTCCGAACATTGGTTTAATTTCATCACTTTGTGTTTTTGCAAAAGTTAATAACCTCGGCTTTATTGAGACACCTTACCGCAAGGTTGAAAACGGCGTTGTAAAACTCGACGAAAAGCCTGTATACCTCTCAGCTGAGGAAGAAGAAGGTAAGGTAATCGCTCAGGCAAATGCGCCTATCTCAGATTCAGGTGAGTTTACCAATCAAAAGATCAAGGCTCGACTCGAAGGCGACTTCCCAATTGTGGAGCCCTCTGAAGTTCACTTCATGGATATGGCTCCTAACCAAATTGCATCCATATCGGCTTCGCTGATTCCTTTCCTCGAACACGACGACGCAAACCGTGCCTTGATGGGTTCAAACATGATGCGCCAGGCCGTTCCGCTCATCCGTCCAGAAGCACCTATTGTGGGAACTGGTATGGAGCGTATCGTTGCCAAAGATTCGCGCGTGCTTATTAATGCCGAGGGCGATGGCGTAGTAGAATATGTGGATGCCAATGAAATTCACATCCGCTACCACAGAACAGAAAACGAAAGACTTGTAAGCTTTGACGACGATTTAAAAGTTTACAGGCTCATCAAATACAGAAAAACAAACCAAAACACTACCATTAACCTCAAGCCCATTGTGCGCGTGGGCGATCGCGTAACAAAGGGACAGGTGTTGTGTGAAGGGTATTCTACTCGCGATGGTGAGCTGGCTCTCGGCCGCAACCTCAAAGTGGCTTTCATGCCGTGGAAGGGATATAACTTCGAGGATGCTATCGTGATTTCAGAGCGCGTAGTTCGCGAAGACATTTTCACCTCCATCCACATCGAAGAATACTCTGTAGATGTACGCGATACCAAGCTGGGAATGGAGGAGCTAACC
Organism: Thermaurantimonas aggregans; assembly: GCF_003851885.1. Taxonomy (GTDB): domain Bacteria; phylum Bacteroidota; class Bacteroidia; order Flavobacteriales; family Schleiferiaceae; genus Thermaurantimonas; species Thermaurantimonas aggregans. The sequence goes on along the minus strand of NZ_BHZE01000004.1, from coordinate 33,272 downwards.
TGTGATATACCTAACGTCAGCGAAGAAGCCACTCGCGAGCTCGACGAAAATGGTATTATTCGCATCGGCGCGGAGATTAAGCCGGGTGATATTTTGATAGGAAAAATCACTCCTAAAGGCGAATCGGATCCTACCCCGGAGGAGAAGCTCTTGAGAGCCATATTTGGTGACAAGGCCGGCGATGTAAAAGATGCTTCACTGAAAGCACCCCCTTCAGCTTACGGTGTGGTGATCGACAAGAAACTCTTCACAAAAGCACTGAAAGACAAGCGCTCAAAGCAAAAAGAAAAGCAAGAGCTACAGGAGGTAGAGGATGAATACAATCAGAATATGGCTGCTTTGAGAGAGAGATTTCTGGAAAAGCTCAATATTCTGGTAGCCGGTAAAACCTCTCAAGGTGTTTATAACGACCTAAATGAGGTGGTCATTCCAAAGGGAACGAAATTTACCCAAAAGATCCTCAACTCCATTGAAGACTATACCCGCATTCAAGGTGGCCAGTGGACTACTGACGAGGAGAAAAACAACCTCATTACCACCTTGTTGCACAATTATAAAATCAAAGCCAGCGACCTCTTGGGTGTGCTGAAGCGCAAGAAGTTCAACATCATGGTGGGTGACGAACTACCGCCGGGTATCGTGAAACTGGCTAAAATATACGTAGCCCAAAAGCGCAAGCTAAAAGTGGGAGATAAAATGGCTGGTCGTCACGGTAACAAGGGTATAGTTGCTAAGATTGTGCGTGACGAAGACATGCCATTCCTCGAAGATGGAACTCCGGTTGACATAGTACTCAACCCTCTCGGTGTACCTTCTCGTATGAACATCGGTCAGATCTACGAGACTGTACTGGGCTGGGCAGGTCAAAAGTTGGGGCTCAAGTTTGCAACACCAATCTTCGACGGCGCAAGCATTGATGAGATCAACTACTACACCGATTTGGCCGGGTTGCCCAGATTTGGTCACACCTACCTCTACGACGGTGGAACAGGTGAGCGCTTCGACCAGAAGGCTACCGTTGGAGTCATTTACATGCTCAAACTTGGTCACATGGTCGATGATAAGATGCACGCTCGTTCTATTGGCCCATACTCACTCATCACCCAGCAGCCACTCGGCGGTAAGTCACAATTCGGCGGTCAGCGCTTTGGTGAGATGGAGGTGTGGGCACTTGAGGCTTATGGAGCATCGAACATCTTGCGCGAAATCCTGACCGTAAAGAGCGATGATGTAATTGGTCGCGCCAAAACGTACGAAGCTATTGTAAAAGGAGAGAATCTTCCAGAACCAGGTATTCCCGAATCATTCAACGTATTGTTGCATGAATTGCTTGGACTTGGACTGAAAGTGACTTTGGAATAAGGATTTTAAAAAATTTCAATATGTCGTTTAAAAAGACAGATAAAAACACTCAAAGCAGCCGCTTTAGCACCATTACCATTAGCCTTGCATCGCCCGAGTATATCCTCGAGCGCTCATACGGCGAGGTGCTAAAACCCGAAACCATTAACTACCGCACCCATAAGCCTGAGCGCGACGGATTGTTTTGCGAGCGCATTTTCGGTCCGGTGAAAGACTATGAGTGCGGATGCGGCAAATACAAAAGAATTCGCTACAAAGGCATCGTTTGCGACCGCTGTGGTGTAGAAGTTACTGAGAAAAAAGTGCGTCGCGAGCGCATCGGTCATATTACCCTTACTGTTCCTGTAGCGCACATATGGTACTTCCGTTCCATTCCGAATAAAATAGGCTATTTGCTCGGTCTTCCGTCTAAAAAGTTGGACATGATCATTTACTACGAGCGTTACGTAGTTATTCAGCCGGGTATAGCCACATATCCTGATGGTTCGGAATTGAATAAAATGGACTTCCTCACCGAAGAGGAGTACCTCGAAATTATTGAAAAACTACCCCCCGAGAATCAATACCTCGACGATAACGACCCCAATAAGTTCATCGCTAAAATGGGTGCAGAGGCATTGCTGATGTTGCTCCAGCGACTTAACCTCGATGAACTTTCTTATGAGCTAAGACATCAGGCAAACAGAGAAACTTCTCAGCAAAAGAAACAAGAAGCCCTTAAAAGACTTCAGGTAGTTGAGGCAGTACGCGAAGCAAACACCCGTATAGCAAATAAGCCTGAGTGGATGATCATGAAAGTGATCCCCGTGATACCACCCGAATTGCGTCCTCTCGTTCCCCTCGACGGTGGTCGCTTCGCTACTTCAGACCTCAATGATCTTTACCGACGTGTAATCATTAGAAACAACCGCTTGAAGCGCCTCATGGAGATCAAAGCCCCCGAGGTGATCTTGCGCAACGAGAAACGCATGCTTCAAGAGGCAGTTGACTCTCTTTTTGACAACACACGCAAGTCAACAGCTGTTAAGACCGAATCAAACCGTGCACTGAAGTCACTTTCTGATAGCTTGAAGGGTAAGCAAGGTCGCTTCCGTCAGAACTTACTCGGTAAGCGTGTTGACTACTCTGGTCGTTCAGTGATTGTGATCGGTCCGGAATTGGCGCTTCACGAGTGTGGTCTGCCAAAAGATATGGCAGCCGAGCTTTACAAGCCTTTCATCATCCGCAAACTGATTGAAAGAGGTATAGTAAAGACCGTCAAATCTGCCAAGAGAATAATCGATCGCCGTGAACCAGTGGTGTGGGATATTTTGGAAAATGTAATGAAAGGACACCCGGTCCTCTTAAACCGTGCCCCAACCTTACACCGTCTTGGTATTCAAGCATTCCAGCCAAAGTTGATTGAAGGTAAAGCAATTCAGCTTCATCCGCTAACTTGTACAGCGTTCAATGCAGACTTCGACGGCGACCAAATGGCCGTACATCTTCCGCTCGGTCATGCTGCGATTCTTGAAGCTCAAATGCTGATGTTGGCTTCGCACAACATTCTCAACCCTGCCAACGGTTCACCGATTACCGTTCCTTCACAAGACATGGTACTTGGGTTATACTACATCACTAAGCCTCGCCCAAGTACACCCGACAATCCGGTAAAAGGAGAAGGCAAAATCTTCTACAGTGCTGAAGAAGTTCAAATTGCCTTGAACGAAAACCGCCTTGACATTAACGCTAAAATTAAGGTAAAGGCGAAAGTGCGCGAAAACGACCAGTTGGTTGAGAAAATTATTGAAACCACTGCAGGCCGCGTAATATTCAACACCATTGTACCGGAGGAAGTCGGATTCATCAACGAGCTTCTCACGAAAAAGTCGCTCAGAGACATTATTGCCAAAATCCTCCGACTCACAAATATTCCAAAGACAGCCGCCTTCCTCGACAACATGAAGAACCTCGGTTATCGCTATGCGTTCAAGGGAGGTCTGTCATTCAGCCTTGGCGACATTATCATTCCACCTGAAAAAGAACAACTCATAGCTGAAGCCAACGAGGCAGTGGAAAACGTAATCGCCAGCTACAACATGGGTCTGATTACCAATAACGAGCGCTACAATCAGATTATTGACATTTGGACAAATACCAATGCTCGACTCACAGAGCGCGCCATGCATTACCTATCAAGCGACCGCCAGGGCTTCAACCCCATCTTTATGATGCTCGACTCTGGTGCTCGTGGTTCTAAAGAGCAGATTCGTCAGCTTTCAGGTATGCGCGGCCTCATGGCTAAGCCACAAAAATCAGGCTCAACCGGTGGCGAAATCATCGAAAACCCCATTATCGCAAACTTCAAAGAAGGTCTTTCCATCCTCGAGTACTTCATCTCTACTCACGGAGCACGTAAAGGTCTGGCGGATACCGCTCTCAAAACAGCTGACGCCGGTTACCTCACTCGTCGACTGGTAGATGTGGCTCAAGACGTCATCATCTCTGAAGAAGATTGCGGTACGCTGCGCGGCTTAGAGGTAACAGCCCTGAAAAAGAACGAAGAAGTCGTAGAGCCACTTTACGACAGAATTCTGGGACGTGTATCTCTTCACGATGTGTACGATCCACTTACCGACGAGCTCTACGTAAAGAGCGGCCAAGAAATTACTGAAGAGATAGCGCGTAAAATCGAAAACTCACCCATTCAGATGGTTGAGGTTCGCAGCCCGCTTACTTGCGAATCTCAGAAGGGTATTTGCGCTAAATGCTACGGCCGTAACCTGGCTACCTCAAAGATGATTCAAATCGGTGAGGCAGTAGGCGTAATTGCCGCTCAATCTATCGGTGAGCCGGGTACTCAGCTTACTCTGCGTACCTTCCACGTAGGTGGTACAGCCGGTAACGTGGCTGAAGAATCTAAGATCATCGCCAAGTTCGACGGTAAGATTGAAATAGATGAATTGCGCACCGTAATAAGTGAAAACGACCTTGGGGAAACCGTTGAAGTAGTGATCGGTCGCACCGCTGAAATGCGCATCGTAGATGAAAAGACAGGTGTAGTCGTACAGACCAACAACATACCTTATGGTTCAACCATTTATGTAAAACCCGGTCAGTTACTGCAAAAAGGCACAAAAATCTGCGAATGGGATCCCTACAACGCAGTAATAGTGGCTGAAAATAACGGTATCGCAAAGTACGACGGTATCGAAATGGGTGTGACTTGCCGCGAAGAAGTGGATGAGCAAACTGGTTTTAAGGAAAAGGTAATCTCAGAATCAAAGAATAAGAGACTCATCCCGACACTGCATATCCAGACAGAAGATGGAGAGATCCTCAAGTCGTACAATCTGCCGGTAGGTGCTCACCTAATTGTAGAAGATGGCAGTACCATCAAAGCTGGTAAAGTAATCGCCAAGATTCCGCGTAAATCAGCCAAGGCAGGTGATATTACCGGTGGCCTTCCACGTGTTACCGAACTTTTCGAAGCACGTAACCCATCAAACCCTGCCATTGTATCTGAGATCGATGGTATTGTGTCATTCGGTCCGAAAATCAAGCGCGGTAATCGCGAAGTAATCGTGGAAAGCAAGACCGGTGAGCGCAAGGTGTACATGATCAACCTTTCTAAGCAGATTCTCGTACAAGAAAACGATTTTGTAAAAGCCGGTACGCCCCTTTCAGACGGTGCCATTTCGCCTGCTGATATATTGGCCATTCAAGGTCCGAGCAAGGTACAAGAGTATCTGGTCAACGAAATCCAGGAAGTATATCGCCTCCAGGGGGTGAAAATCAACGACAAGCACTTTGAGGTAATCGTGCGCCAGATGATGCGCAAAGTAGAGATTGTAGAAGCAGGCGATACCAGCTTCCTAGAAGGACAGTTGGTACACATCAACGACTTCAATGCCGAAAATGATTACATCTTCGACAAGAAAGTGATAGAAGACGCCGGCGACTCTACCGAACTGAAGCCTGGTATGATCGTATCAGCCCGCAAGTTGCGCGACGAAAACAGCCGCCTGAAGCGTCAAGACAAGAAGCTCGTTGTGGCTCGTGATGCAAGACCCGCTACAGCTAATCCGGTACTTCAAGGTATCACCCGTGCAGCCTTGCAGACCAAGTCATTCATCTCGGCAGCTTCTTTCCAAGAGACAACCAAAGTGCTCAACGAAGCTGCTGTGAGTGGCAAGGTAGATTACCTCGAAGGTCTGAAAGAAAACGTTATCGTGGGTCACAACATTCCGGCAGGTACAGGCCTTAAGTCGTTCGAAAGAATACTTGTGGGCTCACTGACTGATTACGAGGCGATGAAGGCAAGAAAAGAAAAAGAAACCGCTAACTAACTCTAAAATATATGGCTATGGATCCAAATGACTTTCCTGAGCAACAAATCAATGTAGAAATCACCGATGATGTAGCTGGTGGTGTATATACCAACCTGGCCATCATCAACCATAGCCCAAGTGAGTTTGTGGTGGATTTTCTACAAATAATGCCTGGCATGCCAAAGGCTAAGGTGAAATCTCGAATCATACTTACCCCACAGCATGCCAAAAGACTGCTCATCGCCCTCAGCGATAACATCGCTAAATACGAGGCAGCCTTCGGACGCATTAACGAAGTTGAACCCGGAGGTCCCATTCCGATGCCTTTTGGACCTAAGGGACAAGCATAAAAACACAATCAAAGCCGCTGATATTCAGCGGCTTTTTCTTTTAAATTTTATGAGTTTTTAAAATTTACAGCGTTTTTTAATCGATGATGTTTGATTTTTTTGAGAACAATCCTTTAGAACTTGAAAAAAACGCTTTAATTCTTTACCCAAATTTTTTCGATAAGACGCGTTCTGATAAGTATTTTATTGATCTGCTCGGTTCCGTTGATTGGCAGCAACATTATTTGACTCTTTACGGTCAGAAGATCCCATTTCCTAGGCTTATGTGTTGGATGGGCCAGCAAGGAGCTTCCTATAGTTTCTCAGGCAACACTTTTCAGCCTCTTGGTTGGGATTCGACAGTTTTAAGCATTAAAAAGGAACTTGAAGAAGTTTTAAATACAGAATTTAATTCGGTATTGCTCAATTTGTATAGAAACGGTCAGGATTCTATGAGCTGGCATGCTGATGACGAACCTGAGCTGGGTGCAGAACCGATTATTGCCAGTGTTAGCTTAGGAGCCGATCGCACTTTTGCATGGAAACCAAAATATGGAGGTTCTTCAAAGAAGGTCACATTGCCGCATGGCTCACTCTTGGTGATGAAGGCACATTTTCAATCGCAGTTTTTACACGCTTTACCTAAGGCGAAACATGTAACTCACCATCGGATTAACCTTACGTATCGGTTCATAAGGCCTAAAGGAAGTACAACTGCATTTTTTATAAAGTAGGTTTTAAAACTGAAATCACCTTTCCTGCTTGGCAGCGCAGCGTAGGGGCTGGAAATTTCATGATGATGTTGTAATCGTGTGTGGCCATGAGTACACTTCGGTCAGATTTCACCAGCTCGCGAATGAGCAAAATGATTTCTTCGCTCGTGTCAGGATCGAGGTTACCTGTAGGCTCGTCTGCAATGATGAGTTTTGGTTCGTTGAGCAGAGCGCGAGCCACAGATACCCGCTGCTGTTCTCCGCCGGAGAGTTGATGAGGCATTTTTTTGGCCTTGTCGAGCATGGCTACTGAGCTAAGAACGCGCTCGATGCGCTCATTAATGTGTTTCTTCTCTTTCCAGCCAGTAGCGCGAAGCACAAAGAGAAGATTATCGTACACTGTGCGGTCAGGCAAAAGCTGAAAATCCTGAAAGATGATGCCTAATTGCCTGCGCAAGTAGGGAATTTGTTTTCGCTTTAACCTGTGAAGTGCATAGCCTGCTACATGGGCTTCGCCTGCTATCAAAGGAAGGTCGGCATACAGGGTCTTTAGAAGCGTTGACTTACCGCTGCCCGTTTCGCCGATGAGATAAACAAATTCGCCGGGGTGTAGAAAAAGATTAATTCCGGCGAGTACCGGCTCCTTTCCGTGTCCTACAGCTGCGTCGATAAGGGAAACGATTGGTTGCGAATTTGTGTTCATTAACAATATTAAAGTTTGTACACAGCACCCGCTATGGCCAAAAACTGCTGAGCCGGATAGCCAAGGTAGTGCTCATAGGCGTTAAAAAACATATTATTGATTGTCAGGAAAAAACTCATTTGCTTGCTGAAGTGATAATTGAGGTGCATGTTGGCATCGGTGTACGGCCTTAATCGGGCACTAATAGCCGTGTTCAATGACTGGTCGAAGGCAGTTCGTTCGCCGATAAAAAAGACATCGAAGCCCAGGTCAAAAGAGTTTCCATTAGAATATTTGAGCTTAATTTCATTTCGCCAATTCGGCAAGTGCCAGGCCTTTCCACCTTTCATTTCGTAGTGGTTATAGTTTACTATACCTTCTGCATCAATGTTTTTTGTAAGCTTAATGGCGAGTTTGGCCTGTAAAGGTACTTGATTGCCATCGAGGTAAAGTACTTCTACACCCTGAATGTCTTGCGGTGTAGTGTAATAAAAAGGACTTCTGTAAAAGATAGGCAGGTTACGCCAGTCGATGTAACCGGCACTGAGGTGATAACTTGCCCCGGGAAAGATTAGACCTGACATTCCAACCTGAGCTTGCACCTTTTGGGTGTAATCGAGCTCTATACCTGGACTGATAAATAGCCACTGACGGCTTAGAGTTCTCAAAGTATTGAGCTGATAATCAAAAGAGAGCATCCCGTCGAATTCAAGCACGTCAGTAATCACAGGTAATTTGAACCGACCTTCAGGAAAAATAAAAAAGTACATTTCATCGGGTTCCTTGGGATCGATAGAAATCAGATTTTTTCGAACATAGTTGCTCAGTACCATATTGAGTCCCAGGTCAAACTGCCATTCGTCTTTCGAAAAATTCATGGCAGGGCGCACCCGAATCACATTGGCACTGAAGGCCATAGCTAAATCATTTTGTGTATTGTAGTGCTGCATGTGTTCGTAGGCCAGGCGAAGGTTGAGATTTCGATTATCTGTGCGCTTTAGTCTAAAGTCAATTGGCAGAGCTGCGTGCAGTTCGGCTATGTCATATCGATCGCGCAGAAAGTCAAAGCGAAATCCCAAATTGGTCATTGCAAACTGGCTGACGGGCACCAAACGGGTGGCATCTACCCTGGTAGTTGAGATCAGATAGCTTTGAATGGCCGGATCACCTGCCCTGAAAGTGTCAACAGGCGGTAATGCAAGTTTCGGCAGTCCATAGTACTTTACTCGATCGTACTCAAGGTCGGTAGAAGCCCCCAGACTGTAATTGGTGAAAAAATGCCTATAATACACCGAACCGGAGGTGGTAGATAGGCCATTGTTTTCAAAAACGATATTGCGAACACCGGTGCGGGTAGAGTAGTGGTTGAATCCGGCACCAAAGGCGTTGTTTCGAGAGCGATCGCTGTCATAGCGCACTTCGGCCAGAGGTGTGGCGTATAACCCTGCTCCTATGCGCACGAAGGTACGAGGAACCGGCTCAATGGCCGACTTGCTGATGCGCGCCGGCTTTAGGGGTTCTGGGGTGTAATCTGTAGCTAAAACGATGGGTTTAATCTCAAATTTTACTGGAACTCGGCTTCGGGCTGTGTCTTCAGTACGCGGTAGATCGTTAAGCTTTTGGGCATCTTCGATTGTGGCTTTATAAGAGCCGATTACCTCGAGTTTTATCTGTCCGAGATTTTCGTTTTGACCAAAAGCGGTTAGATGTGCAACAGTCAGAGCTATTCTGGTGAATGCTTTAATTTTCATGTACCGGCAGATTATTTTTTCTGGGTAAAGTTTTTAATGTCGTTTTTTAGTGCACGAGCTTCGTTTACAAGATCAGGTGATGAATTTGATTTGATGACAAAATCCAAAGAAAAGTCGGCTTGAAAATAGTCGCGCTCAGCAATAAAGTTGCGTGCCAGTAAGATGAGTGCACGGTCGCGCAGCTGAATGTTTTCAGGAAAGTCTTCTACAAGGTAATACACCAGCTTTTTAGAGTCTGAGTAGCGCTGCTGGATGTAGTAGTGTAAGGCTAAATAATACATGCTTTCTGCCTTGTAAATGCCGCTGCCAGAACGAGCCAGGGTTTCAAAGTCAGCTACGGCCAGCGCCTGTTGCTGGCGATTGAATAGAGCCAGTGCTCTGTAGAAGGTAGCTTCTTGGCTCAACGCTTGATCAAGGTCACGACGCTGCAGAATTTGGTCGGCCAGGTTTTGGCATTCGTTCCAATCGCCCATTTGATAGGCAATTCGCAGAAGCTGGTTTTCAGCAATGTGGCGATTGCTTTCGCGAGCATTGCTCAGGTCGGCGATCTGTTGATACATCCTGCGAGCTGAAGGCCAATCTTTTTGGTCGAAGTAGTAGCTGCCAGCGCGCATTGAGGCATTTTCGAAATAGGCATGATTAGGTTTGCTCGCTATTCGTTCGTAAATCTGTACAGCATCGGCACGGCGGTTGAGCCTCCAATAGCTGTCGGCCATAAAATTTTCAGCACGCTGAACGAAGATACCTTCCGGAAAACGGCGTAGATACTCGTCAAAACCTTGTGCGGCTTCTTGCCAGCGCTGCATGCTGTATAGCTCGTAGGCGTTGTTGTAAAGCGATGAGTCGAGCTGCCCGCGCGATATATTGCCGAGCTTGTTGCGATCTACCCAATCCACGTATTCGCCCATGCGATTGGTTTCGGCATAGATAATGCGCGCAAATCCGATGGCTTCGGCGGCTTCAGGCGATTCAGGATATTGTGCTACCAAGTTTTTAAGAATTGTAAGGGCTTCGTCGAAGCGTCGCGCGTTTTTCAGCGCAAGTGCTTTGCTCATAAGGGCACGGCGCACTTGCGGATGCCTCGGATGAAACTTTATAAATTCGTCAAAAGCCCCAGCTGCTTCTGTAAATCGGTCTACTAGCAGCCAGGTATTGCCCAGTTCCATACGCGCTGCAGCCCGTGTATTGTCGTTAGAACTTGACTCTATCAGCTTTCTGAGTACCTGAATTTTTTCATCGTTTTTGTTGAGTAATCCTAAAGCCAGAGCTCTCTGAAAGCGCGTGTAGTCAGGATCTGCACCAGCAGCTTCAGCACATGAGTAAAAGTCTTGTGCGAGTTCGAATTGGTTGATCATCATATAAGCATCGCCTGTGCGCAGCAGTGCATCGCGCCTGCGGGCTGCCGTAAGGTTTTTTTCGGTGAGAAACTTTCTAAATTCAGTCGCAGCTTGCGCAAATTGTTGTTTTTTGAGATAGCAATAAGCTTTGTTGTAGTAATGATTAGGAAACTCTGCTAACAGCGACGCTTGAGGAGTGGAAGCAAATTGGTTAAATGCATTCAGCGCAGCGTCGTACTCCATTAGTTGATAGTAGGTTTCGCCCATCCAGTAATAAGCCAAGGCAGTAAAGCGCGGGTTTAATGGCTGCTCGAGACTGCGCTTGAAGTGGGTAATGGCCTGAGCATATTGACGGCTTGTATAGCTGCGCACGCCCAAGAAGTACTGTACGCGTTGCCAGGCTTCGCGCATCTCCGGTGAATCGAGGCCAGCCTGCTCAAGGGCAACAGCTGCTCTAGCGTAATCGCTACTGTTGCTGTACAGGCTTGCAAGCAGTCGGTTTATTTCTTTGCTATGACGGCTTTGAGGGAAGAGTTTCAAATATTCTTCAGCGGCTTCAATTGGGTTTTGAAAGGGAGAAGTTTCGGTGTAGTTGATTTTCACAAAGTTGTAGAAAGCATCTTCTTGTACTTCTAGGTTTTTGTCGCTTCGCGCAGCTGCTTTGAAGGCACCTGCAGCCTCTTGTCGCATGCCAAGCTTCAGGTAGCAGTCGCCGAGCATGTAGTGCGCATTCTGGGCAATTTCTTCACGGGCATTGGTAATCTTATTAAAAAATTGCACAGCCTCGCTGTATTTGCCGAGTTGATAGTAGGTGTAGCCGATTTCGTAATAATCTGTTTGCGAAGGCTTACCACCTTTTTCCAAAAATTTGGTGTAATAAGTGAGTGCATTTTTGTAATCCTTGCGTCGATAGTAGGCATCGGCCACTAATTTGGCAATCTCTGAGGCTCGAGCAGGCTCATCGCCTTCCAAGATCTCTTTGCCCACGGCGAGCAATTTGTCATATTCGCCTTTTTTGTAATAAATATGAGCTAGATAATAGGGTACCATTCCGCCGAAATTCTTGTCGTTGCGCAGCTTTTCGAAGTTTACCAAAGCCTCGTCGTATCGCTCTTTCATGTAGCATATGTAGGCATAGTAGTACAAGGCAGGAGCGGCATACTGCGACTTGCCATCCTTCACAGCTGCAAATTGCTTTTCGGCTCCGTCCTGATCATCCGTTGAAAAAAGGGAATAACCGTACTGAAATTGAATTTTTGCCCGTTCGGCAGCATTCATCAGCGTCCAGTCAGCCTGCTGATAGTACTTTACCGCGCGCTTGTATTGGCGGTTTTTAAACAGAAAATCACCCATATACAGCCTTGCTTCATTGGCTTTAGCGCTGGTTTCATAGTCTTGAATAAATTTTTCCAACAAAAATTCTCCATCAGGGTGCAGCATCTGAACGGCTGCAATGGCGCGATAGTATTCCGCATTGAGCCGCTGATCAGCCGTAAGATTTTTGTTGTCATCCAATAGCCGTGTAAACACATCGCGAGCAGCGCCATACATGTTTTGTTGGATGTAAAATATTCCGGTTTGAAAGTCAGCTTCTGGTGTACGTTGAATTTCCGTAAGTTGGCTCTTTACTTCACCTGCAGCAAACGCCAGGATGAGTCCAAGAATTCTGGCAATAGCTTTTTTCACACTAAAAGCAAATTTTTGGGGTAAAAGTAGTTCAATCGAATAACTATTTTCAAAACACAAGTACCGTAAAACGATTAACTCTTTTAAAAATTAAAATCGTATACCTACGAACCAAAATTTTGTGAAATATGGGTAATAATTGAAAAAAAAGTTTGACGATGAAAGGCGTTAAACTTTAATAATCAAAAAATTATTACATTATTTAAATTTTGCAGGTGATGGACCAAGCTCATTTGTTAAAAGGTACAAGTTTTCAGCACAAAATAAAAAAACCCGCCAGGTAAAGGCGGATTCACATAACCATGTGGAGAATATCGGAGTCGAACCGATGACCTCTACAATGCCATTGTAGCGCTCTAGCCAGCTGAGCTAATTCCCCATTTGTTTTAAGCGGCTGCAAATATACAAATACGATCATTAACGTAAAGTAAAATTATGAACTTTAAAATTCTTCTGTTTAGTACTGAATTTTTGTGCGATTTTCTTTCTTTCACACTACTTTCACCTCGTAAATAGAGTAATATGAAAGGAATTGTTTTGGCCGGAGGTAGCGGCACACGTCTTCACCCGCTTACATTGGCCATAAGTAAACAGCTGATGCCAGTATACGACAAACCGATGGTGTATTATCCTCTTTCTACCTTGCTTTTGGCGGGTATTCGCGATATTTTGATCATCACCACGCCTCACGATGCCCCCCTTTTCCACAGGCTGCTTGGCGACGGTAGCCGCATAGGTTGTAACTTTCAATACACCGTGCAACACGAACCCAACGGACTTGCACAGGCTTTTGTGTTGGGAAAGGATTTTATTGGAAACGACAGCGCAGCTCTTGTTTTAGGAGACAATATTTTTTATGGACAGGGAATGGGACGACTTCTGGCCACTTGTGAAAATCCAAAAGGTGGTATCGTCTTCGCCTACCACGTGAGCGACCCTGAGCGATATGGGGTTGTAGAGTTTGATGAAAATAACCGAGTTATTTCTATTGAAGAAAAACCCAAGCATCCCAAGTCGAATTACGCTGTGCCGGGTCTGTATTTCTACGACAACGATGTTGTGAAAATTGCATCCGAGATTAAACCTAGCGCCAGGGGTGAATACGAAATTACCGATGTAAACAACGAATACCTTCGCCAAGGCCGCCTAGAGGTGCGAAAGCTAGAACGCGGCACAGCTTGGCTCGACACCGGCACATTCACTTCCTTAATGCAAGCAGGGCAATTTGTGCAAGTGATTGAAGAACGCCAGGGATTGAAAATCGGATGTATAGAAGAGATTGCCTGGCGTAAGGGATTTATTACCGATGAACAATTAGAAAAGGCAGCCGCTCCTCTCTTGAAGAGTGGATATGGTCAATATTTATTGAATCTCTTAAAATTTAGAACCTGAGCCATCGATATGAGATTGACAGATTCAATAGCTGGATAAACTTTTTGAATTTTACCTTTGTTTCGATTTTTAAACTTAAAACCGAATAAAATGGCTTTTACACTTCCTAATTTGCCTTACGACAAAGCGGCTCTCGAACCGCACATTGACGCCATGACCATGGAAATTCATCATGGCAAGCACCACGCAGCCTATGTTAATAATCTGAATGCCGCCATTCAGGGCACAGAGTTCGAAAATAAAACCATCGAAGAGCTTATGGCTATTGTGAGCAAGCTGCCTGTAGCCGTGCGCAACAATGGCGGTGGACACTACAACCACTCCATGTTTTGGCTTATCATGTCGCCAAACGGCGGTGGAGTTCCTACCGGTGAACTTGCTGCTGCTATTGACAAAACCTTTGGCTCTTTTGACAAGATGAAAGAAGAGTTTAACAAGGCAGCGGCTTCTCGTTTCGGCTCAGGATGGGCATGGCTCTGCGTAGGTCCTGACAAAAAGCTCTTCATCACAAGCACTCCTAATCAAGACAACCCTCTGATGGACGTCGCTGAACAGCGCGGTACTCCAATTCTGGGTCTTGATGTTTGGGAACACGCCTATTATTTAAAATATCAAAACCGCAGACCTGAGTACATTGCTGCCTTCTGGAATGTGGTTAACTGGCCAGAAGTAAGCCGCAGATACCAGGAAGCAATGAAATAATCTAATTAATAACAAATTTAAGCCCGGCTATTGCCGGGTTTTTTATTTCTATCAAAGAACCTATAAACTGTATTTGAAAAGAATAAATATGAAAAAATTTAGCTTCTTTATCGATCAGAAAATTTTCTGAATCAATTGTTTTTAAAAAAAATTTTGAAATAAAAAAAGCTGCATAACGAAAATGCAGCTTTAAAAATTTGATGAAAGTGATCCGGAAAGGATTCGAACCTTTGACCTACTGCTTAGAAGGCAGTTGCTCTATCCAGCTGAGCTACCGGACCGTATAAGCTCTTTTTAAGAAGAGCTCAATTTTAGGGCTGCAAAACTAAAGAAAATTCGTTTTGACTTCCCTGTTAAATTATTGTAAAAGCAACTTGTTTGTTACGGTATTTACACCATCATGGATTGTTACTAATACCATACCTCTCGGCAGGTCAGCTACAGTGATGGCATTATCCCCTTCGGTACAAGAGATTTCTTTGAGAAGTTGGCCATTGATGGTGTAAATTTTGATCACAGCTGACTTTTCAAGCGTAATGTTGAGCATTTCTCGAGCAGGATTGGGATAATAAGCCACTCGCAGATCGGTAAATGTTTTCTGGCCAAGAGTTCCATTCAGCCATGCAAAGAGGAAATTTGCCATTTCAGTCACTATAGTGTTTCTTCTAGTAGTGTTGTAAGGCAAGTCGTGATCTACATTTTGAAAAGCAAAAAGAGAGCTTGTAGAGCCGAGATTTTTAACGCGCACATCTATTAAGCTAGACCCATCGAGTTGCAGAATGTTAAAACCATTCACTTGTACAAAGCCTCTTCCAAATTTCACTGTGTTATCCACGGTGCCATGGAAACTCACAATAGGCCGCACGTACTGCTGAAGGATGATTTGAGTATCGAGCACTGCACCGGCGATATTTACCACCAAATGCGATTCTGAACTGAACCCTGAATTTCCACTGCTACCTTCCACTCCGCCAAGCAATTTAATCAGTGATCGCACTTGTTGAGTGACCACGTTGGTATCGCGCAGATACACAGAGTGCAGCGCAGCTATGCTACCAGCCGAGTAGCCACCTGCCACCAGGCGGTTTGTATCAATTCCGTATGGGTTGCCTTGAGTAGCTGATTTCTTGAAGAAGCGCACAGCTGCGTTGAAGTCTTGTGTGCCTCTAATAGCAGCCATGATAAATTCTTCGGAAATATTCAAAAAGTTTTGCTGATTGACACCCAATCGGTAAGAAATAGAGGCTGTTACATACCCACGGCGAGCAAATCGCCTGCACAAGTCGGTAATGAACTCATCTTGTCGATTTCCGGCTATGAAAGAGCCCCCGTGTGCAAGGATTATAAGAGGTCTGTTGGTTGCAGAATCATTGGCTGGCTTGAAGATATCGACATACAGTTTTACGGTGTCGTTGTTCCATGCTATCGCCTGCCCGTATTGTACGTCTTTTATAGAATCTAATTGTGTAAAAACCTCGTTAAGGTATCTCTGGCCATTAAGCGTTAAAACTAGAAAAAGCGCCGAGCTGAGCATGTAGATTTTCTTCATAGCAGTTAAAGCTTTAGAGATGTAAAAATAACAATTACTTAAAACTTGGCAACAAAACAATCTGGTTTCTGTGAAGTTCAAGCCAGCCGCGCTGTTCCATTTTTTTAAGAAGACGGGAGATGACCTCTCTGGAAGAGTTGAGTTCGTCGGCTATTTGCTGATGAGAAATATTAATCACATTAGACCCGTATATTTCACGTTGGCGCTTCAGGTAAAATTCAAGCCGCTCATCCAATGCTCTAAAGGAGATTTGGTCGATGGTTTCGAGCATTTCTTCGAAGCGCTTTCTGTAGCTGTCGAGCACAAAGCGGTTCCAGCCGGGGTAGGTGGTCATCCATTTTTCGGTAAGGGTAGCTGGAATAAAGATGAGTGTGCAATCAGTTACGGCCTTGGCAATCACCTCACTGCGCTCTTGTCTGATGGCGCAGCTCATACTAAGGGCACAGGGTTCACCTGCTTTGATGTGGTACAGGTAAAACTCGTTTCCTTCGTGACCTTCGCGGTACAATTTTACAGTGCCTTCATACACAAGCATAGATTGTTTAAAATACTGACCTGACTGTATGATGTAGTCACCTGCCATAAAGTCGCGTATGATGGCATGTTCGAGCATTTCTTTTATAAGCTCGTTTTCGAATTCTGGAAATCTTTTTTTGATGTCTATTTCTTGCATAAATTTTTTGATATAGGGTTAAAAAAATGAAATTTCGATACCTGTAACCATGTATTCAACGTCGCCAATATTCACATATCGAAATGGAAAAGATATTCTATTAAATCCAAGTCGAGCTGCAAATCCATAATACCATCGATTAAAGGAATACAAATTTCCGTCGGTCAGTTGTACTGGACTATTGATAAAATTTATCTCTGTTTTTTGATTTAAAGCTGTAACGCCTGCATGCGTGTACTGATTGGTCGTAGCAATTCCACCTAAAATACCTATTTCAATGAAATTCCCGATTTTGCTTTGGGTACCAGAGTATCTGATGCGAATGTTTTGTCGAAGTTCGATTTCACCTCTGTTAATCTTATCTTCCTTTTGAGTCGTAAAAAGGGAATATTGAGGTATTGAATCTTTGAATTTAAAGATGAGTTCTACGCCTCCGAAGCTTAGTTCTGATGTAAGTGAAAATGTATTGTTGATTTTGTATTTGTAAAGTGCAAAGAATTGGAAAACACTCGAAGATAAAGGTCTGAATTCTAAATTAGGAAGGGTGGTAGCTGATACTCCTGCTAAATAAGCAAAGCCCGTATGCACGTAATGTTTTCTATTTTTTCCGTACGTGTAATTTTCATCTAAAACGCTTTTTGGCTTTTTCAAAACAGTCGTTTGGCCAAATGCATTTAAGCACACTAGTACCATCAAACTGACATTGAGAAAATTTTTCATTCGTTTTTGAGTATTAATTCAATAAAATAGCCTTGATAAAAAGCTCTGAAAATTACGGCATCCGGGTGAGAAATTGGAATGGTAAATTCCTTGACTGGGATGAGTACTTCATAGTCCACTAATTCGTTTTTTGCATTGGCAATGTGGTAGTAGAAATAGTCGAAAGCTTTAAACGAAGATGTAGTGCTGTGTTCCTTTGGTAGTGCAATTTTAATTTCTCTTGTTATAGATTTTTCTTCTTCCTGATTGTTCTTTTTTTCGAATGAATGTACAGATTTTAATATGGAAGTTGGAACAAAAGCAGCTGAAAAGGTTTTGCTTTCTTTTTTTTCAGTGTAGAAAAAATCAGCTTGAGGAACACCATACCCATGAGCGTAATCGAAATAAGGGTA
Organism: Thermaurantimonas aggregans; assembly: GCF_003851885.1. GTDB lineage: Bacteria > Bacteroidota > Bacteroidia > Flavobacteriales > Schleiferiaceae > Thermaurantimonas > Thermaurantimonas aggregans. Next base: position 15,674 of record NZ_BHZE01000004.1, on the reverse strand, counting down.
GAGATGAGCTGATTGTTGAATCTTGTCGAAGTATTCCATTGCTTTTAATCCGGGGTACAACTGCATAACGCACGCTGCGAAGCCTGTGATCAAAGGCGCCGAAAATGACGTGCCATTTACTCTTCTGTATCCATCTGCCCCTTTTGCTGCCACGGTGGTGCCGCTTGCTGCTACATTGGGTTTAAGTTTTCTTTCTGCTGTCGGACCAAAAGATGAAAAGTCGATTTTCAGCCCTGTGTAAGGGTTTACACCACCTACCGAGAGCACGCTATCTGCGTCGGCCGGGGAACCTATGATTTGCCAATTAAAATCATCGCCTTCATTGCCTGCCGAGTTAATGACCAAAATGCCTTTAGCCACTGCCATATTGGCGACTTTCGACACCATAGTGTGCCTTCCGTTCATTTGTTGGGGGGTATATCTCGGTTCGGTGTAGCCGAGGCTGCTGTTGATGATCTGAGCGCCCATTTGATCAGCCCATTCAGCTGCTGCCACCCACCAAACTTCTTCTTTAAAAATTTCTCGGTTTACCTCGGTGATGGCCAGCAAATATTCTGCATCAGGTGCTAGACCTAAGAAAAGTTTACCAAATTTACCTCCTATGTTCGAAAATGTCGAAAGTCCATGACTATTACCTCGGTATGCGTGTTGTTTGTTTTTGGTGAAATCGAAAGTGGCGAGAATTCGATTTTGAGAGCGGATGTGTTCAAAAGCCGGATGGCGATCGACATTTGGAAATCCCCCATCAAAAATGGCTATTCGTACACCTTTACCTGTGATGCCTTTTTCGGCAAAAAGCTGTCCTTTCATCAAGGTAATTTGCCGTTCAGCTAATTCTTGTAAGTTTTGATCATCTAATGCTTCAGTGTATAATGAACTGATGACCAACTGGCTCTCTACTTTTTTTGCCGATTTTACAAAGTTGAATTCCCGTATTTGGTCTATGGTTACATCGTCAGCGATGATGTAGGCCGCATTCAGCCAGCGAGAGGCATAAATAACTTCTGCATTAGAAGAAGTCAAATGTTCTAAAAAAACTTCGTTTACTGGAAAGTCAGAACTGTCGCACAAAGGAACGTTATTGTTGATTCTTCGTTCTATGGCTTTTGAATCAAAATAGGTAAATGGATCGAATGAGGTTCCTTTATAGGCAAACTCAACCCAATATCGATTTTTGGGCTGTGCCATCGAAAAAAGCGAAACCAGAAAAACAAAAATTGAAGAGAGACTTTTCATAATTTCATCTGCCACTGCGAATAAAGCATTTGAAACTTTAAACTCAAAATTTTAGCAAAAATTAAAGCAAATTCAAAATAAATTAAGAAAAATACGAATGTAATCTGCAAAAAAATTGCATAAAGATTTTAAATTCAACATCATACGAGATATTAACAAGATCGTTTTTTGAAAGAAAAAATCACTGCTTTTCTGTTGAAAACTTTGTAGTACTACACAGAAGAATTCGGGTGTTATACATCTGATTATCAACATTCATCTATTGATAAATTTAATAATTAAGGTTTACTTTCTCAATAAACCCAGGGTAATTTAGGCGTAAATACAAGGTAATAGTGAGTACTTCTCAAACTCAGTCAGCCGTTTCCTCTCAAGATAAACCAAAAAGAACAAAGTATCTATTTAGGAAGATAATTGTCATACTTTTGATTTTCACCCCATTATGGAGTTTTCTTTTCTGGTATTTCTGGCCAAAGAAGTCCATACGAATTTTTATAATGGACAAAACAGTCTCGCGCACCACCTACGACGAGCACTTGAGTTTGATGTGGGTACTTAACTATAACCGATTTGTAAAGCCTGACAAAAGCAGGTACATCAGATCAGAAGACTACTGGGGATTTTTTCCTGTTAACAGACCACAGTTCAAAATAAAAGACCTCACCCTTTACTATGACGAGCAACTTGACAGTATTGCTGATTATTACGACGCATTCTACTACACTGACGCCTATGGCGTGTACTCGAATGAATGGTATCAGAAAGGTAGCATCAACGAACGTTCTTCTCTCATTTACGGTGGTGCAAACATTTCTGAGCTTACTGTAATGGAAAAAATGTTTCAACAGCGCAAGCTGCTAATCGGTGAGTTTAACCTTGTAGCCTCACCCACGCCTTATGATATGCGGAAAGCGCTGGAAGACCTCTTTCAGTTTCGATACACAGGGTGGACATTGAGGTATTACGATGAACTAGATACGGCCAAAAATCCTGACATTCCCAAGTGGATGATTCGTTTGCACAACGAGTCTCAAGGCAGGCCATGGGATTACAAAGGACCAGGTTTGGCCTATGTAAATGAGAACGGGACAGTATTTGTATTGACAAAAAAAGACGACCTCATTTCAGAAGTTCCCGTAATCAATACCAAAAGAGAATATGCCCAATACTATGGTTTACCTGAATATTTGAGATATCCCTTTTGGCAAGATGTAGTCATTCCATATGCTGAAGAAAATGTAATCGCCAACTACAGGGTGCATCCAAATGAACGAGGTGACAGTTTTCTGATGTACTATCGAATTCCCAAAATTTACCCAGCAGTAATCGGCGATTCTGCTGAGGGTTTGCGCTTCTACTTCTGTGGCGATTACAGCGACAACCCCTTTGGATTTCTTACGTCTTATTTCAGAGGCATTACCTACATACGCAAGTTGTTTTACAACAATCAAGATTACAACGATCGACGAAAATTCTTTTGGGAATATTATCAGCCTTTGGTTCGAAAAATTCTACATGATTATTATTTCAGAAAAGACAGAATAGACCGATCAACTTTGCGACCGCTGCCCAAAAGAGCCTTAAGAAGGAGAGTAGGGGGGATTGTTCCGGAAGAAAATTCCTCTCAAGTCGAACCAGCAGATCGGAAATTAAAAATTGACCCTACCTCTTCGCCTTTGCCCTACGGGCTTAGAAAAATACAAGCTTTGCTAGCTCAAGAAACGAAAGTAGCTTCACCACCATCTAGCGAAAAAATCACTTTCGAAGACAACCAACAAACCCTTCCTCCAGTTAGAAAAGAAGAAAGAACAAGTCAGAACACTTCTGAAGAACGTCCGAAAGAAAAAGATTCTAAACCAAGCTCAGCTGTCTCTTCAAAAGAGCCATCGCCTACTTCTGAAAGTACAGAAAGACCTATTAGAGAAACTCCTAAAGCGGAAGAAAAACCTGCACAATCATCTACTGCTAAAGAGCAGCGAACCATGCCCACCCTTCAAACTCCAAAAGAAAAACCATCAGATACGCCCGTAGAATCTGAAAAACCCTACGTATCTCAGAAGGCTTTTATCGACCGTTTGGTAGTACTTACACGTAGTGGAGCCTTTGTGCGTGGTAGAGATTACTTTAAAGATGCAACAGCTAATGTAGGCAATACTTCTTACAGCCAGGCAGCACCTGCTTCAAGTATGTCTTCGGCCAGGTCAACCTCGGCCAGACAAGGTTGGAAATTGATCGTAGCATCGTTTACAAGCGAAGAAAATGCAAAACTTTTTGTGGCCGGACGCTCTGAATTTGAGATTGTTAAAATTCCAGGAACACCTTACTTCAGAGTTGCAGTGAAAACCTACGCCTCACTGCGAGAAGCTAAAGCTGACATAGCCAACATTAAGTCTTCTTATCCGGATGCTTGGCTGCTGAGAATTTAAGCTCTTTAGTGATTTGTTTGAAAAAGAGGAACACCCAGCAAGCTTTGGACTTAATACAAAAGCGGTTTTATTACCAAGCCTTTTATCAAAATTTTAAAAGGCCTTAAAACATTTTCAGAAAATTCTTATGAAGGCCAAATAAGCGATTAAGCTTCTTTAATCACGAAAGGTGCAACGATGCCTGCCAATGTCATGGATATACCCGAAAACACCAGCATCCATACAGCTTCACCACCAGCCAGGCTCAGTAATAATCCGCCTGTAAGGCCAGCGATAATCTGTGGTATGGTAATGGTTGCATTAAACAAACCCATATATACACCTGTGTCCTGAGCGGGCAGTTTGGATGATAGTAGCGCATAGGGCATAGCAAGTATAGCAGCCCAAGCTATACCTATACCTATCATTGGCACTAGCAAGACGTATTGATTTTTGATCAGCAAAATACTTATCAAGCCGATGCCGCCCGCAATAAGCGAAAGGGCATATACGGTTTTTCTTCCGTATTTGTCGGCAAGCTTAGGCATCAGAAGGCTGTAAAGAGCAGCAAATACGCTGTAGGCAGCGAAGAGAATTCCTGTCCAGTTGCCTGCGTCGTTAAATTCTTTGGATTGCGCATCCGTTGTATTCCATATGTTTTCAGCTAGGGCTTGGGTAGTGTACACCCACATCAGAAAGAGCGAAAACCAGCTCAAAAATTGAGTAACTGCCAGTTGATACATAATTTTTGGCACATTGGTCAGAAGTTTTAAGAAATTTCTGCGCGGTTTGTCGTCTTCTATATCGTTGTACTCTGCGTATTCTTTGGGAGGGTATTCACGGGTGTTGATCGCCGTCCAAATCACAGTGAGAAAAAGTGTGGCTCCTCCGATGTAAAACGACCAAATGACGGTAGAGGCTACCTTTTCGCCCTCGCCTGGCGTATTGCTAATGCCTATAAATGTGAGAATAGCCGGTAACACACTACCTAAAACTGCACCAAGATTAATCAGAAAACTCTGTATGCTGTAGCCCAGATTGCGCTGCCGATCTGGTACCATGTCGCTCACTAAGGCTCTGAAAGGCTGCATGGTTACATTAAAAGAAGTATCCATTAGAAGCAGCATAAAGGCCCCAAAAATCACAGGAGGCATCAGATGGGCGTAGTATTCGCTGTTTGGCATAAAAAACATGGCAATGGCCGATACGATGGCTCCGCCGAGAATAAATGGAATACGCCGGCCGAAGCGCGTCCATGTTTTATCGCTGGAGAGACCTACGATAGGCTGTACGATTAATCCGGCTATCGGAGCTGCCAGCCAAAACAAGCTCAAGTGATGTACATCGGCTCCCACGGCTGACAGAATGCGACTCGTATTAGCGTTTTGAAGGGAGTAACCAATTTGTACGCCTAAAAAGCCAAAACTCAAATTCCATATTTGCCAAAACGAAAGAAGAGGTTTCTCTTTACGAGCCATACAAAGCGCTTTAACATTTTTTTCAGGGGCCTAAAGTAAAAAAGTTTTTACATCGCAAGTGTATTTTCTACACTTTTAGCCATTTGTATCTAAAGTGTTGTTTTTCAAAGCGAATTGTATTAAAATGTCGATGTCGATGTAGCGCAGTGCTGCTTTGTGGGTGGCTTCGGGTATGATGTAGGGAGCGCATCCTGCGTCGTAAGCCTCCTTCCAGCGCAAGGCACACAAGCACCACCGGTCACCGGGTTTTAAGCCAGGAAAATTGTACTCTGGACGAGGTGTGATTAAATCGTTGCCCAATCTTCTGGTAAATAGCAAAAACTCCTCTGTCATCACCGCACACACGGTATGACAACCTACATCTTCAGGGCCGGTGTCGCAGCACCCGTTTCTAAAAAATCCGGTTAGCGGCTTTTTGCTACATTCTTCCAGGGGGAGATCAAATATGTTTAATGAAGAGTCTATCATGGCTTTGCGCGTTTTTATAGTATTCAAAAGTAAAGCGTTTTGATATTCTAAGAATTTTTTGAGAATCTTCGAATACAAGTGCAAAAAAATTATTCTAAATCAAAAGGCAATTTTTTTTGTAAGGAGTTAATGATCTACCGCCATTTTTGGCAATCAGGATTTTGAATATGAATAGGGTTTATTCTTTTATTGACATAAAATTCTATCATTTATAAAAAAAGCGATGATTTGAGAAAGTTGAAAATTTGAAAACTTTAATGTCCTTTATGCTACACTTACTCAACTTTTACAGAGCTGAGGCTGCTGGTCACTTACTTTACATGTTATACTTTCGTATATTCAGGCACTTTTAAGTACATATAGCGATGCGTCTTCGATTAGGCATTTTACTTTTCCTAATTTTTGTAAAATTTTCTTTAGGTCAAGTTGATTTTGAATACTTCAAGAATATACCAGTACAGATTTCTGGAAATGCTCTGACTCAACCATGGATTGGGGGTATGAGCCATATGCACTTTGCCGAAATCGATCTCGACTTCGATGGACAAGAAGACCTCCTGGCACTTGATCGAATGGGCAACAGGCCAATGGCATTCTTGAGAAAAGGAACATCAGGAAATTACACGTTTGAATATGATTACGAGATCAGCAAAAAAATCCCTGAGTTACGCGGTTTTATCATTACGGCTGATGTGAATTGCGATGGAAAAAAAGACTTGTTTACAGGAAACATGTTTGCCGGAATTCTTCTTTATCTTAATTCTAGTACTAACGGCAACTTACAGTTCACAAAAAATCCCAATGGAGACTTCCTTTTTTCTCAGTTCGGCACCATTAGTTCTACGATTTTTAATAACCCCCTGTCTATACCTGTAATAGCCGATATCGATGGCGACAATCGGTTAGACATCATTAATCAAAGTGTTTTTGAAGATCGATTTGAATTACACAGAGCAGTTCAGCCCTGTACCACACACTTTCAGCAAGTGAAATTGTGTTGGGGTGGATTTGTAAAAAGCGATTTGTTTCTAGCCCTGAAGCTAATGACCTGTAGTATCAATTCGCTCTACGACAATGTAATTATCCCGGAAAAGGTACAGCATCTAGGGGCAGTAAATGCAGCTGTATTCGATTTATCTGGCAATGGCCGCCTCGACATGCTGATGAGCGAAGAAGACTATCCTACGCTCACGGCAGTTTTTAATACTGGAGTCAATAACGTGGACGCATGGATGACTTCTCAAGACACGGCTTTTCCATCAGGTTCGCCCATCTTTTTACCGTACAGTCCTTCCCCAGTATTTATCGACATCGACAAAGACGGAAGGCGCGATTTAATCGTGAGCCCGCGCCAGTACAACGGGAAGATGAAAAACAGCGTGTGGTATCTTAAAAATGTAGCCACCGGACCCGGCGCTCAGTTTCAGCTTCAGACAAAGTCCTTTTTACAAGATCAAACGATCAATCTCGAATATGGTGCCTATCCACTTATTAAAGATTTGGATGGAGACGGCAAACCTGATTTAATCGTTGGTCATCACGGGCATGAGATAGATAGCTCGGTGTATAGGGGCAGATTGTATTTTTTTAAAAATGTAAGCACCGGCAGCATGCCTGCTTATGTGCTGAGCGATACCAATTTGGCCAATACTTGGCAGCTTAATTCAGCAAATTTGTATCCTGCGATGGGCGATTTGGATGGCGATGGCGATTTGGATTTGATCGTCGGACTGGCTGATGGTACTCTTTCGTATTTTCAAAATACAGGTACAGCTTTCAACCCTCAATGGGCACCACCAGTCAATGCCTATTCCGGAATTCAGGTAGGGCAGTGGGCTGCTCCTGAAGTAGTGGATGTTGACGGCGATGGATTGCTCGATTTGCTCGTTGGCAATCGTACGGGTTACCTCCTTTACTACCGAAATACGGGCACAGTCACTAATCCTCAATTTACTTTGGTAAATGCTCGATTTGGGGGGGTAGATACGCGAGGCCAATTTGATTTTCAAGGATATGCCATGCCCCGGCACTTCATACTTCAGGGTAGAAAGCTTTTAGCTGTGGGCAGCTTAAGTCAAGGCATACACTTTTACGATAGCTTAAGTCTCATTTCCCAAAAACCCGAACAAATCACCCAAACCATAGGAACCTCAACACACACGCTCTCAAATGCAGATGTAACCCCCTTTGGCACAAGCCGTCGAACCGGCAGAAATCAGATTTTATTCAGAGCCTCTGACCTCAAGGCCGCTGGTTTGGTGGCAGGCCGTATCACACATATTGGTTTTAATGTTACGTCTTCCGGAAATTTTTACATAAGCCAAGGTATCAGCATTCGAATGAAAAACACTACGCTGAATGCTTTGAATCAATTCGATACCTTGGGCTTCAGAGAGGTGTTTAACCAAACACTCATTCTCTCGCAAGGTTGGAATTCCGTTCAGCTTACCAACTCCTTCCTGTGGGATGGAAAATCAAATCTTGTGATTGAAATCTGTTTTTCGCAAAACATACCCAATCAAGATATAGTGCTTACAGGTCATGATGCTGGTTATCAGTCAAATGCATATGGCAACATTCAGGGCTTTAATACCATATTTGCCCATGGGTGCGAAATGCCTTATCAAACAGCCTCCAACATACGACCCGATATGCGTTTTACCCTGTTACCTTCTCTATACGACTTTGGTCAAAAATTAGTCGAAGGTCAATTGAATGCTGCTGCTTTATTCGACTTTGATAATGATGGCTGGCCTGAAGTATTGCTTGGCAATGCCTCAGGAGGCATGCACTTCTTTAAAGGAAAAGCACCATCAAACATCGGATTGCCAAATGAAAACGACGAAGCCTCATCATCTATCTATGCGCTTTTTCCTAATCCGGCAACCGAATATCTGATTATTCGCAATAAAACTTCGCAAGAAGGTAAACTAAAATATGCCATTTATGCTTTGGATGGCCGAAAGGTATTTCGGGGTGAAGGAACTTGGTTGGATGGTCAATATCAGATCAATATATCAACGCTGGCACCCGGAATGTACATCCTGTACCTTTCTTCTTCACCCGGAGAGGCACACGCTTTGAAATTTGTCGTCGGTCAGCCTTAATTTCGGCTGTTCGAAAGGTAAGTAAAATGACTTTGGTAGTAGAAACGCGCGCGCTTAAATTTACGTATCAAAAAGATGTGGTTTTTTCTTACAGTGATATTACCCTTAATCAAGGTGATGTTCTATTCGTTTTAGGCAGGTCAGGCTCCGGAAAATCTACCTTGCTGAATTTATTAGCAGGTTTTCTGACCCCTCTCAGTGGCGAAATTGTAATTAATGGTACATTACTTCAACAATTGTCACCTTCAAAGCGCGATGTGTTTAGAGGAAGAAATATTGGTATTGTGTTTCAAAAAAATGTATTTCTAAGGTCAGTGAGTATCTGGGAAAATTTGAAATGGGCAGCCTATGCGGCTGATGTTTCTTTTGATGCTGCTCACGCCGAATTTTTGCTCGAGAAGCTTGGAATTTCAGAGAAAAAACACAAAAAACCCCATCAGCTTAGTCAAGGCGAGCAACAAAGAGGGTCAATAGCTCGCGCTTTGGTGAACCGGCCAAAACTCGTCTTGGCAGATGAGCCAACTTCTGCACTCGACGACGAAAATGCCCTTGAAGTAATTGATTTATTAAAAAGTACAGCTCTCCAACAGAATGCCTCTCTTGTCGTTGTAACACACGATAGGAGAATTGTAAACAGCGATGACGCTGTATATCACGTTTCGCAATAAGAAGAAAATAATGAGCATGAAAAATCTGAAGCTTGCCCTATTCAATATACTCGATTCGCCGACCCGTAGCTTTATTTCCATTCTTCTCATGGCTTTTGGCATTGGAATGATCGGACTCATGAGATTTTTTGCCTCCAACGTTGAAGCGCAATTTCAGGGGAATTTGCGGGGCGTAGATATGATCGTGGGAGCCAAAGGCAGCCCACTGCAACTGGTGCTGTGCGGTATTTATCACATTGATGCTCCTACGGGAAACATTCCCCTCGATGAGGTTCAGGAACTTCGAAAAAATCAGTGGGTGAAAGAACTCATCCCCCTAAGTCTGGGCGACAATTACCAGGGCTATCGAATTGTGGGCACCGACAGCACCATTTATGCACATTACGATTTGAAAATTCTTGAAGGAAAACCCTTTAAGAAACCTATGCAAGCCATCATAAGTGAGCGTTTGGCAAGGGAATTAAATCTCTCTTTAGGTCAGAAAATAGAGGGAACACATGGATTGGCTGCCGGAAACGACGATGCCCACCATCACCCATACAAAATAGTCGGAATATTTAAAAATACTGGTACGGTAGCTGACCAATTGATTTTTACATCCCTTGAAAGCGTTTGGGAGGTGCATCACGAGCACTCACACGACCATGCACAAGAAGATGAGCCTAAAGAAATCACTTTGGCTCTCGTAAAATTCACAGGTCCAATGGCAAATTTCTCACTGCCGCGACTTATTAACCAAAACAGCAATATGCAGGCAGCTTTACCTGCCATTGAAATTAATAGAGTTTTTAATCTCATGGGAATAGGCGTTGAAATTGTGAATTGGATTGCAATTGTGCTGATTGCCCTATCTATAGTCAGTTTGGTATTTTCTCTATTTCAATCACTTAGCAGTAGAATACAAGAGTTATCGCTTTTAAGAGTTTTAGGTTATCGACCTTTAGGTATTTTTGGTTTGATCTTGAGCGAAGGTCTAATCATCTCCTTAATGGGTGGAATTGTAGGCATTGCATTAGCCAAAGTGGGTCAAAAGTTGCTGAGCGATTATGCAGTCAATGCTTTCCGATACAGATTTGAATATGGTTTGTCGGCTGATGATGTCTTTTTGATGCTTTTGGCACTGATAACAGGTCTTGTAGCTTCCCTTCTACCAGCCATTCGGGCCTACACCCAATCTGTGGTATTAACCATTCAAAAGGCATTTTAGACACAGAGTTTAGTGAGTTTAAAGTATTCAGGTAAGTATTTTTGTACGAATATGACAGACCGTGATGTACTGCGCGAAAAATGGAACCGGCTGGTCAAGGAACTCAGCGATACCTTTAGTCAAGGTGAAGATATTGATTTAGACGGTATTCTATTTCTCATTGGGGTGCAAGAGCTGGGTAAAGGATACCGAAAGTTTAAAAAAGACGAGAAGGTAAACCTGATGCACATAGCCATTTGCAGAGTTTTAGAGCCCTATGGCTATTACGCCTTTGAAGGTATAGATGCTGAAGGATGGCCACACTATAAGCTCGTTCAGTCCTTACCATATCTAAAGCCCGGCGAACAGAGCTGGCTGATGAAGGAGGCTGTCATTCACTATTTCGAAGAACTGGGAGTGATTTAATTGTATGAGTAAAAAAATTGTTTGGATTACTGGCGCAAGTGCCGGGTTCGGTGCCGCTACTGCGCTTAGGATGGCTAAAGAAGGTCATACTTTAGCCCTTTTTGCTCGCAGAAGAGAGAAACTCGAGCTTGTAGCCCAGCAATGCGAAGCGTTGGGGTCGAAAACCGAAGTTTTTATTCTCGACGTGCGCAATGCTGATGAGGTAAGCAAGCAAACAAAAAATGCCTTTGAATCGCTTGGGACCCCAGATGTATTAGTAAACAATGCTGGTTTGGCCCTTGGCTTAGATCGATTTGACCAGGCAAATCCCGAGCATTGGAATCAGATGATCGACACCAATATCAAGGGCTTATTGTACATGGGCAAGGCAGCTGCTGACTACATGGTAAAGGCTGGTAGAGGACATATCGTCAACATAGGCTCATTGGCCGGCAAAGAAGTGTATCCCGGTGGACATGTGTATTGTGCTACCAAGCATGCTGTGGAGGCCATCACGAAAGGAATGCGCCAGGACTTGTTTAAATTCGGCATTCGCGTTAGTCAGATTTCTCCCGGTTTGGCAGAGACGGAGTTTTCCATCGTGCGCTTTGAGGGTAATATCGATAGAGCCAAGGCAGTGTATCACGGCATACAGCCGCTTACCGCCGAAGATATAGCCGAGTGCATCGCCTTTGTGATTCATCAGCCACCGCATGTGTGCATTCACGACATTGTGCTTACGCCTACAGCTCAGGCTACTTCTACGTTGATCAATCGCAGTCAGGTATGACGCTAAGCGAAGAGGAGCTCTACCACTTTTTAGCTCTGCAGCTTGTGCCGGGCATAGGTAATACTCTTTCGAAAACATTGATTTCTTACCACAAGACAGCTGTAGGAATTTTTAAAACCTCATCAAAAGATTTAGCTCGAACGCCCGGAATCGGAGAAACACTGGCAAAGCGCATAAAAGAATTCATTCAGGTCGAAAAAAAGACGATCGACAGAGAATGGGAATTTCTGCAAAAAAACAGCATCCGTTTACTGCCTTTTTACGCTAGTGAATTTCCAGAAAAGCTGCGAGCAGTATCAGCTTCGCCAGCAATGCTTTTTGTAAAAGGCAATGTCAACCTGAACGCTCACCGAATGGTAGCCATCGTCGGTACCCGTAAGGCTACTGCCTACGGTGTGAATGTGACTAGAAAAATCGTAGAAGACCTAAAGCCCTACAATGTATGTATTGTAAGCGGTTTAGCTTACGGCATCGACATAGCTGCCCACAAATCAGCACTTGATTCGGAGATGACGACGGTAGCTGTGGTGGCACACGGTTTAGATCGTATTTACCCGCCATCACATACCGCAGTGGCCAATCGAATGATCGAAAAAGGCGGTATAGTATCAGAATATTTCAGAGGTGTAAAACCTGACAAAGAGAATTTTCCGGTACGCAATCGCATAGTAGCAGGCATGAGCGATGCTATCATTGTAGTAGAAGCAGCGGAGTCGGGCGGGGCATTGATAACTGCTGATTTTGCTCGAAACTTCAAACGCGATGTGTTTGCAGTGCCAGGTCGCATTGGCGATACCTATTCAGAAGGCTCAAATGCACTGATTAACTCGGGAAAAGCTTACATGTACACCAAGGTAGATGACCTATTGCAAAAGTTGCAATGGGATGAACATAGCGGGCAAGGAAAGGTCAAAGTAGTTCAAACTAGCCTCTTTCCAGAACTTTCAGAAGTAGAACAACGCCTTTTTGACATCTTGCGTCAGGTCGATAAAATGCACATCGACCAGCTGCGCGATGCTGCCGATATGCCCATTTCACAGCTTATTCCAATTCTTACAGAATTAGAAATTAAAGGTGCAATCATCGGATTACCAGGTAAAATGTATCAAGTACTATGAGCATTCAAAATGCCCTTTGGGTCATACGCAATCAAGAAATTACTGAAGAAATACACCAATTGAGTCGAGCCCTCAATTTCGAACCAGAATACACCGCTTTACTCTTCAGTAGGGGAGTTACCTCCTTCGAACAAGCGCGACGATTTTTTAAACCGAGCTATGAAGACTTGTATGATCCATTTCTCTTTCGTGACATGGATAATGCGGTGGAGCACTTAGCTCTCGCTGTTCAGCGCGGTGAAAAAATCATGTTTTACGGCGATTACGATGTAGATGGCACCACTTCAGTGGCTTTAATGAGCCGATTTTTTCGTTCGTTTTATACCAACTTCATTACATACATTCCCGACCGCTACACCGAAGGCTACGGGCTTACCCTCAGTGGCATTCAGCACGCAAAGTCCTCAGGTGTACACACTATTGTGACCCTCGATTGCGGCATTAAATCCGTAGAGCTGGCCGACGAAATACGAAAGCTGGGCATGCACCTGATTGTTATCGATCACCATACACCAGGGCACGTATTGCCCACTGCTGTTGCTGTAGTCGATGCGAAGAGACCCGACTGTCCATATCCCTACAAAGAGCTCTCAGCATGTGCCGTAGCTTTTAAGTTCGCTTGCGCTTTGGCCGACCGATTCGGTATTGACAAAGGGCAACTCTACCAGTTACTTGACTTAGTGGCTGTTAGCATTGGGGCCGATATGGTTCCGCTGACTGATGAAAACCGCATACTTATGAAAATCGGTTTGAAAGTGCTTAACAGCAAACCCACATTGGGATTAGCGGCTTTGATAAACTCATCAGGGATTACAGGACCAATAACATCCTATCACGTAGGCTTCATCTTAGGGCCTCGCATCAATGCAGCCGGCAGAATTGATCACGCTAATATAGCCCTTGAACTACTTACTACCGATGACCCTAAGAAAGCCACTGAAATTGCCGACCAAATTGAAAACCTGAATGCAGAGCGCAAATCCATTCAAGACCTTACAGCTAACGAGGCTATTTCAATGGTAAAGGCCAATCCAGAACGCTATGAATACGCTATTGCTCTCTACGGGAAAGACTGGTTGAAAGGAGTACTCGGCATAGTGGCTGCGCGCCTGGTGGAGGAGTTTTACAGACCGGCTATTGTGTTTACCGAAAGTCAAGGCAAACTTGTCGGCAGTGCCCGCAGCATCCCGACAGTTGATATTTACAATGTATTAGAAAGATGTGAACATCACATTTATCAGTACGGAGGGCATCGCCAGGCTGCTGGTGTTACAGTACTTCCAGAGAAATTCGAAGAATTTTTTTCTGAATTCAAACATCAGGTCAATAACTTTTCGACCTTAGAAGACCGTCAACGGAAGCTGGTAGCTGAAGCCGTAATTCGCTTGGCACAGATCGACGAAAAATTTACTCGCCTTTCCACTCAGCACATACAGCCCACCGGTTATGGTAATCCATCTCCTCTATATGTCTCCAGAAAATTAAAAGTGTTGGACAGTAGCTGTCTGATGGGGGCTGATCAAAGCCACATTCGATTGCACCTGCACGAAGAGACGACCAGCACGACAATGGAAGCCGTTTGGTTTTCAAAGGGACATTTTTTTGAACAAATCCGAAGCGCTTCGGCAGTAGATGTGATGTACCGCGTTGATTTTAATGATTTTCGAAACGAACGCCGTATTCAGTTGAAAGTAGAAGATATTGCGCTACACCCTTGAAGTAGAGAGGATTTTCACTTTTAGAAGCGTAGCATATTTTTGAAAAATTAAAAAAATATTTCAATGAAGATCAAGCACTTGGCGGCTATTGACATCGGTTCGAACTCCATCCGACTTCTAATTGCTAACATCATTAAGATCCAAAAGGAGACCTATTTTAAAAAAAGTTCGCTTGTAAGACTGCCAATACGGCTAGGGAGCGACTCGTTTGTTAAAAATACCATTTCAAAAAAGACAGAGGAAAAGATCATCGCCGGCATGCTTGCCTTCAAATATCTGATGCAAGTAAATGAAGTATCGGCCTACAGAGCATGCGCCACATCGGCTATGCGCGATGCTGCCAATGGACAAGAGGTGATCGACAAAGTGAAAAAGGAGACAGGTATTCACATTGAAATCATTACCGGCGAAGAAGAAGCCCGACTTATTAAAAACAACGAATTTCTCGCCAAACTCACCGAGCAAGAACCCAACGTGCTCTACATCGATGTAGGGGGTGGTAGCACGGAGCTTACCCTTATTCAGAGAGGTATTGTTACTGCCTCTCGTTCGTTTAACATTGGAACAGTTCGTCTGCTCAATGGGTTGGTAAAAGAAGACGATTGGAATACCATGAAGCATTGGCTTCGCGACCAAACCAATACCATTGAAGATGTAGTGATGATAGGTAGCGGAGGCAACATCAATAGAATTTTCAAAATGAGTGGTAAAGCACAGGGTGTACCGCTCACTCGAGAATATCTGGAAAGCACGTTCGACTATTTACAAAAGTTTACAAAGGAAGATTTAATCTTAAAACTGGATTTAAATCCGGACCGCGCGGATGTAATAACCCATGCCTGCAGAATTTATTTAAGTGTCATGCGTTGGGCAGGTGCTGATCGGATTTACGTGCCAAAACTTGGACTCGCTGATGGAATAGTGAGAGAGCTATACAAAGACTTGGTTGAAAAGCTCTGATGTAAAAATAAAAGAAGGTGTCCAAAAAGTAAAGGACGCCTTCTTTTTTATTTTGATAAAACCCTTAATTGAAGTAAATTAGAGCCATCATAGACATTTTAAGTGAGGCGAGTAGTCTTTAAACAGCAACCCGGC